>CAILQW010000067.1 GCA_903836515.1 Candidatus Omnitrophota bacterium | reverse complement strand
GGCTTTTCCGCGCTTCCTTGCTACATTGAATTCGGGCATGGGTTCATCCTCCTTTTTTAAAATAGAGTCTTTGCAAACCCTATTTTAGGAGAACCCTGCCCTTCTTTTTTATCGAGTTTCAACTAACTTTAGCATCCCGCCCTTACAGATCCGCACAGACCATAGCCATTTATCAATATGCACACCTGTCAAAATAAGGTCAAGCCCCGTCACACGTCGCCGAATTTGTAATGCTTGCGCACAGGCTGTTTCACATGCCATCTACAGCTTAACCCCTGCGGGAATGTCACCAGATCCCCTTTCCCAAATGAAACCGTCTCAAAGGGCGTCTTGACCGTCACGTCACCTTCCAGGAATAAACAAACCTCTTTTTCATCATATTCCCAGTCAAACGTCGAGATCTCTTTGATCCATATCGGCCAGGATCTCACGCCCAGGTCACGCAGCTTTTGCTCCTCCGGCTTTTCAACCAGCACTTTAAGTTTATTCGACATCGTTATTCCCCGATTATTTTGATCAAGACCCGTTTCTTCCTTTGCCCATCGAACTCACCGTAAAATATCTGCTCCCATGGCCCAAGGTCCAGTTTGCCTTGCGTGACCGCCACAACAACTTCACGCCCCATGACCGTCCTTTTAACCCGCATTTTTCAATAGAAAGAGGTAATGCGGGTTGTCTTGTCCCGGCCGGTGAAGGCCGGGAAACCCGGGCCTTTTCTAGACGGTGAAATTGTGGAAGGCCAGTTGAAATCATATATGTCCAATTGGGACAGCATATGTCGTCGGTCAATGCTATTTGGGATATGAATTTGGCGTAGGGGCGGACTTTATGTCCGCCCGGCGCAACGGGCCGACACAAGGTCGGCTACGCTTAATTTGGACAGCAATGATTTTAACTTAAGGAATCACTCTTCCCGTATTAGCTCACTTCTGTTTCTTGAGCTCGGCCTCGATGCTGGATCCTGGCGGAACAACAATGATCCTTCTGCCTTTAAGTTTCGACTTCCAGTCTCGTGTCGCCGTAGAAAGCGGCTCCTCATCCATGGCCTGGCTGTTCACCCCCGGGGTTCCCGGGGCAACGACGCTGTTTTGGGGATAAAAAATGTTGAACTTGTACGCCGTTCCGTCAATGTCAACGCCTGAAGACATCTCTTTTCTTGACACAAACCTGACCTTGCCTTCCGCGACCTTAAAGTAGATCCCGTCATTGGTCAGGTCCGCGTCATTGTCATTCTCCGCCTGGTCGTGGATGTAGACCGTGTGCGTCACCCCTCCCAGGGCCAGGCTTCCTTTAAGGAACGTATGGCTGGCGTGAGAAAACCCCTTGAGGGACCATTCGAGATTATTAATAAAGAACCAGACCTTGAACGTGCCCTTGAACGTCGAGCCAGGGACCAATAAACGCCATGGCACCTGAAGGTAAGTTGCAAATCCGGCTTCCCCGGGCTTAATGGCCTCGCCCTCATTCACAAGACCGGGCCCATCGTCATCCAGCCGCCCGTTGTGGTTGAAATCGAAATACATGAGCATCTTGTCGGGCGCCATGACGTCCATGACAAAATAGAACCGGTTGTCCGGCAAACGGCCGAGCTTAAGATAACCATATGCCTGCTCCTGGCCCTGGAATTTCGGCAGCACGGTCACCTTCCCGGGCTTCACCGGACTTAGACGGCTCATGACATCTTCTGCCATGCAACCCTTCCAGGTGATCGGCAAAGCGGCTTCCGTCGTATCCTGCGGCCAGTCGATCTGCGTAAAATTCTTGCTATCGAGCGCAATGTCCACGGCCTTGACCTGGGCCAACAATACCGATGGGAAAATAAAGACGCCCGACATAAGCCCCAGCATTGCCAGGACAAATCTTTTGGACATTACCGGCCTCCTTTAATCTGGGACATGACCTTGTCATGGATCTCCTGCGTGATAAATCCGTGCTCGAGCAGAAAATCCAGTTTCTCTTTTCCAAGCGGATCGACGGCCGCGATCGAAACCGCGGGTTTGTTCTTAAGGTACGTGCCGTAAAGCAGTCCGGTAAACTGGGCCAGCTGCTCTCTGGGGCTGGTGTCATCCAGCATCCCCAGCACACTGCCGTTCTTTTGATCCATTTCCACCGGACCTGTCGCAAACGCGGGTCGCTCTTCCTTTTTAAAAAACTTCTCTTTCCACGCCTGACTGTCATTCTCACCATGGAGAATATCAAAGGTGTGCGCGGATTCGTGGAAAAAGGTGTCCGCCTCAAATCCTTTTCTCAAATAAAATGTGTCGCTGGAGACCGTCAAGCCCTGATACCCCAGAAGCCTTTGGGCATCATCGACGAAGATGACGCGCTTCAATGCCCCGGACATGGCTGCGGGCAAGATATCAATGAAACCCTTCACCGCACTTCGTGACGCCTCATCCGGAAAACCGAACAGCGCAATGCCTTTGTATTCTTCCTGCGCCTTGCCCTCCCCAAGACGATTCAGCTGGGGACACTGGCAATGCTCGGCAAAATCCCGGTCCGCAGCCTCGGGACTGATCGACGTGTGTGCCGTAATCCGGATGTCACTGATGCCCAAACGGTCCGCACCGTTAAATTTGACAAACGGCACATGCCTTTCCTCATCGTCATTCACCAGAAGATTCGTACCCGTGATCTCGCTGTCGTTGATGAAGAATCTGGTCGTGGCGCCATTCCACGACAGGATGAGCTTGTAGCGTTCACCGGCCTTGAAATCGTGGGGAGCACGCACCACACTCCTGACACACGGGGTAAAATCCCTGAGGGCTAGAAGATCATCCCCGATCATCTGGATCTCGTAGAACTCTTTCCCGTCGACAGAGCTGCCCTGGAACAGGACCAGGTTCTCGCCATCCGCAAAGTCGGGGTTCAGCACCTTGACCGTGAACTCGACTGTGCCCTGACCGGCGTTCAGTTGTCGGGAAAGATCACTGTTCTGGGCCAATACATTCTGGACCGACACAACCACAAGAAAGATCAATATGCCCGCTGACAAAGACTTGAATCGATCAAAAACATTTTTCACCCCGCCCCTCCTTTTTGCTGATTCTATCATCTGTCACAGACAAGCGACTCTAAAGTTACAAAAAATTTCCAAGTAAAGGACTTCTATTCGTCGCATCTAACAAGGATCCTTCGGATCCTCTCGTGTCACTCTAAAAACGGAAACCCAAGCCTCTTCTGTACCTTCCAGAAAAGCCTGGGTTCCCGTATTCTTCACGGTGTGAAAAACCTGTTGCTTCGAAGCCCTACCACAATTATTTGTTTAAGGGGCGAAGAAGAACGGAGAGGGTGAGATTCGGCGCCCTCCAGTCGCTTCGCTTCTTTCGGGTCGGCCATCCGCCCCGCCTATAGGATGCTCCTATTCGTCGCATCCAGCGGGGCTCCTTCGAATCTCACATCATGTAACAAAAAAACGGAGAGGGTGAGATTCGAACTCACGGACCTTTTGGGTCAACGGTTTTCAAGACCGCCGCGTTCGGCCACTCTGCCACCTCTCCAGAAACTGGATCATCGCGATATTCGATAAACAATAAAATCGAATTTTAAACCCGGATTGTGCAATAGCCGTCTTTCATCGACGAAACCGTTTGCACAAAAACATGCGTTGTTATTTCAACTGGCCTTCCACAATTTCACCGTCTAGAAAAGGCCCTGGTTTCCCGGCCTTCACCGGCCGGGACAAGACAACCCGCATTACCTCTTTCTATTGAAAAATGCGGCTTAAATATAGCATATTTCATCAACAGCGTTTCAAAATCATTTTTCCGCCACCAGGAATATTTTAAGCAATAAATGTCATCAACCCAGATTTTGCAATAGCACCATTTTATCGACTGTCCCTGCGCACAAAATAGTGCGGATGCAAAATCGTCGGCTTCCATATCTTTTATCGTCCAGAAAAGCCGGGGTTATCCCGCATTCCTCTGTTCCTATTGCAAAATGCGGGATCAAAGTGATTTCTACCGCACAAAAAGCTGTTTGAAGACCATGGTGTAGATCTTCGCGGATGAAACGGAAAGCTCTTTGAAGAATTCGACGAAAGAAAAACCGCTCACCGCGAGGTTCAAAAGAAGCGCCATGAAGAATACGTCGACGATAAAAATAAGCGCCATGCCGAAGAAATAATCCGGCTTTCCGGCCATGGAATCCTTGCTGTAAAGATCCTGGGCCGTCAGGATGATATGCATGGCAAAACTGAAGGCAATGACCGCGAAAAACACGGGCGCCAGGTCATTGTTAGGCCCCATCTTCCCCATCACCTTGACGATCGCATACGCGATGACCAAAAAGATCGTATAGATCGGGATGACATACGGCGCAAAATTCATCAGGGGTTTTAAAAACTGAAAACAGGCACCCACAATGTTCTGCCCGTACTTGTACACCGCATCAAAATCATACACAAAGAACTTCATGAGCACATACGCGATCGTGCCATGCAGGATCGCGTGCTGAAGGTCGGGCGCCAGTTTGGCCGTCTCGCCCTGGAGCGCCACGACCGTGCCGATCACCAGCGGCAATAAAAGGATCGCCAGGATAAACTTGAGGACCACCAGGAGCCGTTCAACCATAACCGCCTTCTTTCCTTTTAAATTGCCCGTCTTAACGGATCTGGCCCCTGGGGGGCGTGATGACTTTTAGGCCGTTCATGTACGGCTGAAGAACGTCGGGCACGGCAATGGTCCCGTCATCCTGCTGGTAGTTCTCGATGATCGCGATCACCGTGCGCGGGGTCGCCACGCCGGAACCATTTAAGGTATGCACGAACGCGGGCTTCTTCATATCCCTGCCCTTGTAACGGATATTCGCGCGGCGCGCCTGGAAATCCTCGAAATTGGAACAGCTGGATGCCTCCAGCCACTTGTCCAGGCCCGGGGCGTACACCTCGATGTCATAGCACTTGGCGGCCGAAAAACTGATATCTCCCGATGCCAGCTCAAGCACGCGGTAAGGGATCTTCAGCAGTTCAAAAACTTTCTGCGCGTTGACCACCAGCGCTTCAAGCTCATCGTAAGAGGTTTCCGGCTTCACGAACTTGACAAGCTCCACCTTGTTGAACTGGTGCACGCGCATCAGGCCCCGCGTGTCCTTGCCGTAAGACCCGGCCTCACGCCGGAAACAGGGCGAATATGCCGTATGATAAAGCGGCAGCTGAGCTTCATCCAATATTTCATCACGATAAATGTTGGTCACCGGCACTTCGGCGGTCGGGATCAAATACAGGTCATCCTCCTGCAGATGATACATGTCATCCTTCATCTTCGGGAGCTGGCCTGTCCCTGTCATGGACGCGGCGTTCACCAGCACCGGCGGGAACACCTCAACGTAGCCGTGTTCACGGGTGTGCAGGTCGAGCATGAAATTGATCAACCCGCGTTCCAGCAGGGCCCCGGCCCTCTTGTACAGGATAAAATTCGCGCCGCTGATCTTGGTCGCGCGCTTGAAATCGATGATATCGAGCCTCTCGACAAGTTCAACATGATCCTTGGGTTTGAAATCGAACACGCGTTTGTCACCCCAGGTGCGGGCCACCCTGTTTTTGTCGGGGCCGCCCACGGGAATGGATGGGTGCGGGATATTGGGAATATAAAGGAGAATACCCGTGATCTTTTGTTCCAGCTCACCCAGCGGCCCTTCCAGGGCATCGATCTCAGCGGCCACGGATTTCATGGAGGCAATGGCGTCCTGGGGCGGTTTCTTTTCCTTAAGGAGCCGGGTGATCTGGTCGTTGGCCGCGTTCTTACGCGCACGCAGTTCATCCACCCTGACCAGAAGCCTGCGGCGCTCTTCATCCAGGGCCAGGAGTTCGTCCAGGCGTCCGGCCGCATTCTTGGCCGCAAGGCCGCGGCGAGCAAATTCAGTGTTATCCCGGATAAATTTCATGTCGAGCATACATTGTCCTTTTTTTGATTGCGCTTCAAGGGCATATTATAACGGCGGAAGGAAAAATTTCATCCATATTCTCATTCTTCTTATCCGAGATATTCGCGGAATTCAGCCATGCTTTCACACACCAGAAACGGATTGGACTGGCAAAGTGCACCGAGCGCGGCATGCGGGAGGGCGCCATAATTGTGCCCGGGCCAGACCATGGTCGCCGGCGGCAGGCGCTTGAGACGCTGGAGACTTGTAAAAAGCGCCTCCGATGAACCTCCGGGGAAATCCGTGCGTCCTACCGCATCAATAAAAAGAACATCGCCGGTAAAAAGATTCCCGTCCACCCCGAAACATTGGCAGCCGGGTGTATGCCCGGGCGTATGCAGGCATTCCACCGTGAAGGCACCCAGCGGGATCTTATCACCATCAGACGTCCTCACAAGATTCTTAGCCGCAGGGGTGTAGGCGCCGGCCTCGTCCCGCGAAAGATAAACCGGCACCGTGTACATGTTGACATCCACCACATGATCGAAATGGCCGTGCGTGAGAAGGACACCTTTAAGCGTCAACGCCTCCTTTTTCAAGACAGCCATGATCGCAACGGGCGGGGCCGATGGATCGATCACCAACGCCTCAGCGGACGCACGGTCGGCAATGATATAGGTAAAATTTCCCATGTCGCCCAGAGGTAACTGCCTGATCCATAATGCGTCGGCCATATGTCAGTTCCTTTGAAGAATAACCAGTGTTTCCAGATGCCGCGTTCGCGGAAAAAAGTCAAACGGCCTGACCAGCACCACACGCCACCCGCCATCCGCAAGGCCTTTAAGGTTGAGGGCCAGGCTTGAAGGGTCGCAGGAAAGGTACACCAGATGCCGCACCCGCTCCATCCCGTTTAAAAGTTCCAGCGCCCCCTGGCTCAGGCCGGCGCGCGGCGGATCGACCATCACCACGTTCTGGGCCGAGGGCGCTTCCGCCAGGATGCGGGGCAAAATATCCTCCACCCGGCCTTCCTTCACCTGCACATTGGTAAAACCAAGGGCCGAAATATTATATTTGGCCAGACGCACGGCATGGACATTCTCCTCGATATTGACCACACCGGCGACAAGGTCATTCACACAAAGCCCGAAAAGCCCCACCCCGCCGTAAAGATCAAGCAACAAGGCCTCTTTGCTCCAGATATCCTGCGCCCGTAAGAAATCCATGAGCCCGGGCAGGATGGAGAGATTCGACTGGAAGAAAGTGTCCAGGGAATAACAGATCCGCCGACCTAAAATATCCGTGTAAAAATAATCGCGCGCCTCCATCCGCAGGGACTTGTGCCCGATACCTCCCCAATGCACCACCCCGGCATCACCACAGCGTACGGTAAGATTAGCCATGCGGTAGTCTTTGGGGATCTTGGCCGCAGCCTCCTGACGCAGGCGCGGGATGAAGTCCGCGACAGCTTCCATGGCAATAGGGCATGTGTCGATCTCGATCACGGGGCCTCTTGCCGTACCGGAAAAACCGACGTGCAATTCACCGTTTCGCCGCTGGACCAGCTTGAGGTCAAGGCGGCTGCGGTAATGGAATATTTTAGGTGACGGGTAAACAGGAAGAAAAACATGATCTTCCAGGGGGAGCTGGACGCGTAAAAGATCCCTCACCTGCCCTTCTTTAAGGGCAAGTTCTTCAGGGTACGAAATATGCTGATACTGGCACCCCCCGCAAGTGCCATAAACCGGACACACCGCCTGGACTTTCACCGCTTCTGCCACAACCGCCGCGTGTGTCAATATTTCGCCCTCAGCATGAGCGCCATCATATCGGTCAACGGCCGGTCCTTGGGATACCGGTCCTCGGCGCCCATATAAAGCATGTTGTAACCCGTGTCTTCAATGGTGAACGCGTACACGACAATAATCTTCGGCACGGCCTCGTCAACCCGGAAAACCAAACGGTACCCCGAACGCCCCGCCACCAGAAAATAGCCCTTGTCCACAAGCCTGATATTCGAAAAAACCGCGTTCATCTGCTTGATCATGACCTCGACGTATTTTTCCGTTGTCAGCGGGTCGCGGGACATGTCATAGGTCGACAGGACCACATTCTCGGCAAACTGGTCGAGCGCGTTCTCCTTGGGAGAAACAAAACCCGCCACGACATCCGCCTGGGCAGGCCTATCGACCCGCCATCCCCTGGGGTAAAGGATGTGGATATTTTTGCCCTTGATATCGATCGACGTGAACGTGACAAAAAACCAGATCACCCCCCCGACCAGCAGAGCCCCCGCAAGGCCGAGCAGACTCAATAAACCGATACGTATCCATGTGGCAGCATCTATCTTTTTCCTTTCTGGAGCACCGTACTCTTTCCTAAAATATTCCATAAAATACCCCCCGGATAGAATCCCACATGGAAACAGTTTCCATGCAAAGATATAGCTTCGTTGCCGAAACAGTATGCTCCCTGAGCCGAGTTATCATTTTAACATAGATATCCTGCCGCACCAGAGGCGCATACCGCAGCTTGCCATCCTCCGCCGCCAGAAGTTCCGCATCAAGGATTGTATTCTCAGGAAAACGATTTTCAATGGTTTTCTTTTGCGCGGCGGTCATGCGCAAAGTCCCTGCACTGATCCAGGCGATGCTTGCGGCAGGGACCGCCTTGAAAACATCCTTGATCACCGACGCATAGGCCGCTTCCCACCCCGGCGCGGCAATGACAGGATCAAAATGGAATGCAATCCGATACCCGTGGGCGGCACAACGCCGGGCCGCTTCAAGCCGGGCGGCGAGGCTGGCCGTGAAATATTCTTCCCGATCAATCACGGCCTGTGGGTTTACGGACCAGCCCACCACAATATTGGACGCGGCCCTGACACCCAGAAGCCCGGCGATATTGTCGCTCTTGGTCTTGAACTCAAATACGCTTGCCGGACGCTTACGAAAAAACTCAACAATCCCGGCAGAAAAACCGGTCAGGTCGTCAAAGACCAATGAGTCCGTGGTTTCCCCGGACCCCACGCGGATGTCCTTCCCGTAACGCTCAAACGCGTCAAAAGCCCCCGCCAGGGATGCGGGAATAACAATCCCCGGCGCGTTGGCATAGCTCTGCAGGAAACAATAGGAACACTCAAAAGGGCACCCGACCCCCAGGTCGATATTATGATACCCGCAGGGGACAACGCCCGGTGAGCACGGGCAGGACCGCACCTGGCCGTATTCACCGCGAACCAAAAATAGTTCCTCGGTGCGCCTGTTATATGCCGCCCCCGCAGGCGCCTGGCCAACCCTGTACTCTTTATAACTGCGGATAGGTATAAATGCCGCTGAAGGGAATTTAATCCTGGCACGCTTCAGAGGAACAGATCCCTCGACGCCGTCTTCAACAAAGACGCGCCGGGGGGCCGGCACTTGTTGCGCGCGCGTCAGGGGCATGGCATCAGAAGGCGCGATATCAATCGCCGTGAAAGATGCCGACACTTTCCCCCGGGCAGATGCCAAGGGAAAACGCCGCGCCGTCAGATGGTCCTTGACCGCGGGATAAGCGGTGCACCCGGCAGGAACCGCGTCCACCACAGCCCCTGGCGTCAGGGCCTCGCGCTTGGCGATCTCAAACACCAGGCGGGCCATCTCCTGGCGTTTATTCGGGCCAAATAAAGGGAAGCGTGCAACAACAGCAGCATGCACCTGATCGGTATCGACCATGCCTTATCCTTTGATCCCCGTGATCATGGCCAGCTCCTGCGGAGCAAGATCCCAGGCCGCTGCCTGGGCGTTCGCGTTGACCTGCAGGGCATCCCGGCATCCGGCCAGCACGGTCATCACCCCGGGCTGTTGACGCACCCAGTTGAGCGCAACCTGGTTGAGCGGCCGCTGGCATGCACGGAGCTGATGGACAACACGCTGGGCCTGTTCAAACTTCTCGTTCTCATAAAATGTATAGAACATCTTGCGCGCGTCGCGCCGGGTGAAATTGGGCGCCTTGGCGTATTTCCCGGTCAGAATACCCCCGGCCATGGCCCCATAAGCAATCATACCGATCCCTTTGTCACGGCAAAAAGGCAGGAGTTCGGGTTCGATACCCCGGTCAAGCACGGAGTACGGCACCTCCAGCGTCGCCACAGGCGCGATGGCACACGCTTTTTTAAGGAGGGGTACATCAAAATTCGACACCCCGATATGACGGATCTTTTTGACGCGGCGCAATGTCATCAGCGCGTCCATGGTCTTCTCGACAGGTACCGCCGGATCCGGCCAGTGGCACATGTACAGGTCGATCACATCGCACTGCAGGCGTGATAAAGAAAGGTCCGCTTCGCGCATGATGGAGGCGGGTGTCAGATCATGGGCCACACGCCCGTTCTCGCGGATGAGCCCGCACTTGGTGGCAATGAACGCTTTTTCACGCTGTCCCCGGATCGCCTGCCCTATCAGTTTTTCCGCCTTGCCGTCAGAATAAAACGGCGCGGTATCGATGAAATTCATGCCCAACGCGAGCGCCTGCGCCACCGCGCGGACAGATGCCTCATCGTCGGCGCCGCCCCAGTTCTCGCCGCCAAAAACCCATGTCCCCAGCCCTATGACAGATACCTTTTCCCCGGTTCCGGGAAGCTCAGCATATTTCATTGCGATCCTTTTCATTCACCCATTTAGTGTTTATACTGATGCGTACCAAATATTATAATAACACAACAACCGGGACACACACCATGAGCGGACATGTGACAGCTCTTTTTGGGATCGCGCCGGAAAAATTTCAGAAAACATGCATCATCATGCCCTTTGACATCCCCCGTGCCGCCAGGAATCTGGGAGTTGCCGCCATGACGCAGGGCCGCGTCTTTTCCTGCGGCCAGGGCCAGGGGTTCACCCTCATCCGCTCCGGGATGGGCGCGGGATTTGTAGGCGACTGTACCCTTTACCTGGCGGAAACCCCCTGCGAAAAAATATTGTTCCTGGGCACCTGCGGATTGATCCGCCGCCGGGACAACCTCGACGTCGGAAGCCTTGTCATCCCGGGAACCATCCATGCCTTTGAAAGTTTCAGCGCCATTGTCAAGGGCACGCTCAACACATCCGAACCGGTCCAGGCTGATGAAACCCTGACACGCACGTTTCCCTGTCCCCGGCAAAACTGCGTGAGCTTTGCCTCCCTGCACGAAGAAGAAAAACATATCGCCCTTTTTGACCAGCTGGACGCGCGTATCATCGAAATGGAATGCAGTGCCTTTTTTCTGGCCTGCCGGAAGATCGGACGGGCATCGGGGGCGCTCCTGGTCGTTGCCGATATCCTGCAGGAAAAGGTCTTTTGCGCCGCACTGCCATCCAGCGATAAAAAAAGCCTGACTGAAGGGATCAGCCAGGCTTGTTCTTATCTTAAGAAAATTGTATGAATCAACCGCGCGGTCAGCGCTTCTTGCGCCCGATGACCTTCTTCACGGCCGCGGCAATATCGACGGCTTTCAGCTTGTAAAACTGCAACAACTGTTCGGGTGTGCCGCTCTGGCCAAAGGAATCCCGGACCCCCACGATCTCCAAAGGCACAGGCAGTGTCTGTCCCAGGGTTTCGGCAACCGCACTGCCCAGACCGCCGGCCGCCTGATGCTCCTCGGCCGTGACGATCGCGCCCGTTTCTTTCGCGCACGCCACGATCGTCTCGATATCCAGCGGCTTGATGGTGTGCATGTTGACCACGCGGACATTCAGGCCTTCTTTCGCCAGCTCTTCCGCGGCCGCCAGCGCTTCGGAAACCATGGCCCCGCAGGCAATGACCGAAGCGTCCGTACCCGCACGCATCACATTCGCCTTGCCGATCACAAAAACCGATGCCTCGTCCGTCAACACCGGTAACGGCGCGCGTGAAAAACGGGCATAAAAAGGGCCTTGTTCCGCCAGCATGGCGGCGGTTGCCTTTTTGGCTTCGATGTAGTCTGCGGGACAGATGACCTTGATATTGGGCAAAACGCGCATGATCGCAAAATCTTCAAGGCACTGGGCGCTGGCGCCGTCTTCACCCACCGTGACACCCGCATGGGTGGCGGCCAGCTTGACATTCAGGTTGTTATAGCAGACATCCAGCCGGATCTGGTCATACGCGCGGTTGGTCAGAAAGACCGCAAAAGAATTGGTCACGACCGTAAACCCTTCGCTTGCCAGTCCGGCAGCCATGCCGACCATATCCTGCTCGGCGATACCCACCGTGAAAAAACGTTCCGGGCACGCCTTCTTGAAATATTCCGCGCGGGTGGCATCCTCAAGGTCCGCGGAAACGACCACGACCTTGGGATTGAGCTTGCCGATCGCCGCCAGTTCTTCGCCAAAACCGTCTCGTGTGGGGGTGGGTTTTATGGACATATCAATATAATACCTTCAGCGCGTCCGCCAGTTGTTCCTTGTTGGGCGCCTTGCCGTGCCAGGCGCTCTTAAGCTCCATGAACGGAACGCCCTTGCCCTTCAACGTCTGGGCAATCACGACCGTGGGTTTCCCCTTTGTTACCTTGAAATCATTGAACGCCTTGATCAGTTTTTCAATGTCATTGCCATCGATATCGATCACCTGCCAGCCGAAGCTTTTCCATTTATCGGCCAGCGGCTCAAGGCCCTTGATCTCGCTGATAAGGCCGTTCTCCTGGACCTTGTTATAATCAATAATGGCGCAAACATTGTCCAGTTTATGGTGGGCCGCGGTCATGGCCGCCTCCCATACAGACCCTTCCTGGATCTCGCCATCCCCCATCAGGCAATATGCCTTGAAATCCTTGTTCTTCAATTTCGCGGCCATGGCAACCCCATTGGCATACGCAAGCCCATGCCCCAGCGACCCGGTATTAAACTCGACACCCGGGGTCTTTTTGGTCACATGGCCCTGCAGGCGGCTGCCGAACTTGCGAAAGGTCTTTAATTCTTCTTTGGGGAAATAACCGAAATCAGCCAGCGTGACGTAGGTGACCGGAGAAATATGGCCCTTGGAGATCACCAGGCGGTCACGGCCCTCCCAGGCAGGATCATCCGGACGATGATTCATCACCACGCCGTAAAGGGTAACAAATATCTCCACCGCAGACAAAGAACCGCCGGGATGGCCTGACCCCGCAGTTTCAAGGGTTTCAAGGATCTCGCGGCGAAACTGCAAGGCTTTGGCTTTGAGGGTGCTCAGGTCGTATTTCTTATCGGACACAGACAACTCCCGCGCAGAAATGATTCAAGATGGGTTCATGAAAAACGGCATGAGTATATGCCAAGACGCCGGGCTAGTCAAGGCTGGCATGAAAATATTGGAACTATGGGAACAGGCGCCGGGTTATTTCTTGAACTCACGGAAATAAAATGCAGCCCCCTTGGCTTCAACCAGGGGCTTTAATTCATCGGCATGCGCCTGATCCCCGATAAAAAGCAAAGAAAGCCCGGGCAAGGACGGCCCCGACAAGGACAACGCATCCTTGATGACACGGGCTGTCTTGGCGCTGTTGTTGCCAAACACCGTCACATGAGTCTGGGCCGTATTCCCGGTGATGAAATTGGGCACAATATCACGCGCAATAAACGACGGCCCCTGTGCAACCGACTGGGAAATAAAGAGCGCATCGGCCATGCTCCCTTTTGACATCACGGGGATAATGGCATCGCATTTACTGCCAAAAACCTGACGCGATTGTTCCACCGCATAATCTTCCTCAACCGGCGTAAGCGCGATCGTCGCGCAACCCGTAAGGAAAAGAAGCACGGCCCCTGAAAACAATAAAACACCGATAGATCTACGCATAGTCACCTCCGTATGTCATCGAAATAGTGACCTTATTATAGCGGAGATCCTGCCAGCACTCAATAACAGGCTTGGGAACATCGTGTCAACGGCTCTGCCCATCCATCCAGAAAGGATTGTACTGACGGGCCACAAAAAACATCCAGCCGGTGGACGCCAGGCTCATGACCCTGGGATCATGAGAATTCCAGCCAAAAGGGATCCAGCCGCGCCGGGACGAATAGGCATAGGCGGTCTGCCCTCCGGGGAGATCGCGCCGTAATGATTCGAGCCCTAAACGCATGGCATCCGCATCCCGTATAGCCGAAAGCGACCAGTCCGGATGGGCATCACGGTATAAGACCGCCAATTCCCGTGCGGCCATGATCGCCCCCGCGCTCCATTCAACGGAAACACGCCCGTGCTCCTGGGTGTAACCCACCCCGATCAACTGCCCCTGGCCGTTAAAAGCACCCGCATATTCCCGCGACTTCTCCCAGAAGGCATAGGCTGTTCCTTCCCCAAACCAGGCATCGAGTGTCGCTGCGCCCAGGGACAAAATGCCCCACGTCTGAACGTCCAGTGCAAAATCCTTGCCGTTAACCCGCCAGCCATCGGCCGTATGGGTCATCCCCTGGTAAAAAATGTGCTTGGCCGGGTCATAAACCTGCTTGAAGAACTTTTCAAGATCCTGCATCGCCTGGCGATAAACCTCTTTATGGGTCACCTGGTATAACATCCGAAAGGCCCCATACCAGGACAGATTGTTCTCGGTGGATATCTGGTTGTACCACCAGCTCCCGGGACCCGACGCCAAGGCCGTATCATTCTCACGGAACGTTCCCAACGGCGCCATGCGGATGCCGCCGGTCTCTGCTTGAAGGACAAGCGCGGCACGGGCCAATTCTTCAGCCAGCAGCAACTCCACCGCATGGTCCGGATGTTGATACCGGCCCGCCGCAAGATCGAAATATTTCTTGTGATACAACTGCATAGCCGCGATCACCACCCAGGCGTTCTCGCCGGCCACAGGTTTCCAGTCCTCCACATGAATATCCGTAGAGCTCGGAAACCCGTCCATCCGCTTTTTACCATCCAGCGGGTCAGCCGCCAGATAATGGCCATGGGCGTTGATGATACGGAAAATGAATCCGCGCCGGCCTTCCGCATCCAGCGCAGAGGTCACACGTTCCGGAGCTTGGGGATCATAGATAAAATTATAATTGGGGAACCCGGCCCTTATACTGCTCAGATCGCCGAATTTCCCCTTCCAATAAATATCCAGAGGATGCCGGGCCTTCTCGATCCCTTCCTGCCCGCCCGCCAAGGTCAATACAATCTGCCCGATGGCACCGTCATAAATGTCGAGCCCTTCCTCCACAATGACCCGCTCAATGACCCCGGGCACAGACAAGGCATCCCCCATCCCGCCATAAACTAAACCCTTTTCACCGGGCAATACCTGAAAACTGAGGAACATACCTGTTTGCGGGCTGACATTGGCACCTATCCATGCCACCAGAGCATCTTCCCGGGCAAGCAGGGAGTTCATCGATGGTCCCTCAGGACGCGCCCCCCCATCAGGAGACACAGGCATCGGCGGCATTTTATACGGGAGAGGGATCAAACCATGGTCCTGTGGTATCATCATAGGCATATCTTCTCTGGCAAAAACATTATAGGAAGAAACCAGGAAAAGGACAAGCATGGCTGTCAAAACAAGAAAACGCCCCATATGCTGACTCCTTCACAGATGCAGGGCGCCATTCCAGGAAAGTGATACTCCATGGAACGAAAAAACCCTTCGAAATTCCGAAGGGTTTAGGTGTGAGGATGACGACCTCACATCGGCAACCAGACAACCTTCCCGGATCGCTCCGGGGTCAGGCTCACGGCTTTGCGCCCTGCTTTTTCAAGCAGTTTGCCCTTGGTTTTTTCTTACATCCCAAAGATATCACACCGGGAAAGCGTTTTCAAGACGGGAAAATGGTGTTTTGATCATTTAAGAAAATGCTTCAATGAAAGGCCATGGATGTAGCGATAATCAGCAATATTACCAGTCACCAGATCTTTGCCATACACATCTGCCGTTGCCGCGATCAGGGCGTCGGCCAAACGCAACCCATGGCTTAAAACATATTCTTCCATCCAGTACATCGCCTTCAAGGTCACATCATGATCGATCATCAGTACCTGGATATTCCTATCCTTGATAAAACCCTTCCACGCTTTCAATTCATGCTTGTCGCGAATACCCTGAAGGACTTCTATGTACGTCACAGCGCTGATGTCAAACGACGGAAGACCATCAACAAAACTGACAGCCTTCTTGTCATTACGTAAATACCAGATGATCACATCTGTATCAATGAGCATGGCGCGGCGCCCTCAGCGCGTTAACAAAAGCATGCACATCTTCTGTCTTTTTATGATTCTCCCAAAGCCCGGCAATAGACCTGACCTTCGGCTGAACCGCCTTGTCATCAAGCGGGACGATCTTGGCGCACCGTCGTCCGTGATTTTCAATATAAACCGTGTCCCCCCGGCCGACACGGCTTAAGATTTCTTTCGTAGATGCACGAAGCTTGCGAATACTAACGGCCATACCACCTCCTTGTGTACACAAATAAGTATACACCGAAACAATGCCGTGTCAATTCCTTACCGAAAAACCTCTGTTATTTTGCTGCAGATGGAACACCCATGAACGCTGTCACGCTATCCAATGAATGTTCGCTTTTCAAGCTCACAGGTTGATGGGCCTTTCAGAATAATGCTGTTGAAGCCCAACAATCGGCGCCCTCCAGTCGCCCTGCGGGGCTCCTTTCGGGTCGGCCATCCGCCCCGCCCATAGAATGCCCCTATTCGTCGCATCCTGCGCCTGCCTGCCGGCAGGCAGGGGGCTCCTTCTCCTCTCGGTCGGCTCTCAAGAAATAGAAAAGCCATATCCCAAAAGGGATACGGCTTTTCTAAATGGTGGGCCTCCCGAGAGTCGAACTCGGTACCAAGTGATTAAGAGTGAACGTCTGAAGACGTTCTGCGTTCCGCATCACTTGCTCCATCAGACTTACTATCAAGCATTTAGAACAACCTCACTCTCCGACGATAAATTAACAGTTGTCTTTGGTGCTCCTATGGTGTCAAACCGTCGAGAAATAAGCTCTACCGCTTGCTTTTTATGGTCTGCTGTCAAATGTGAATACCTCATTGTCATCTGCATTGACTTATGACCCAAAATCTCTCTGACAGTGTTAAGCTCTGCTCCTGCCATTACCAAATGACTCGCCGCTGTATGCCTTAAATCATGAAAACGAAAATCTGTAATCTCTGCTTTTCTAAGTGCTACCTCAAAAGCTACCTTAACCCTCTTTAACGTTCTCCCGTCTTCATAACAGAAAACAAATTCACTTGTTGAATGTCTTGGGTACTTCATCAGCTCACGTTTTATATGCTCATTTAAACGCACACTGCGAATTCCGATGACTTCGTCCGGTCATTCCGGTGAACTTCGCTCACCGTCCGGAGCCCTTTGGGCGACGATTTAAAATCTCTGTCTTAAAGAGCAATTATTGCAGGCGTTTCTTCCCAGCGGCTTTCCGCATTGAGTCG
>CAILQW010000066.1 GCA_903836515.1 Candidatus Omnitrophota bacterium | reverse complement strand
TCCATGTGTTAATTGTTGTTCGCTCTTCATCTGACAACAAGATTGGCTTGGCGTGTTTGCTCATGAGATACATCATACATGAAAATCTGAATAAGTCAAGTTATTTATGGGACACTACACTAGTGAGGTGAAAAATAAGTCTCGTGGTAAGTTCTACCAACAATAAAATAGAAGCAATATACGCTATGGATAATGACCATTTTCTAAGATTCATATCAAGTGACGCGATAGCGCCAGCAGGTGGTCAGGTGATCATTGACGAGTCCGGTTGCCTGCATATGGGCGTAGATGATGGTAGAACCTACAAAGGACATGCCGCGTTGCTTTAAATCTTTAGACAAGGCATCACTTTGCGGGCTGGTTACGGGGATATCCTTGAGTGTTCGACAGCCGTTGACAATCGGCTTGCCGCCGACAAAAGACCAAACATACTGGTCGAAACTGCCAAACTCTTTTTGTATCGCCAGGAACACCCGGGCATTCCGGCGTGCGGCAAAGATCTTGAGACGGTTACGAATGATCCCGGGGTCAAGCATTAACGTTTCAAGTTCATCATCGGTCATGCGGGCGACCTTTTGAGGATCGAAATTCTTGAACGCATTACGATAGCCGTCCCTGCGGCATAATATCGTGTACCAGCTCAGACCGGCTTGGGCGCCTTCAAGGATCAGAAATTCAAAATGAATCCTGTCATCCCGGACAGGCACACCCCATTGGGTATCATGATACTGCGCGTAAAGAGGTTTATCCATCCCCACCCAGGGGCAACGGAACTTTTCTTCTGCTTTTTTTGACATATATAGTTAAAAAGAAGTTTCAGAAAAGTTTTTTAAAGCCGCCAATACTGTAACCCAGTCCCTTTGAAGGCTTGGGGATCAAACAGCCCCTTAACATCCACCACAACTCCCTGCCCTTTGGAAGAATTCAGGTGTGCCTTGAGGGACTTGATGGTCATCATGTCCTTGAAGGCGGTGTGATTGACCGCAAGGACAATAGCATCAACCTTGAGGTTTTTGTTGTACATCACAAGTTCCACGCCGTACTCATGCCGGACGTCATCTTTATCTGCCAAGGGGTCAGCCACAAGCACTTTAATACCGTATTCCTTGAGCTCATTGATGATATCGATGACGCGGCTGTTGCGGATATCCGATACATTCTCCTTGAATGTGATCCCCAACACCAGAACCCTCGCGTCCTTGACCGCTTTGCCGGCTTCGATCATAAGCTTTACGGCTTGCTGGGCGACATACGGCCCCATGCTGTCATTGATGCGGCGCCCGGCGAGGATGACCTGGGGATGATAACCGATCTCTTCGGCCTTGAACGTCAAATAATACGGATCAACACCGATGCAGTGCCCGCCCACAAGGCCCGGCTGCATGCGGATGAAATTCCACTTGGTCCCGGCGGCTTCAAGGACAGATCGGGTGTCGATGCCCATTTTATGGAAGATCAGCGCCAGCTCGTTCATAAGCGCGATGTTAAGATCGCGCTGGGTATTTTCAATAACTTTGGCCGCTTCGGCAACCTTGATGGATTGGGCGCGGAATACGCCCGCCTTCACCACCAGGCTGTAAACATCCGCCACATCTTCCAGCGTCGGGGCATCACACCCGGAAACAACCTTGACGATGCGCGTCAAGGTATGTTCTTTATCCCCGGGATTGATGCGTTCGGGCGAATAACCGACTTTAAAATCCTTGCCGTATTTAAGGCCTGAGAATTTCTCAAGGATCGGGACGCAGACATCTTCAGTCACCCCGGGATAAACGGTAGACTCGTAAACAACGACACTGCCTTTGGCAAGGTTTTTCCCCACCAGTTCAGAGGCGCTTTTGACGCAGAAAAGATCAGGGATTTTATTGATGGTGATAGGGGTTGGAACCGCAATGATAATGAACCTGGCCTTCTTCAATTGGCGTGGATCATCGGTGATGGTTAAATGGATAGAGTTTTTAAGGGCGTCGGGCGGCATCTCACCGGTATGGTCATGGAAGTTCTTAAGGGCCAGGACACGTTTTTGATTAAGGTCAAATCCGATGGTCTGGATCGTTCTCCCGAACTCTACTGCCAACGGAAGCCCGACGTAACCCAGGCCCACGACCGCGATCTTTTCTTTGCCGGCACTGATCTGTTCTGCTAATGTCATAATCATTACCTTTTTAAATGAACTGGATTAACATCGTCCCAAACCGTCCTTAGCGCAGGCATTATGGATACCTTGGCCTGGAAGCTGGTCATAATTTTACACGGGATACCCACGATTTGTTGGCCAGATACCATTGGACCGTACGCTTGACCCCTGTGTCCAGATCGATCTTCGGTTGCCAATTCAACAGGCGTTTCGCCTTGGCAATGTTCGCCCAGGTGGCCTTGATATCCGTCTTGTGGAAAGATTTTTGATGCCGGGTGGATGCTTTGCCCAGATATGTTTCAATGAGTTTGACGGCGTCGTTCAGGTCATAGGGATGATTGCCGCCGAGATTGATCGTCTCAAAACCAACCTTCTTCAGCGCCTTGATGGTGCCCTCGGCAATGTCATCAACATAGGTGAAATCCCGGCTCTGCGTGCCATCGCCAAAAACTTCCATGGGTTTGCCCTCATCGATCCACTTGATGAACCGGAAAATACACATGTCCGGGCGGCCAGCCGGTCCATAAACCGTAAAATAGCGCACCACCGACACATCGATTCCGTACAGGTAGTGGTAGGTATAGGCCATGACTTCCGCGGCCTTCTTGCTGGCGGCATAGGGTGAAATGGGGGTATTGACCGGAAGATCCTCGTTAAAGGGCATCTTTTGCCCTGCATACAAGGACGACGTGGATGCCAGGATGAATTTCATGACGTGATATTCACGGCAAAGTTCGAGGAGATTCAGCGTGCCATTGGCATTGGTCGTCATGTAGACAAAGGGGTTTTCCATGCTGTAGCGTACCCCTGCCCGTGCGGCCAGGTTCATCACGGCATTAAACGCGTGATTCTTAAAGATGCGCCGGAGCGCGGCAATGTCTTCGATATCGCTTTTATAGAATGTGAAGTTGGGATATTTTTTGAGGGCTTTCAGGCGATACTCTTTGAGGCGGACATCATAATAGTCATTCATATTATCCACGCCGATAACGTGAATGCCTTTTTTAAGCAGTTTCTCTGCCGTAGGGGAACCAATGAACCCCGCCGCACCCGTCACTAGAATATTATTCATATAAATTTTATCCAATACTGAATTGTTACTATCCGGGAATATCAAAATATACCATAAACCCGAAAGCCATTCTAAACGATCTTCCTTAAAACGGGAATCCGTTGAAGCGCGCTCACGGCAAGGAACGATGCCAGATATCCCGTCCCAGCCAAAAGCGGGATCATGACGGCTGGATGGGCGCTAACCGGCTTGAGAACAAATCCCAACCGCCCCTTCTCCATGATGTCGAGCACCATGGGATGGATCAGGTAAATCCCCAGGCTTGCCCTGGATAACCAAACTACAATTTTTTCAACCCCGGGATGGATAGCTTTTGGGGACGGCGATAAAAAAAGCTTCACCCATATGAAAAATGAGGCGCAATAAAAAACAATATTAGGCGCCATATTGTCGTAAAAAGCTTCTTTAAATGAATTAAAGCGTTGTGCCAACATCCCTGTCCCCACCGCACAGCTCAGAAGAGTTAAAGCCCATATGATCCAGGCGCCGTTGCGCCAGGAAGGCAAAGCATGCTGCCTGATAAAATGCCCCAGGACAAAATAACCAATGAATCCGGTCACTGGTTCAAGGTAAAGATTGATCCGCGGCAGCGGATGCCCATACATGGCCGTGATCTTGTATATAAAAGGAGCCAGTGATCCTGCCATGAACCACAAGACGAGGAAATAAAGGATGTCCCTGCGTGTGGCATGCTGAGCCAGTATCCGCAACAGGGGTGTCATAAGGTACATCCCGGTCAAAACATAAAAAAACCAGAGATGAAAACAGACATTAGCGGTCAGCATTTTCTCTAGCGCCGTCATGAGTGTCATATCCGGGATAAAGAAAATTTTTTTCCAAACCAGATAGAGCAGGCTCCAGACCATAAAGGGTATAAAAATACGCTTCAAGCGCTTGGAAAAGAAATCACGGGAGCCTTCCTGTACCGGCAACAGAAGCGCCCCGCTCACCATAATGAAAACAGGCACGCATCCACGCGCCAGGGAATCGTAAATATTCGCCGACCACCACCATCCCTGGGGAAGGACGCCCCACTCCGTGATCACATCCGCAGCCACGTGCACCAAAATGACACCCAGCGCTACCACGGCCCTGATATAATGGATCCAGAAAATATTTTTGCCTTCCGTTTCAAGCGGCTCTTGCATGGGTTCTTTCCCTTTGATCCGTAAGCCAGAGGCTGTCAATCCCGGCGCGTCCTGTATTTCTCCGTGACCTTGAATTCCATGTATTTCCCCAGCATCAGTCGTGTCTGGGCGTCAAGTGCCGGGATAGAGCTCAGGGCCAGGATAACTACCGGGATGGCAAGCCAGTCAAAAATATGGATGACTTTTTGCCAAAGGCGCAGGCGGGCCGTGCTCGTGGAAAGCAGGCCCAGGCTGATGATCATGCACACCACCAGTCCCATCAGGGAAAGGCTGAAAATAATATCCTTGATCCTGGGCGCCATGTAGTACATTGTCGTCGTTACAAATTCGCGGCCCGCAAAGAATACCGGAAACCACGTGATAATCACCAGAAGGAACGACAGGGTCGCCCAGGATACGAACATGTCAAATAACCTGATGCTGAACATGATCTTTTTATATAAAGAAATCGCGGGCGACTGAAGGAACGCGCGCATGACAATGGGCAGATTTTCAACGCCCCACGCCCAGCGCCGCTTTTGCTTGTATATATTGATAAAAGTTTGAAGAGACGTATCCCCGCCGGCAATGTCCATGGAGACGGTAGTGTAGATCGGCACAACCCGGTAATCGCCGTCATAATGGATAAAGGATTTCCAGAAAATCGCCGAGTCATCGGAGATCATATCTACCGGCCAATACCCAACCTCCACCAAGGCCTTGAAACTCATGCTGTGGCTGGAAAAGGTTACCAGTTTTTCGGGATTCGTGGACTCGACGAGCTGAAAGAACGATGCGCCAATGTCGATGACCCTGGCAAACCCTGGAACTTCCCACAGATTGTTGTAGTAAACCGGAATGGGCTGATAACTGGCCCGTGTGCGGGAAGGGGTAATCATGAAATAATATGTCAAACAGGCCAGGTAATCCCTGTGGGCTACCGTATCCGCATCGAAGCAGGATACGATCACGTTTTTATAAGCGATACCTTTCTGCCCCAGCCAGGGGGCGACATGCTTCGCGGCCCAGGTTGCATTGGCGCCCTTGACACTGGACTCTCCCTCAATGTCGGAAGGATGTTCAATAACGAGAAAATCCATAAATGTCGCCATGTAGTGCCTCTGCAGGGCGTAGACCTCCTGTTTGACCTTCTCGCAGGCCCTCCCCTCCAGGGCAATGACAACGATGACCTTTGTCGTGGGATATATCCCTTCCGCGAGGCTCTGGATGGCCGGCTCAATCACATCACGGGGCTCCCGCGCTACGGGCAGGATCACAAGATGATAGATATCCGATGGATCGGGTGTCCCCTCGCCGGTCTTTTTGACCGCATCGATCTGATAGCGACGGATAGCAAGCGAAATCCTTGCCGCAGGCGTAGATGTGCTTTTGGCGCGCGCCTTCAGCCTGCAGGACAACGCATCTATGTCGCGCATCCCCTCGATAAGTTCGAGCCAGTCGGTTTCTTTCTCCATGGAAAGCCTGGAATAGGATATCCCCAGAAAAAGATTCATGTAAATAAGACGTAAAACCCAGTAGAGGACGAACGCCACCATCATGGCCGCTGCCAACAACGGATTAGCCACCGAAAGGATGGTCATCCCGATGATGATCCCCCAGGACAGGGCTCCTGGGGCAATCTCAAAGATACGTTCCAGACGTTGGTCATGGCGGCTTAAGTTATTACGGGAATAATTAAATAACATGCAATTAGGCCCCTTTATTCAGGAGTTGGTCAACCACGCTCTCTTTGGGGATCAGCTGGATTTTCTGAAAACCACCCTGTTCATCGAGAAAATACAGATCACCCGCTTCATTGCTAAAGAAAATAGAGGACCCCTTACGGATCTGGGTGATGAACTCGTTATGGTCACTGCCCTGCGGTTCTGTTTCAATGAGGTACACCCTGTCATTATCATTGCAGACAATATGAAAAGCATCCCCGGACCAGAAACACTGCTTGATATCCTGGCCTTCCCCGAAAATTGTTTTTACCGCAAGAGCGTTGATATTAGCGGTCATTGTCTCATCAATATCCGCCAGCATGACAGAGGAAGATGTCCAGTACATGAGCGTCCTGGAGCGCTCATGAAACTTCATGCCGATAACACCCTTTTCCATGATCTGATACGGCGGATGATTGGCCAGCAGACTACCGTCTTCTCCCTGCAAGAACAATGAATCATCGTCGGGGGCTGTGATATGATAAAAGATGTTTGTGTCCAGCAGGGGCCGCGCGAAATGACTGCTTTCCAGGAATGGTTCCGCCTTTGTCTTGTCGCGTCCATATCTTAAGAAACGGTTGTCCGCCGTCATCAGGTAAACCCGGTTGTTATGAAACCCCACACCTTTGACCGCATCAATGTCGCGGGGATACACAAGCCCGGAAGCAATATCCACGCGGTCAATGTAATTGCTGTAAACAGCAAAAAGTTCCTTGGTGTTCAGCGGGTCCCATTCGATCAACAGCGGGTCCTTGCTGAAGAACCTGGTGATATCGACGATAGCTGGGGCATCCCCTTTTAAAGTCACCCACAGGTACTTTCTTTCCCAGAGACCTCCGCCATAAACCATGAAGGAACGGCTGTTCTCCTGGTGTGACAGCGACAGGACCGGGAATTTATACCAGGGAGAAACCGGATCAAGGAATGGTGCGGCACGTTCATTCTTGAAATTATACAACTGGATGCTTCCAAGATAATTATCCTGGGCGACAAGGATGAAATCGGTCCCAGGCAAGGGATATATCTGCTTAAAATTTCCTTGAATGGGGGTTTGCACAGGAAAATACTGCGGGAGCAGCAGGACTTTCTCAAACGCAGCCGCCTTCCCCGGTTTTACACGCACGGCTTGTGTCCATTCACGGTATCCCGGCAGCGTCAGGGTAACTCGGTACGAGCCAGGCCTGAGCTGATCAATCGTGGCGGGTGTTTTTCTGATAAAACGGCTGTGCTCCAGGTAGATGGTCGCCCCTGGCGGAAGGGAAGATAAATGAATGAGCCCTGTCCGTTCAACCTCGCGCGTAAAAGGGTCAATGATATATCCTGAAGCGTAAAGCAATAGCGCCGGACACAGGATAAGGTAGATCAAAAGAAAAAGATAGAAAATGATCCGTCGGAGGATCAGCATGAGAATGTATTTCCGGAAATATTGGTCAAACGCAGCACAGTTGTTACCTTGACGATATAAACGTTACCTACTTTTTCAATCAGTTCGGCATGAAAACCGTTCTTCAGGCAAAAAGCCTCAAGGGCTTGCCAGGTGTGATCATTCAATATGCCGTAACTGACAGGCTGGGATTTAAGGAAGCTTGACAGCTTTTCTTGCGTGTTCAGGTCTGGCACTGGATGCGGACTGAAGAAATTCGAATCACTGAAATTGACAAGGACCGGATCCTTGCCCGAAAAATATTTAACGCCCCGGATCAAGAACTTTGAAGCCATGATTTTTCCGTCAACCTGGCGGTTCTTCAACAGATGTTCAACGGCTGTTTGTGATGAAATATAGGGCGAAATATTGGAACTCGTGGTTAGCGCCAGGAATAAAACCAGGGGTACCTGCAACCCGGCAAGAAAGATACCGCCCTTGATCTTCTTCTGAAAAAACAGTACTCCCACAGCCAGCAGAAACAGAACTTCAACGCCGATAATGGCCCCCGCATGGGCTGCCCCGGGCAGGTACAGCGGATATTTCTTCGCGGCCACAAGCATGATCAGCGGCACTAGCAGGCAAAGGGAAACCGTGGCCGTTTCCAGCCACCCGGCACGTTTAAGCCTGTTCAGACGTTCCGTGAGATAAGCCCCTGATAATAAAGCCATCGCCGGAAAAAGAGGAAAAATGTAGCTGACCAGTTTGGAATGCGCTGTTTGAAATACAACCAGCACGACCATGATCCAGATCACAAGGAACATCTGGAAAGCATCGGCTTTTTTTACAACAACGGCTTTGGCCGCCTGACCGAACGCCGCGGCAGCCAGGAATATCCAGGGAAACATACATCCAAACATGGACGCCGGATAAAAATACCAGCGGTCATTGGACCGGTGTTCGGCCTCGAGCAGGCGGCGCCAATGGTCGTTATAGAAGAATTCATGGGTGAAGGCATTGTGGTAAAGCCGGACCATGAGCGCATACCACGGCACAGCGATCAACAGCATCAGGAGGAATCCGGTCAGGAACGCTTTGGACCAAATAAATTTTTGTTCCCCTTTGATAAAGAGGAATATCAGGACGATCGCCAACGGGATCGCGTAACCCAAAGGCCCTTTGGTGAGCACGGCAAGGGCCGCGAAGATATGGAACAGCACAAGACTGGCCGATTTGCGTGTCCGGTCATGATAGCCGGCATAGAATGCGGCCAGGCTGAGGAGAATAAAAACACTGAAGATCATGTCCGTGAATACAGTCTTGGCCAAGCCGATATAAAGCGCCGATGTCATGAGGACAAAAGCCCCCATAAAGGCCTTGCGCTCGTCGGCATAGACCAGTCGCCCCAGAAAATACACCGCCAGCATCCCCATCCAGGCAAACAAGGCAGGGAAAAATCTGGCCGCAAAAGGTGTCTGTCCGAACATGAGATAACCCGCACGGATCAGGTCATAGGTCAAGATAGGCTTCTCAAACTGGGGCTGGTCAAATATATACGGCGTGGACCATGTCCCCTGAACAGCCATTTCTTTAGCCGTCCCGGCATAAAAAACTTCATCAGGATTCGTCAACGGCAGGACGTTATTACCTGCGAAGAAAATAACAATCCCCAAGAACAACAAGATCACAAGATGCCGCATCCATGCTCCTTTCCCAGCTGACGTTTAGCGTAGTTCGCGCCCAAGAATATATAAAGGGACTTCCTGTCCGGCCAGGCTGTCCAGATAACTCCGTCTTCCCTTGAACAAAATGGAAAACCCGCTTTTGCAAAAAAATCCCGAGGCTCCCGATGACATGGTGGCCAGACGTACGCCCTGCACGCCTGACTTGGTAAAATCATCCAGCAGCGTCTTCATCAGGGCATCGCCTGTCCCCTGCCCGCGTGAATCCTTCTTGATGTTGATATGAAGAACCGCAGGGTATGTTTTGCTAAAGGAGGGCATAGAAAACTCCCCCTTGAACAGGCTCCTGGCAAATCCCCCCAGAAGTTTAATGTTCCGGCCTCTTAAAAGAAGGCCGTCACGCAAGGCATCTACCACAAGTCGCGGGATAATCCGGGTGAGAATAACCTTATCCATGCGCTGTTCATCCCTGGCACCCATGATATAGCCTATGATACCCTCATCTCCCTGCGCAACCCAGGCACTTTCAGGCTCATAATCCGTAAAATACAATGTCAGGGCATCCTTCAGGAACTCCTGGCCTTCAAAGAATATCCTGGCGCTGTCGCCCATAAAAGCCGTTTCAAAGGCGATCTGTCGCAGCGCACTGCGGTCAGAGGAAGCAAAGGGACGGATCAGCTGGGTCATGGCAGTTCCAGGACACGCCAGGCGGTTTCATCGAGTGTCAGGTCATAGACCACGGTCTTGGCACTGCTGAGGATATAATCAGGTTCGCCCAGAAGGGATAATGGCACCCGGAAGATCATTTCTTTGCCTTTATCGAGGAAGAGGACATCCGGTGAATAAAGCGTGCGTTTTTTGTCTTTAATATGAAATCCGTTCAACCCGACAAGGAGGCTGATCTTGGGCATTTGACCATAGGGGACTTTATGGCTGTAGCCCATCAGGGAAACTGACATGCCCAGTTCTTTATCCATGGCCCGTTTGAGAACCACGCGCACCACCAGATAATTTCCCTGACGGGCATAGGCCAGCTGGGTAAAATGTTCGGTCTCTGTACTTTTGACACGACTTTTCGGCGGTGCACTGAGTCCGACTTCTGACCATATCAGTTCAGCATCTGATGCCATCTGTCGCTCAAGCACAACAGGAGGAAAATTCCCGAAGATCTCATCATGCCTGGAAAAAGTGACCAGGTAACGCGGCGCATACTTGATTTGGGACGGATATTCCAGGATAGCGTCGAACTTCTTGCCCGTTTCTACCGCATCCAGGTGCTGTTCAACCCAGTTGATGCCGCTTTTTTCGAGGCTGGCGGGAATAGACAGCGGGAGTTCGGGATGATAGCCCCTGGGAAATGGCCACGCTGGCACATGAATGATGTAAGGAAAAATTTCCGGTGTAGCGATCCGGCCCTGGGACTGCAGATCCCAGAGCGCGATCTGCGTAAAAAGATACAGCGCACGGTGGTCGCGGTTCACGTCGGCAGGATGTGAAACAAAGATCTTCGTGGGCTTGAATGCGGCGATCACCTCTTCAAGATCCCGCAGGATGTTTTCTCCGACATAAGCAGCCCCGGGTGAAAGGGCATCAGGATACGGGACTTTCTTGACCCTGGAGAGCATGCTGCGAAAAGGCTTGGTATCTCCCCAGTATTTCAAGAAAACTTCCATGGTACCATAATCCGGGTACCCCAAAGAGATCACATCTTCGGGATGAAGCCCCAGCACGCGCATGGCTTCTACACTTTCCTGCCGCCGTACTTCACCCAGACGGAGAAATTCTTTGGGTTTGAGGACAATGCGGTGTTCATAAACGATGAACGCGAATTCATTGTTCTCACCATTGGTAAAAAGGCAGACGCGCGCCGCAGCCCCGGCCTTCAGGGCCTGCTGGAGAACGCCGCCCACCCCGATGGTTTCATCATCAGGATGCGGGGCGAGGACAAGCACCCTGTCTGTGGCGGAAAATTTGATAGACGGCAGCGGGCCATTTCCCTCCTGGGCATGGCCCGGGACGGCAGGAGTAAATAAAATACTTACTATTAAAATTAATATTTTAATTAGATTCATAATTTAAAAAATTATTTATGCGTCATTTTACTCATATACAGATGTTTTTACCACAATTATCTGTATCCTTTAACCCGCATTTTACATCCGCACCATTCAGTGCGCATGAATTCGTCGATAAAATTGTGCTGCAACATCTGGGTTTATCAAGGTTCAGGCTTTGGGATGGGCCAAAAGGGCAGAAAGAGCGGTAATATCCTTGTCATCCGCCAGGACAAGCAGGACATCGCCTCCCTCAATTAGAGTGGACCCGTTAGGGATGATAAATTTTTCATCCCTGGACACAAGAACAATCAGGCATTTGGAAGGCGTTCCCAGTTCAAAAACTGTTTTACCTGCCGCATCGGATTCATAGGGAACGATCAAATCCGTTAATGTGGCAGGGATGGCTTCGGACCTTTCAAATTCAATGGGATACTTGCGCAGGCGTCCCAAGGGGGCATCCACATGCAGCAGTTTTGCCACCCAGGGAATCGATATCCCCTGAATCAGGATTGATGCCAGGACCACAAAGAAAACGATATGAAATATCTCTGAGGCTTGTGGCATCCCGGATAAAAGAGGAAAAGTTGCCAGGATAATGGGCGCCGCACCGCGCAGCCCGATCCAGGCAACCATGGTGGTACGGTTGAGCCCAAAGTCAAAAGGCATGAGTGATACAAAAACACTCAGCGGCCTTGCCGCCAGCATAAGAACAAGTGCTATCAGCACCCCCTTCCCCGCCACAGCCCACATCGTCGATGGTATTACCATAAGTCCCAGCACCAGGAACATCCCGATCTGCATGAACCACGCCAGTCCTTCATGGAACTGCTTTACAGTTTTTTTGTGCATGAATTCCGCATTGCCCATGATCAGCCCCGCGATGTAGACCGCGAGGATGCCGCTGCCGTGAAGCAGTGTTGTGACGGAATAGATGAGCAATACGATCGCCGTTGTCAAGGCTGGGTAAAGACTGGCGAATTCAAGTTTGAGCCATTGGATGAAAGCCAGGCTGGCGCGGCCCATGGCAAACCCGACGAAGGCACCGACCGCCATCTGCGTCATGAATTCAGGAAAGATCTCGGCGGGAGTAATGCTGTTCTGGATGAGGCGAATAAGGATAACGGTCAAAAAAACCGCCATAGGATCGTTACTGCCCGATTCGAATTCGAGGATCGGACGAAGCGATCCCTTGAGTCCGACACGCCGGGAACGCAAAATACTGAAGACGGCTGCCGCGTCGGTTGACGAGACAATCGCGCCGAGCAAAAGGCCTTCCAAGAGCTTGAAATGAAGGAAATACACCGCCGAGAAACCAACGATCAGCGCTGTGAGCAGGACGCCTGCTGTGGCCAGGATAAGCCCTGGAAAAAGGATGGGCCGAAGATCTTTATACTCTGTATCAAAACCGCCGGTGAAAATGATAAAAACAAGCGCTATGATCCCGATCTGCCTGGCGATCATCGGATCGCGGAAAGAAACGCCCCCGATGCTGCCAGCTCCGGCCAGCATACCGATCAGCAGGAAAAAAACAAGTGCCGGCACCGCAGATTTGTCAGAAAGTTTACAGGCAGCAATGCTCAGTAAAATCAAAAGCGAAGCGATTAAAAGGGATGGTTCCATGCTGTCTTTCGCTCAGGGATTTGTGGTCAATACACCGCCGGTCGCAATGGCAAAGGTATCCAGCCCCTGGCCGTTATTGGCAGGGGTGGCTGTCACCGTATACGCGCATGCCGCCAGAACGGCCGTAAAGAGATAGCCGCTGTGCTGGCCAGTAAAATAATCGACCGTAAGATAAGGCGGGGTCTGGCCGATCAGTGGTGTTGTGGTGGCCGGGTACTGTCCGTTCGCCAGGGCATAAGATTCAAGCGCCGTGCTGATGGAACGCAGGCTGGTCTGGGCCGTTGTGGCATTGGCCGTTATACGCGCACGCAACAGATTCGGGATTGTGATCATGGCCAGAAGAGCGATGATACCGACAACAATCATGACTTCAACCAAGGTAAAGCCTGTCCTGCTACGCTGACCCATGGGCATTATGCCCTCCTTTTAAGATAAAAATTGTTTGAAGTAAAACAATCTTGAGCGACATGTCATCATCCGGTGCCGACGTGTCGAAAGCCGTGTCAGGAAAATGTTAATTATTCTAGTGCAGTGTTACATAAATAAGTTTACTTTTAGCTTTACATATCGCCCGACGATGTCATAATACTTATGGATGAACTTAGCCGAACCCATAACCCTAACTTCCGAAGAACGCCAGACATTGAGTGCCTGGTCTACC
>CAILQW010000065.1 GCA_903836515.1 Candidatus Omnitrophota bacterium | reverse complement strand
TCAAAGATTTTTTAGATGCCTTACTACGGGCAAAGAGGGAGAGTGGTTTTAAGATCTATCATTATTGTCTGATGCATACTCATTTTCACTTGGCGGTTGAGATTCCGGATGTTCAAGATTTTTCAAGGGCGGTTCAGAAATGTTCTTTGTTCTCAGCGGCTTTTTGATCACCCGCATCCTGATCCGCGGGAATGAGGATGGTGTCCTGGTCGGGCAATTTTATCGGCGGCGTTTTTTCAGGATTTATCCCGTTTATGCCATGATGATCCTTATCAGCCTGGTTTTGTATTTTTCTCTTAATCCCGCGCAGTTTCTGGATGCGGCCGCCACGTTGGGTCGGTATCTTTTCTTCTTCCAGAATTATTATCTGCGTAATCCCTTCCTTGAGCACACCTGGTCGTTGGTAGTGACGGAGCAGTTCTATCTGTTTTTTCCTCTTGTTGTGGCTGCCGTTTATTCCCTGATCAAGTCTTCCGCGGCCCGCAGGATGTTCCTGGTCGCGGGTTGTCTGACGGTGCTTGTCATGGCCCCGTGGATACGCATCTATTACCTGAAACATGGGCATGCCCTGCTGGAATGGCCTTTCCGGTCGCCCTTTCCTTTCTTGACGACGCTCTACCATCTGGGGCCCATTGTTTTCGGGTGTCTATTGGCGTTGCTGGAGCCGTTCTGGCGCCGGTGGGGGAAAAGCCCGGCCTGGGGATGGTTTTTCTGGAGTATCGGGGTGTCGCTTTTTGTGTATTTATCGCTGAATAAGTATTGGGATTATTTTGTCGGCGAATGGTACTTGTATACGCTGGGGTATCTTTCGGTAGGTTGTTTGATGATCGCGGCGTTTAATGGGGTTTCATTTTTTTCCAGGATCAAGGAGATCCAGTGGCTTGGGCGGCATTCTTACGGCATTTATATTTGGCATTATCTGGCGTTATATTATTGGGCGACCTGGTTGGGGAAAATCCCGCCGCTGTTGGTCATCCTGGCTTTTTTGGCGAGCGGTATCCTGCTGGGTGTCATCAGCACGCACACCGTTGAGCGGTATTTTCTTCGGTTGAGAGAAAAGTTTGTGCCCAGGGAAACAGTGTCAGGCGGTTCAAGGACGCTTCCCACAAAAGTGAAATTTCTTGATACTGGTGGTTGACAAGGCGAAGACGGCATGTTTGACGTCGGGGCAGAATCTTAAAGACCATTTTGTTGACATCAACACAATGGTTCATCTTGGGTCAGGAAGTAAGCGTCACATCGAAGAATTGTGTATGAACGCGGGGTCGATGGAAATGGCTTTACACGCTTACGTAGCAAGGGTGATCAAGCGCTCTTTGGAGGGAATTCAACGCAGGATATGAAGAGCCGCCGATTACCGATGAGCACGTCAAAAACAATACAGCGGTTCGGGAATTGCTTGGCAAAAGCGGGATCAAGCCGGAATTATTGCCGCCTGAGGAAGATGTCAAGAAACTTACGCGTCGGCTAAAATCAGAAGGAAAAAAGATCATGCGAAATTGGTGACTTGAAAGACGTTAATAGGTATAATAAATCAGTGTCTTCGGGCTGACACCTGCCTATACCGGCAGGCAGGCAAGGTCGGTCCTACGCCAATTTGTGAGAGGAGACCCGCATTGTCTTTGATACTTTTTCTTGTGTTGTGTTTCGGGGTCGCGGCGACAGGGTCGGTCTTTACGGGCGCGTCCCTGAAGAGTTGGTATATAACCCTCAGGAAGCCGTCGTGGAATCCTCCGTCATGGTTATTCGCACCGGTATGGACGGTTCTTTACCTCTTGATGGCCGCGGCCGGATGGCTGGCCTGGGAGAGAATGCCGCATAAGTTCCCCGCATGGCCGATGGTGTTGTTTGGCGTTCAATTGATCCTGAATGCCGGCTGGTCGGCGATTTTCTTTGGCCTGCGCAGCCCCGGGGGCGCCTTGGCGGAGCTGATCTTGTTGTGGGCGAGCATTCTGCTGACCATGATCAGTTTCTGGCATGTTTACTGGATCGCTGGTTTGCTTTTCATCCCGTATTTTCTATGGGTCAGCTTCGCCGGAGTACTGAACTTTTATGTTTGGAAACTCAACCGCTCATGAGGTTGAAGCATATCATTGTCAATGGGTTTCCGATCTGCGCCACAAGGTTCGCCAGCTTTAAGGTGATATTGTAAGTCATTGCTGTCCCAATTGGACATATATGATTGTAAGTTATGACTGAACAAGAACAGCTCCCAGATCCGGAATACCTTTTAAAGATCCTTAAGACGCTTATGCCTTTTGGGAAATACAAGGACCGACTGCTCATGGATCTTCCGGAAACATACATCTGCTGGTTTAGCCGTAAAGGCTTCCCGGAGGGGTCTTTGCGCGGGTGTTCTTCAGAAGAGAGTTATTGTTAGTTTGAGCTGAAGGCTTTGGCCAAAAATTTGCCGTAAATCGGGATCGACAAAGGTTAGCAAATATGCTAACCTTGGGATGGAGCTGATATGAAGCCTGAAGAGCATATTTTTTATCAGGGCGAGAAGTTTCAGGTCGAGTTTTATTTTAACGAAAAAGGGGAGTTGCCCGCCAAAGAGTATTTTGACGACACTGATATCGTCAGGTCAAGATCAAGTTGTTGGCGTTGGTCAAATACATGGCTGAAGAGGGCAGGTTGTTTGATGAGGGCAAATTCAGGATCGTTGACAAGCAGGAAAAGATTTACGAGTTCAAGCCAATGGCTGAACGGTTTTTCAACTTCTTTTATGAGGGCAGAAAGATTATTTTGACCAATGCTTATCGGAAGAAGGGCCAGAAGGTGGATGACAGGGAATTGGCCAGAGCCGTCAGTCTGAAAAAGGATTACGAACTTCGCGTTAAAGGAGGCGCTTACTATGAGTCAAAAAACATACGCTGATAAATTACTTTCGGATAAGAGTTTCAGAGAGGACTTTGAGCAGGAATACAAGAATCTGGGCATTTCTGAAAAGATTGCAGGATTGCGTCACAAGGCGCATTTGACCCAAGAGGAACTGGCCGAGAGGATCCATACGACAAAATCGGCTATTTCCCGGTATGAGAGTAACAATTATCAGGGGTATAGTCTTTCGCTCTTGCAGAAGATCGCGGTTGCCTGTGGGGCTGATCTTGAGGTTGGTTTTGCTTTTAAGAAGAACGGCAGGAAGGCACCGGCCTTCAATTAATAGCTGCTTCAATCGGCTTTTTGATAGATTTTTGCTGATGCTGTGATAAGATCCCTCTACTATATGGCAGGGAATGGTCGAGTGGTTCGCCCAAGGATATTAATGATCCCATGCTACGTTTGCGGTAGAGTTTCACAAGTAGCTGGATTTCAACGGGTTGTAGGGTTCGCATTTCGTCCACGACTACCCGTATTATTTTTTTAAGCTACAAGGGATTCGCCTGAGCCCCGCTGGATGCGACGAACAGGAGCATCCTATAGGCGGGGCGATTTTTTTATTATAAATTGTTTAAGTTCATTAATTTATATTATATAATAAACTATACTCTAAATAAAAGTGAGGAGTTAATCGGGGAACTGTGTTTGAGTAAAAGCCTCCATTGCCTTAGCCTTGGTTTACTCTTGGCCTTCGGGGCTACGACAGCCCTTGCTTTGCCACAGGGTGAAAATATTGAATCAGGTTCCGCTACCTTTGAACGCCCCAATGAGCATATCTTAAATATCAGAGCCGATGACCGCACGGTCATCAACTTCACTTCCTTCAATATCGCGCAGAATGAAGCGGTCAATTTCATTCAACCTTCCAGTACCGCAACTGTCCTCAGCCGTGTCCATGGGCCTGGCGCCAGCGCCATCGCGGGTTCGCTGATCGCCAACGGGGTCCTTTTCTTCATTAATACCAGCGGTATTCGTTTTACACCTACGGCCCAGGTCCAGGCCAGCACGCTTGTGGCATCCACGCTTGATATTGCTACCAGGAATTTCATCAGCAGTAACTACGAATTCATGCACGAGGCTGGCCAGGGCTACTCACAAATATTGAATCAAGGACGGATCGAGGCGAGCGGCCATCTGGTCCTTATGGGGAGCGGCGTGCGCAATGAAGGGACGATCGTGGCCAGGGCCGGAACCGTTCATCTGGCCTCAGGAGACAGGACGACAGTGGCGCTGGACAGGCGCGGGCTTATCCAGGTCGAGGTCGCGCAGGAAACGACCGGGCATGTGGTGGACCTGCAGACCGGTGAAACGCTCAAGGACGCGGTGGCGAATACCGGGACCATGGAAGGTCATTATGTGGCCATGACGGCCAGGACGGCCAATGATATTTTTGAGGGATCGGTCAACCAGACCGGGATCATCCGTGCCAATACCCTGGTGGAAGACAACGGTGTGATCAGGATCGTCGCATCGGGGGCTGCGGCCCAGGTCTCGGGTGTCATGGAGGCTGCGGGAGGCACGATGGATGTGACGTGTGACCACGCTATCCAGGTGGGTGCCAACATCCACAGCGGTTCGCTGACCCTTGATGCCCTGGGGCCGGTCACGTCTTTGGGGATCATCGATGCGGCCATCTTTACGGAACACGCGGCCGCCTTGTTCCTGGGAGGGACGCTCCGGGTGGGGGTGGCGTATTTTGATAATCTGGATGATGCGGTCACATACAACACGGGCAACTACTCCGGTATTCTGACGGATAATGCGGATATCATCATTAATAACAATGCGGTGATTACCCTTACAGCGGACACAACTTTTCACGCTGATAATGATATCAGCGGAGCGGGTGCTTTCACCATGAACACGGGCTCTTCCATTGTGGGGGGGGGCTATAATTTGACCCTTTATGCATCGTCAGCGTCGGCCCTTCAGGCGATCAGCGGGGTGGCTGCCTTGTCGATCAATCAATCCAAGGCAGGCTCCAACCCCACGTATACAGCCAATAGCGCCGTGAGTACAGGGACGTTCACGCTCAATTCCGCCACATACAATGCCAATGGCAAGACCACGACGACCACGGGGCTTGTGACAATTGCTGGCGGCGTTTATCAGGCATCTACCGCCACGCAGACCTTCGGCGGCGGGCTTACGGTTTCAGGAGGCACGTTCACCGGGTCCTCAGGCACAGTGGATAGTAATGGCAGCGTGATCCTTTCGGCGGGGACCCTGACGGCGCCTTCGGGGACTATGAATGTCAGTGGTGACTTTACAGTTTCAGGATCGCCGGTGTTCAGCCATAATTCAGGGACGGTTATTTTTGACGGAACGACGAACCTGACCAGCCATGGGATCATCTTTAACAAGGTGACCGTCGGGACGGCAACAGCTTCGGGGGCATTGACCCTGGCGGATAATGCCGATATCAATGGCGTGCTTTCATTTAATACGACCGGCGGGACCGCAGTCCTGGATAGTTCGGGCCGGACCGTGAATTATGCGGGCGCGACCTTGAGCCTGACCAACGCGGATACCTTCACCGCAACGGGCTCGACCTGGATCTTTGACGGGACGACCACACTGACATCCGCGGGGAAAACGTTCAACAATATCACCATCGGGACAAATACAGCATCGGGTTCGTTGACCCTGGGTGACACGGCCGATATCAATGGCAC
>CAILQW010000064.1 GCA_903836515.1 Candidatus Omnitrophota bacterium | reverse complement strand
CTCACCCCGGGAAAGTATGTTTGTCTGTATCGTAAAGGCATCTGCATGGAATCTGGGATAACCAACTTTTGGCCTTGCAAAAATATAGTTACCCGTATAAAAAGTATAACACGACTCGGTTTTTCCTGAACGTCGCGCATTGCCTCAAAATTAATGTAACTATAGAGAAAAACGAAGGCTCATAAAAAATGTTACTCTAAGGCGGAAAAAGATACCGCAGAGAGGTAGCAAATGATGAGTCATCTGAGTAAAAAAGAATTGTTAGAGGTCATCCGTCCTCGATATCTCAAAGCCACAAGAAAAGAAAAAAAGCAGATATTAGACGAATTTATAGCTGCCACGGGTTATCACCGCAAATACGCCATTCGAGTACTGAAACATCGGCCCAAATTAAAAGGCTTGAAAAAGCCAGGGAAGCAAAAAGTCTATGATGGTGCTGTCGTCCAGGCATTAACCACAATTTGGGAAATTTGTGGCCGGATCTGTTCAAAGCGACTGAAACCTTTCATACCTGAAATGATTATCGTGCTGGAACGGCACCACGAACTATTTCTGGATGAAAATATCAAGGGTCAGCTTTTGAAGATAAGCCGGGCTACCATCGATCGGTGCTTGAAATCAGCTCGTTTCGAGCATCACAAAGGACTATCAACGACCAAACCCGGTACATTGCTCAAAAAGGCTATTCCCGTACGGACTTTCACAGAATGGAGCGACGAACGCCCAGGATTTGAAGAAATTGATCTGGTTGCTCATTGTGGCGAAACCACTGAAGGACAATACCTGAATACCCTCACTTGCACCGATATTGCCACGGGTTGGACAGAATGCCTGGGGTTACCTAACAAAACGCAAGTGGCAGTCTCCCAAGCCATCCAAATTCTGCGCCAGCGCTTGCCATTCCCGCTTCTCGGGCTTGATTCAGATAACGGCAGCGAGTTTATTAACGAAACCCTTTACCGTTATTGCCTGGCCGAGCAAATCACTTTCACGCGTTCACGCCCATATAGAAAAAATGATCAGGCCCATGTCGAACAGAAAAACTGGTCGGTGGTACGTCACACGATTGGCTATGACCGCCTTGAAACGTCTGAAGAATTAGATTTGCTCAAATCCATTTACGATGATTTACGCCTCTACATCAATTTCTTTCAGCCAGTGCTAAAATTGGTTGGTAAGGAACAAGTTGATGGCAAAACCATCAAAAAATATGATCTGGCTGCTACTCCTTTCCGGCGTGTCCTCGCTTCTGATTTGGTTTCCCTGGATGTAAAAGCCAGTTTGACTTACTTGTATCTTCACCTCAATCCGGTTACTTTGCGTCATTCTATTGACCAGAAAGTGGCACGTTTGTGGAAGATCGTTCGGTAACATTTTTATTTGAGCCATCATTATTCTTCGGTAACATTTTTCATTGAGGCATTACGCCATGAGTCAAGCTTTTTTATTGCAATTTTCCGCCTGACCTGGCAATTCCCGCAAAAATACGTCTCGTTTGGGTTGATTTATTGCGTCGCACTGTCGCGTGGCGGCATGTTTGCCGTGCCGGGGCCGTATTCGAAAACCGCCTGCCAGGGTTCGTAATGGGTTTTGATGGTGTCATCCGCCAGAACGGCTCCATCGCGGCGCACAATGCGGTGTACGCTGACATCCGAGCCGTCGGCGGCATAATCCACCTGTTTGATCTCGCCCGCGGCCAGGGCCGGGTTCTCGCGGTACAGGTCCTTGGGGTGGTCCACCGTGTTGGTTGGGCCGGTGCTGTCCCATTCCACCGTGCGCCCATCCTTGGTGCCGTAAAACTTCCAGATCAGAGTGCCGTAGGTGGGGTTGACGTAGGTTTCCATGAGCAGCCAGGTGCTCGTGTCGTTTTTGAATTTAAAATCCACTACCGGAACATACACGGTGGCATCCAGCCCGGCATACTGCGCGCTGCGCCGCCCGTTGGGATCATATTCATAATAGCCCACGCGGTAAGCGTGCGGCCAGCGTTCCACGATGGGGAATCCGGTGAAAAAGGCGGCCCTGAACAGAGTCGTGCTCACCTGGCACACCCCTCCGCCGACGCCCTTGATCGTTTTACCCCCGGCGATGATCAGGGCTTCAGCGTAGCCTGTATCCATGCTCACGTCGCCCATCACGTCTGCCATCGACAGCACCTGTCCGGGCGCCAGCAGGTAGCCGTGGAATCGGGCGGATGCCGCTT
>CAILQW010000063.1 GCA_903836515.1 Candidatus Omnitrophota bacterium | reverse complement strand
TGTTTGGCATCATCCGTCAGAACGCTGATCTGATTGGCCGCCGCATTTACCGCCGAGATCTTGCCTTTGATGACCTGGGCCGCTTCTTTCTTTTGCGAAACTACCGTTTTCTCGCCGGCAGCGAAACTCGCTGTGGCCAGGTTAAGACCCATTACCATTAACACAGCCACGACTAACATTACTTTACGCATACATTCACCCCCCCTTTTACCGTGTGTTGCGGCGTCAAGCCGCTTGTTGTTGAGGCATATTATAATCTTTAAAGATTAATGGGTGCTTAACGAATCATTAAGAAATCATTAACCAGGATTTTGTGGATGTATTTGGAGCGGTGTGGTTTGATCTAATTTTCTGCGCCCACCAGGATGGACCCGTTGTATTTCTCGTATTCTTTCCATATTTTCCAGGAAGATATGGCGTAACTGATCCCTGTGTCGCTTTTTTGCTGGCCCATGATGAGGCCCAGCAGACTGCCTTCCTGGCTGAATACCGGCCCGCCGCTGTCGCCGGGATGAAGGCCGAGCTCAAGCTCGAGCATGTCGATGCCGGTTGATTCCCATTCATGCATGAGGCGTACGATGGTGCCTGTGGCAACACCCTGGGTGTGAAGCATGGCAATGACCGGGTCGCGGGGCTTGATGCGGGCGAAGTCGGCCCGGGCAATGGCTTTCAGCGGACGGGGCGGGGTGATCTTCAGGAAAGAAAAGTCGGCCTCACCGACGTAAAGGAGCGACGCGTCGAGGGTTGTGCCGTCCCAGAGCGTGACCAGGACATGTTCCCGGCCTGCGATGATATGGGTGTTGGTGACAATGACGCCGGACGCGTCGATGATGATCCCGTTGCCCTGCTGTTCGCCCAAGAGCACTTTCTTTTGTCCGGAAGCTCTCACACTGAACGCCGCGATCCTTACCAGTGACGGCTGTAAATTCTGCCGCGATTGCAACAGCCCCGCCTCCTGGCCATAAGCCCTGGCAGGGAGGAGCAGTGCAAGGATAACGAGCATCATCCGGTATAAAAATCCCATGCCCCTATTGTATGGCCTTGCGTTGCGGAAAGCAACAGCCTGGTGAAGGGGTGAAGGTGAAGGGCGTCGTGAAGGGCGTGAAGGGGACAGTCCCGACGCGGGGGACAGTTCCAAAGCAGTCCCCCACGACCCAGCGGGGCTATACCAGAAACCCCGAGGCTGAAGGCGGTATCGGCGGGATCATTGCGCTGAAGAACAACACGGTTACCAGGGCATATGCCGCTTTGGCCCTTTTGCCCGGGGAACAGGTGAATGAAGAAGATGTTAAAGTGGCCGAGCCGCAGGCGGTCAAGGCGGTAAGCCCGTATTATTATTTCTACGACGGGCAGGGGAGTGTGGAAATAATGGGGACACGTAAAAAACACCTATATTCTCCAATTTAATTTAGAAAATTTTGTCATTCATCATCCCCGCTATCGCTTGAGGTTTAAGTTGTGGCGGGGATTTTTCTTGTTTTACGATCTGCCGTATTTCTCCACGAGTGGTTATGATGTGCCCAAGCTTCCACTTACAACATAGTCAGGCATAAGCTAATGCCTACGATGTGCTTGTCGCCGGACTCGAGATTCTGAAGTGAAGTGGGCAGTCGCCTTCACCATGGTCCGGCTGAGTCGCAACCGTAAGTCATCGAAAATACCTCGTCCGTGGTTCCTAAGACCGGTTAGTTGTCGGAAGTTTATCGGCAATTTGTTAATAACATAATTGTTGAAAATGTTATTAACAAATGCTATCCTTTAACCATGAAACCACCATTCGACATTACCTCCAGAATTTTGAATCTCACCATTGAAGTCAGTTCCATGATTGGACGTTTGGAAGGGGCTAAGCTTAAAGTTCCTTTGGTAGATTTGAGGCGCCAGGTTGATGCGTCATCGATTCATTCCAGCTGCGTGATCGAAGGGAATCGTTTGACCTTGGATCAGGCAACGGACGTGATCAATGGTAAGCGTGTTATTGGTCCCCAAAAGGACATCTTGGAGATCAAGAACGCCCATGAGCTTTATGATATGATCCAGGATCTTGATCCTCGACGTGAAAAAGACCTGTTGCAGGCGCATGGAGTCCTCATGAAAGGGCTTGGTGTAAGTGCGGCTAATTATCGCCAGACGGGCGTTGTGGTCAGGAGTTCTGAGGCAGTGATACACACGGCTCCGCCGTATAAGAAAGTGCCGGAGCTGATGGAGCAACTATTTAAGTTTGCCAACCATCCGGAAGATATTCATCCGTTAATCGCGTCCAGTATTTTCCATTACGAGTTTGAATTTATTCACCCCTTTGAGGACGGGAATGGAAGGATGGGGCGTTTTTGGCAAACATTGATGCTGCGTCACGGCCAGCCGTGTTTCAGTCTTGTGCCGATTGAGACAGCAGTCAAAGACCACCAGCAGGCTTATTATGAAGCGCTGGCACGTTCAAGCAAGGAGGGGAAGTCAACGGTCTTCATTGAATTTATGCTTGGTGTTATCCTTGAGGCGGTACGTGGTCTGGAGAAGCTCGTTTCAGGTAAAGCCAAACCTTCAGACCGGATCGCTTTCATGATGAAGCATTGTCCTAAAGAGTTTACCCGTAAAGAGTACATCCAGCTTGTGGGTGATATTGCGGCACACACAGCGTCGAGGGACTTAAGGGATGCGGTTGAGCAGGGATTGATTGTGATGATCGGATCTCGCGCCAGGGCTGTGTACAAGAAAGTGCTAGAGAAGAAATAAAGGTATCGGTGTTTTTTTGTGCCGGCGCCACTGACCATTATGTGTTATGAGGTTCAACCCTGCTCTTTTTCCAATGTCCCGCCGGGTTAAATATCGATATTTTTGCCGTGCAGATCGTTATCATTTGAAATTCCTGAAATTTAACGCATCTTATTGTGGGTTTGGATTTGGGTAGCCATACTTGGGATTTCCTTTTTCTTCCAAGTCTGCCCGATATAAACCCAGATTTTGGCATTGCGCCGATTTTATCGACGTGTCCCTGCGCATAAAATGATGCGGATGCAAAATCGTCGGCTTCCATATCTTTTCTCGTCCAGAAAAGCCGGGGTTATCCCGCGTTCCTCTGTGCCTATTGCAAAATGCGGGATAAAGTGTCCGCTTTTAAACGTTAAATTCATTAAAAAGTGTTCACTTTTAATTGTTAGATTACATGGCCGGGTTACATGGCCGGGTTTTCCTTGTTAAAGATTTTTTTATAAGGTAAACTGTAATAATAAAAATAAATTACTATTCGGGGGGAAGACAATGTTTTCATGGATCAACATACCCGCGCGGATCGTGTCCTTCCTGGTAATGAATATCACCCCCGCAGAGGTCGCGGGCGGTGTGTGCCTGGGCTTGTTCCTGGGCTTTATCCCCTTAAACGGCCCTTTGGCGGCCCTTCTTTTTCTGTTTTTCTTCCTTTTTAAGATCAACCGTGTTTCCACCGCGATCGTTTTACCTTTTTTCAAACTGGCGTATCTTCTGGGTGTCGCAGGCTTGGCCGAGAGGCTGGGCGGCTATCTTTTGATCGACGCCAGGCCCTTGGCGGGATTCTGGAGTGCCTTGACCAGCCTGCCTGTCCTGGCCCTGCTTGATCTTAATAACACCCAGGTGATGGGAGGGCTGGCGTTGGCTGTCGTCCTCAGCGTTCCGGTGTATGTTATCGCCAGGTGGGTCTTTGTCGCATTCATTGAAAAGAATATCCAGAAGATCCAGCAGTCGGATCTGGCCTTGCGCATTGTCGGGCACAGGTTCGCGGGTTTCTTTATAAAGAAAGAAGCGCCTCAGCCCGTTTCTTTCCTGAAATATCTTAACATCAGGAATCTTGTTGTTCTCATGGCGTCACTCTTGATCCTTAACGTCGCTGTTGGTTTGGCGGTCAGTCCCCTGGCGGGGGCATTGGTTGTCAGGCAGATGAACAGGGCCGCGGGTACCAGGATCAGTGTGGGGCGTGTCCATATGTGGCCCTTGACGTTGTCTTTTACGGTGAGGGATCTGAAAGTTTTCGATCCTCAAAAGACGGATACGCGTCTTGTGAGTGTGGGGTCGCTTTCAGCCAGGATGAGTGTGCCCGGTCTTTTAGCCGGGCGGATGGTATGGGCGTCCGTTCGTATGGATGGGGTCCGCATCAGCATCGAGGGCGAGGCTGACGGTTCATTCAATATCGAGAGGTTGTCCAGGCCTCAAGGGGCCGGGAATGCCGGCACAGGGTCGTTTTTCCAGATGTTTCAGAAAAACCAGGACTGGTTTGGCCGTGCGTACACCATGGTCAAGGAGCGTTTTTCAACGGATGCCCTTGCCAGGCAGAAAGAAAAGAAATTGACATCGCGTCAAGTGACGGCTGAGGTTACACCCTTGCCCCAAGGCCGGCGCGTCCATTTCAGGAAAGGGGAAGGAATGTATCTTGTCGAGGTCCGCAGTGCTGCGGTCACGGATCTCGCGGTACATATGAAGGCGCGTGATGGACGTGAGATCGATATTGTCAAGGCCGTCATGGAAGCCGGAGATATGGCTTTTGATCCTGAACTGGGGGCGCGTTTCGGACGTTTTCATATCACCGGGGCTCTTGCGCGTCAGGGGGTTCCTTCCGGAAGTCTGGCGTTCAATTTCAAGGGGGCCACATTCGATGTCCAGCTGAAGGACGTAGACCTTGACGCTGTCCGGTTCATTTACGAGGGCTCCCTTCCTGTTGAGGTGGTCAAAGGCACCCTTAACCTTGATTCAAAGACGGAGCTGGCCGGCGGAGCGCTTGATTCGCGCAATTCTTTGTCGTTGACGCATCACGCTTTCAGGTCCGGGGGGAGTGCCGCGTTGATCTGTCAGGCGCTCAATGGCGTTGACCCCGTGCACCTGGAGTTCCATATTACAGGCACGGTGGATAAGCCCGAATTCGGCGGTTTCATGCAATCCCTGATGCAAACGATCAAGTCAGGCCTGAAAAATCCCCTTGATCTCATAACGACGGGCGAGGGGGCTTCTTCAGCGGCGGGGTTTCTCAAGAAGTTGATCTCAAAATAAACAGGAGAATAGTCATGAGGACATTCTGCGCAGGGATCTTTCTGTTTTTTATGGGGCTTGCGGTTTTAAGCAGGCCTGCCCACGCCGAGATGTCCAGCATCGAAACCCTCATGATGCAGGATATTACCAGTCTTCTCAACACGCCGGTGACCATCAGTTCGCGAACGCCTGAAAAACTGGAAGCGGTGCCTGCTGCGGTCACGGTCATCACCGCCGAAGATATTGAGCGGAGCGGTTATATCCATGTGTGGGATCTCCTGCGCAAGGTTCCGGGGGTCAATGTGGTCCAGCTGAGCGCCAACACGGTCGGTGTTTCCATCCGCGGGTTCAATGACAAATATTCCAATATGGTGCAGGTCCTTCAGGACGGGCGGAGTATTTTTAATCCGATCTCCCAGGGCGTGTGGTGGGTCGATCAGCCGATATTCCTCGAGGACATCGAGCGGATCGAGGTCATGCGCGGGCCGAATTCCGTGATGTATGGGTACAATTCGTTCAATGGCGTTATCAACATCAAGACCAAGCCGCCGTCAATGACCAAGGGGTTTGCGGCGGTGACAACCGTGGGGATGGGGAAAGACCAGCAGTATTACACCCGTCTGGGCGATGCCGCGGGCAAGCTTGATTACCGGGTCAGCATGCAGGCTGACCGCAGCCAGGGGTTTGGGGATAACGGCGGCAAACAATACATCGATGGGAGCCGGTTGAATGCCTACAACATCCGCACGGATTATCATCTGGCGGAAGGACGGGACATTGAAATCCTGGCGGGAGCCAAGCAGGGGACGCGCGGCCTTCAGCCCGATGCGGCGAACACCGACGGTGTCCTTGATATGGATTACGAGATGCTTCGCTACAACCACCGCCTTGATCCCGATTCCGGGTTTAATGTGCAGTTGTCCCGGACGCTGTGGAATGTCGACCTGCTCAAGGAACTTGCCTCCCGGCATGATGTGGCCTACCGCCAGTATGACCTGGAATTCCAGCATGATTTCAAGCCCTTGCAGAACCACACGATCGTCTGGGGCGGGAATTACCGCTGGAATGAAGGGCGTGACAATTATCTCGTCGATCCCAACCGCTATTATCATGATGTGATCCTGCGCAGTTTTGTGCAGGACACCATGGATCTGACCGATGTTCTGTCGCTCCACAGCGGCCTGGAATGGGCCCAGAACAATTACACCGGCGCCGACTGGTCCTTCCGTGAGAGTGCGATGTATGATCTGGGCAGCGAGCATTTCCTGAGGGCCACGGTGTCCCGCGCCAATCATGCCCATGGTTTCTTCGAGTATTATGTCAATATCCCTCATGCCGTGACAGGGAATCCCGACCTTCAAACTACAACCGTCATGAACTACGAACTGGGTTACCGGGGGGCGTTCATCGACCGCAAGGTTTTTTTCGACACCGCTGTGTTCATGAACGATTTGACCAAAGTGAGGAACTCGACCCTGGCCCACAGTTTCTCCAATGATAATAATGCGGATGTTTACGGGGTGGAGACCGGTTTTGAGTGGTTCCCCTGGTCATGGCTCAAGGGGTACGCGAATTATACCTATCTTTTTGTCAAGGACAGCCTGGATCAGTACAACACCCAGGATCCCCGCAACCGGGCCAATGCCGGCGCCACGCTCTTTACCCGAAAGTATGCGCCCATCGATTATATTGACGCGCGTTATTCTTATGTCGGCGCTATTGATACGTTAAGCGAACAAGGGCCCGCGAGCCCAAAGATCAAGGATCCGCGTTATCATAAATTGGATCTGAAGATCGCCCGGAAGATACTCAAGGATCGCGGCGAGGTGTCAGTTTCGGGAGAGAACTTTCTTTCACCGCGCCACCTGGAATTTGCGGATCAGGCCAGGATTGACCAAAAGGTTTATTTAACATTAAAGGTAAACTTTTAAGATGAAATTTTTCCGGCTGGCCCATATGGTTTTGGCGGGGATAATCTTTCTGGCACCAGCGGCGCTGGCGCAGGAAGATGTCCTGCCCAGCGATATGTTCACGGCTGTCATGCTCAAAGCCTTGAATTACGACCGCAATATCGACAGGCATGCCCACGAGAAGGTAGACATCGGCATTGTGTATGCCGAAGGCGACACTGCAAGCCATATTTTTTCCGACGATGTGCATAAGAATATTTCCAGGGTCCAGGCTACATTCCGTCTTAAGGACAAACCGGTTGAAGGGCACCTGTTGGGGGTCGACAGGCTTCTTAACCGCAAGCAATTCGAGCTGTGGCTGAGGGCGAACAATATTTCAGTCCTGGTCGTGGCAACGACAGACCTGGCCCTCAGCCGTGAGATCTTTGAGGTGACCGGATCTCTGGGGATCAATTCCGTCTGTTACAGTGCCGCATGCGTCAACCAGGGGGCGGCCCTGGGGATCGTCCGGCAGGACAACAAGCCGCGCATGTTGATCAACAGGGATGTGACCACCCGTGAAGGCAGTGATTACGGAGGGAAATTCCTCGCGCTCTGTGATGTGATCCCATGACACCAAGCGTCGGGAACAGCTTATGAAACGACAAAGCCTGATTTTCAAACTGATCTCTTTTGTGTCCATGTTCATTCTGGCGGCGGGTATTTTCCTGGGGATTGTACTGGCGTTGACCTATGCCCATTATGAGGACAGGCGTTTGACCGAAACCTTGTCCAAGGAGCTTGAAATCGTTTCGTATGCGGCGAGTGCCGGCCTGGAATTCAATGATATCAAGACGGTTGAGGAAGCGGTCTTGCAGTTAAGGAACGTCAGGGAGTTTGTGCGTGTGCGCGTGATGACCCCCGACGGCCATATCCTGGTGGCCAAGGATTTCAACCGGGATGGCAAGAATGCCGGGTCTGGATATTTTACCGTGAGCGCGCCGGTCTTTAATGCGGTGAGTGCCAGGGTCGGGCAGATCGAGGCGACGGCCACATCCAGGTATCTTAGGGCCAACATCAGCCATACGCTTTGGATCGTACTCACCGCGGCGGTCCCCATTGCCTTCCTGGCGATATTTTTCCTGTCATTTTATTTCCGTAAGTTCCTCATGCCGCTGGGCCGTCTCAGGGAAGCCATTGACAAGGTTTCCGAAGAAGGTTTTATCGGCCGGGTGGATGTGGTCTCCAATGACGAGGTCGGCGAACTCGCCGTTTCTTTTAATGCGATGAGCGCCAACTTGCGCGATACGACTGTTTCCCGTGACGAGCTTGTCAGGGAAATGGGGGAACGCATGAAAGCCCAAAAAAGCCTGGAGGCGGCGAACACGCAGTTAAAGCAAAATCAGGAAAATCTCCAGAATATGCTGGAGGAATCGCGGCGTATGCAGGAACAGCTCAAATCCGCCCGGGACCGTCTGGTGCAGGCCGAAAAGCTTGCCGCCATTGGACAGCTGGCCGCAGGCGTGGCACACGAGATCAATAATCCGGCAAGTTTTGTGGCCAGCAACCTGGAAGTCCTCCAGACGTATGTGGCCGGTTATTTACGGATGCTGCGGCTTGCCCGGGTTATGAAAGGCGCCGTTGAACGCAAGGCCTGGGGAGAGGCGGCGGCTGTTGTCGTCGCGATAGGGCAGTTGGAAACTGAGCTCAATATGAATTATATTATCAGCGACAGTGAGCATATTGTTCAGCAGTCACGCGATGGCATAGGCCGGATTGAAAAGATCGTGGCGGATTTGAAGATTTTCGCCCATGAAGGAACCCGCTGGTTCGAGGAACTGGTCAAGATCGAGAATGTCATTGAAATGGCCTTGAGCATTGCCCACAACGAGCTGCGGTACCGTATCGATTTACGCAAGGAATACGGCGATACGCCCCAGGTGCGCTGCAGTGTCCAGAAGATGGGGCAGGTGTTCCTGAATCTGCTGATCAATGCCGCGCAGGCGATCCAGGACAAGGGTGTGATCGCCATCAGGACGTACGTCGACGCCGGCCATGTGTGCGTGGATATCAGTGATACTGGATGCGGGATCACGGAAGAAAATCTCAAGAAGGTATTCGACCCTTTTTTCACCACGAAACCTGTGGGCAAAGGCACCGGCCTGGGGCTGAGCATCAGTTATGAGCTTGTGAAAAAGCAGGGGGGAGAGATTCATGTCAAGTCGACGGATGGCAAGGGCGCCACGTTTACCGTCCGTCTGCCCATTTCACGCGACGAGGGTCAGCACAAGGCCTCATGACAGCGGTATTCCTTTTCCTGTTCAGTTTTTTGTCCGGCCTTTTGTGCATCAATGCCGGTTTATTCCACTACGACAGCGTGGCTCTGGCGCGGGCCGTTGAGACTACATGGCAGACGGGGCATCTTCAGCCTTCTGTCTGCGGGCGTTATGGCGCGGTTCTTGTCAATGCGATTCTATATTTGCCGTTTTTTTGGGCCGGGCAGAATGCGGATTTCCTGACGAGATTTTCCAGCGTCCTGTTCCATGCCTTGTCCGTTGTCGCCTTCTACATTTTTATCCGTGAACTTTTTTCAAGCCGGGGACAGGCTGTGCTGGGTGCGGTTTTGCTGGCGCTCACACCGTTTTATCTCGTGCCCAACACCTTGGGGAAAGAACACGGGATGTGCCTGTTCTTTCTGCTGTTATCTTTTTATTGCCTGGTTAAAGGAAGTCTGCGTGATGATGCGCGGCTTATTGTTTGTGCAAGCGTGCTTTTTGCCCTCTCGGTTTCCGTGAGGGAATCGGCGTTGATCCTTTTGCCGTGGTATTTCGCCTTGTTTTTCAGGCCCGTCCCCCCCACTGTCAGCGCCCGTCCTGCACAGGTGGGCTGGCGGATGCTTTTGGCCCTGACCTTTCCCCTGACCCTGATCGTGATCTTGATTCTGGGCAGTTATTTATGGCCTGTAGTTGTTAATTCGTTGGGGCAAAGCCCCTTGGCGGCATCCTACTTTACGGGGCTATCCTCTGCGACGCGGGGTAACGCCTGGGATGATCTGACCCGAAGCGTGCCGTGGTTGTTGTGGGTCTGTGCTGCGGCCGGTATTTTTCGACTTTGGCGCTGGGGGGATCGCTTTTTGCTGTGGTTTTTTATTTTGTGGATGGGGTTGTTTTTTATTTATGGCAACACGTCTACATATACGTCACGCTACCTTGATGTTGTGATGGTCCCTTTTTATATTTTCGCAGCAGGAGGGATCCGGTGGCTTTGGGAGAAGAACAGGCCGGCGGCGTTCTTTATCGCCGCCTGGTGTGTGGTGTGGATGGTGATTTTTGTGTATCCCTTGCTGTATTTCAGGCACCTTTATAATGGGAAAAAGGAGTTGGCACACTATATCGAAATGATGACCCGCCGTCAGGATGTCATCATTGCCATGGATGATGGGCCGTTTATTGAATATTACGGCCACAGGAAAACCATGACCCCTCCCAGGTCCGGCGCTGCGGATCTGGATTGTTTCATCCGGGATATTAAAACCCGGTTCGAACATGGGATTTCTGTTTATCTCACCGGATCAGCCATGAATTATGACCGTAGCGGGGCGCTCAGGTCGGCGTTGGTAAAGAATTTCAATATTACGGCTTTAGGCGGTAGCATGACAGAAGATACCCACAGGCCTGAGCTTGCGTTTCAAATTTATTACGAGAAATTTTATAAATTAGCCATAACCTATAATAAAGAACGATGAGAATTGATTTTACACATGGTTTTCATCCTCCCATTTCAGCCTTCGTAATTTGACATTCTCTGTCATTTGTGTTACATTTTACTATGCACATCAAAAAAATCGGCGGCTAAAAATGTATAAAGTGATTTATATTTTATTTATTTTACTTTCAGGGGTGCCTTCTTCCATGGCGGCGGTTAGCCTTAGTATTACGCCCCTGGATGGCACCAATAGCCTGCGCCTTGAGAATGTGGCCACGGGGCTTACTAATAAGAAAGAGGTCCGTGTCAGGATCACGTCCACCAGTGGGAATCGCTACCAGGTGTTCCAGCGTTTGCTGGAGCCCATGGTCAATGAAAAAGGCGATGCCCTTGACAGTCAGGCGATACAAACAGCCGCATACAATAATACCAATTCAGGCGGAACGCTCTATATGCAGAATGCCGAGCGGATGGGTTTAAGCGAGCAGCATCTTTATACATCGGGGCAGGGCGGCGAAAGCGATTCATTCATTGTGGGGTATTCTGTCAGTCCCGATCAGATCCAGGCCAGCGGACGTTTTACGGGTCGTTTGGCTTTTATTGTCCGTTCTGTCGGAGATGGGGCTCAGGATCAGATGATCCTGAATGTGACTTTGGAAAGTCCCTCTAATCAGGAGGTTAAGATCGTTGGTTCGCGCGCGCCCAGCCGGGTGAGCATCAGGGATACGGATAACAGGAATAATATTGTCGATTTTGTTAAAGTTTCTTTCTCGGGGAATAAGGGGGATATCCGTATTTATCAGGAGGTTGATTCCTGGCCGAGGAATACGAACGGGGACGAATTGAACCCGGATGTCCTGCAATATTATGTATCCGGTTCTTCCTCCGGGAATGCCCATGAACAGGGTCTTGCTGCCGTGGGACTAAACCGGATGCTCGTGTATGCGGGCAATGCCAAAGATGATGCTTTTTCAGTCTATTGGCTTTTGGATCCGGAAAAAGTCCAGGCGCAGGATTCAGGGACATATAAAGGTGTTATGAAATATGTCGTCGAATCTTCCAGCGGCAAAGAGGCGTTTTCGATTGATCTTGAATCTTTTATTCAGCCTGTCTTCAAGCTGACTGTCAATATCCCTCCTGAGGGGGTGACTTTTGACCGTGTTCTCCCGGATAGCCCGCCCCAGGAAAGGGAGATTGATGTCGCGGTTCATTCCAACCTCCACAAACCCTACCAGGTGGTACAGGGGTTGCTGGCGGGTTTGACCAACGAGAAAGGAGAGCAGATTGATACAAAATATGTGACGATTAAAGTTGAGCTTTCGGAAGGACAGAAAGGACAGTCCAAGTTCGTCGATTTCTCCCCGCTGGAGACATCTGAAAATCCTGTTTTTATTTCAGACGGGCAGGGCAGTCCGGTGTCTTTCAAGATCATATACAAGTTTAAAGGGTACCCCGGGATGATTCCGGGCAAGTTTCTTGCCCCTGTAAGGTTCACACTGCAAGAAAATTAATAATAGCGAAAGGAGTAGTAGTATGAAAAAGACATTAGGGTTAGTATTAATGGGTTTGATGGTCGTGGGGATCGCGGCTCCGGCGCATGCGCTGACGGCTTCGAAGGATTTCTTCCTCACGGCAACGATCCCTTCAGTTTCGGGGATCAGCATCTCGGCATCGTCGATCAAGAACGATGCTAGTGGGAATCCTGTGTTTTCTGCGGCAGGTACGTCATTGAGTTTCGACCCGCTCATCTACAAGACATTCGCGGTGGGTACAGCGACGTATAATGCGTGGCTTCCGGATCATTGGTTTGCCATTGATGTCGGTTCCACAGGCGGTGCGGCGAGCACTACGAGTGTTACGGTAACATATAAGGATACGAGCTTCCTGAATGGCACAACAGGCCACAACCTCGGTTGGAAGTCGACCCTTACGTTCATGACGGTCACAGGCTCCGGCGAGACTGCGATCACAGCACATGGTACCGGTGGCAAGATGCTGTTGAAGGATATTCCCACAGCAGGTGAGAACGTGACCAATGCGCAGATCGGTGCGGGTTATCTGAGAATGTATCTGGGTATTGTCACCAAGGATTCGACGGCCTTGATACCGGATCCCGCAGCTGGTGAAGTGTTCACCAACGGGGATAAGCCTGGTCCGTATACCGGCACATTGACCATCAGCGCAACGATTACCTGAGGAACAGTGAAATGGCTAAGCGTGACAGGATGATCACACGGATTGTTGTTTGCGTCTTGGCTGCTTTATGCGTCCTGACCGGACCAGCCAGAGCCCAATTCTTCATTGAAGATGGGAAGGTGTCTCTGGCTGTGTCCGGCGGGGATCGCATTAACAAAAAAGTTATTATCCACAATACGACCGCCGAAAATATATCTGTCAGGGCGTATTGGGAAGATTTCACGTATCGACCGCCCTTTGACGGGACCAAGAGTTTTGTTCCAGCCGGGACAGGGGAACGGTCTTTAAGCCAGTGGGTGAGTTTTTCTCCCTCGGAATTCATGATCCCTCCCTTTGGTCAGCAGGAGATTAACTATAACGTGAGCGTCCCTGCTGTTATCGACGGGGGGCATTACGGCGTTCTTTTCTTCGAGAAAGTCGGAGATCCTGCCCGGTCTCAGACGGGAATGGATATTGTTACGCGCGTGGGGTGTCTCTTTTTCATCGAGCCCAAAGATCTTGTTAAGAAGGCTGAGCTGCGTGATATCGCCGTGGTATCAAGAAAGTTAACCGGCGTTTTTGTCAACCAGAGCCCTGTCGTCACGATCCCGCTTATAACGTATTATTTCATGGATGACCAGGGGGTTGTCGCGGACAGGGGAGAGGTCAAAAAATTATACCTCCCGCCAGATGCTTCCGGAACGTTCGAGATTCCTTTACCTGCGGCGTTGAGCGCCGCGAAGTATACTGTTGTGGTCAATGCCGATCTTGAGAATGGGAATGCCATTGTCAAAGAGCTTGAGATAACAAGGGACGCTGCTGATAACTTCACGATCTCGGATATACGGGATTAACGATGGGGGTTATGGAGTGGTTTTTACGCGTATGGCCGAAATCTTATGACCATAAAACGGGTAATGTATATATTCTGGTCTCTCCTGGTAATATGGGGTTGCGCATTCCCTTCCCATGCCGGGGCTGCTGATACCTATCAATATTTTTTGACCGAGGGCCAAAAAGCCCTTGAACGGCATGATGAGCAGGAAGCCGTACGTTATTTCAGATGGGCCCACCGTGTCGATCCCACCGCTGAAGAGCCCATGGTCTATCTCCGAAGTGTTCCCGATGGGCAGTCGGTCCTGGAAGATGGCGTTTCCGATGCCGGTCCTTCTTTAAGCTATGAAGAATATATGGAGAAAGGTACGTCGGCCCTGGAGCAACAGGACCGCTATACCGCGCTGGAATATTTCTATAAAGCACGTTTGGTAGACCCTGCCGCAGAAGCCCCTGTTGAGTATATCAATTTAATCAAGCGCATGATCGATGAACGCGTTGTCCATGTTAAGCCCAAGATGGTTGGGCAATCCCTGGACCAGGTCAAACGTTCTGTGCCTTCAGCGCCAGAGGCAGAACCCCCGGCGTTTACGGCTCCTGCGGTTTCCCCCAGAAGGATGTTGACTGAGGCTTCTACAGCGGTTGTGCCGGTGCAGACAGTTGAGCGTTCTTATGCCCCCGTGCCAGCTCTTCCTGTGCCAGTCGCCCGTTCCTATATCCAGCCGGCCAAAAAGCGAGTCGAGGATATTATTGCCATTGCCGATATTGTCAAGAATGCTGCGCCGCGTCCCACATTGCGCCTTGAAATGGGCAGGACGGTGATTCTTGAAGGAAAGAATATCCAGAAATTCCTGGTTGTGTCCGAAGATTTTATCCAGATCAACAGGATCTCCGCAGACCGCCTTCAGATTTCCGGGCAAAGGCGCGGGAGCACGTTCCTGCATGTCTGGGATGATGCCGGACGTGCGACAATCTATATTGAAATTCTTTTTCCCGATTCATCCGGGGAGCTGGCGGCGGGACATCCTTTGCCCCTTGAACATGCCGCGCCTTTTCGTTTCAATTATGCCAATGATTGGAGCGGTTATTACAATGCTCCCCAGGGTTCCACGATGAAGCGCCGCAGTCTTACTTTCGAGGAGGATGTGGGCATGCTCGGAGAGACGCCTTATGGTTATCTTGATTCTTCCGCGACTCTCACGGGATTTAATCCTGTCAGAGGTATTCCCACGTATACCACGGGCTTGAGCGGCATTCCGGTGCCGGGTACAAGTGCCTTGAATGTGCGTGTTTTTGACGCCACCCGGCTGACATCGCCATTGACCATGCCCGGAGCGCATTTGAGGGGCGCGTTCCTGGATGTAAGGACCTTTCAGGATGCTGTCGGCCTTTCCGTGAGTCATGGGCAATTGCAGCCGATCTTCGGTTATTCCAACACGTCATCCGGTTCGCAGCAATCTTATGTGGATGCTTTCCAGGTGGTTCTTTTCCCCAAGGATCCCGAGAATCATTATGCGTTTAATTATGCGCGGGGTTATGGATCCGCCCGTAACCCGACGTTGACCAAACAGGTCTATTCTCTCGAGGGGACCCATAGGATTGATAAGGTTCTGCTGAACGCTGAACTGGCACGGAGTGGCACGCATGCAGCCTCATTGGGAGGCCTGGGATGGAGTGGGAATGGATGGAACTCTGCGCTCCATGTCAGGGATATCAATAAGAACTTTACCACGATCACAAGCCCGCCCTCAGGCCAGGGGGAAACAGGCGCGATGTGGACAGGCAACATGAATCCAGGGACGTTCAGTGCTGATGCCATGGTTGATGTGTATCGCCAGAAACTTTATTTTAATCCTGATCATCCCGACGCTCTCAATCTTGATACTGATGCCAATATCCGCGTCCCCTTAAATCCTGCACTGTCGCTGGACAATCAGCTGCGTTATGTGGATACCGCCGGCGAGCTTTCGCCCCGCCGCACCATGAGTGTTGATTCACGTTTGACCCGGGATTTTGAGGCGTGGGGCGGGCGCCATGGGGCTGTTTATGCAGGAGGCGCTTACCAGAACAGCCGTTACCCGGGGAGTTCGATTTCAAATTACGACAGGTACGACGTGTTGACGGGGGTGAACCTTCCGTTGACCAGGGATACATCCTGGTTTGCCAATTATCAATATTCCTGGCTCATTGAAGGGGTGTCCAACAACCTGATCAACCCGTCATCCTTTGGCACGGGGCTTTCCTGCAACAAGGAATTGAGGGAGCATCTTACCGGCAATTTGAGTCTTTCCTACCGCTATGAGCAGAATGCGGGCGGGTTAAATAGTTTTCTCGCGGGTGAGGACAGCCTGGGGACGTCGGGGGGCCTTTCCTATAACCCGACGAGTGACCTGAGTTATTTTCTGGACACCAACGTGCGTCAGGTCTGGTCTCATGTCGATTCGCATATGTCCTATACGGACATGGATTTGAGGATGGGGATGCGCGGTGCCTGGGCGGTGCCGCTGGCGTGGGATCCCGTGGGAGCTGTGACGGGTATCGTCTATAAAGACAAGAACGGCAACGGGCGCAAGGATCCCGGGGAAAAAGGCATGCCGGATATCAAGGTGAGAGCCGGAGAGCGGGATGCGGTGACGGACAAGGACGGTAAATACCGTATTGAGGTGCGTGGGAAAAGGGTTCTCGTGACGCCGGTGATGGAAACCATGCCTGCGGGGTTTGTTTTTTCGACACCGTCTTTCTTCAGGGTTGATATTTTACAGGGGATGGCCCAGCGGGTGGATTTCGGATTGACAACGCAGTCGGGGATTTATGGTGTGGCCTTTGTTGACAAAAATGGGAATGGCGTGCCGGATCAGGGAGATCAGTTCCTGCCGCGGGTCAAGGTGACCCTTGATGGCCGCCAGACCGTGGCCAGTGATGCCCAGGGCGCTTATTTCTTTAAAAAGGTCGCTGAAGGCGGGCATACGCTTACCATAGACATGAAAAGCCTTCCCGTTAACCTTATACCTGTACTAAAGATTAAAAATGATATTGTGGTCACTGAGGGGGTAACTTATGTGTTTCACATCCCGATGAGGCTCAAGGAATCCGCACCCGTTAAAGCGCCACAACGCTCCGAATAAGGAGCGTGCGGTTGTTCCTGACCAATTGTTGTTCCTGCACCAGTTGAGTGGCTTCCTGCTGGGTTTCTGCCAGTGAAGTTGCTGTTCCCGCCGTTGCCTGCATAAAACTTACAGATTGTGGAAGCGTGACCGAAATGTAGAAGCTTTTTGCTTCGGTGACTGATTCTGCCCGCGTGTTTGTCTGCCAGGAGAGTATTGCCAGAAGGATCAAGGGAAGAAATTTGTTTAACATAAGCCGCCTCTTTCTTTCAAACAGGTTGAAAGTGTTGTGAAAGAAAGGACGGGCGCGTGGAAGATCATGAAGCGATCTTTATGTTCGGCAACCAGACAGCCTTTTTCATCCACCGGATGAGGGAAGGCTCACGGCTTTGCGTCCTACTCTTTCAAGTAGTTTGCCTTTTTCGGATACAAAGAACAGGAGTTGCGTGACACAAAGCAAGTATAACATTCCATCGTGGGCATTGCTATTGGCGGGCTGTATTATATTTTATCTGTAACGTTTTATATGCCATATTGTTACGTTACTTATAGCCGGCCTTGAAAGGTTGATGAAACAGCTGTTGCACGGGGCGTGTGAATGTGAGATGCTTGATTCATCCTGGTTTTTTAAGATTTATTGAAAGTAAATGAAGTTGATCATTGCATGAAAGATGAAAAGATAATGCGTGACCTGTCGATTGTCATCCCGACATATAATGAACGGGATAACATTCATTTGTTGATGGATCAGTTGCGTTTGAGACTTGAGGGGTTGGACTGGGAAGTGATCTTTGTCGACGACGATTCTCCTGATAGGACAGCGGTATGTGTGGCGCAGGAAGCTGCAGAGGATATGCGTGTGCGTTTGATCTGTCGCAAGGGCCGGCGCGGGTTATCATCGGCATGTATTGAGGGGATGCTGATGGCAGAAGCCGGTTATGTGGCTGTCATGGATGCGGACATGCAGCATGATGCGTCTGTTTTGCCGCTTATGTTGACTCAGTTAAAAAGAAAGAAACTCGACGTTGTCATTGCCAGCCGATATATGGATGGCAGCAGTATTGGGAAGTGGACGCATTATCGTGCCATGCTCAGCAAGGGGGCAACTTTATTGACCAGGTTGTTGATCAGGGTTGATGTGTGTGACCCTTTGAGCGGTTATTTTATGTTGAAGAAGGAATTCTTCCTGTCTGTGGCGCCGCAACTGAGAGGGGCGGGGTATAAGATACTTGCAGATATTCTGATGGCCTCCAAAGGGCAGTTGACATTTTCCGAGATTCCGTATGTTTTTTTCCCGCGTCAGTATGGGAAGAGCAAGTTTACGATCCGTATCGTTGTCGCTTATGTTGTGTTTGCGATGGAATATGCGTTGAAACGTTTTACATGCAGGACTGTTTTCAATATTCCCACACATGGCATGAGGGGTGCGTGAGAAACCTAATAATGAAGAATATAGGTTTATTCCTTCTGTTGGTATTGTTTTTCTGGCTCAATCTTGAATGTTGAACATAAAAATATAACTCTTTAATAATAAATCTGGTTTGGTGAACCCCGATACGGGGTACAATCCTTTTAATCTGCCAAAAGAAAAAGGAGACCAAACCAGAT
>CAILQW010000062.1 GCA_903836515.1 Candidatus Omnitrophota bacterium | reverse complement strand
TTTGGAATAATGAGGTGCTCAGCAATTTGGATGGTGTGTATCAAACTATTGAGGGCCATTTAAATCCCCCCTCCCCGTCCCTCCCCACAGAGGGGGAGGGCTTTAATTAACGCAATCCTCTCAGCTCGCTAAAGATTTACCCCGCGCACGGTGCGGGCATTTTATTTTTTGCTTTACAAATGATACAATAATGGTATCATTAGAACATGAATCTTTTAAGCCGGCATACAGATTATGCTGTTCGCGCGCTGCTTTATATGGCCAATCGGGTCGGGGAGCGTGTTTCCAGCATGGATATTCACCGTGACCTGAAGCTTCCCAGGCCTTTCATGCGTAAAACCCTGCAGGTGCTGCAAAAAGAAGGTTATCTGGTATCGGTCAAGGGGCATAAGGGTGGATTCATGCTGGCCATGCCGCCTCAAAAGATACGCCTGATCGGGCTGATGCGTATTTTTCAGGGGGATATTTCTCTCAGTGACTGCCTTTTTCGGAAAAAGCTTTGCCGTTGTGTTGCCGTATGTCCCCTGCGGCGCGAGATCAAGTCTATGGAGGCTGTTCTTGTTGACCGCCTTTCCGGCGTCAGCCTCGCGGATCTGATGGTGCGTTGATTTTTATTTATTTTTAAATGATACCTGTACAGTGTCATTATGGAGGCGGAGATGAAACGAAAGATCGTGCGTATTGATGAACTCAAGTGCAATGGCTGCGGACAATGTGTTGCCTCATGCCATGAAGGTGCCATCAGGATCATTGCAGGGAAGGCACGTCTTGCCGCTGATTCCTTGTGCGATGGGTTGGGCGCGTGCCTGGGGGAATGCCCTCAGGGCGCCATCATGCTGGAGGAACGTGAGGCGGATGTTTTTGTGGCACCGCTCAAGCAGTGGCCCGTGCAGTTGAAGCTGGTGAATCCGCAGGCTTCATTTTTTAAGGATGCCGATCTTATCGTGAGCGCGGATTGTGCCGCTTTCTCTTATGGGGATTTCCACCGCAGGTTTCTCGCTGGCAAGGTGTTGCTTATTTTCTGCCCGAAACTGGATGATGATGGCGGGATGTATGCGGCCAAGCTGGGCGAAATCTTTCGTTGGCACCATATCAGGTCTGTCACCGTGGTCCGCATGGAGGTGCCTTGCTGCGGGGGCACCTTGAGGATCGTCGAGGAGGCTTTGCGGTTTTCAGGAAAAAGTATTGCCGTCAGGGCGTATACGATATCCCTGCAAGGGGAGATTATTTCATAATACAAGGAGGGGACGATGGGTATGTTTTGTTTTCAATGCCAGGAAACTGCCGGGGGGACCGGCTGTAAGGTCAAGGGGGTTTGCGGTAAAACGGATACGACCGCGCAATTGCAGGACCTTCTTATTTTTGTGGTGAAGGGGGTCGCGTTCTGGGTGGCTGAGGCGCGCGATCTGGGTATGACCGTCGATAACAGGACCGGGAAGTTCATGACGACGGCGCTCTTTACCACCATTACGAATGCCAATTTTGATGACAAGGCCTTAACAGCATATATCCGCGAAGCCCTCAAGCTGCGCGATGAATGGCGGGTGCGTGCGTTGGGAGGCTGTGGCTCCGGCTGTCATTGTTCCTGCGGCGGCGAATCGGATGCGTTGCCTGAGTGTGCCATATGGGAGGCTGAAAATGATGCCCAGATCAGGCTAAAGGCGCCGGGCGTCGGGGTTTTGGAGACCTCCAACGAGGACCTCCGTTCCCTGAGAGAGTTGATCATTTATGGCGTCAAGGGGATCGCGGCATACGCGCATCATGCGGCGGAACTGGGGTATGAAGAACCGGGTATTTATGAACATATCGTGACCGCGTTGACGGCCACGACCAAGGATCTTTCAGCGGATGAGCTGGTCGCGATGACGCTGGCCACCGGTGGCTGCGTGGTCCAGACCCTCGCGCTTCTCGACAAGGCCAACAGCACCACCTATGGGACGCCGCAGATCACCACGGTCAATCTTGGGGTCAGGAAAAATCCGGGGATCCTTGTTTCCGGGCATGACCTGCGCGATCTTGAAGATCTCCTGGAGGAGACCAGGGGTACGGGGGTTGATGTTTATACCCATAGCGAGATGCTGCCCGCGCATTATTACCCGCGGTTAAAAGCTTACGAGAATCTTGTCGGGAATTACGGCAGTTCCTGGTGGCATCAAAACGAGGATTTCGAAAGCTTTAACGGGCCTGTGCTCATGACCACAAATTGTGTCATTCCTGTGAAAGGAAGTTATTTGAACCGCCTCTACACCACGGGTGCGGCGGGGTATCCGGGGGCCGTGCATATTCCTGACAGGCCGGCAGGGCAAGGTGCGCGCAAGGACTTTAGCGTGATCATTGAACAGGCGAAGGCTTGCCCGCCGCCCAAGGAGATCGAGACAGGAGAGATTGTGGGCGGGTTCGCGCATGCCCAGGTTCTCGCGCTGGCGGACAAGCTGGTCGCGGCGGTCAAGTCCGGTGCTATCAAGCGCTTTGTGGTGATGGCCGGGTGTGACGGCCGCATGAAAGACCGGCAGTATTTTACGGATGTGGCCGGCAAACTGCCGGCAGACACGGTCATCCTCACGGCGGGCTGCGCCAAATACAGGTATAACAAATTGCCGCTGGGGAGCATTGGCGGCATTCCGCGCGTCCTGGATGCGGGCCAGTGCAATGATTCCTATTCGCTGGCGGTTGTTGCCATCAAGTTGAAGGAAGTTTTCGGGCTGGATGATATCAATAAATTGCCGATTTCCTATGACATCGCCTGGTATGAACAGAAGGCGGTCGCTGTCCTGCTGGCGCTTTTATACCTTGGGGTCAGGAATATCCGGCTTGGACCGACCATCCCGGCGTTTTTGTCCCCGAATGTGGTGCATGTCCTGGCGGAAAAATTCGGGATCAAAAAGACCACGACCGCCGATGTGGATGTCAAAGCCATGATGGCGGGAGGCTAGGCCGCCGACGAACACTTTTTTTGCCTTGTAACCACCGGGTCTCCATGCTTTAATAATCACACTCCAGGCATGGGGGCCTGGTGTTTTTTTGGGGTGGCCATAAAATAAGGAACAGGATGAATAGAAAACGAATTATATACGGGATGCTGGGGGCCTGGCTTTGGGCTACGGCTGTATGGGCCCAGGATGCGGCAGATTCCCTGGCGGCCTCGGCTCAGCAGCACCTGGGTTCGGTTCAGGAAATTTTGCACATGGTCACGCTGTATGTGGTCAAATACGCCTTTCAGGTGACCGGCGGCCTGGTGGTCCTGGCGCTGGGGTGGTTTGTGGCGCAATATGCCGCCTCCGGGGCGCAGAAATATTTTGATGACCGCCATGTGGATATCACCGTTTCCAAGTTTATCGCCGGAACTATCCGGCTGGGGGTCATGCTCCTGGCCGGCGTGGTGGCGCTCAGCAAGTTCGGCATTGAGATCGCGCCGTTCATCGCGGGTATTTCCGTGGTGGGGTTCGGTACAAGTTTTGCGCTTCAGGGGCCCTTGTCGAATTATGCTTCCGGGGCGGCCCTTATTTTTACAAAACCGTTTAAGGTCGGCGAGATCATTGAGGTGGCTGGAGTCGTTGGGGAAGTCATGGACATGAAGCTTTCCTGCACGGTGCTTAAGACCGTTGACAACGAGGTCGTGGTGGTCCCCAACAAGCATATTATCGGCGAGGTCATCCATAATTATTCGAATTCCAAGCGTGTGGATATCACGATCCTGGTCAGTTATCGCGCCGATGTTGACAAGGCCGTGCGTATTGTCGAGGAGATTGTCCGCAGCAACCCCCATGTGGCCACGGACAAGCCCCCCAAGATCGGCGTCAATGATTTTACGGACCTGGGCATCAATATTTCTGCCCGGCTTTGGTGTCCCCAGGACCAGTACTGGCATGTGCGCTTTGATATCAACCGGCGCGTGATTGCAGCCTTCAGGCTCGAAGCCATTGAGATCCCGGTCCTGCAGAAAAATATCAAGGATGTGTGAAGGAGGAGATGTATGCGTGAAGGACGAGAGCAGCGGGAATGGATGAGGATCGCGGTGAATATGCCGGCAAAATGCCGTCTCATCGACGGGGCGGCCCGATATGAGGCCACGCGCGTCACGGATATCCATCATCAGGGAGGGTGCCTGGAAGGCGCGCAGTATTTTCGCAAAGGGGCGAGGATCCGCATTATCCTGGAAATTCCCTTTGAGGGGCAGGTCAGTTTTACGGCCGAGGCCGCATGGTCCGTGCCGATCAATGCCGAAGGGGATTATCGTACCGGTTTGAAATTCATCATCGACGGCCCCTTGGCCGAAGATAATTGCAACAAGCTTTATCACTATTGCCTTTTGCGCCAGCCCAGGGCGTAGGGGTTTTGAGACCTGGAGGACTTGGATGTTGAACTTGCCTGTCAGCGATATCATGAACGATCATCCCATCAAGGTGAAAGCGGATGTGGCTATCCGGGATGTGGCGCATCTGCTCATGCGTTACCGCATCAATGGCATTCTGGTGGTCGCCCCTGACAATGATCAACAGTTGATGGGGGTTTTTACAACACTTGATTTTATTAATCTCATGGACCTGGGCCTCGCGCCGGGATCTCAGAAAATGCAGGCGCTTAATGTCCTGTCCCGGCGTCCCGTGAGCGAATTTGTAAACCCTCAATTCGTTTGCCTTCAGCATAACGACACCACCGCCAAGGCCATCGCGATCATCCATAAGCAGGATGCCCTGACCATTCCTGTTTACGACGGGGAGAAGCTGGTGGGTGTGCTGGGCCGCCATGACATCATCAATATAGCCTTCGCCTGATCTTATAAGGCGCCCCGCCGTTCCCTGCAAGTTATGCTGTCATTGACCGGTCCAGTGTTCTGTATCCGATGGCCTCGGCGAGATGGGCGGCATCAACGGTTTCATGCCCGTCCAGGTCCGCGATCGTCCGTGCCAGGCGCAAGATCTTGTCATGGGCTCGGGCGGAGATCCCCAGGCTTTCCACGGCCTCTTTCAGGAGTTTTTGCCCGGGCTTGTCGAGGCCGCAAGATTCTTTGATATGGCGGTGCGACATTTGGGCGTTCGCGTAAACGTCCTCTCCGGTGAAGCGTTCCAACTGGCGCTGGCGTGCCGCGAGCACGCGTGCACGGATTGTTTCCGATGATTCGCCGGCAGGCGCGTTCAATAGATCCTCGGTCTTGAGGGCCGGCACCTCCAGATGGATATCGATGCGGTCCAGGAGCGGTCCGGAGACCTTGGTCTGGTAGCGCTGGATCTGCGCCCCGCTGCAGCGGCAGGCTTTCTTTCGGTCGCCCAGATGCCCGCAGGGGCAGGGGTTCATGGCCGCCAGGAGCGTGAATTTTGACGGAAAACGCAGCGTCTTGGACGCGCGCGCAATGGTCACGCACCGGTCTTCCAGGGGCTGGCGGAGCGCTTCCAGGGCACAACGGCCGAACTCCGGAAGTTCGTCAAGAAAGAGGACCCCGTTATGGGCGAGTGTGACTTCGCCGGGCTTGGGGTCTGATCCGCCGCCGACCAGGGCAACAGTGGACGCACTGTGATGGGGGGTGCGGAAGGGGCGTTGTACGATCAGCGAACGATCTGTCCGGGCATAGCCTGTGATTGAATGGATCTTGGTGATCTCCAGGGCTTCCGCGCGGGTCATGGGCGGCAGGATGGAGGGGAATCTCCGGGCGAGCATGGTTTTGCCGCTGCCTGGAGGTCCGATCATCAGCACATTGTGCCCGCCGGCCGAGGCGATCTCAAGCCCGCGTTTGGCAACACTTTGTCCTTTAACATCCGCAAAGTTCAGGCCTGTGGGGATTTCATTCAGAGAGACGGGTTCTTCTGTTCTTTTAAACGGAGGCATGTTTTCGGGGCTATGGAGGAACTGCACCACATCCGCAAGTTTTCGGAAGGGGAAGATCCTGGCGTTTTCAGCCAGGGCGGCTTCTTGCGCATTAGCGAGGGGCACGATCAGCCCGTCAATTTTATCTTCCCGTTCACTGGTTGAAGCGATCGAGGCGGGAAGGCATCCAGACACAGCCTTGATATCACCGGTCAGGGAAAGTTCCCCCAGTGATGTGAAACGGGCCAGGGCGGCGTCCGGCAATTGTTCAGTGGCCGCCAACAGCCCAAGCGCAATCGGCAGGTCAAAACAGGGGCCTTCTTTGGGGGTGTCCGCAGGGGCCAGGTTGATGGTTATTCTGGCGGAAGGGAATGTATAATGGGAATTCTTGATCGCGGCGCGAACGCGTTCCTTGCTTTCGCGGATGGCGCTGTCCGGTAGGCCCACAATCGTGAGCGCGGGAAGCCCTTTGCCGACATCCACTTCAATGGTAATGGGATAGGCGTCGAGTCCGTTGAGGCCGAAACTGAATGATCTGGCGAGCATGAAAAACCCCCTGTTCATATGGTTGAAAAGGGGGTGCGTGCGGGATAAAGCGGTTACGTTGCGCGGCCGGGGGGCCGCATGAATAATATCACCATAGCATAAGCGCCGGTTTTGGTCAATTCTCAACCGCTCTATCTCCGAAAACACCCTTGCTTTTTCCTTCTTATAGAATATAATAAGCTCCACGTCCATTCCAGGGCATGGTGTGGCGTGTCATCATAAAACCATTTTTATGCGGATAAATACACTTTTATATGCGAAGTTTTGACCTTTCAGGCGCTTTTGCCCAAATTTTACAGAACAAGATCTTTATTATCACGATCTCGGTCTGGATCATTGGACAGGGAATCAAGATGGTCATTAACATCTTGCGGGGCAAGAAGTTCAGTTTCCGCTGGTTTATCGGGACAGGGGGCATGCCGTCCAGCCATGCTGCGGGTGTGGCGGCCCTGGCCACAAGTTGCGGGTTGGAATATGGGTTCAATTCAGGCTTGTTTGCGCTGGCAGCTGTTTTTGCCATGGTCACCATGTTTGATGCGCAGGGGGTCCGGCGTCAGTCAGGGGAGCAGGCGGAAGTCCTTAACAAGGTTATAGACGACATGTACTGGCACAAGCATGTTGAAGTCTCCCGTATCAAAGAATTTGTCGGGCATACCCCCATCCAGGTTATTGTTGGTTCGATTTTGGGGTTCAGCCTGGCTGTTTTGTTTTATTGAAGGAGGTTGTTGTGAGAAAACGCATGGTGTTGGCACTAGCCTTGTCCGTCATGATGATGGCAGCAGGGTGCGGGCAGGCTGGCAGTAAAATACCGAAACTCATGGGTGGCGGGCCCGGGGATGACCTTTATCGGCAGGCCCAGTCCCTGGACAGTGAGGGCAAGTCCCTGGAAGCCAAGACAGCCTATCAGCAGATCCTGGCGGACCATCCGGATTACAAGAATATCGAGCAGGTTCAGCAGGATCTTTATAACCTGAACATGAAGATCCTTTTTTCCAATATCCAGACCCCCAAGGCTGTGATCCATCCGGTGGCCATTGGGGATACCCTTGGCAAGATTTGCAAACAGTATAATGTCACCATGGATATGGTAAAGATCCCCAACGGCATGAATTCGGAAGTGGTGCGCGTGGGACAGCATTTGCGGATCTGGACGGGAAAATTCTCGATCCATGTGGACAAGTCGCAGAATACGCTGGTTCTTAAGAGTGACGATGATATCCTCAAGATCTATAACGTGTCGACAGGATCCAATAATTCGACGCCTGTGGGGACATTCAAGATTGCAACAAAGCTTGTGGACCCTGTCTGGTATAAGGCGGGGGCAGCGATCCCGCCGGAAAGCCCGGAAAATGTCCTGGGTTCCCGCTGGATGGGATTCGATATTCCCAGTTACGGGATTCACGGGACGGTTCAGCCGGACAAGATCGGCCAGCAGGTCCCGGCCGGGTGTGTGCGCATGCGCAATGAGGATGTCGAGGAGCTTTTCAAGGTCGTTCCGCGCGGCACAGAAGTCACCATTGTTGATTGAGGGAGTCTGATCATGGCGTTAGAGTTTGAAAAGCCGATCATCGAGATCCAGCAGAAGATCGTTGAACTTCAGCGGTTGAGCGACAAACATGTCGAACTTGGTCCCGAGATCCTTAAGTTGGAGCAGAAACTGCAGGCCGCCAAGGCCAAGGCGTACACCCATCTGTCTTCCTGGCAGCGCGTTCAGATCGCCCGCCACCCCAAACGTCCTTATACGCTTGATTATATCCGGATGATGACCACGGATTTTGTTGAGCTGCACGGCGACCGGCTTTTCGCGGATGACCAGGCGATCATCGGCGGCTTGGCTACCATCGGCGGCGAACAGGTCGTGGTCATGGGCCAGCAAAAAGGCCGCGATACTTCTGAAAATATCAAACGTAATTTCGGCTGCGCTCATCCGGAAGGCTACCGCAAGGCGATGCGCCTCATGCGTCTGGCCGAGCGCTTCGGGCTTCCGATCGTGATTTTTATCGACACGCCTGGCGCATTTCCGGGTATCGGTGCCGAAGAGCGCGGGCAGGCTCAGGCCATTGCCGAAAATTTACGCGACATGGTCCAGATCAAGACGCCGATCATTGCCACGGTCATTGGCGAGGGCGGGAGCGGCGGCGCACTGGGTGTGGGTGTGGCAGATTATATTATTATCCTTGAGAACGCGTATTATTCCGTCATTTCCCCGGAAGGCTGTGCGTCCATCCTCTGGCGCAGTGCGTCGAAGGCCCCTGAAGCCGCGGAAGCGCTCAAGCTGACCGGCGAACACCTTATCAAATTCGGTATTGTGGAGGAGATCATCCCGGAACCTGCCGGCGGGGCGCATTATGATCCCGATCAGGTGGCCGAAACCCTCAAGGGGGCGATCCTTCGGCAGATCGAGCGTTTGAAGCAGCTGGATATCAACGAACTTCTGGATGCCCGTTATAACAAATTCCGCAAGGTCGGCCAGTTCACGGTTGCCGGCGAGAAATAACCCCATGGCCGCGGAAATTTGCGGGCTGACGCTCAAGGAACTGGAGGGGCAGTTCCAAGCCCTGGGGGAGCCTGCGTATCGTGCGGCCCAGGTTTTTGACTGGATCTACAAAAAGCATGCCTTTTCCTGGGAAGAGATGTCCTCGCTTCCCAAAATTCTGCGTGAAAAACTTGCGGCGGCGCTTCCTTTCCCTGTGATCCGGGAGAAAAGTGTCAGTTTATCCTCCGATGGAACCAGGAAATTCCTGTTCGAGCTTTTCGACGGACAGCTGATCGAGGCTGTTTTTATCCCCACGGAAAAACGCGCGGCATTGTGTATTTCATCGCAGGCCGGCTGCAAGTTCGGCTGCGGGTTCTGCGCCAGCGGGATCGGCGGCTGGAAGCGGCATCTGTCGACGGGAGAGATCATGGCCCAGGTCCTCTGGGCGGTCAAGTCTTGTGCCGCGCAGGGCGAGGTGACACATATTGTGTTCATGGGGGTGGGCGAGCCTTTTGACAACTATGACAATGTCCTCAAGGCGGTGCGGCTTTTAAACGCTCCTGAAGCGCTCAAGATCGCGGCGCGGCGCATCACCATTTCCACCTGCGGTGTGGTGCCCGGCATCAAGCGTCTGGCAGGCGAGGGGCTTCAGATCGAGCTGTCCGTGTCCCTGCATGCATCGCGGGATGCCCTGCGTTCCCAGCTCATGCCGGTCAACCGTAAATACCCCTTAAGCGAATTGATGAAGGCCTGCCGGGCGTACGCGCGTGATACCGGGCGTCAGGTGACGTTTGAATACATCATGATCAAGGATTTGACCTGTACGGACAAATGTGTGGATGAACTTGCCGTGCTGATGCGGGGATGGTTGTGCAAGATCAACCTGATCGCGTGTAATCCCGTCGGCGAATTTCCCTACACGACACCCTCCCCCAAAGAGATGATCCGTTTCAAGGCGATGCTGGAGCGCCAGGGGGTCATCACCACCTTCCGCACACCCAGAGGCCGGGATATCGCGGCCGCTTGCGGGCAGTTACGGCATGCTGCCCGCAAAAGCCGTTAACTTTCGCGTTTGATTTAACCCGCATTCTTCAATAGAAAGAGGTCATGCGGGTTGTCTTGTCCCGGCCGGTGAAGGCCGGGAAACCCGGGCCTTTTCTAGACGGTGAAATTGTGGAAGGCCAGTTGAAATAACAACGCATGTTTTTGTGCAAACGGTTTCGTCGATGAAAGACGGCTATTGCACAATTCGGGTTTAATTCTGGGGCGTAGAGACGCAAAATCTTGCGTCTTTGCGTGACAGCATAGCAATATTAACGAATATATCTTATACTTTGCTTATGTTCAGAAAGATAATCCTTTGTTTATTGCTGTTTGTTTTTTGTTTTACCCATGGGGTTGGCCCGGATGGCCGTGTGTTGGCTCAGAACGCTGGTATCTTGCCTGAGCCCGGTATTCGCCTGGCGCTGAGCCCTGTCTTCGAGCCGCCGCTTTTAAAAGGTATCAAGGTTTATCGTAATGCCCCTTTTCGGTTTGATTTTATATTGGATAAGGGGGATATCGACAATGGTGTAGAGACGCAAAATCTTGCGTCTCTACGGAGAGATTCCACCCGTCTGATTAAGTATTTTCTCGCCGCGTTGACCGTTCCAGAAAAAGACCTCTGGGTCAACCTCAGCCCCTATGAAAAAGACCGTATTATTCCGGAGGCTTTTGGCCAGACTGAAATGGGGCGCGACCTTCTGGCGCAGGATTATATTCTCAAGCAGATCACGGCCTCTGTCATTGACCCCAACACCAAGGTTGGGAAAGAATTTTGGGATAAAGTTTACGCCGAGTCTTTCAAGCGTTATGGCACAACGGATATTCCCATCGATACTTTTAATAAAGTCTGGATCACTCCCGCCAAAGCTTCGGTCTACGAAAATAAAGACGCCGCCGTTGTCGTGGATGCCACATTAAAAGTCATGCTCGAAGCTGATTACTTGGCAATAGCACGGGCGGACACGAGGTCCGCCCCTACAACACACGGTGATACTCTTTTGCGCGTAGGGGAGGACCTTGTGTCCTCCCGGAATGATATCCCTAAACAAATTCTCCGTGAGATCATTATCCCCATCCTTGAAAAAGAAGTCAACGAGGGCAAGAATTTCATTGTTCTTCGTCAGGTGTACAATTCTTTGATCCTCGCCGCATGGTACAAGCGCAAGGTGAAAGCCAGTGTTATGGGGCAGGGGTACATCGATCAAAATAAAATCCTGGGCATTGATATCACGGACAAGAATGAGAAAGAAAAGATATGGAATCGTTATGTTGAGGCATTCAGGAAAGGTGCCTATAATTTTATCAGGGAAGAATATGATCCTGTGACGCGTGAGAGTATGCCGCGAAAGTATTTTTCAGGAGGATTTAAGCTTGGGATTGAGGCGCTTACGGAGGCGTCGTCATCCAAGGGGGTGACGTTCAAGCAACCTTTGTTGATGCGGACGGATGGAAAGCTGCAGGTTGAAAATGCCCAAGGCACGTCAAAAGATGCCTCGGAAAAGATCCGGCGTATACCTGTTGACGCTAAAGTTCAGGCTGTTAATGACCTTGTGGCATTACGGAATATTTTTCCGGAAATTCTTGGGAAGTTATCTACGCCCAAGGTTGTGGGGGATTTTGTAGACGATTTCTTGATGGAAAAGCCTTTGTATGGCGAGCGCGTAGCGGTTATGAAGCAGGAGGGAAGTAACACTTTTGTTGTTGGTGGATTGGATCGGGCTTTGCTTGATAATTTAAAATTACCGTTTATGTCCGTTGCGGGGGTTGTTGAACTTACGAATGGCAAATATGTCCTTCTTTTGCGTGCTGCCCATAAGCGTCAACCTGGTTCTCCGACGTTACCCGGAGGGTATGGTCAATTTTCCATGACACCGGAGGATAATGTTTTAGCTGAAATGAGGGATGAATTAGATTTCCCGCAAGCCCATCAATTTAATTCTACTAATCTTGAATTGGTTAAAGTCGTTGAGGCTAATTTAGCTGTAGATGCACCGCCAGAGGTTTGTTTCCTTTACAGGTATAAAGCCACACAAGCAGAAACGGATGTGATTCTGACTAATAAAAAGAAGAGTGATACAGAAAAAAGATCTTTGTTCAAAGCTGACTATGATAGGAAGTTGAAGGCATGGAGTCAGCGGGAATCTGGCAAGGGTGAAACAGCCGGTTATTATTTGATCAATCCTGCTGAAATAAAGCCAGGGGCAAATATTCTCATTGAGAATGAATACGGCGATGGGGTCGTTAAGGAGAAAAAAGGTTTTGCGGTGCCGTTAGAATTGTTCGCAGGCATTGACGCGATGAACTCGCTGACATTCCTCCGAACAAATTCTACAGAAGAAGCGTATGCCGTTGTGCATGGCGATAATGATAACGAAATCAAAGTCACCCGCTCTTTCAGTAAGGAAGCTGCAAACTATATTTTCATGGACGCGGATAATTTTGTCTGGAAGGGGCATGAGCAATATTTCCGCTTGCTGGGGGAAATGTATTATCGTGCCAAGAATAATATCCCTTTAGATAAAGAATTAGTTTTGACAGATGTTGATTTGAACGAAGGCATGGCGTGGCATCGGGATCGGAACTATTTGATGGATCCTGAACGTATTTCTGAGATGTTGAAAGCCGTACAGCAGCCAGGGGTTATCCCTGTTAATACGCGTCAACAATATGAGCAATTCTTTCAAGAGCACTTTGATGCGCGTGAGGCGGTATTAATGGATGGGGTCGGGACATTTTTCACGCAGGTTGAGCGTTTACGTGAACAGGGGTATGAGATCCATCTTTTTTTGTTGAGTCATTCATCCGAGTTTCAAGTTCAGAAAAAAACTGCATATCTCGGCATTGCGGACAAGTTCGATCATGTGTTCGCAATACCTTGGGATTATGATACAAAAGGCATTTCATCGGCGACATTCAAGACCCGTCAGGTGGTTGAGGCCGTCAAGGCTTATGCGGGTGATAAGGAAGTCTTTGTGGCTTTAGGCGGGGATAAGGAGAGTGATATGCGTGCTGCCCAGGGAGCGGCTTTTCTGGGGGTGCCGACGTCGAGTTTCGGTGTTCCCTTTGGGACATCGACGGAGAAGATGCTCCAGGAAGCGGGCGCCATGGTGATAGTACCCAGCCTTGCTGATGCGCCGACGATATTTCTATCTTTGACTTCAGATCAAGAAGCGGCTGTGTTGAAAAGAGACTTGGAAGATATGATTGAATCGCGGGGAAAGACCAATGAGGTAAAGAAAGTCGTGGTTTATGCCAGGGACGATGATCTTAAATATGTTGAGCAAGGCATCTCTGTTTCCCAGATGAAAGTTGATCATCCGCCCTATGTGGCTCGGTTTCTTCGGCATATCAATCCGGGTCATTCTTTGCTCAGTGATCCGCAGTATCAGTCTGCCATCGCACAGGACAAGGCGAAAGGGACAAGGATTTCTTTAGTTCATGAGATCCCGTCACATGTCTTGGAGTCAAGTGAAGGATATCGGCAACTGGTGGGGGCTATCAAGAAAACAGCGGCTTTTAAGAATGGGAAGATTTCTTTTCAGGATGAGCAGGCCATGCATTTTACATGGTTGGGAGGGCTTGAATCTAGTGTAGTGTCCCATAAATAACTTGACTTATTCAGATTTTCATGTATGATGTATCTCATGAGCAAACACGCCAAGCCAATCTTGTTATCAGATGAAGAGCGAACAACAATTAACACATGGACACGTCAAAGAAGCCTT
>CAILQW010000061.1 GCA_903836515.1 Candidatus Omnitrophota bacterium | reverse complement strand
GGCATTGCGCCAATTTTATCGACGTGTCCCTGCGCACAAAATGATGCGGATGCAAAATCGTCGGCTTCCATATCTTTTCTCGTCCAGAAAAGCCGGGGTTATCCCGCGTTCCTCTGTGCCTATTGCAAAATGCGGGATAAAATATATTTATTAAAATTGCTATATACGTGGGTACACGTCAACGGAGGCTGGGAAGCCGTGTGATCAGGGATAATAACGGGGCAAGGACGAGAATGCGGCGTCTAATGAAGGTTTCTTCTCTGATTCCTGTGGCTGGGGCTGTGCATCTGTCTTCTTGATACTGTCCTTTAAAGATTCCATTTCTTGCCGCAGCTTTTCCAAAGCCCCTTCAGGTAACCTTTCCTGGAAAGCTTTGAACCTGGTATCAGCGGCATTCAAGCGTCCATCGAGCTCCAGCAGAACAGATACATAATCCTTTTGCCATTGTTTGGCGTCTTCCTTGATGGCAAAGGCTTGCGCCTGGCTCTGCGCGATCACAGCCTTGATCTTTTCGATACTCTCCTTCATCTGCGGCAACAGATCCCTGACCTCACGCGTTTCAGATTCAATGGAAATAAGCCTCTTATCCTGTGCGGCCAAAGCGTCATTGAACTGCCCATGGAACCCTTCCACATCCTTCTGAAGAAATTCGAGAGCCATACGCTGTTTCTCAATCCTGAGGAATGCATCCTCCCGGGTCAGGCGCTGCTCTTGACAAAAACGGTATCCATAAACACCTGCCAACACCACAGCCATGACAACAGCCACTACGATGATAAACCAGACCCGTCCCATCAGAGCCGTTCCGGATGGTGCTTGACGACTTCGGCCTTGATCATATAGATCACGTCTTCGGCAATATACGTGGCGTGATCACAAACACGCTCCAGAAACCGGGCGATCAACAGAAGCTGGACCGCACGCTCCGCCGTAGCCGGATCCTTCATCATGTGCTCTTCGACGAGCTCCTTATGAATGGCATCCCGCAAGCTATCGGCTTCGGGATCCAGAAATAACACCTGCTTGGCGATCTCGCTGTCACGCGCGATAAAAGCATCAATGGCCATCTTGACCATTTTCTGGGCCACGGCCGTCAGGCGCGGGATATCCACCAGCGGCTTTACAAACGGATCCCTGGCCATCACAATAACCCGTTCGGCAATATCGACCGCAATATCCGCAATACGCTCCAGCTCCCCATTCAGGCGCATCCCTGTGGTGATGAACCGAAGGTCGCTGGCCATGGGCTGGTACCGGGCAATAAGGTCCAGGCACCGCTCGTCGATCACAAGCTCAAGCTCATCCACACGGCTGTCATTGTCGATCACGGCCCGTGCGGCCACAGGATCGCGGTCACGGAGCGCCGCCACCGCCTTGGCCACCGCTTCTTCCGCCAGCGCATCCATTTTCAAAAGATCACTGTTAAGTTGTTCCAGCTCCTCACGGAAATGCCGTCCCATCTTCGTTCTCCTTGCATTGAAATTAATGTCTAATTGGAACAATAGGGCGGGTCTAAGACCCGCCCCTACATGTAATACAGAAACTTTAACCAAATCGACCCGTGATGTAGTCCTCGGTGCGCTTCTCCCGGGGACGGGTGAAGATGTCCTCGGTGCGCCCGAACTCCACCAGCTTGCCCATGTAAAAGAAACCCGTATGGTCGGAAACACGCGCAGCCTGCTGCATGTTATGCGTCACGATCACAATGGTATAAACCTTCTTTAATTCCAGGATCAGTTCCTCAACCTTGTGGGTCGATATAGGATCCAGCGAAGCACACGGCTCGTCAAAAAGGATCACCTCCGGCTCAATGGCCAGGCAACGGGCAATGCACAGCCGCTGCTGCTGCCCGCCCGACAGTCGCAGGGCGCTGTCATGCAGCCTCTTTTCAACCTCGTGCCAGAGCACCGCCTTCTTGAGCGATTCCACGACCTTGTCCTCGATGAACTGCTTGTTCCTGGTCCCGTTGATCTCAAGCCCGTAAGCAATGTTCTCGAAAATACTTTTGGGGAAGGGGTTGGGTTTCTGAAAGACCATCCCCACTTTCCGCCGGATCTCCACAGGATCAACCGCATCCGCCATAATATCAGATCCGTCCAGCGTGATGCTTCCCTCCAGCCTGGCATTGGGCACAAGTTCGTGCATGCGATTCAAGAGGCGTATGAACGTGGATTTCCCGCAGCCCGAGGGGCCAATGATCGCCGTGACATTGTTGGCAAAGATATCCAGGTTAATCCCGTTTAGGATCTGCGCTGTCCCATAATAAAAATTAACATCCCTGGCTTTCATCCTGATCTTATTGTCCATGAGCGATCCCTTTTTTTCTCAAATGATAACGCAACATTACCGCCGCCAAATTCAACGTAAAGACCAGGACGATCAGGACCAGCGCCGTACCATAGGCGATGGGCCTCACCAGCACGATATTATGATGCTGGGTGGACATGATATACAAATGATACGGCAAGGCCATGAACTGACTAAACAGCGAATTTGGTATATCTGGCAAAAAGAACGCCGCCCCCGTGAACAGGATCGGCGCTGTCTCTCCCGCCGCGCGGGATATTCCCAGAATCGCGCCCGTCAGCATTCCGGGCACCGCGTACGGCAGCACATTGCCCCAGATCGACTGCCACTTGGTCGCGCCCAGCGCCAGCGCCCCTTCACGGTAAGCACGCGGTACTGTCTTTAACGCCTCTTCACTCGCTGTGATCGTGACCGGCAGTGTCATCAATCCCAGCGTGCATCCCGCAGCCAAAATAGATGTGCCAAAATGGGCCGCTTCGACGAACAACGCCACCCCGAAAAGCCCGTAAACGATCGACGGCACGCCGGAAAGGTTGCGAATGGCCATGCGGATGAACCGCGTCAGGCCGTTATCACGGGCATATTCGTTAAGATGGATCGCGCAACCCATGCCCAGCGGAACAGCCAGAAGGCCTGCGATGATCGTGACAAAAAGTGTCCCGATGATCGCCGGAAAAATACCGCCCTTGGTCATCCCGTCCAAAGGCGGCTGTGTCAGGAATTCCCAGGATATGATCCCGATTCCCTTAGTGATAATATCGTAAAAAACAACAACAAGAATGAGCACCACGAAACACATGCAAGCCCGCAAGGCCATGAACCCCAACCATTCGATGACACGCAACGAGCCGGCCTTCATCAGTGCGCCCTCGTATGCTTGTGAAAGAAAACATCCGCAGCAAGGTTGATAAAGAACGTGATAATGAAGAGCATCAACCCGACCACGAAGAGCATGTAATAATGGGTCGTGTGATAGGCGACCTCGCCAAGTTCGATCGCAATGGTGGCGGTCATGGTCTTAACCGGCCCCAGAAAACTCCCCGGGAACTCGGCGGCATTCCCCGTCGCCATCAGGACAGTCATGGTCTCGCCAATAGCCCGCCCCATGCCCAGCATGCACGCGGCCAGGATCCCCGATGCCGCGGCCGGGATCTTGACGTTGATCACGGTCTGCCATTTATTGGCACCCAAAGCCAGGGAAGCTTCCTCATAAGAACGCGGGACACTGCCCAAAGCGTCCTCGGATAGGCTGATGATGGTGGGCAAGGCCATCACGGCCAGAAGGATCGAGCCGTTAACCGCATTGAGGCCATTGTATCTTCCCGTTAATTTGCAGATCATAGGACCCACCAGGACAATCCCCAGGAACCCCAGCACAACCGACGGGATACCGGCCAGTATCTCGACAACAGGCTTGGCGATCTCACGCACGCGGGGGCTGGCGACATCCGAAAGGTACGCGGCCGCGCCGATCCCGACAGGAACCGCCACCGCCAGTGACCCCAGCGTCACCATGAGCGTACTCATAAGCATGGGCAAAACACCGTAGGTCGGGGTGGTATAGGCATCAGGATTCCAGTTGGGCCACCTGATCATGTCCCCGATGCTGACATCATGGAACGCGGGCCAGGCATTCCTGACAAGGATCACAAAGATCCCCACCAGGATACCGATAACGATGATCCCGTTCAAAAAAAAGAACCCTTCAATGATCTTTTCCTTGATCCTACGATTCATGAAACCTCTTATTTTGAAACAGTATTATTGCTACCCGATTTTATCAGGATGTTCTGCTATTTAAAACCATATCAAGCACTATTGCGCGCAGGAGGCCGTATTGAACGAACTACCACTGAACATCTTTGACACCATCGGTCTATGGAGAACTTTTCTCTTTCAGATTATCTTACGATGGCGTCCTATCAAGGCAAAGCTGGCAACTCGTCTCACAACCATCCCAATCAACCGCATTCCCCGCAATAATCCATGATTGAAACTTGCATCCAGATAAAACGCGCTCTGCCCCACTGTTTCCACCCCTCACCAGGAGGATCAACTGCGGCGTAGCCCATGCTTCTTTATTTCTCTCCGACATATTAACATCGCACCTTCTTTGCACTCAATTTCTTCAAAGAACCTTATCGTAAGACTAGCAATGTGCTGTATTAAAAAACGGGCAGGCTGATATTCGAGCCTGCCCGTTTTCGCATCATTATCAAAAACGCTCAAAGCCCAAACCTGGCATTGGCTTCTTTATACTCGGCAGGGATCTCATAGAACCCTTCTTCTTCGACGATCTTCTGGCCTTCAGCGCTCAACTCGAACTGGATGAACGCCTTGACAGTCCCAGCGGGACTACCATTAACATACTGATACAAAGGACGCGCGATCGGATATTTCCCGGACATGACAGCAGGTTTGTCAACAGGACTAACAGCCGGCTGGCCGTTACTGACGTTAATATCAAGGATGTTCACCCCTGTGGCCTGTTTGGCATAACCAACACCGATATAACCGATGCCCGACGGATCCGCTTTGACAGCTTCCACGATCTGTGAATTGCCATTCATGGTATTCATTTTGGATGAATAATTGCCTTTCAAAACCATTTCCTGCAGAAAGCCATACGTCCCTGAATTGGACTGGCGGCCATACAGGTTGATCGGCATGTCGCTGCCACCCACTTCAGACCAATTCTTGATCTCGCCACGATAAATGGCGCCGACCTGGTCCTTAGTCAATACTTTCACAGGATTGCCGGAATTCACAATGATGCTCAGCGCGTCGAACGCGATCACAATACGGCTGGGGTTGACGCCATTGGTCGTAGCTGCCTCGAGTTCCTTCGCATTGATCGCACGGGAAGCATCGGCGATCGCACATTTCTTGTTCACCAGCGCCGCAAGCCCTGTCCCGGAGCCGCCACCCGTGACAGATATCTTGACGCCAGGATTTTCCTGCATGTAAACCTCGGCCTCTTTCTGGACCAGGTTGATGATCGTATCCGACCCTTTGATCTGGATCATTTCCGCTGATGCCGCCGTCGTCATCACCACAAGACCCGACAAGATCATTGTAAATTTCGATAATAATTTCATATTTTCTCCTTCAGATTCCATTGGGAAAAGATGCCGGAGCGGCCCCACAGAGCCGCCCCGGCACACCTGCGTTAGAACTTCATATTCCAATCAACCTGATACTCACTGGCCGGCTTGGTCTGAGTCGCACCGCTGGGCTGAACACTACCGGGCAACTGCCATCCATAGTAATAATCAAGCCCCAGCCAGGTATTCTTTCCCAGGCCGAAATCCAGCATGCCTTCATGCGACCTCATACCTGTCTTCCCGCTGTAACGATCAGAATCAGGCAGGATGTCCAGGACGGCGTCCCGGCCCAGCATGGCATAATTATACCTAAACTGCCAATCGCCAAAAGCCGCGATTTTTTCAGCACCCACCTTAAACCCGCCCATATACCCTGTATTACGGTCTTTCACGGCGATATTCTCCACATACTCCCCAAATAAACTAAAATACGGAAGACCTATCCCAAAAGCCTTCAACGGCTCCTTGAAACTCAACTCAGCCGAAGGATTGACTTCTGTATATTTGTACAACAACAACCCGGTAGAGGCTCCTGTCGTATTGGTATTGGTTCCCGCAGAACCATACAACTGTTTATTATTGATCCCTGTGTGGGTGTAATAAGCAACGGCACTCTTCAAGCTCACCGTATCGGACAAATCAACAACAACTCCCGGCTGAGCCACATACATGGTGGGACTCGCCCATTTCTTGGTGGACGCGCTTGTTACTTCCGCGATGGTCAAAACACCTGTATTAAGGAATACATCCAGGCTGGGTGCCAGCTGATAATCAAGCTTAAGCGCTCCGCCCGCAGGATTGATATCCGTATCCCAGATAAGGTCGCCCGGTTCCCACAAGGGGCTCTTGAATTTACCCGCATAAAGTGTAGCCCACGAAACAGGCGTATACTGGGCAAAAGCATAATCCAGCGCCAGGGCATACTTGGAAAACCCATCGGTCAACGTTTGATTGGTGGAACGCGACTGGTCTGCAGACTCTGTGGTCAAATCATCCTTGCCAGTCGACAACCCAATGCCAACGAGCAGCTTGTCATTAGGCTTTGTTTCCAACCCCAGGCGCATACGGATGCGGGTGCGGTCCGTATCAGGGTTATTGCTGGTCGTGGCCAGCCTCTTGGCATGATCATGCTGATACCGGAAACGAAAATCACCCTTGAGTTTCGTGGTCTGTACCCAGGCTGGGATCGCGTCATTGGTGCCCTTGGCATTTTGCTTGGCCACATCCTGCTTGGTCTCATCCAATAGGATCTGACCCTCATTCGCCGAGAGGACACCTTTCTCGACCAATTTCTGAACAAGAAGATCCACTTCCCCCGCATAGGCTGTCGGCATAGCGCACAACAATGCCGCCCCCCACAACACCACACTTGCCCACAATCCTTTTCGCATACATTCTCCTTTTTTATCCCGCTTTTCCAAAGACCCACACGGATCTTTCTACACAAGAATATAGAAAACATTTGTCAAAATGATGGCATCCATGTGACAAACGTGTGAACTTTTACAAATCGACATCCTCATAGAGATATTCTCGCTCGCTAATTGACTTTAGCAGCCTTGCGCACCACGCGTTTGCGTGGCTGGTTCATCTTCTTCCAGGCTTCAGCACATGAGGTCAACCATTCGCGGTTCGCCCTGGCCATGCCGATATCGTAACCAGCCTTCTCGCTCTCAACCCACTTGTAACGCTCAATCTCCTTCCTGACACGAGGATCCCCCAACAGATCAGCATCAGATTTTTTCAGCATAACTTCTCCCTGCATATTAACCCCACCCCGTTGCGTGTCGGAACAAAAACGACTGTGTGGTATCCGCGCCACCGTCGGCCACGAATCAACGGGCCTGTCAGCATGCCACTCTGAAATCGATCCGCCGTCAAAAAACCTGTTCAACCTGCTTTTGATCATCCTGTTGGTACCCATAACGCACACTCCTTTCTTAACAACAAGTCTACCCGCCCGATATGAACAGCGCGTGACCTTAAAGTGAATTTCTTGTGAAAACAAATAATATTAAGCCGCACTCAACTTTTAAGCGCTGACCTATGACGAAAATAAACTACTGATTTAAAAGCCTAAAAATACCTTGGGATCTTCAAGCGGCTGGGAGGCTGTGATGCGAAAATCAAAACCACGGAAAAGCTGAAGGAATTGGACCGCATGCCCGGAATAAACCGGATCCAATGAGGGGGCCTCAGGCGCGTGACCGCCACGCCATTCAATCTGGTCCTGCGCCCGTGAAAGGTCAAGCCCGCCATTATCGATTTGCACAGGGACACTTGCCTGGACAGGGACAAGCGCGGCGGCGTCATCGCGCCAGCCTTGCAACAAGCGCAGGATGGCGTCCCGATCTTCAGCTGTTTTAAGATGCTTCACCACCGCGGCGCCGGGATGCGGAAGGAAATCAGTAAAGGGAATCGAAGGCCCATTGAACATCCCATAAAACGCAGACAAAAGAAGCCGCACCCTTTCTGGATCTTTAACGGCATATTCTTGCTCAATATCTGGAAGCGTGATCCGTTTGTTAATATATTTTTGCCGTTCGGCTTGCGAAGATATTTTGAGAACATCGATAATATCCAGGGTCATCTGCAGATTTAACTTATCCCAAAGATCAGGATCTTTTTGCAATTGATGCAAAATCTTTGCAAGGATCGAAACTGTTGAAGGATTAAAAACCGTTATGCCGATCCCTCCGGGATACTGCTCTAACTGCTCTTTAGACAAATCAAAATGAGCACCCAGATATTTCAGTACTGAACCGCCATAAGAATCAGCATCGCCTGCGGTCTTTTTCAACTTCTTGATATTCAGTTTTTCGAGGACTCTTTTCTTGATCAGGTCCAACAGGCCCAATGTCATCAACCCATCCTCGCCCACCCAATGACCAAACACACTTAACGGCTGATCGATGGCTTCAGGCACGGGGCCAAGATAGGCGTCCCGGCTGTACATGAGCACATACCCGCCTTGCCCTTGAGGCATCACCGCAAAAATGCGATACCCGTTCACAATAGCCAGATCCAGGATCTTGTCATGCTGAACCTCATTGTTGCCATGCAACACCACCATCACCCGTATATCCTCCAACGCGCGGTCCTTAAGGTAAGGATATTCTTCCAGAAATTTAGTGTCCCTTAATTTCTCCTCCACCAGCTGCATGACCTCAAAATTGAGATTCGCACTGCCTGTCCTTTGTGGCGCCATCACTTCAACCGGCACATCGTGCCTGAAGATCTTCCCGCGGCGGGCAGCCACATAAGTATCCAGATTGTTCACAAGGCTACCGTCTTGCGGAACGATCACGACCATATCCACGTACGGCTTTTGTGCCGCCAACGCCTCCTTAAGCCGTTCATCAGCTTCCTGCAACGCGGCCTTGATGATCACGGCTTTAGCGTCACCATTGCTCTCCCTGGGCGCCGGCCCCAGTGACATGGTCAAAGCGGCGTCAAGTTTCCTGATAAGAACATGCGAGACCGTCTCCCAGCCCAATGACGCAAGCTTGATATTCGGTATCATATAAAGGAACAGGCCCAAAAACGCAACCACAATAGCGGGCAACGTAGACGACCTGCCGAAGGACAAGACAACCCCCGCCACGACCGCAAGAGACACTATGGCTGTACGTGCCTGCCGCCACGTACTGTTCTGTGTCAACGTGTCGGATGTTCCTGGCAGCACATGCCCCCCCATAGTAGTTCCATTCGCTTCCATCGCGTCAAATATTTCCTGACTACGCAAAACCATGGCTTCCTGCGTATCAGCTGGATACAATCCTGGCATCAACGCCTCACCCTTTTCCAAAAGGCCTGGCAATCTCTTGAACAATTTTTTCTCTAACAATCCCGTACCGCGAAAAAGCAACGTTCGCAGGAACGGGAAAAAACCTCCCTTTTCCAGCTTGTGATCATTCGCACGTTTCTCGCCGATCCATTTGTCCATAACCCCGCGCAATTCAAGGATAGCCAGAAACTCGATAGCATACCCCACCTTTTCCACCAGAATACCCCTGTCCCGGGAAAGTACCTGCCGTTGAGAAGGGCTCAATGCGTGTAGAATTTCAGGCTGCATGAGAGTGTCAAGATTTGTTAACGTGTCCTCTGTCAGCGTGATAAAAAAACTCAAGGCATTGATATACGTTCTATCAAGGTAAGCCCCATGTGCATCAGGGACACCCATGAGTTGCGGAGTATACGGCAACTGATAAAGGATCTTTGCCACATTGTTAAGGATATCATTGAACCCCTGGATAAGACTTTGCGGTGTTGTCTGACCGGGCTTGCTCCATCCACCCAGGATCCCGGCCCACTGTTTCAAAGAATCACCCGTATCCTTATAAAAGAAGCCCTTCTCATCGGGAATCTTACGGACCTCAAACAAAGACAGCTGATTTCGCATGCTAGCGTCAGTCTTCTTGCCTGCCTTGATCCAATATTCAGGCTTCATTAAATCTTTCTCCACCATTCTGCGAAGGCCTGCGATGCTTGTCCACTTCAGGAAAAACATATTGTACAAATTCTTCTTCATGGTGCTAAGGACAAAGCCGATAGCGCCAAGCGCAGCAACAACATTCCAGAGAGGCATACCCTGGACACCCTGATCATTCCTTGAAATCCTCGAAACAAACGCCTTTTCCCAGGAATTGATATCGTTAGCGAATTGTTTCTTGTCCCCGCCGCCATTTCTTTGGACCTCTTCCAGATAACGCGACACTTCCCGGGGATCTCCCGCATTGATCCTGTTGCCCAGGTCATCGATAACCGACTGCACGCCAGAGTCGTAGGTATGTTGGCCACTGATAATAGAACTCAAAGGCACATAATACGGCTTGATCATGTCCAGCAACGCCAAGGACAGCCGTATCGCCTCCGCCTCGATCTGCTCACCGACTTTGTGTTGCCCGCGGGGATCCTTTGCGGTGCTCAGTTCAATGAAGCCAAACGTCTTTAGGCGAAGATTCAAAAACTCAGGGTCGTTGGTCTCCTGATACAATTGCTCCAACGCATGGCGCAGGATCCCCATGGAAACGGGATCCGGGATATTACGGATCGGCATGGAAAGGCAATCCAAGGGATTAATGACATTATTCATGGCCAGAACATCGGCCGCGTGGTTTTTCATCAGTTTACGCACTTCCGGGTCTTTTGATCCGGCATAAGCCTGCAGGGCCCGAATAATGCCTGCCGGTGTCTTCATCAACTTGTCAAGCGCCAAGCGGCTGTGCACAGTCGACGACGCGAAGATACGCCCAAGCTTTTCAATATTCTGGGTTTGCAAAATATCTTTTTGCCGGGCATCGACAAGAAGGCTGTTAAAATCAGCCAGTGCATTGACAGCATTCCCGAACCCGGGAGGAAGATCATATATCAAGGAAGACGCCGCCAACGGAGGCGCTGATGCCAGACGCTTTTGCACACCTTTTAACGCCCTATCCCGCAACCATTGAGGGAGATATCCTTGCGGATCAGCCCCGTGCGGTGATGCCTTGAGGAAATCCTCGTTAATATGTTTTAACCCTTCCGGTGAATGATACAGGAAAAAAGTCATCTGATCCGCCCAGGTGTAAGCGGTTGAATACTCCTGGAAAGGACCTGGTTGGATATCCTCGATCCCGTGGCCAGCTTCCTGGCGCATGATCTCGCTCAAGAGAAGCCCCTTAAGTTGGCCCCAACGCGGATCCCCGGATGATTCCAGCGTATGACATATCTGATCCAGCTGATCTGAGGGCATATGACGCAACAAATTTATCCCGGCCTTTGAACGTCCACCGTCACGGGACAAGAACGTCAGCAAAACCTTGCGCGCCCCTTCCGGTGCAACAGGAACCAAAGAGCTCAGCGGCGTTCCTGAGGCATAATTCAGATCGGACACATGTTGCTTCAACGCCGGGTCCTGGGCCAGAATGTCCGACAGGGACTGGAAGCCAATTTCAACGAGAGGCCATTGCTTCTTCCTGATCGCCTCATCAAGGACGCTCACCACAAAACGCAGGCCCGCATCCTTCCTCTCGACCATATAACCTAATATCCTGGCCTGGACATCAGGAAACGGACTCGTCAGGACAGCCTGCCGGGCATTGGCGATAAAATTCAAACCCTGCCCTTGCTGTAAGAAAAGATCCAGTCCCTCCATCCGCACCAGAGGATTGGGGTCATGGACAAAAAGTGCCAGATTAACTTCGCCGTCCGCGCCTGTTGCCCCCGCCAACGGGCTTTCATCATACGACACAACTCCCGTACCCATAAAACCGTCGCCAGGCGGCTTGACCGTCGATGACATGCGCGGCTGTGCCAACGAAATACCTTCATCAGGATGCCTGACTGATGTTTTCGGATGATACACTGGTGCAGGTCGCGGTGCACCCACCGCTTCTGTAACCGCGGCCAGCACAGCCTGGACGACCGGTGCCTGTTGCCGGGGCTCCGTTACCTGTTGTCCCGCCTCTGCCGGCACGCGGGGGGCCCCCCAGTTATTACTGTCCCAAAGGTGCCCTCTAACCAACAAGCATGCCTTAAAATATTGCGCCTTGAGCTCGTTCAATCTAAGGACGCTATCCGTCACTTTCTCGCGCAGATCAACCAGTTGATCCTTCCGTAAAATCCGGCTTTGTTCCTCCAAAGCCCGACGATTGGAATCACATGTACTGTTCTGCTGTCTGATGAGCACGCTCAAAGCCTTCATGTCATTGACCGCCCTCCTTTCAGCAAAGGACATATTCCAATTTAAATACGAGGATGGAGGATCAAAGGCGCCTTTCTTGTCGGTGTAAAAACGGGGGAACTGGCCATCCCAGTGGAAACGTGAATCTTTCTTTTCAACATCAGTCTGACCCATATTATCCATGAGAAGGCGCTTATGATCCTCTGCATCAGCAAGCCGTTGACCGACATGCTGGATCTTCAGATTCAACCCATCCTTTTCGGACGTAAGCGCAAGCGCTACCGCCTCTCTGGCCGCAAGCACGCGACTGGCGTCCTGGAGGTCACCCACCAGCTTCTTCAATGCCTCAATATTACGTCCCACTTTGCCGATCTCGACTTCCTGCTCCGTTGATGGAGTAAATTCTACAGGCATATTCTGAAAGAATGCCATGTTTGAAACCGATGGAACCTGGGGCGCTGCTGGCGGGACGGAGGCCATCGCGGCAGGCGATAAAGCGGCCGTCTGAATCGGCCCAACAAGGTCTACAGGTTCCGGCATCGGAACGGTCTTTTTCCTGGGTGGCTCTGATCCTGGCACCGGCGTCATCGCGGCGACCGTGCGCTGGCTGGGCTGCCCTTTCATGGCTGGCACCAACTTCTTCGCAACAAGTAATTTCTCGGCATCTGTGAGCACAATGACCGTGACCCGCATATTAAGGCCTAAATAATGATCCGGATCCATAGCCGTCACCTCAAGGGACTGAAGGCCCTGAAGATCCATGCCCGGGCTTACAGGCATCTTATTGATATTCGTGATCCTGGCAGGGATATTCCTTCCCGATCCTGTCCGCACAAGGACAGGATCACCGTTCTTGATATCCAATAGGCCCGACACAAAGATCGCCCCTTTGGGATCATTCAGATCACCGATACGGACAGGGCCATTTAAACGGAAGATTTCGCTCCCCGGCGTAAAAGCGCCTGATAACGACACCGTCGTCACCGTACCGTTGCAAGGCGCTTTAATGAAAGAACGGCCAACAGCCTCACCTTGTGCCTGCAATTGCGCCTTCAAGGAAGCCCTTCTTGTTTCCAGCGGCATCGTTTGAGTGGTTGTAAAATAGACCCCATTGCCGGAAGTCCTCTCCTTGAGCTGAACATCCACCTGGTCATACAAAAGTTTGGTCGCATGCCAGGCTTGTGCGGCCCCAGGTTGAATAGCCGCCACCTGCCCCTGAAAAACCTCTTGCCCGGGCCTGACAAGGATGTTGACAGGACCTGCTCCAAGAGTAACAACCGGTATCTCCGGGGATGATCCGACTTTGGCGGTTGTATGAGCCACTCCCTTCACCAGCGCAAGTCCGTCATCCGCCACAGAAGCCGGCACCTCCACCTTCACCTGATGCACACTCCCGGCCTGAATATCCAACGCTGTCGTCACAACGAATGTAACAAGCGCCTCGCTAGGCTTCAAGGGATCAATGCGGATATCCAGCTTGGGGTTCGAGGTGACAGGCTGGCCGTCAATGGTGATGCGCTTATGATCCAGGTTTTGGGATTCTTCCCGAGTCATCCTGAGCGTAAAGCTTGGCATTTGCCCGGAAAGATAATCGAGCAAAACTGTCTTGGAGGACACCGTTTGTCCATTACCCACACGGATCTCTTTGATAAGAAAATCATAAGGCGCCCTGAGAACTCCTGCCTGTTCGATCTGGATCAACGGCGCCAACTGCTGCGAGATATTTTGAACCTCAAGACCCGCTGTTGTGATCTCAATGTCTGTAATGGCCCCCGGATGCGCCGCTTGCAACGCCTTTAATCGCTTGAGCCGCTGCTGCAGTGGACTTAATTGCCCTTTTAACGCAGCTATTTGTTGCGCAAGGCCAGGATCCAATACCTTAAGAATAGGCTCTCCCTTACGATATTTTGTCTTATGCACATCAAACCCATTCACCACACCTCCGCTCGGTGCGGTCAGAGAGACCGGCTCTATCGAAAAAGGTGCTTTATCAGACACAACAGAAAATCCTCTAGAGGCCTGCGGCAACGACACCTGGGAAGATACTGATCCAGCAGGAGCTGCTGCCTTCGTCCCTATTTTAGCGTTCAACGCACGACGCGTCTCTGGGCCCATGATGCCGTCTGCTGTAATCCCCAGCTTCTGTTGGACTGTCATCACCACAACTTCCTGCCGCCAGCCCATGGTGGATGCCGTGAAAATAGCGTCCCAATTATTTTCTATCGGCGTCATATCAAACGCATACGTCATGTGCAGCGACGCGTTGACCGTTCCATGAAGATCCTGGACATCCTTCAATGTGAGCATTTCCTTCATATAAGTAAGATACTTCTGATCCGCTTCCGGTATCTTGTCGCCCCTTTTGATGATAGCCTCGGAAACAGCCTCCGGCGTTGTTGTTGCAATAACCGGTGGTGGTGTTGCTCTGGGTATTGTGCTGACAACTACGGCTTTAGGCGCGACAACGGCTTGCCTGGGAGCTAACCCTGGTGCAGGGACAACGGAAGAAGAAAGAGAAACCATGGCCAACGCCAGAAGCATCTTTTTGGGCATCCCTCTGGGGATAAACGAAACACCCAGCGTGACAAGATTACTGCCGATTTCCTTGAGTAACTTCAAACGGTCAACCCGCGAAGAAGACAGTTGGGCAAAATCAATCTTCCCGGCGGCTTTCTCAAAAGAAAATCCTCCGGAGAAATAATGGCGTGCAACGGTCTCCTGTTGATCCGTGTCATAATCCTCACGGATCACATCATAAACCCCCTTCTTGAGCGCGAGCATATACTGGGCATAGACCTTCTGGCTCACCTGCCTGTCATCCGTCTGGATACCGGATGTTTTCTTTTGATCGGCATATACCCGGTTCATGATATTGTGGCGCAATTTCCGTTTAAACCATATCGCCAGGATCAGCGCACTGAAGATCTGGCGCAGCGGGGCAAAATACTGGCCGTCGTTCACTTCCCGCTCAAGTTCCGGAATAATGATCTCGCGCGCGATCGTCCGGTACACATCATCGGCCTTGCCGGCATCATCACGGTGTGCCTGATCAGGCGTCACATGGCTCTTGTTGGTCAGATAATCTTCATCCAGCATGACCTTCAACCGGCTTTCAGCAATAAACGCCTTGCCTGCCTGTTCGTACACAACAGCTTTTGCCGGCACCACCCATACCTTGCTGAAGGTGTCCACCGGAAGGTCAAGATCACCATATTTTTTCTTGATCCTGACATACACCTGTTTCCAGAATGCCTTGCCTGGCTCTCGGTCGGGGAATGTCATGGACGCGGCCAATTGTTTAAGCAGATAATCTTCTCTGAGCATATCCGCGCCCACCGTAGTGGCACCTAACCTCTTATCCACAATACGGCCGGGTTCGGAGGGAGACAAATTAACCCAAAGATCTTTCTCAGGAATAGTCAGACAGGTAAGAAAATACTTTATAAGCCGGCTGGATTCCTTCTCATCGACACGCGCGTGATCACCGGCATCAACGAGAAAATTGATCTTGAACGGATCCGCCGGGTCAAGGGATATGGCCTTAAGAAGCGGACTGGATCCGGGAGCGGAAGAAGGCAGCAACACACCTGGCACGGGAGCCACAACCACGCTTTGCGCATACGCCTCACGGGTCCGAAGCAGGTCCATACCGACCAAATCAATGCAATAAGTAACCAACACAGTAAGACACAACAGGCGAAACCATGCCCGTTGCTTGAGATGACGCAAACTCCCCTGACGCAGAAATTGATGCATGGATACCTTTCAGGCCAATGAATGATGCCTGCCAGAGTATATCCTTGGCGTATGACCGGGAAGTGACGTCCATGTGAAATCGTTGTTAACTATCGACCCATAATGTCAGATAATGTCAAAATGACGCTTGATTCTGGAAAAGTTCAGAAATAGAAAGCCCCCGCCAGGCATTTCGGCCGGACGGGGATCCATGGCGACATCCAAACCCATGTTCTTGGCACTCAGATCAATACCACCCGTCTTTTCGCTGGCATCATTGAATAATAAAAGAGGATAATAATAGTATCATATGGATTATCCTTAATATTAGTACTTTAGAACACCTGCTCCTCACCCAATCTTAATCGATAGCGAGGTCCGGGGTCTCTTGCGCTGGATCAGCATTGTTGTACTGGGGCTGCACGGGCGTGATTCATCACGCCCCTTCCTATTGCTATGCCCGCTTCTTGCGGACAACCTTTGACCGCCGCTCAGGAGGCTTTGACTTCTTAACAGAGGGAGGCCTGACACCAGTGTCGGCGATATCGATACCAAACACTTCAGCCAGATCCCCGGAAGACACCCCTTTGGAACGTCGGGATTTCGCTGTGGGTAATTTAATGGCGGCACTGCTGATCAAATCCAGATGATTAACACCCCGAAGCTTGAAAAGAAGCTCCGGTTCCTGGTCAAGGCGATGCCCTAGACCATACAAAACAGCGGCCACATGTTTGCACATCCCGGCCCAATCGGGACAAGAGCATGAAAAAGATATTTCTTTAGGCTCCGGGAAAAGCCCCTTGTGCCGATCGACAATGATCTTCATCACACCCGCCGACAACTTCCCCTGCAGCAGTTCGATCACAGAACCTATCTCGCCCGAACAGGAACTGACGATCCGCTTCCAGTGCCCCTCTGCGATGGCCTCAACATCAACCTTGACCTTGTAAAGGCTCGAACCCTGGACCAGTGCCTCGACTTTCGCATTGCTGACGGCCAGATGGATCACAGAGCCGTTGCGAATATAGGTGCGCCCGCGCGGGAGGCGGTTGTCATAATCACTGAAAGACTCCAGATGCACACACCAGGCTTTCCCCCAGAACGTTTGAGCGATCGCCCGTCCGTTGATCTGGATCGGCGTCATTTTAGCGCCCTTCTTCACCATCTTCGCTGTCGCTTTGACCGCTTGCGACCGCCGTCTGGCAACCGAAACATAAGGCTTCCAGTATCTGTACATAACCACTCCCCGTTTACGCGGCATTCTCCGCGGATTTAATATCGAGCGAAACGATCTTGATCAGGTCCTCATTGGACAATTCCGTCAGGATCGCCGTGTCAGCGCCTTCAAGGATCTCGCGCGACATCGACTTCTTTGACTCTATCATGGCATCGATCTTCTCTTCCAGTGTCCCTTTGCAAATAAACTTGTGCACAAGGACATTGCGTTTCTGGCCGATACGGTACGCCCGGTCCGTGGCCTGGTTTTCCACCGCCGGGTTCCACCAGCGGTCAAAATGAATAACATGTGCTGCCGCGGTCAGGTTAAGCCCTGTACCACCGGCTTTCAGGGACAACACAAAGAACGGCGGGCCATCATCTTCCTGAAACGCCGCCACCATCGCCGCACGCCGCTTGACCGGTGTATCCCCGTCAAGAACAAGCCCCGGTTTCCCAAATACGGTTCCAAGGAAATCAGCCAGCGGCAGCATCATTTCCTTGAACTGGGAAAACACAAGCACCTTCTCCTGTTTTTCCGCGATCACGTCACAGATCTCTTTGAGCCTCAGGAATTTCCCGCTGTCGCCGGCGGCAAAAATCCCGTCCTTGACAAAATGCGAGGGATGATTACATATCTGTTTGAATCGCATCAAATACGATAAAATAATCCCGCGCCGCTTAATCCCTTCCGCCGCGGCAATATCTTTGGTCAGCGCTTCCACAGACTTCTGGTAAAGCGCCATCTGCCCTTTGGAAAGCGCGCAATAAGCCTTGGCCTCTGTCTTGTCCGGAAGATCAGCAATAACACTCCTGTCGGTCTTCAACCGCCGCAGAATATATGGCCGCACCAGCGACCGCAGTGCGGCATAAGGGCTGCCACCGGAGACAGGCGTCCGCCTGAGAAACGTATCAAACTCCTTCATGGACCCCAAGAGGCCCGGCGCGACAAAATCAAACAAAGACCACAGATCCGACAGGTGATTCTCCACCGGCGTCCCGGTCAAGGCCAGACGATGGGAACTCCTGATGGCCTTCAGCGCCTTGGTCTGTTTGGCGGCGGGATTCTTGATCGCCTGGGCCTCATCGGCGATCACAATATCCCACCCCCGGGAAGTTATCCATGCCAGCCTTCCAGTTGAACCATACGTTGTGATCACAAGATCAACATCATTCGGGGGCGCATCCAGGCCATCACCAGCGGTGTGCGCTGTCCATACCGTCAACGAAGGCGCGAACCGGCGGATCTCCGCCAGCCAGTTGCCCATGAGCGACACCGGCACGATCAACAAGGAATGGTTTTTCTTGCCTTCGCCCTGCCTCAACAGGAGCAAAGCCAGCACCTGGATTGTTTTCCCAAGCCCCATGTCATCAGCAAGCACCGCCCCAAGCCCCATCCGATTGACCGTATTCAGCCACGCGACACCCTGCCGCTGATACGGCCGCAAGGAAGCCTTTAATTTTGTTTTAAGCGCGGCATCCACGCGCGCATCCTCGCCAGGTGCGCGCATCATGTCAAGCACCTTGGTGAGCCACTGGCCCGAGATCACCCGGGTATACGCCTGGATATCCGTCCTGTCCATACCGGTTCCAGCGCGCCCCAGGCCCGCCAGCCAGCGCATCCCCTCGGCAAACGTCACATCACCCACCTTGGCTGATTTAGCCACCGATTTCCATTGCGCCAGGACTTCGCCAAGCTTATCCCTGTTGATCTCGACCCATTGCCCTCTGAAGAATACCAGCTGTTCACTGTGCGCCACAAGATCTCGCACTTCACCTTCATCCAGCTCCTGCTCATCGAGCATCACCGACAACCTGAAATCAAGCAAGGTGTCCAGGCCCATCACTCCGGGATCCTTCTCGCCGATACGCACAGCCACCTGCGGGCGCCGCGGCTGTTTGGGCTTCCACCAGTCGGGAACCTTGACAAAAATACCCGACTCGGTAAAAAAAGGGATGTCTTTTAAGAAACGGTAAGTTTCCTGCGGGGTCCATGCCAAGGGGCGGTAAATATCGCCCGAATCAACAATGGTTTTAAGATAGGCACTCTTTTCCGACGCCTTGTAAACAGGCGCCAGTAGTCGCAACAGCAAATTTCTATTGCCCGCGCCACCGTATTCCTCCAGGGCTTTTCCCAAAAGAATGTGCTGCACCCGGCCATGATGGCCCACCGCGTGCGCGTAGGTCGCCAAGAAAGCAAACGGCTGGCTTTGGGATTTCTTGTTTTCCGCCAGATGAAAACACACCCGCCCCAGCAAGCTCCAATGCGAATGGCGGGCGGCAAAATAAAGCCCTGCCGTCTTCCCGGACTCCAGGATCTCGCGGCCAAGGGCCTCTTCGATCCCGCCCCACAAGCCTCGCAAACAAGCCTCATCGGCATACTCCGCCCCTTTCATCGGAGGGAGCGTCAAAAGCATCCGGCTCAGGTCATCGGCAGGCATAGCAATGCCCACAGGATTTCTTGAAAGATCGCGGCTGTCCAGATCAGGAACGGCCGTAAATAACGACAGGTACAGTCGGACAAAATCCTTCCAGAAAGCAAATGCCGGCTCCTCGCTGAACCCGCCGCTGGCCGCGTCAAGGCACAACAACCCGTGCCCGGCCCCCCTGGCAAAAGCCGCCTCCAGGTCCGGATCCAGGCCGTCCCCCTCAACATAAAGCCGCTGGTGCGGCGAAAGATAGATTGCTGGCATATTTAAATTAAGAACTACGGTAGGAATCTTTACGCAACATGGCCACTGTCATGAGGACAACGTTTCCGCAGGAGTCAACCTGGTAAAAAAGGCGGATATCTCCGACTCGATACCGCCACATCGGATGCGAACAGGCCTTCAACTTCTTAATGTTCTTTCGGAAATACGGCTGATTTCTGAGCTGAGGGTAAACATAATCCTGAAGCTTCTTATTAAACGCTTCTTGCTTCTTCTCCAAGAGCGCTTCAAGATGGTCGAGATAATCCTGTGTTTCGAAGATCTTAAAATTAAACAACGAAGCGGCCCTTCCCCTGAACAAACTGCTTTTGGCCACGGTCGATGCTATGCATGACCTTCTCGTCAGATAATATCTCCTTCATCTCTGCATCATCAACAGTGTTCATATCGGCGATCGCTGCCATGACCCTGTGCGTGATGAAATTCGAGATCGGCCGCCTTTCGTGCTCGGCGACACTTGAAATCACCCGGTAATCTTCATCGGAAAGTCTAATAGTAACTGTCTTGGACATAAATATTCTCCTTCTTAGAAGAATATAGTATATTCTTCTGTATTCGTCAATGAATAGGTTCGCGTTAAAGGGCGCAATGAATTGCGCTCCTAGTAAATGTTCAGATAATCGAGAGGATTTCCGAACATGTTTAGCGGCGGACAACACAATCAGAACCGGAAAGATGCTCTGCGAGATAAATGGTTAAAGGCGCAAGCATTTAAAGTGATACGCTTTTAGAATAATGAAGTGCTTAGCAACCTGGATGGTGTGTATCAGCACATCGAGGGCCATTTAAAACCCCCCACCCATGCCCGCCCCACAGAGAGAGCGGGTATCAATTAAGGAAATCCTCTCGACTCACTAAAGATTTACTATCAAGGGATTCCTTCTTCAGAAGAAATCAGCTGATGATGGAAGGGTAAAACTGAAGGTCGTGCCCTGGCCTACCTTGGAATGGACCGCCACGTCGCCGCCATGGGCCGCAACGATATGTTTGACAATGGAAAGGCCAAGACCGGTGCCGCCCACATCGCGGGCTCGGGCCTTGTCCACGCGGTAAAAACGCTCAAAGATCCGCGGCAGGTCTTCCTCAGGAATACCGATGCCGGAATCCGATACTTCAAAACGGATATTTTTTTCTCCCGGGATCGCCTTGATGACAACCCGCCCACCCTCAGGCGTGTATTTCACGGCATTGTCGAGCAGGTTCAAAAATACCTGGGAAAGCCGCGCCTCATCCGCCAAAACCTTGGGCAAAATACCCAGGAAATCCAGTGTAACGGACAAACGCTTGGCTTCTATAGCATTCTCCAATATATCCAGGCACTTGCGCACCACCAACACGGCATCCATGGGCAACAGCGTCATTTTCATCTTGCCGGACTCTATCCTGGCCAAATCAAGCAAATCATTGATCAGGTTGACCAGCCGGTCGCTGTTGTGATGGATGGTCCCCAGGAATTCTTTCAGGGCCTGGGGATCATCCATGGCCCCGCTTAAGAGGGTTTCCGCATAGCCTTTAATGCTGGCCACCGGCGTGCGCAATTCGTGCGACACGTTGGCCACAAAATCCTGCCGGACTTTTTCAAGACGGCGCAGTTCGCTGATATCGTGGAACACCAGCACCGCGCCTTCAAGCTTGTCTGCCACCCTGACCTGAACCGCATTGACCCTGAACACTTTCTCTTCCGGAAGTCCTGCCAATACCTCGCGGCTGACCAGACGCTCCCCGCCCGATACCAGGCGGGTCACCATATCAACAACCGCACTGTTACGGATAATCTCGGCAACCTGGCGTCCGTCAACCTTACCCGAGATCAGGAAGAATTTACGCAGGGAAGCGTTCATCAGAAGAATCGCCCCTTTTTCATCCACCACCATCAGCCCTTCCGACATGCTCTCCAGGACCGCATCCAGCCTGGCCCCTTCCCGCGCAATGGTCCTCAATTTGTCGCGCACCTCCTCGGACATATGCGTGAGCGCCCGGGCCAGATCGCCCAGTTCATCGCGAGAACGGATGGACGGCTTGCGGGAAAAATCACCGGCGGCCATGGCACGGGCAACGACCGACATCTCCCGCAAGGGCCTCGAAACGATCACAGCCACCAAAAGCGTGAACCCCAGGCTGAGGATAAAAACAAGCAAAAGGGCGGCCGCCGCGATCTTGACCGGGCCAGCCTCAAAGACTTCAACATCCGCCAGCGGCATGGCCAGGCGGATGACACCGGCCATATGCCCGCTGCTAAAAGGCGCCGCCACATACACCAGATACTTCTTTAAAGTATAGCTATAACGCTTGCTTACGCCCCAGCCTGTGTCCAGGGCCTTTTTGATCTCCAGACGCCCGGCGTGATTTTCCACCGCCTTGAGCGCCGCATCATCCAGGTCAGAATCCCCCAGCACCTTTCCATCAACAGCCACAATGGTCACACGCAGGCCGAGTTCCCGGCCCATGCGGTGCGCGATGGCCTGCGCATCGGGCAAGCCCATGCGGTCGCTGATATGCGTTTCAAGGAAATCCCGGGTGAGGGCTATCTGGTGTTTCATGTCCGCGTGCAGATCGCGTTCAAGATACGCTGTGAGATGGGAAGAAAGGTAGAAATACCCCAAAAGAAGTCCGGCCATGACCGCCGAACAGAAGAATGCCGTGAGCTTCCAGTGGAGATTAATTTTCATCATCCTGCCTGAAACGGTAGCCTGCGCCAATGACCGTTTCGATCATGGCTCCGGCAGTCCCCAGTTTGGAACGCAGGCGGCGGACATGGGTATCCACCGTGCGTGTATAGACATCCGCGTCAATGCCCCAGACATCATTCAACAGGACCTCCCGGGACTGGATACGGCCCGGCCGCCCCATCAAAAGCGCCAAAAATCTAAACTCCATGGCCGTGAGCACGATCTCACGCCCCTCCACCGTAACCTTGTGCCGCGCCTTGTCCAGTATCAACTCCCCGGAGCGCAGCACATCCGCGTTTCCCACAGACGCCTGCCGCCGGAGGACAGCCTTGACACGCAGCACGAGTTCGCGCGGGCTGAACGGCTTGACAATATAATCCTCAGCCCCCAATTCAAGGCCGACAATACGATCCACTTCTTCGCCTTTGGCTGTCAGCATGATGACCGGAAGGGCTGCCAGACGCGCGTCCTGCCGGATACGGCGGCACACCTCAAGCCCGTCAAGTCCCGGCAGCATGACATCGAGCAGGAGAAGATCAAACCCCTTGCGCGCCAGGGCGGCCAGAGCATCCTCGCCCGAACCCGCCGTGTCGCACATAAAGCCGGCCTTATCCAGATTGTACTGGATCAACCGGGCGATATCCTTCTCATCCTCGACAATCAATATTCTTTTTTTCATATATTTACCTGTAACTAGCCGTCATATTACCAGAAACAAGGGGCTCCCGTCAAAAGCATTTAGCATATCCATGACTTGAAAAGTTTTTACTGGTTTAAGGCTGAAGGCATACCTTGACTGCGAGTTCAGAAACCAAGCTTTCTTTGCTTCTTTCTAGAAAAAGCTGTTTCTGCTGTCTGAGCAGCAAGGTATGCCGGAAGACTTAAGAACCAGTAGAAGATACCCCCAGCCATGCCTGGATCTTGTCCCTGATCTGATCGCGGACCGCGCGTGTTTGCTTTAACTTCTCGTCCCATGTCCCTTCAAATTTGGATGGATCCGTAAACCCCCAATGCAGGCGCTTGGCATGGCCCGGGAATACAGGACAGCGTTCGGCGCTGGTTTCATCACACACCGTGATGACATAACTGTAAAGCCGTCCTTGTTTCAAAAGATCCATAACAGCCTGCGTCTTCTTGCCGGCGATATCTATGTCGACTTCCTTTAAGACTTCGACAACAACAGGATTAAGCTTCCCCGGCTCGATCCCGGCGCTCTCCACATCAAATCTGTCGCCGCCGAGCTGCCGCAGCATTTCCTCGGCCATCTGACTGCGCGCCGAATTATGGATGCACACAAATAAAACTTTCTGCCTGGACATAACATACCCTTTCTGTAACAGATCCCTGGTTTAAAAATATCTTTCCCGCTGTCTATGCCGCAAGGCATGCCGCAAGCCTTAAGAACCGGTAGAAGATTGAATCTCTTTGACACTTTTCTTGAGTTTCATGGCCACATTGACCAAAAGCAGCATCACCGGCACCTCGATCAATGGCCCGATGACGGCCGCAAACGCCACCCCCGAATTAATCCCGAACACGGCGATGGCCACGGCTATGGCCAGTTCAAAATTATTGCTGGCCGCCGTGAAAGACAATGTCACGCATCTGCCGTAATGCGCCCCGGCTTTAAGGCTCATCCAGAAAGAAACAAAAAACATCACCAGAAAATAGATCAATAATGGCACCGCGATACGAAAGACATCCATGGGGATCTTCACAATATATTCGCCTTTAATAGAGAACATGACGAAGATCGTAAAAAGAAGTGCGGTCAAGGTGATCGGACTGATGCGCGGGATAAAAACATCCTCATACCACCCCCGTCCCTTGATCTTGAGCAGGACAAACCTGGAGAACATCCCTGCCAGAAAAGGGATCCCCAAATAAATAAAAACACTCTGGGCGATCTCAAGGATCGTTACAGGCACCACAACCCCCTTCAAGCCAAACCAGGCCGGCAGGATGGTGATGAATACCCAGGCATAAACCGAGAAGAACAGCACCTGAAAAACGGCATTGAACGCCACAAGCCCCGCGCAATATTCACCGTCCCCGTCGGCAAGATCATTCCATACAATGACCATGGCAATACAGCGGGCAAGCCCGATCAGGATCAGGCCCACCATATATTCCGGGTAACCGCGCAGAAATACGATGGCCAGAATAAACATGAATACCGGGCCTATCACCCAGTTCTGGACAAGGGAAAGGAAAAGAACCTTGTAATCCCGAAACACATCCCCCAATTCCTCATATTTCACCTTGGCCAACGGCGGATACATCATGAGGACCAGCCCGATGGCAATAGGAATATTCGTAGACCCGGAATCAAACTGATTCCAAAAGCCCGCCGTGCCTGGGAACCAGAAACCAACCCCCACCCCGACCCCCATGGCCAAAAAAATCCATAGCGTCAAATACCGGTCCAGGAACGACAATTCTTTCTTCCCTTTCATCATAACCTCCCCTTGACGGAGGCTGTGCCGATGCTGCAACAGCCGCCCTCGATACGTATCGACTTGATATTGACAAGACTGTCAGCAACCTTGTGATGCGCCGCCATAAGAATGCGGGTAAACGTCGGGCGCGACACCTTCATCAACCCGGCCGCCTGGGCATGTGTCAGCCCCTCAAGGTCAGACAGGCGCAGCGCCTCGAATTCATCGATGGTCAGACACACATCTTGCGGATCAACGGACTTCCTGCCTTTGGGACGAAAACATCTCTCCCCCGGCAGGCACTTCACCCATCTGGTCTTTTGGGGTCTCATGACGGCCCTTCCTTTTATGAACCATGGTTCATAATAGCACCCGGCATTCTCAAGTCAAATAAAAAAACTTAACATGTTGATGAAAGCTGCCATGCCATAGAACATAACAACCCAAGGTTGGCGGCATGTCTTGATGCGAGTTCAGAAACCAAGCTTACCCCAATATCTTTTTGAAAAAGCTGTTTCTGCTGTCTGAGCAGCAAGATATACCGCCGACCTTGGGGAAGTTTCATTTAAAACATTCCCCCACGGGGTTTGACTTTTAAGGGGGGCTTTGTTATCCTGAAAACCTATGAAAAAAATAAAAGTCGCTGTGATCGGTGTGGGCCATCTGGGTTCCCGTCACCTCAAAACGTACCACCAAATGCGGGACCAGGCTGAGCTCGTCGGGATCTCGGATCTCGACAAAGACGCCGGGCAAAAACTCGCGCGCGAATACCACACCACATTCTTCCCGGATGCCAGGGATCTGATCGGCAAGGCGGAAGCGGTCAGCATCTGCACGCCCACCACCAACCATGGCGCCACAGGCCTTTTATGCCTTAACGCAGGTATCCATACGCTCATTGAAAAGCCCATCGCCATGAACATTGACGAGGCCGACCTCCTTGTTAACGCCGCTCGCGAGCACAACGTCAAGCTCCAGGTCGGGCATATCGAACGCTTCAACAGCGCCTTCCAGGCCATCAAGGACATTGCGCGCGACGCCCTGTTCATCGAATGCCACCGCCTGAATAAATTCCCCAACCGTTCGCTCGACATCGGGGTTGTGATGGACCTGATGATCCATGATATCGACATTGTCCAGGGGCTCATCAACGCGCCTTTGGCCGATATCCAGGCCATCGGCATCAATGTCCTGACATCCAAGGACGACATCGCCAACGTGCGCCTGACCTTTGCCAACCGCTCGGTGTGCAACCTGACCGCCAGCCGCGTTTCTCCGGAAGTGATGCGCAAGATACGCATCTTTATCCCTAATGCCTACATTTCCCTCGACTACGTCAAGCAGGAAGCGTTCATCTATCGCAAGGACGGCACGACGATCACCCGCACAGCTTTGCCCATTGAAAAAGAAGAACCTCTGCGGCGCGAACTCGCGCATTTCCTTGAATGTATCCGCGAAGACAAAAAACCCCTGGTTTCCGGAACGGAAGGCCGGGACGCCCTCAAAACAGCCCTCGACATCCAGAACATCATATGGTCCGAGCACCTCAAATGATCCTGATCGTTGCCGGCGAGGAATCCGGCGACATGCGCGCGGCAGCTCTTGTGCGCGAGATCACGGCGCTGTGCCCCGGCACCCGTTTCATCGGTATCGGCGGCGAGCGATGCCGGCGCGCCGGTGTGGCCACATTTACGGACATCACGGAACTTGCGGTCATCGGCTTCAGCGAAGTCATCAAGAACCTTGCCCGCCTGAAACGCGTGTTCGACCTGACCCTGGAACACGCCCGCACGGAACGCCCGAACGCGGCGATCCTTGTGGATTATCCGGGCTTCAACCTCCGCCTGGCCAGGGAACTCAAAAAAGACGGGATCAAGGTCATCTATTACATCAGCCCCCAGGTGTGGGCCTGGAAAGAATCCCGTGTCGAGGCGGTGAAACGCTCGGTCGACCGGATGATGGTGCTCTTCCCTTTTGAAAAGGATCTTTACGCCCGCCATGGCTATGCCGCTGACATTGTCGGCCATCCCCTGGTGGATGAAGTCCACAGCGACACCCCCCGCGACGCCTTCCTGGCACAGAGCGGCCTTGATACCCAAAAGCCTGTCATTGCCCTTCTGCCCGGATCGCGCGCCAAGGAAATCTCGCGGCACCTGCCTGTCATGCTGGATGCAGCCCGCCTCATCCAACAGCAACGCCCGGAAACACAGTTCATCCTCCTCAAGGCCAAGAGCCTTGCCCAGGGCATTTTCACCCCCTGGATGCCCCGCGCTCCTGAAGGGCTCAAAATATCCGAAGATTATTACAATGCGCTGGGTGCCTGTGACAGCGGGATCGTCTGCTCAGGAACCGCCACGCTCGAAACCGCGCTCATGGGCAAGCCTATGGTGGTTGTATACAAAACGTCCTGGCTCACCTGGTTTCTGGCCCGGCTCCTGGTCAGGATCCCCTGCATTGCCCTGGTAAACATTGTGGCGGGAAAAAAGATCGTGGAAGAATTGCTGCAGAATAACGCGTCCCCCCGGCAAATCGCCTGGGAAACATTAAAAACACTTGATCCCTCAGACACCCTCCGCCGGGAACTATCCCGCGTCAAAGACCTGCTGGGCGCCCCCGGAGCCAGCCGCCGCGCGGCCCTGGTTGTGTGCGAAGAACTCAGTTAATTTTGTCCTTGACCATCTCCCAGAATGTAGCGGGCGTAAAGCGTCCGATATACTTGGTCGCCCCCGCTTCCATGCAATCGTTCTTGGCCTGACGAAGCTCCTCGATGCCCTGCATGCTCCCGATATCTTCAGGGGCAAATTGGGTAAAGACCAGGATATCCATACTGCTCAGGCGTGTAAAACAGCGCAAGGCCCGGATAATATCACGGCTTGGCACATCGCCTTTCACCAGGACATCGATCATCACCGCCCTGGGCAGAAGGATGAGGCAGTTGGAAATGAACTCGATAGGATCCGTGCTGGTACCGACAATACAGCCCTGTTCCTGAAAGATACGGACCATGTCCTTGTTGACGTCCGGATTGGCGCCAAGAATAAGGGCCTGCTTGTTTTTGCGCTCCAGTTCCGCGCAAGTGAAGATGTATTCCACTTTATGGACAAGTTTTTCCGAATCAAGCGGCTTGGGCAGAAAGTGCTCAACCCCCAGCGTCTGGAAAGATTCCCGGAAGATCCGGTTATCCGTAATGATCACGATGGGGATATCCGCCAGGCGCGGGTCCTTCTTGATCTCCTTGTAAAGATCAACGCCGTCCATGACCGGCATGACAACGTCCGTCACGACCAGGTCCACCGGTCCGTTCTGCATGATATCCCAGGCCTCTTTGCCATTACGCGCGGTCTTCACCTCATACCCCTGCTCTTCGAGTTTCTGGCGGGCCAAGGCAACGACTGTGGGCTCGTCGTCGGCTATAAGTATTTTCTTGGGCATAAACATCTCCATGTTACTGACTTATTTATAATACGTCTCATTTATTCTAGAACAAGATGCTGATTCCGCATCTTTTTTTTAAAGTTTTCCACAAACCCCCTGATACGCGGATCAAGGATGATATGATGCCGCAGGATCGGCCGCTTGAGCACAATGCCTTCCAGGGTGGTACAGCGAGACAGGGCCACATAGGTCTGCCCGTGAGAAAATGTACCTCTCCCGACATCAATGATAACTTTCGGAAACGTCTTGCCCTGCGACTTGTGAATGGTAACTGCCCAGGCCAGACGCAGAGGGTACTGCCGGAATGACCCCACGCTTTGGGAATCTACACGCGCCAGCTCCTTGTCATACACAAAACGGAACATCTCCCAGGTAAAGGGGGTCACCTCCACCTCCTGCCCGTCCGCCAGGCGCACGCACACCGCATCCTCGCCGTCGCTAACACCATGGATCACACTCAGGACCTGTCCGATCGACCCGTTCACCCAGCGGCCCAAAGGGTCGTTGTTTAACAGCATGACCTGGGCCCCGGACTTCAGCTGAAGCTCTTCATGCGTCGGCAAGTTCTTTTTCTCAAACGCCCCGCTCACCTCGCCGCCGTAAGTATAGGCCTTGCCCCTGGTCGCGGCCAGGCGCACGCGGTTGATATTATCCGCCAGGTCATTGGTCGTGGTCAGGTACACATAAAAATCCCCGTGGGACGGCTCAAAGTCCGGGTGACAGCGCGCGTTCAAAAGGGTCATATCCTCCCCATCCACTGTATTATCGCGCACAGCGTTCAACAGCCGGATAAACCTGTCCTCGGTCTGCCGGTAGACTTTTTCAAGTTCCAGCAGTTCGAAGCCGCACTCCATGAAAACACGGGCATCGAAGAAATAAGGGCTGGGATAATGTTCGGCAAATATTTCGCGCTCGGCACTGGTCACCACGGGCGGCAGCTGGTGCAGGTCGCCGACCAGGACCATCTGTATGCCGCCAAAAGGCTTCTTCTTGTCCGGGCCGTTATGCCGCAAAAAAGCATCCACACAATCGAGGAGATCCGCACGCACCATGGACACCTCGTCAATGACCACCGCGTCCAGGCCGCGGTAAAGGTCGCGCTGGCCCCGGCGCAAGCGGATGGTCTTGGCGCTTTCGGGCGTGATGTCGGGCCTGAAATTGAAGAACGAATGGATCGTCTGTCCCTTGATATTGACCGCGGCCACCCCTGTGGGGGCGAGCACCGCGACGTTCTTCCTGGTGCTGGCACGAAAATACTGCAGGAGCGTCGACTTCCCGGTCCCGGCGCGGCCGGTCAGGAAGATATGCTTCGATGTTTCTTCGAACATCCCGAAAGCGCGGATGAACTCAGGGGTCTTGTGGATACGGTTGGAATCAATGTCCATCGGGACATTGTACACGCCGGAGAGCGCATCACCAAAGGTTTTCTGCGGATGATCCTGGAAGCCCGGCCAGAACTGAACAGAAATCGCTTGCACATGGCACTTCTCTATTTATAATGGGACTTCATCCAGACATAAACAAAAAAACATCCTTGAAAAACCCTAGGGTATGTTAAAGAAATACATTCTTCCTGCCCTCCTCATCAGCCTGATCCTGAGTGTCAATGTGCTGCGTTTTGTCGGCCTGGGTGATGTGCCCGACGGGTTTCAGATCGATGAATTGACGGCCGGTGTCACCTTAAGCTGTATGGCCCAGGAAGGCGCCTCTCCGCTGGGCGATACCCATTATCCGCTTTTCGGCGAAAACAGCTTTGCCACGCCCTCCCCGCCGACCTATATGTACCCGGGCATGCTCTGGGTCAAAGCCTTTGGCTTTTCCCAAGGCGCATTGCGCGGATTCACGGCTTTTGCCGTTGTCATCGGCTTGCTGGGACTTTTTGCCATCGGGTACTACCTCGCCGGCCTGCGCTGCGGCCTATGGATCCTTTTGGCGGCCAGCCTATCGCCCTGGATATGGTCTATCTCGCGCGTCTCATGGGAATCCTTGCTCATGCTCCCCTTCCTGATCTGGGGACTTTTTTTCTGCCTGAAAGCCAAACGATCCTGGCACTTCATCCTGGCCGGGATGCTCTTGTCGGGCGCGGCCTATTCGTATCCAACCGCCAGGCTGCAGGTCCCGCTTTTCATTCTCATCATGACGTGTTACGGCCTTATCTGGCGCCAATGGCGCATCCGCCACCTCGTCGCCTTAGCCGCGGCGTTTCTCCTCACCAGCACTCCCCTGGTATGGTTTTATCTCACCCACCCCTCTTTGTCCGCACGATTTAAGGAAGTCGCCATCACCAACCCTGAGCACTTGCGCGACATCGGCAGTTCCGGAACAATGCTGGAGCTTTTTAAAATCGTCATCCAGAATTTTATCGCCCACCTGCACCCTGATTATCTATTCTTTAAAGGAACTCCCAAAAATCTTACCCTTTCGACCGGGCACCAGGGCATGCTGAGCTGGATCGACGTGACCGCGCTTGTGGCAGGGCTTGGCTGGATGGCGTTGCGCTTTATCCAGCGCAAACCGGCCGCTGCCACAGCAACACTTCTATTCCTTGGCTTCCTGGGGATCAATATCATCATCGGCATTTTCCCGGCCACGCTCGTATGGATCGAAAACCCTCACCCGCTGCGCTCCATCGGCGCCTGGCCTTTCGCCATGCTGGCCACGGGCATCATCCTGCACAAGACAACCGAAAAATGGCCATGGTCCGGCCTCCTCGCCCTGGCCCTGGCCGGCGCCTTCGCCTGTGTTTTTCTGCGGCAGTATTTCTACGATTACGCCAAGGATAGCCGCGGCTGGTTCAGCGTCTGGACACGGGAAGAAGCCAGCCATGCCAAAACCGACCAGGCGTGGATGAATTTCCTCTACCGCTACCATTACCACATGCTCTTGTCACGTTACTACCTGATGCGCTACCACGGGGATAACTGCACCCAGGCCAGGCTCATCTGGGAAAAGCTCTATCCCGTCTTCAGTAAAATAGCCAAAGAAGCCAAGAACCAGCCCTGATGCGCATCCTCATTGTCATCCCCTGTTACAACGAAGCCGAGCGCCTGATGCCTGACGTGTTTTTGGCTTTTGCCGGACAACACGCCGCGATTCATCTTCTTTTCGTGGACGACGGCTCCACGGACAAAACATCCGCGATGCTCGATGATCTTCAGGCCAAGGCCCCTGGACACATCAGCGTGTTGCACCTGCCGCATAACAGCGGCAAGGCGGAAGCGGTCCGCCTGGGATTTCTCAAAGGCTTTACCATGAACCCCGCCCTGATCGGGTTTCTCGACGCAGATCTGGCCGCGCCCATCGCAAGCATGCTGGAACTTGAAAACGCCCTCACCCAAGGCCATAAAGACATCGCCATGGCCTCGCGCGTCGCCTTGCTGGGCTACAAGATCGAACGCAACCCTGTGCGGCACTATGCCGGACGCGCCTTTGCCACAGCCACCTCCATGATCCTGGGCTTGCGCGTTTATGACACCCAATGCGGGGCCAAGCTCTTCCGTGTCAACACCAGGCTCAAGCAGATTTTTGCCGCCCCTTTTACCACACACTGGATATTCGACGTCGAGATCCTGGCGCGTTTTATTATCACTCAACATCAAGGCTTTCCGCCGGTAGACACCATCTGCATGGAATATCCCCTGCGGATCTGGATCGATAAGAAAGGCTCCAAACTCCGTTTGAAAGACTTTGTCACCAGCGGCCTGGATCTTCTCAAGATATTCCTGATGCTGCATGCCTCGCGCAGGAAAACGCCCCTTATGCCTTGCGCAGACGCCGCAAAACCGATACAGTAACGGATATGAAAAAAAACAATTGGCTTCCCCTTGTGCCGTGGATCATGGGCGGGCTCATCACGCTGGTGATCGGACTTTATTTCCGGCTCTATCCTTTGGCCCACAATGTCGCGGCAGATTCCTATGAATCGGCAACCATGCTCGTCTTGGCCAAAGTGCGCGCCAGCATCACCGAACAGATCGCCCGGCGCTACCCCGACATGCCGCCCGCCCAGCGCCAGCGCATCATCCAGGAACAGTTCAATCAGGTCGTCCGTACCCAAAACGCCAAACTGCGCGACACCTTTGACAAAGTCGGCCTGCAGCTGCTTCAAAAGACCGGCGAAACCCGTCACTACCTCCAAGAATCGGACTCCTATTACTTTCTGGATCTGACCCAGAACATCCTGGAACAAGGCGACGTAAGTTCCAAGGTGAACGGCAGTCAATATTTTAACAACAAGATGCTGGCTCCCCTGGGCTACTGGGAGCCGCAGACATGGCACCCCTACATCGGCGCCTGGGTCTACAAGGCCGCAAGATTCCTGGATCCCTCGATCGATGTGATGCGAGGGGTCGCCTTCACGCCGCTTGTCCTGTTCCCGTTTGTTCTGGCCGCGTTCCTGCTGGCCTGCCGCGCGCTGGGCTGTCAATGGCCGGCCGCGTTCACCGCGTCGATCTTTTTTACCCTGGCGCCCATTTACCTCCAGCGCAGCACCTACGCCTGGTACGACAACGATTCTTACAGCGTTCTTTTCCCTGCCCTCAACCTGGGACTCACGGCCTTTGCCCTGAGGTCTTTGGACAACACCCGGAAAACGATCATCTGGAGCCTCCTCGCCGGGCTTTCCTTCGCCCTCTTTGCACGGTTCTGGACAGGGTGGAGTTTTTCCTGGGGCATCACCATGGCCGCGCTCGCGCTCATGACAACGCGTGCCTTCATCTTCAAGGAACCCCGGCGCGCCAATCTGGCCCTCATCCTCCTCATCACAGGCGCTATGGCCTTAGGTTGCCTGACCATCATGATCGGCATAAACCAGTTCCTTGCGCTTATCCCGCTGGCCTGCGCGGAACTTGGCAAATTCATTGCGCCGCGCATCAAGGACTGGCCGGATCTTTTCATTGTTGTGGGTGAACTCCGTCATGGCACCACCGCCGAATCTATCATGCTGACGGGTGGGCCCATTGTTTTCTGGGGCGCTGCCGCGGCGTTTTTCATGTATGGCCGTGACGCAGTCATCAAACGTAAAAGCCCGCCGGATCATATCCTGCTTTTGGCGCTCTTTACCGCCGTGACATTTGTCCTCGCCTTGAGTGCGGAACGCTTCGCCCTGCTTCTGGTGACCCCGCTCGCTTTAGCCTTTGCCCTTGGCCTGGAACAACTCTGGCAGGCGCGCCCATCATGGGCCGTGCGGTTGAAACTCCCGGTCTCAACAAGCACGGGAGGACTGATCGCGGCCTTCCTTGTGGTATCCGTGATCCCCATCGCCGCGACAAACCGGAACATCGCCTCGTTCCTTCACCCCATCTTTAATTCAGCCTGGGATCGCGCCCTCACCGCCCTGCACGACAAAACCCCGGCCAACAGCGTGATCGACACCTGGTGGGCCCCCGGGCACTTTGTCAAGGCCATCGCACGGCGTGAGGTGACCTTTGACGGCGCCTCGATCAAAGGCGAACAGGCTTATTGGCTGACCAGGATTTACTTAAGCCGCAGCGAACAGGAGGCCCTGGGGTTCCTGCGTATGCTCAACACCAGCTCCAACCAGGCCTGTGAATTCCTCCAAGGTCTGGGCTGGCCCCTGTCACGGGCTGTGCCGCTGTTGGAACAGATCACACCTCTCTCACGCGCACAAGCCGCCCGTTACTTAAACGGCATCCTTGGCCCCGCTCACGCCGATGCCCTGCTCAAACTGACCCACGCCGCCCCGCCGCCTTCCTATCTCCTTATTTACAACGAGATCGTGGAAGGCAATGTCCTTTTGGGTTATGTGGGCAAATGGGATTTCGCCAGGATCGAGCACCTCAACGCCGATCCCGCACAGTTAAAGAAGATCCCCTCCCGCAGTTCCCGCGGCTATATTGATTTTCTCTGGAGCCTTGTGGGCGGGCAGCTGCGGCAAAGCGAAACCCTTTCCCCGGCGGGGCGCAACGGGTCCAGGATCCTCTTTGACCAGGGCGTGATGCTTGATACCGCGGAGATGTCGGTTGTGGTCAACTCGCCTAAATTCGGGCACGGGATCCCGGCGGCTGTGGTCTATCTTGATGAAGCCTCGGGCCATGTGGTGGAAAAGCCGCTTACCAACGCCACACTCGGTTACGCGGCGGTTATTTTTCGCGACCAGCAGAACACCCCGCACTGCATTTTGATGGATCAGATGCTGGCCGGCGCGATCATCATGAAATTGTATTACTTTGACGGCAAAGGCCTCGACTATTTCAAGCCCTTTGCCAAAGAACAAGACCTGACAGGCCGCACCAAAATATTTGTGTACAAAGTCAAGTGGCCCGCGTCATTCTGACCTATGGCTGTCATGCTAAGCCCGGATGAACAAGGCATCGCCACAAAGCTCTTGGGATAAATTCTTGTTTTTTAATTTTTTTTTGTTAATATACTTCCTGTTCTCTAGAACTTTCTCGGGTCGGTAGCTCAGTTGGGAGAGCGCCTCGTTCGCAATGAGGAGGCCGTGGGTTCAACTCCCATCCGATCCACCATTTGATACAAGCTAAAAGACCTTGTTCCGTACGGGACAAGGTCTTTTAGCTTGGTACAATACAGAAGCATACGAAAATCAATCGTGGACTCCCAAAAACCCTGACAAATCAGCAACGAGCCCTCTTCCAAAGATCACTCCACAAAATATCTTCTCCTTTCAATATATCGCCATTTAACTCGCGATATACCGCGTCATTAGCTGCCATAAATCCCATCCCTTTAGTCGAAATAATATGCGCCTGGGGTGCATGCTCAAGCACTTTGACAACATAACGGGACCCGCCGCACGAACCCAACGACACAATGACCGGTTCATTCTGGATAACATATATAAATTATTGGATGCCAGTCGGAAGGGAGAAACGAACAACCCGCTCAATGCACAGGCAGAGAACTTATTATTTCAATGATGATGCGGATTAAACAGCCTGGCACTTGAGCCAGAAGTCTCTGGGGAGAATGACAAGAGTATCTTTAACTTGTTTTAAAACAAGTAAATCCTTGTCCCCGGTAATCAAGAAATCAGCGTTGCCGGATAAAGCCGTTGCCATCACCAATCGATCATTGGGATCACGCAGATTCTCAATGTCCTGACAATCCGGCGCTACCCACTCAGCCTGGCTCTTGAGATAACCAATGATTTCCAATGCGGTTGGGCGAGATGTTTTAATCTTTGTGATCAAGATCCGCTCCACTTCGACGGCGATGAAGTCGCTGCAAATAATCGTGGTATTTCTTAAACAATGCTCTAAAAGGTCATGACAAACGCCGTGTGTCGCAAAGGCAGCCACAAGAACATTCGAGTCAAGAACGACTCTCACGCCTTCAACCCAAGGATATCATCATCCGTAACAAAACCTGACCTGCGCGCATACCCACGCACATTCTTGCTTAACCGACGGAACTTCCGTACAGCCAGGAATTCACGCAATGAATCGCGCACAAGATCACTGATGGAAACGTGCTCGCTCCGGCTTATATCTTCCAGTTCTTTCTGGATCATGACCGGCACCCGGATATTAATCAACTTTGATACTGACATTGTTCCACCCTCCTGTAAGACAATGTACTACGTACACGCCCGGTTGTCAAGCGATAGCCAACAGAAATTCCTTCAATTCCGATGATGCGGATGGCGGGAGGAGCGGGAGTCGAAGACCATGACATCGTAGAGCACATCGAACCATTCGCTGAACATCTCGAAGGTTCGTTCGCCGGGCCAGGAGGCTTCATCCTCGAACCACTCGGCCAGTTCAGTGCGGAATATTTCGTCGAAATTGGCGCGCACATACTCCTCGGCTTCGTCCAGGGTCTCGTACTGCGGGATGAAATACACGTTCGCCCGGTCGGCGAAATCATCCACCCACACCGGGTCATCCGGGGCCACACTGTTGATCCAGTCAACCAGCGGCTCGCGCGGCATAACAATCACAGCCATTCGATCTGATCGTTCCATATCAGTTCTTTCTGTCATCAGGAGGGATATTATAAAGGGCCACGCACACACCCGGGCGTTCAAGGTATTCCAGCCGCTCTCCGGCCCGCGCAAAAACCTGGTTCACAAATCCGGGAAAATGCGCATCATTGTGATGGGACAAAAAGACCCACACCCGCCCCATGCCCTGCAGGGCCGCGGGCGCATCCGCCGGGACGAACATCGGGGTGCTGGAACGGGCCGCCAGCCTGAACGAACGATAAAAACCCCGGGCATCATAAATGCTTAAGGTCTGGCGCAACGCCAGCATATTCCGTCCGGCCTGGGTCACCATGTTGGGAAACAACTGGATCACCAACGTGGCCCTCTCGCCCGATGTCCCTACAGGACTTGTCACCAGACGGCTGTTAAGGCCGAAACGCTCGCCGTAATACCAGAAAGGATATTGCGCCTGGGAACTCAAGGCCACCAGATCGCCGGGACGGTAATGGTCGGCCATATAACGCATCGCCGCGCGGTTATCCTCATTCCCCCGGGGATGGACCGCATGCCATGCCGCGGCAGACACCGGGAACCAGAACACCGCCGCGATGATGACTCCGGCGGCCCATGCCTGGCCGCGTCCAGTCACGGCTGACGCGGCAGCCTGCATCCCCGCCGCCAGAAGCACCAGCATCCCGGGAACGAGGAAAATAACAAGCCGCTCAAAGAAAGGATACTTGTCGAGCACCCCGGCCAGAAGCGCCAGCCCCAGGGGCACTGTCAACAGCCACAAAAGAAACCTGTCCCGGCGGAAGAATGACCAGCACCCTGCGGCAAAAAACACCGCCATAAGATACGGCCACGCCAGACCCAGCGGCACACGGAACAACGCAAGGCACGCCTTCCCCATCCAGACCAGCCAACCCCATGTCCAAAGCGGATCCGGAGAAAAACCTCCGGCCAGACGCCAGTTCTTCAACAACTCGGGATTGAGCATCCCGCTTAAAGACAACTTGTACAACAGCAGAAAACTGATGAGCCAGACACCGTAGGCAATACCCAGTCCCAGGCACCTGTGCCATTCTCGCCGCCGCAGCTGATCCAGCCCCAGCACAAGCCCGGCCCCGCCTAGAATGAAGAGCATGGCATTGGACAGCCATATCACCACGGCTCCGCCCGCCATAAATATCACAAGCCGGCCCGGCGTCCAGCGATCCTTCAGGGCGAAGAACATCTCATAAACAAGGAATACGGCAAAGACGTCTATCCCGTAAGGCTTCAGTTCCGCTGCAAAATAAACCAACGGTTCCGCCAGGACAAAAAGAGCAAGCGCCAGGGTCGCCGCGGCAGGGCCCAGGAGGCGGTTAAAAAAACGACGCGCCAGAAAAAGTGCGGCCACACCCGCCAGGAAAGGGAACAGCCGCAGCGCCATCTCGGTATTGCCCAGCACAACCACAGCAGATTTCTCGACAAGCTGGAATAAGAGAGGGGCCTGGGCAAAATCAGGGAACAAAAGGACGTTGTGGACTATTGCCGTGAAGGAACGGTTGACAATGCTCAACGCCAGGCATATCTCATCCTGCCAGAAGGAACGGTTCTCGAGATAATGGATGGTGCGCAGCAAAATACCGAGGGAAACAAGCCCCGCTTGAACGTATCCCGCTGTAAGCCATCGCCAGACCAGAGAGTTCATATCATGACCAGCGGTATGCCAGAAAACGCGCCAGGCTGCGCACATACTTCATCCCCATCCGCACGACCTGGAACTTGGAGGTGCCGAACTGACGGTTCTTGAGCATGAGCGGGATCTCACGGGAACGCAAATGGTGCTTGATGAAATACAGCATGATCTCCATCTGGCATTCAAACCCGTTCGATATAATCGGCGCCTTCTTGAGGTGCTCCGCGCGGTAAGCCTTGAACCCCGAAGAAAGGTCGTGGATATGCGTCCAGAAGATCAGATCAAAGACAAGATTGGCCATGCGGCTGACCCCAATGCGCCAGGCCGGCACATCCTGCATCCCGCCGCCTTTGACATAACGCGACGCGATGCAAATGTCCGCGTCCTTGAGCCCGGCGGCAAGCTCCCGGATCATGGCGGGAGGATGGGTCAGGTCCGCATCCATGGTGACAATGACCTCGCCCCGGGCCGCGGCAATCCCTGTCTCCAACGCCTTGCCCAGGCCGCGGTTGACCTCATGGTTGACCAGGCGGATAAAGGGATATTGTGCCGTGAACCCTTGCACCAGATCCCGCGTGGCATCACGGCTGCCATCATTGACCACCACGATCTCCAGCGGCACATCCCGGCGGATATCCCGGACGCAGGCCTCCAGAAAACGGCCGATGACCTCTTCTTCGTTATAAGCAGGAACTACAACAGATATCATCTCTTGCCTCGCGGTTGATGGGCCTGGAGATAACGCAGGCAGGCACGGGCAATACGGGCCGATGCCTTGCCGTCTCCAAAAGGATTCTTGTGGCACGTACATTGACGGTACCAGGCATCATCCTGCACCAGGCGCTGCACGGCCGCGGCAATACGCTTTCGGTCGAACCCCAAAAGCTGGGCAAACCCGGCGGCAACGGCCTCGGGCCGCTCGGTCATCTCACGCGTGATGATCACAGGCTTCCTGAGGGCACAGGCTTCTTCCTGAATGCCGCCCGAGTCCGTCACGATCACACGCGCCTTCTTCATGAGCACGACAAACTGGTCATACGCCAAAGGCTCCAGGAGATGAACCCGCCCGCCAGAAAGCGTCTCTTTCACCTGAGAGCGGACCTGCGGATTAAGGTGCACGGGATAAACCACATCCACTCCCGGCAGCATGCTGATATCCCGCAGGGCCAAGAGCACCTGACGCAGGCCATCGCCAAAACTTTCCCGGCGGTGAAGTGTCGCCAGAACAATCTTGCGCCGGCTTGCCGCCAACTCCCGCAGTAAAGGATCTGTGAAGGCCCTGTCCTGTCCTCCGGCCAGCCGAAGCGCATCCACCACGGTATTCCCGGTCATCAGGACGCTCTGGCGGGACACGCCTTCCTGCAGCAGCGCACGTTCTGCCTGCGGGGTGGGCGGAAAATGAAGGTCAGCCAACACGCCGGTCAGCCGCCGGTTGCCCTCCTCGGGAAACGGGCGGTACTTGTCGCCCGTACGCAGGCCGGCCTCGACATGCGCTACCGGGATACGGTGATAGTACGCGGCCAGGGCGCAGGCAAAGGTGGTCGCGGTATCTCCCTGAACCACCATCAGGTCAACGGTTTCCTGCGCCAGCACGCGCGGCATCCCCTTAAGGATGCGGGCCGTCACATCAAAAAGCGCCTGGCCTTTGCGCATGATATCCAGGTCATAATCCGGCGTGATGCCAAACACGTCAAGCGCCTCATCCATCATGCCACGATGCTGGCCCGTCACCAGGACCCTGACCGTCACCCCGGGAAGCGTGCGCAGCGCGCGGATCACCGGTGCCAGCTTGATGGCCTCGGGACGTGTCCCCAGCGCAACACAGACCGTAAATTTATTTGTCACAGCAAGGGCCCCTTTAATCTGACCTTGATGCCTTCTTTGCCGGGAACCGTATACCCCGACGCGTTAAGTTCCCTGAGTTGATGATCGAATAATGATTCCGCCTGCGGCGCACCTGTCACCAGCGGAGTCCCCGGCTTTGAATTGATCAGGACATTCTCCTTCAACATTTTCTCAAGCCCCAGGGCCTGTTCTTCCCTCTGATGATGGCGCAGCTGCGTGACAGCCTCCATGACCCTCATGCGGTTGCCCTGCAGGAGGCTCGCCAGCCCGATCCCGTAATAGATCATGGGATTATCCTGGCGGGCCCTGACTTTCTCAAAATAGGTAATCGCCTCATCGGGGCGCGACTGCCCCAAAAGATAGTCCCACGCCAGGGCGAACTCGATATCTGTCTGCCCGGGCTTAAGGCGCAAGGATGTCAAGAACGCCTGTTCCGCGTTCACAAAACGGGCCTGGGTATAATAAGCCCTTCCCAGATTGTTCCAGCCTTCGGCATATTCAGGGTCAATGTCAACGGCAAGCCTGAAATAACGCAGCGCTTCCAGCGGCGAACCATTTTCATCCGACTGATGGACAAGCCCGATCCCGTTATAAGCCGGGGCAAACTTGGGATCCACTTCGATGATCTTCTGGAAAAGTTCAATGGCACGTTCAAACTGATGGTCTCCGGCCGCAATGGTGGCGAGCTGGAACAACTGCTCCCGGCTCACGGGGGCGGCAGAAACCTGCGCTGCGGATAGAAGAGAAATAAGCATGCACGGGACCAGCGTCCTGTGCCAGAAGGGGATCATTTACCTGTATCCGTCTTGGCCTCGGGCTTGTCGGACTCCTTCACCCGGACAAGATCCTTGGCCTCGACAGAAGGATCCGCACCCACGATCATCTTTGATACCGTAAGGCTCGCCTGGACCGTATCCGCGCTGCGGGCATTGCTGGAAAGGCTCATTTTCTCGACCTTGATCAATGCCTTCGCATTGTTGATCGCGTAAACAAGGCTGGTGATACTCTCCAGTTTCCCGGAACAATCCATGGTCACGAAATACTTGACATAATCTTTCTGGGCGTCCTGCCCCGCCGGAGATATCTTCGAGAGGGTCACCTGAGCCTGCGATGCCAGCAGTTCCATTTTCTTCAGGAAATCGGCGATGACCTCGTCCTCGCTGCGGACCTCCTGCGTATAAAAATCACGGAAGGCGGCCGCTTCACCCACAATGCGTTTTTTATAATCGAGGAACCTCAGGTTATGGCGGATCGTATCCTCTTCCTTGGCAATACTCTCGTCAAGCTCTTTCATGCGGTTAAACGATGGCCCGACCAGAAGCCTGTCGAAAAGCGCAAACAGGACGAACAAGGACGCCACGATAAGAATCTTGCGCTCATTGGCGGAAAGCCCGGAAATAAATTTACTGATCAAGGCCTGCTCCTTGGTTGCCCTGCCCTGCGGTTTTAAGGTCTTGGACACCGGCAGCCGCGGCAGATGGCGCGGAAAGCTTCAGGACGATCTCAAAGGCCGCCACATCCTTGCCGCGTTCTTTTTTCGCCGTGGTGGAGCGGGTCTTGACATTCTCGAAAAGAGGCGAATCCTCCAGCGCCGTGACCAAGGCAAAAACACGCGACATGGATTCGGAAATGCCCTGGATGGACACCTCGCCCTTGTCGTCCATGGTGACACCCGAAAGATATATCTCCTGGGGGATGATCCTGTAAAGTTCCGTAATGGCCTCCAGGGGCATCTGCCTGGCCTGAAGGTAATCGCGCAGGAGCCCCGTCTTGACGATCATCTTCTCGAGAAGCCCGACCTCTTTTTTCTGGCCCGCGTATTTTTCAACCAGGTTCTGCCTGAAGAAAAGATCCTCGAAATAAACCCGGCTGAGGAGCGCCGCCCCGATAAAAAGAAAAGCCATCAGGACAAAGATCCCCGCTTTCATGGTCTCCCCGCCCTTTTCCGCGACCATGCGCTGGTCTTTGAGCTCCTGGGGCAGGAGTTCCGCCCCGCATCGCGCTGCCGTCACACCCGCAGCAATGACATCCAGGGCAGAATCGTCGATAAAATCCCTGGAAATCTGCTGCTTCAGCCCGGCAAAGCCCTTGACAAAATTTTGATACGGCAGGCACTCCGGTTTCATGGCCAACGGCCCGGCCAGCGCCGCTTCCAGGCCAGCCAGGGAAGGATGATTCGATGTCACGACGAGCCGTGTCGGACGGGTGCCGCCTTCCTGCTCAAAAGCTTCCAGCGACGCTTTAGCTTCATCCACGATCCGGGCAATAACCGACGGATCAGCCTTGACCTGGTCGATCCCAACAGGAATGCTGCGCGCCATGACCGCAGCCCCCTCGGCCAGGATGATGAAATTGGTATTCTGCGCATCGATATCAAGGATGACCGCGGAACCCCCCTTGCGCAGGTTAAGCGCCTGGGCATAAAAACGGGCCACACCTTCGGGCACAAATATCACGGAGGCAACATCAAGCCCTGCCGCGCGCATGAGGGCGATCTTATCCTTGACGATCTGTCGCTTGACCACGATCAACAGGACGCTTGTGAAATTCGGACGCGGTGAACGGATCTTGACATAACCGGTAAGGATCTCATCCTTGGTGAAGGGCGTATGCCGTGACGCTTGCAGGCCGAGGATGGAATCTATTTCGTCATTGTCAACCGAAGGGACATCAAGGAACTTGGTGGTGGCCACTTCGCCCGGGATCACGCACAGGATGCCGGCCTTGCGGGTCTGGAACCCTGCCAGGGCATCGCGCAGGGCCGCATCCGCGGCACCGCCTGAAATGTCACGGCGCGAAAGCTTCTCAACCACACCTCCGGCGGTGACCTGAGCCACCTTCACGCTTGCCGGGGTGATGGCGATTGTTATGTATTTGCGGTATTTGAGCGTCATAAGATCCGATCTTTAATGGCACCATTATAGACTATGTCTTTAAAGGGCTTCAACATAAAATTGATTATTTTTCATACCAGTAGAGGACACGGCTCTCAAAAACACTGAAAACACACGCGATGGACCGCTTGTACCCGCCGGCGGATGCGGGCACACGGCTGATAAACGCATAAATACCCGACTCGGACGTCAACAGGTCGCGGGCGTTAAGGTCGTCGATCTGGCGGACCTCTGACGGGTCAAGCTTGACACTCCCGGCAATATCGGCGGCAACATCGAATGTCCGCGCAAAAACATGATCATCGGCGGTCGCCTCAAGGTTGTCTGCGCCCCGGCGGAAGCGCACAAGCTTCTGGGCAAGCGGGACATCAAGTCCCAGGGCAACAAGGGCCTGGCGCGAGGCTGTATTGATATTGACATGCCCGTCCCCGTAGACGGTGATGAAGGGCAGTAATGTTTCGTAGATCTTTGCATTGACCCCTTTCACCAGCAGCAGCTCGTCGGGCCGTGCGAACACCGCATCTTTCATCGGATAAGGAAATTCGAGGCTTTTGTAATAATCATCGTTGAAAAAACCCTCCGTGCTATGCTGGCCGTAATCCCGCCAGTCGGCGATGGCATCAGCCAGGGCGCGTGCCTCGACCCCGTTCCAGCCGAGAGCCTCGGTCACCAGGCGGGCCAGGATCTCGCGGGAAGACGTGTTTAAGTTGATCTTTGACTGCTCGTCCGCCACCCCCCACGCCGTGCCCACGGCCCCCGTGCCCGGATCCAGCGCATCAGGGACAACCTCGACGGCAACCCCTCCGACATCCATGCCGGCGAATTCTGCAGGATTGTTGTGCAGGCGCTGTTTGACCACAACGGCCGCCACGGAGGGATCCTCCAGGGCATCAAGCGTCATGGCCTCCGCCTTCTTGACCCCGGCTTCTGCCGCAGCCTGCACACGGGCACGGTCCTCAAGGCGCTGAAAAAGAACAATCCTCTGGCGGACCCCGGCCAACAGCATCACCGCCAGAACCGACAAGAAGGTCAGCGTCCATAACGCGGTGATCAGGATAAAACCATGCCGCCTCACGACCGCCATTTACACCCCCGCCGGAATAGCGATATAACGTTTGAGCACCCGTTCTTCTCCCGCCTGGATCACATGGAGTTCGACCTCAACACCGGAAGGTATCTCGTCCGTGGGTTCCAGGTGCGTGGACGCTTCGCCGGATACGCCGTGAAAATAACGGAAGCGCAGCCCCTTGACCCCCTTGACCAGCACCGTGTCAGCCCCCCACCCCCCGGCCATCGCCTGGGAATAATTGGCCTGGCGGCGGACCACAGCTTCACGCACAGGATCATAATCATACGCCACACGGCCGATCTGGTCGACAACGCCTTCAGGGGCACGCATGCTCACACGGTCGGCCGGCGTCCAGACAACGCACGGGAATGCCATGCGCCCCTCTTCACCGGCTAGATCGATGTTGGCAAAATGAAACGTGTTGCGCAGGTCCGAGGCCATGCGGTCGAAGAAAATAAGCGAATCCTCTCCGGACATCATCTGGCGGGCCCGGTCCGAGAGCCTGATCCCGTTAAGCAGACACGTAAAAATGGCGGTCGACAGAATGGCAAAAAGAGCCGCTACCAGCATGATCTCGATAAAGGTGAAGGCGCGCCGGCGCATCAGGTTCCCTTCCCTTCCGCCGGGGATATGGCGGTGACACCTGAAACATAGGCCGTGCGCGAAAGCGTGACACGGCGCCCGCGCTCCTGCCACGAAAGGTCCATGTCCAGTTCAAAGACCGACAGGAGGGTGCCCACAGGTTTCAGGTTAACATTATAATGGAACGCCACGGGACGGTTGTTGATCACGACTTCTTCATCCAGCAGACCGATATCAAAATCCTTCGGGGAACGAAACTCTTTCTCGACCGCGGCCATACGCCCTTCAAGGAGATTGAACGCATACAGCCGCGTGGACAGGCGGTCCAGATAATCCACGGCGGAAAAGAAACACCGGTAAAGCGCCACAAGCCCTCCCGACAGGATGACCACCGCCAGCATCACTTCAATGAAGGTGATGCCCTGCCGGCGCCGGGAACGGCTACTGCCAGTTGACAACATCATCATCCGCTGAAGCCACATCCTTGCCCCTGGATGAAAGGTCATAATCCGGGCGGTGCGTTCCCGGTGCGGCATAAATATACGCATTCCCCCACGGATCCACAGGGTCTTTTTCAAGGTAAGGGCCGTTCCAGTTCCGGGGAACGGGCGCACCGGAAGGTCGTTCGCGCAAGGCAGCAAGCCCCTGGGCCGTAGCAGGAAATCCCCCGTTATCCAGCTCATAAAGCTTAAGCGCCGTGGCGATGTTCATCAGGTCCGCTTTAGCGACCGCGGCCTTGGCCTGTTCGGAACGCCCCGCCAGGCGCGGGACGATCATCGCGGCCAGCGCCCCGATGATGATGACCACAAGCATGATCTCGATGAGCGTGAACCCCCGGCGCCGAAACATGGTTGTGCCGTCAATCATATCGAACCTCCCTGATGGTTATCCCAAGCAAAGGCATCGCCCTGCTGATGTAATAAAAATACCACAACTGAAAAAATTCGGGGTGTAAAAATAATAAATCAGGAAGCGAACATGTCCATCCGGAAGATGGGCAGCAGCATCGCCAGGACAATAAATCCCACCACAAGCCCCACAGCCAGGATCAGGAGCGGTTCCAGGAGCGTCGTCATCGAACGGGTGGTTTCGGCGATCTCCTGTTCATACGTATCGGCAACGTCCTTAAGCGACCCGGCCAGTTCCCCGGTTTCCTCGCCAATCGCGATGATCTGCACCATGATGTCGGGAATATGCGGCGATTCGCGCAGGCACGCCCCCAGGGATGCGCCGCCCGCCACACGCTCCTGGCAAAGGGAAAGCTCCCGCCGCAACGGCTCATACGCCAGGGATGGCACCGCCGTCTCCAGGGCCTTGAGGATCGGGACACCGCTCCCCAAAAGCAGGGCCAGGGTGCGGGCAAAACGTTCCATATCCGTCTTGACCGTGAATTCACGGATGAAGGGCAGCGCGGCCACAAACGCCATGAACCTGCGGCGGATCTGCGGGGCCAGGGCCATAAAACGCGCGCCCGCGGCCGCGGCCATGGCCAGGCCCAGCAATACGGGCCACGCCACGCGGACAGCCCGGCTTAAGCCCATGACAAACCGGGTCGGCCACGGCAGGGCGACACGCATACCTTCAAAAAGAACAGCGATCTTGGGCATCACAAAACTCAGGATAAAGAAAACGGTACACACCCCCACCATCAGCATGAACGCCGGATACACCAGGGCGCCGCGTACCTGGCGGGCGATTTCATCCTGCTTGCGTTCGTAGACGGCCAGGCTTTCGAGAACTTCTTTCAACCGCCCGCTTTCCTCACCGGCGCGGACCATGGTGACATAAATATCCGCGAACACCCGGGGATGCTCGGCGAGACAGGCTGAAAATGAACGGCCGTTGCGCAGATTGAGCGCCACATCACGGACAATGCCCGCGAAATGCGCGTCACGGGGCGCATGCATCTGGCGTGCGAGGACCTCAAGCGCCCTCAGCAGAGGAACGCCCGACCTGAGCAGGCTCCCCAGCTGACGGGTAAAGGCATGGATCTGGCGCGGCTTGACCCCCTGCCCCCGGACAGCACCGGGAAGGGCATTGGCCCCCTTTTCATCGACACTGACCGGCAGCAAGCCCTGGCGGACCACCATGTCCAGGGCCTCGTCGGCATCGCGCGCCGTGACTTCCCCCGTCACGGTCACGGCATCTTCTTTCTTGGCTTTATAAATAAATACCGGCACCGGGATCAATCCTCTTTCATGGTCACGTTCATGACTTCCGCCGGAGTGGTCACCCCGTTGGCCACATTCTTCCATCCGTCCTGGCGCAGGGTGCGCATACCGCGCTCAATGGCGATACGCCGGATCTCCTCGGCCCGTGGCTTGTCCAGGATAACGGCCCGGATCTGCTCGTCAAGTTCCAATATCTCGTAAATGGCTGTCCGCCCGTAATACCCCGTATTATTGCAGGCATCACAGCCACGACCCCGAAAAATGACAACCCGGGAGGCCTCGACATCGCCAAGGCTGCGGGCGATCTCCTGGCGGATATCCGTCAGGGATGAGGCATCCTCTTCCCGGCAGTGCGGGCAAATGACCCGGACGAGCCGCTGGGCCACAAACGCCTGGACACTCGAGGCGACCAGGTAGGGTTCAACTCCCATGTCCACCAGGCGCGTCACGGCGCTGGCCGCATCGTTGGTATGAAGGGATGAAAAAACAAGATGCCCGGTGAGGGCCGTACGGATGGCGATGTTGGCGGTCTCCGTGTCGCGCACCTCACCCACCATCAGGATATCAGGGTCATGACGCAGGACGCTGCGAAGTCCGTCGGCAAAGCTGAAATTGACATCCGCGTTCACCTGGATCTGCGTGATGCCGTCCATCTCGTACTCTACGGGATCCTCGATGGTGATGATCTTGCGGGAAGGGTCGTTGATCTCGTTCAGGCACGCGTAAAGGGTCGTTGTCTTGCCGCTGCCCGTAGGCCCGGTCACAAAGACCACCCCGTGGGGACGCCGGACAAGATCGCGGAAACGCCGGGCATTATCCGCGTTAAAGCCGAGCTTCTCAAGGTTAAGGAGCTCCGATGTGGTCGGCAGAAGGCGGATAACCATGCTTTCCCCGTGCAGGGCAGGAATGGTCGACACCCTCAAGTCCAAAGCCTGCCCGCCCACGCGCACCACCGCGCTCCCGTCGAGCGGCTTGCGTTTTTCGGTGATGCTCAGTTCAGCCATGATCTTGATGCGCGAAAGAATGGCGGCCAGAAAATGCCGCGCTTCCGGCGGCAGATTGGCATCGATCAGGACCCCGTCGATGCGGTAACGGAAACGGACCCTGTTGCGGTAAGGCTCGATATGAATATCGGTGGCGCGCTTCTGGTAGGCTTCCAGGATGATCTCATTGACGAGCTTCGTGACCGTCGGGTCCTCGCTCTGGCGCTCGATATCCTCGATCGCCGCATGATCACCGGATTGTTCGCGGAAACGTTTGGGATCACGGGTCAATATCCTGTCGATGGTGTCCGAAGCGAACCCGTAATATTTCTTCAGGGCTTCCTCCACATCCCAGGCGCTGGCCAAAACGCACTTGGGTTCGAGGCCCAGATGAGCGCGGATATCGTCCTGGGTATGGATATCGAGCGGCTCGGAAGCCGCCAGGGTCAGCTTCTGCCCTTCGATGGCCAAGGGCATGAACCGGTAATACGAAGCAAACTTGACGGGGACGCGCTCAATGACACTTTTATCGATGGCGAGCGCTTTTAAGTCCACAGCATCACAGGGGATCCCGGCGCACAGGGCATCAAGGATGTCCCGGGCCTTAAGGATACCGGCACGGACCAGGTAGTCGGTGAGGCGCAGATTCTCGTGACGGGCCTGCGCACAGGCCTGCTTCATCCCGTCCTCGTCAAGAAGAGCACGCTTGACAAGGATCTCGCCGACGGTCTTGTTGACAGCGGGCTTCAGCATGGTCAGATCCTCGGCGCCTTGCCGATCATGTAAAAATCGGGAGCTTCCAGATGATCGTAATCGCCGCCCAGAATATGTTCACAACCTTCAATATTATCCTCGAGATGGACGTACTCCCCCTTCTTGCCCGTAAAAACCTCGGAAACGGCAAAAGGCTGGGTCATGAAATTGTAAAGTTTCTCGGCGCGCTTGTAGATCAGCTGATCGGTCTTGCTCAACTCCTCGATGCCGATGACCGCGACAATGCGCTTGAGCGCGTTATGCTTGTTAAAATGCTGGATCACTTCCTGGGAAAGCCGGAAATGACGCTGGCCGACAACAACCGGATCGAGGTTGGCGCAGGAACTCTGCAAAGGGTCGATGGCCGGATACATCCCGCGCTGGACCAAGTCGCGCGAAAGGACAATATTGCCGTCGAGCGTTGAAAAGATCGCGACAACCGCCGGGTCGGTCATGTCATCAGCCGGCACATAGACCGCCTGCATGGCCGTGATCGAACCACCCCCGTCCACGGACCGGATGCGCTCCTGGACCGCGTTGACCTCCGATGCCATGGTCGGCTGGTACCCTGTTTCGGCCGGGACACGCCCGAGGATCGTCGACACCTCCTGACCGCCCTGGACAAAACGGTAAAGGTTATCCATGAACAAAAGCACGTCCTTGTTCTTGGCCACAAGGTATTCCGCCATGGTCAGCCCCGTGTTGACGACTTCCGCGCGCGTCCCTGGCGGCTGGTCCATCTGGCCGAAAGCGAGCATGACCTTGTGCAGAAGCCCGCTTTCATGGAGTTCATAATAAAGCTCGTTCCCCTCGCGGATGCGCTCCCCGATCCCGGTGAACACGCACGCACCGCCATGGGCCTTGACGATATTGTTGATGAGCTCAAGGATGATGACCGTCTTGCCGCAGCCGGCACCGCCGATAACGCCCGTACGGCTTCCCTTGACCAGCGGATAAAGAAGGTCCACATACTTGATGCCGGTCTCCAAAAGCTCGGGGATTTCGCGTTTCTTGCTGCGCAAATCGAAGGTAACCTCCTGGACCGCCTGGCGGATGGGGACACGCCGGGGGCAGTTCTCAAAAGGGCCGCCATTATCCAGGGGCCGTCCGCTGGTGTCCATGACCCGGCCAAAACAGCCGTCGCCGATAGGGATGGCAATAGGCTGGTAAGTGCAGTAGCAGGGCGCATTCTGCTGAAGGTTCAGGGTTTCCTGGAGCGCGATGCAGCGCACGATCCCGTGCCCGAGGTGCTCCGCGCACTGGAGAACGACCTTCTTGCCGTCGTACGTCCATGTCTCAATGCAGTCGTAAACAGCCGGCGCGTTGACACCGTCATAAAACGTGACATCGACCACCGGACCCTGGACCGATGAAATGCGGCCCGAAGGAACCTTGTCGGCAGGCGGTATGGCGGGGGTCTGTACACTAGCTGTGGTTGTGTCCATAGGGATCTTTTCTCCGTTGTGCCCCGGATCAGTGCCGGGTCATGAGCCTCGACGAAAATGTTTCGCGGAGGCTCTTGTCAATATCGCCTTTGCGGGCCTTGCGCCACTTGAGCTTGACGTTGCCCGCCTCTTTCTTGACGTTCAAAAGACTCGTATCCAGCTGCTGGGACTGGGCCGCAACCGCGGCGATGCTCGTATCAAGCATCAGTTCATATATCTTCGACGATGTCCACAGCCCGGCCAGATATCCGATGATCTCCAGCGGATCGGATTCCTCGATGACCTTGCTGAATTTCTCCACCGTCTGGGTTTCCTGCTGGAAAATAAAATCGGCGGGCAGCAGCTTGACCACGCGCGCCCTGATCGTCTGCAGGTCGCGGGGCCAGGGATACACAACAAGGACTTTGCCGAAATGGCCGTTCAACACCTGGTCCACCAGGTAATCTTTCAGCTGGACCGAGACCTCGTACATGCCCTTTTCCGCGATCTCCTCAAAAATCTTTTCGCTCTTCACCCCCATCATCTCGAGCTTCATGACGCCTTTGCGGCCGACGGTCACAAACCGCGCGCCGGGGTATTCCTCGCGCAGTTCCATGGCGCGGACAACAACCTTGTTGTTCAAATCGCCGATAAAGCCTTCTTCCGTCGTCACAACAACGATGCAGACATCGGGGTGATTGTTGGAAACAAGCGGATGGGCCACCTCGACCGTCTGCAAAAGCCGGAAGAACTCCGCGAAAGATTCCCCGAACCTCTGGAACCCTCCCCTTTTGGCAAAAAGGTCATGGAACTTCATGTCCGCGATGTCCTTGAGGACCTGGACAAGTTCGACCAGGTCCCGGACCTCGATGAATTCACGTTTGACCTTGTTGGCCTTGCCCATAAAATACCTTACCCGCCCCGCGCGGAGGGATGGTTATTTTTTCTGTGAAGACTTCTCGACATCGGCCTTGAGCGCAGAGGCCGCATCCCTGACCGCCGCTTTAATGCTCCCGTCAAGCTGCAGACTCCCGAAGTGGATCACAACCCCTGCCACATGGGCGTCATCGGTCTTGGCGTTAAGGGCAATGTCCCGCCCGGTCTTGGCCCTGATGATATCGCTGATGCGCTTGACATCCGTATCGCCCAGCCCGGCCGACGTGATCACATCCGCTTTCTTGATGTCCAGGCTGATCCGGGACATGTCCACGTTCTTCAACTGTTCGATGAACTCCTCGAGAAGGTCTTTCTCCAGGGAGACCCTGGCCCCGCGGGTCAACACCCCGCCCAGAATATTAACGGAATGATCGATGATCTTCAGTTCCATCTGTTTCTCGATATCGCGCCTGATGCCGTCAGCGGCGTTCTGGGCCTTGGTGATGATCTCTTCCGCTTCCGCGCGGGCCTTCTGGACCAGCTCTTCCCGGTGCTTGGCCGACTCGGCCTCGAGTTCGATCTTCATTTTCTGTTCAAGCTGGTCGAGCTCCTTCCGGCGGGCGGCAAGCTCCTCGTCCGCAGCCTTGATCTTGCGGTTAAGCTCAGCCTCGCGGGCGCGGGCGGCTTCCGCATCGCGCTCAAGGCGCTGTTTGGCCCCGTCCGTCTGCGAAACATAGAAATAATAAAGGAGCCCCAGGATAGCGCCGAACACGACGACCTGACTGAGCACAAAACCAACCATTAACTGGACGTTCATCTTAAACTCCTTGGTTAATCTGAGAAAACATGAAAAAATAACGCCAACAGAAAGAAGGAAAAGATCACAATGACCAGAAGCTGGCTGCAAATACCCATCTGCAGCCGTGCGCTTTTGGTGGGATAACGGCCGATATGGTTGATAAGCCGGGTCCCGAGAATGGCCACCGCCAGGCAAGGGACACCGACGATGAACGTCAAGAGCCCTATAAAGACCAGGCCTTCATTCCAATAGATGAACCGCTCGCCCATGTATCATGCCCTCCCGCAGGCCCTGTCCCCGGCCGCAGAACTTATTTTGCCGAAAAAAGCTGAAAAATGATCAGGATCGAAATGATCGAGATCGCCTCGACGAACACCAGCATGATCGCCATGCCCATGAAAATCTTGGACGCCGCGGACGGGTTGCGGCTTAACGCCATGATGACCGCGTACCCCAGCACCGAAATAACCAAAGACGGACCCAGGACCGCGATGAACATAACCATCAGGATAATGAATGTTTCTGCCAGCATACCTTCCCTTTTCTGGTTATCGCCCGCATCCCCTGCCGGGGAAACGCCTCTTCATTCGGATGCGACCTGTTTTTCTTCAATCATGATCGTGCATTCGTTCGCGAAAAACCTGACAACACCGCCCTTGACCACAAGGCGTTTATCCCAGTCCAGGACCACATCCCCGGCCACGATCCCGATCAAGGGGTAATGATAGGCTAAAAGCTCGTACTCGCCGCGGTCGCCGGAAATAAAAACGCTGTTCACCTCGCCCTCAAAGATCAATTGTTTGGCGCTGAGGATCACACAGCGAAATGTTCCGGTATACGATGACGCCATGCCGGCCCCTTTCCTTAACCGCGGTCGGACTTGGCCATGGTCTGTTCCACGATGCCCATGACAAGCCCCTTGATCATCTCATCAAGCATTTTCTCGATCTCGGGGTCCAGTTTGCGCCGTTCGCGCATCAGCGCCATGAACTCAGGCTTGTTCCTGACCACATAATCCAGGCATGTGTCCTGGAACGCATTGACCTGCTCGATGGAGAGATCGTTCAAGTATTTCTTGTTGAACGCATAAAAGATCAGGACCTGCATCTCCTGGCAGACCGGGGAGTCCTTGTCCTGCCGGAGAATGGCGGTCAGGATCGCGCCGCGCTTGAGTTTTTGTTTCATTTCCTCGGACTGGCCGGAGGTCTTCAGTTTCGAAAGCCTCAGCAGTTCGCGGTACTGGAGATATTCCAGGCGCAACGGGCCCGAAAGGGACTTGATCGCGGACCACTGGACCTTGGATCCGACACGCGAAACCGAAAGCCCCAGGTCGAGCGCGGGTTTCTGGCCCTCCCCGAATAACTGTGAACTCAGGTAGATCTGGCCGTCGGTCATGGACACCAGGTTCGAAGGCACAAAGGCGGTCAGGTCGCCCTCGAGGATCTCGACGATCGGAAAAAACGTCATGGATCCGCCGCCCTTCTCCTTGCTGAGAAAGCAGGAGCGCTCGATCATCTTGGAATGGAGATAAAAAATGTCTCCCGGATAGGAATCGCGCCCCGGCGGACGGCCCAGGAGCAGGGAAATCTCGCGGTAACACCAGGCGTGTTTGGTGAAATCGTCAAACCCGATGAACACGTCCATGCCCCGCTGCATGAAATACTCCCCCAGAGAACAGGCGACATACGGCGACAGATACTGCTGTCCCGGTGTGGACGATGCCGCCGCAGACACGATGATACTGTAATCGAAACAGCCGCGATCCTTGAAAAGCTGGACGACTTTGGCCATGGAAGCACGGGCCTTGCCGATGGAACAGTAGATGCAAATGACCCCGCTGCCCTTCTGGTTCACGATGGTATCGGTCACAAACGTGGTCTTGCCGGTCATTTTATCGCCCAGGATCAGCTCCCGCTGACCCCGTCCGATAGGGATCATGGCATCAAGCACCTTGATGCCGGTCTCCAGGGTCTTGTTCAACGGCTGACGGTCGAGGATCGGCGGCGACTCGGGAAATATCGGGACCATGACATCTGCCTCGATGGGGCCCAGCCCGTCCAGGGGTTCCCCCAGCGGATTGACGATACGCCCGATAAAATTCTTGCCGGCCGGCGTGACCAGCGGCTCGATCGCCGCATTGGCTTCATCCCCGGTACGGATCTTGGAGGATTCCTTGAGGATAAGAACCTGCGCCTCATCCTGCGTGAACCCGACCACCATCCCCAACGTGCCGTAACCGAAACGGATGAGCTGGCCGTTGATGCAATTGGACAGCCCTGTCACAATGACAATACAGCCCCTGATCGCCTTGACCACGCCGACTTCCGTATACTGCAGTTTAATGCTCATAATATTCCCGCCTGGACGTTAACCGCGCGCTTCATCTTTCTTCTGGCCGTACTTGATCTCTTCCTGTTTTTTCTCCCGGGAAGAGCGGAAAAACCATGTGATGAAATAAATGGTCGTGAAAAATGCGAGGAAGAGCATCACGGACCCGATCAGTTTCCAGGCCGCGTTCACGGTCGGTTTCTTGTCGAGGATCGCTTCGGAAACCTTGGCCAGGGACTTCAGGGTCTGTATCTTCTGCATCACGTTCTTGATCTTGCTTTTTTCCCTGTCCGCACGGAACCTGGACAAAAGCTTCTCCAGCGCGTCAAGATCCTTCTTCGCCTGCTCGAACCTGACCGCATTAAGACGGTAGGCGCCGATATGCTGTTCAATGTCCGGCTGGAGCGTCTTTTGAAGCGCATCGATCAGATCGAGATTATTGATGATATCATTAAAAAGCGCCTTGGCGGTATCAATGTACTTTGATTTCTGAAGGTCACCCATGGCGTACTTGGCGTGCCCCCGGACATATTGAAGCTCGTTCTCCGGGACAAACCAGACATCCTGGATGGCGATAGAAACCTTCCGTTTTTCACCGGGAGCAAAATCATCCTCCCTGAAAAGGAAAGGCTGTCCTTTTTTCTCATCGAAACGGATCTCGAAACCCTGGCGGTCGGTGATATACTCGGGCCTGACTTCGGCGGGAAGATAGTGCTGCTGCTTGACCTTCTTGGTCTTCTCGCCCGGATTCTCGACCTGGACCAGAAAATTAATGACCTTGGCCGGATCTGCAATGGCGGCATCGGTGCGCCAGTAGTCGATGAGCTTGGCCTTGGCCCTGATCCCTGCAATGGTCTGGGTATGATTGCGGTAGGCATCGATGCGCGCATCGATGTTGCCGGCAGACCTGTCCTGTTCTGCAAGGATATAATCAAGCTTGTCGATCAGTTTCTGACGGAGCTTCCCGGCATTGGCGGCATCGCGCTCGCCGCCCATTTCCCTGTACCCGCGCTCGATGTCATCGCGCAGCGCGCCCACTGCGGTATCGCCGATACGCCAGACATCACGCACATGGACCCGGAAGGTCTTTGTCTCCTTGGACTGAAGATCAACATCGCCGTGCAGGAAATACCCGGCATCCTTGACATTATAATCAAGCTGAAGCCCGGCATTATCAACAACATCCTCGGGCTTCAGTTCTCCCGGGAGGCTGAATTCGATATTCTTTTTCTGAGGCTGGTCCGTCCCATTGACTGCCAGGACATTGATCACAATGTCAGCATACGCCAAAGGGACAAGGAGGACGAGCCCCCAAAAGGAAGCGGCAAGAATACCCCACCCCCTGCCGGACACCCCTGTACGCAGCCCCATTGGTTATTCCTCGCTTTCAAACCAGGTCTTCACCACCACATCATCAAGCTTCATGGCTTCACGCAGGGCCAGGATCTTGGCATCGATCTCTTCAAGCTTCTCGTTGACCTTATCCATATCGCCCGCATTTTTCCCGGAGAGGCCTTCCACCGCAAGGCCGCTGGTGGCGATACCGGCCAGCTCGGCCTGGCGGTTGATGAAATTCTTGACCATGTCGATCATCTGCTGGGCAAGATCACCGGTGACATCCTGCTTGTTGCCCATGGCCAGGGCCGACGCCTGGATGTCCTTGATATACGTTTCGAGATCTTTCAGTTTCTGATAAGCACTGGGCGTTTCGCCGTTGACACCCAGGTCTTCCTGGATATTCTTGGCCACACCGAGCGCCGCATCCGCACTGTCTTTGCCTTTCTTGGCATAGCCCTGGATGGTATCCATCTGGGAGAATACGGTGGAAGACGTGGTGCTTGTACCGAGGGACGACTGGATATTGTTGATGTCCCCGAAGATCGTTCCGGCCGTGCCCGCATCCGTGGCTTTCCCGAGCGTCGCTATGATCGTCGACAGGTCGCTTGACCCCACCGCATCCAGTATTTTCTGTATCCTGCCAAAAAGGGTATTAGCAGAACTGGTATCCGTGACAGACCCGATCCTGGTGTACACTGCATCCATCTCGCTGATAAGCGTGCGGGCGTTCTTCGAGAAATAGCTCATCTCGCTCCAATCAATGTTCTGGTGGGTCATGCTGGACATGTCCGCCCAATTCACATTGCTGGTGGTCGACTCGGCAAGCTCATCCCAATTGACGCTGGATCCCGTCATGCTGGAGAAATCGGACCAGTTGACCGTGCTCGTTGTCATGGCCGTGACATCATCCCAATTAATACCGCTCGCCGTCATCTGGGCGATGTCATTCCAGTTAATGCCGCTGGTCGTCAACTCACCGATCTCGTCCCAGTTAAGGCCCTGACGGGAAAGATGATCAATCTCATCCCAGTTGATCCCGGCGGCAGAAAGCTCTCCGATATTGGCCCAGTTGACGCCGCCGTTACTCATATCCCCGATCCCTTCCCAGTTGATCGTGGCGGCACTGAAGACCGATATCCCTTCCCAGTTGACACCGGTGTCACTCATCACACCGATATCATACCAGTTGATGCCAGCATCGGTCATGGCCCCCAGATCGGACCAGTTGACATTGGATTCCGAAAGATGACCGATCTCTCCCCAGTTGATCCCGGCCGCCGCCATATCCGCCACACCGCTCCAGTTGACCGCATTCTCGGACATCTCGCTGATATTGATCCAGTTGATCCCTGCCGCCGACATGGCCCCGAACTCGTCCCAATTCACAGCCGCGACCGTCAGCTCGCTCAAATTAGCCCAGTTGACCCCCACCGTTGTCATATCATTCATATTGGCCCAGTTCATCCCGGCGCCGGTCAGAACGCTCAGATCATCCCAATTGACAGCACTCTCCGTCATAACTCCCAACGCCGACCAGTTGATGCCGTCGTTGGACATGGCGCTGAAATTGTCCCAGTTCACGCCCGTCGTGGTCAAGGCCTGGAGATCTTCCCAATTCATGCCGGAGGCCGTCATCACCGTAAGATTCTCCCAGTTCATCCCCTGGTTGGTCATGACCCCCAGATCGCTCCAGTTGACACCTGTTTCACTGACGGTCTGCAAACCGTCCCAGTTGACAGCGGTGGAGGACATAGCCTGGATATCATCCCAGTTCACACCCGCATTGCTCATAAACTGCAGGCTGTCCCAATTAACCCCTGTGGTTGTCAGCAGGGCCACATCATCCCAGTTCACACCGGAAGCTGTCATCACGTCAACGCTGGCCCAGTTCACCCCGGCCTCTGACATTTGTGCAAGGCTCATCCAGTTCACGCCGTCGGTGGTCATGGCGGCCATATCATCCCAGTTGACGCTTGTCAGGGACATCCCGGCCAGCGAAGACCAGTTGACGCCCGTGCCCAGCATTTCTTCCATATTGCCCCAGTTGATGCCAAGATCAGTCATCACCTGGAGATCGGACCAGTTTAAGCCTGTCACGGTCATCTGCTGCAGATCATCCCAATTGACCCCGCCCTGGCTCATGACCTGGATGTCCGACCAGTTGACCCCCGCATCCGTCATAAACTGCAGGTCAGACCAGTTGATCCCCTCCTGGCTGAAGGCCTGGATATCCGACCAGTTGATACCCGTCTTGGCCAGCACATCGATATCCGACCAATTGATGCCCTGGGCGCTCAATACCTGGATATCAGACCAGTTGATCCCCTGGGTACTCAATGTCTCCATATCCGCCCAATTGATCCCCTGGCCCGTAAAAACCGACATGTCCGACCAGTTGATCCCGGCCGCGCTCAAAGCCTCGAGGTCCGTCCAGTTGACACCTGTACCTGCCATGGCCGCAATATCCGACCAATTGATTCCGGTCCCCGCTAAAACCCCGATATCCGACCAATTGACACCTTCCTGGCTGAGCACCTGGATATCCGACCAGTTAATGCCGGTCTTGGCCAGCACATCGATATCCGACCAATTGATACCCTGCTGGCTCAACACCTGGATATCCGACCAGTTGACACCCTGGTTAGTAAGCGTGGAAACATCATCCCAATTGACACCCGCATCGGTCATGGCCTGCATGTCGGACCAGTTGACCCCCATCGCGCTCATGGCTGTCATATCGTCCCAATTGACACCTGCCGCCGACATCGTAACAATATCGTTCCAGTTGACACCCGCATCGGTCATGACCGTCAGGTCATCCCAGTTGACGCCGCGGGTCGTCATCTGGTTCATGTCCTGCCAGTTGACCTGCGCATTCGACATGGCATCGATATCCTGCCAGTTGATCCCCAGTCGGGTCAGGGTCACAAAATCATCCCAGTTAACAGCGGCATTGGTCATGCCGCTGAAGCTGTCCCAGTTGACCCCGATGTCCGACATCACCTCAAAATCCTGCCAGTTCGCCCCTGCCCTGGAAAGACCCGCCAGATCATCCCAGTTCACACCCGTAGTCGTCATGTAGGCCATGCCGGACCAGTTCATGCCGGCCGCAGACATGACCCCGATATCGCTCCAGTTGACACCCTGTCCCGACAAAACCTGCCAATCAGCCCAGTTGATCGCCATGTCGCTCATCGCCTGCATGTCAGACCAATTGATACCCGCCGTGGCCATCATGGAAAGGTCTGCCCAGTTGACACCGGATGCACTGAAAACCGCCATATCCTGCCAATTGACAGAAGCCTGTGTCATGGTGGAAAGGTCTGCCCAATTCAAGACATTGGTGGTCATCGCCGCCAGGTCAAACCAGTTCACGCCATTAACACTCATCACCTCAAGATCGGACCAGTTCACGCCGATGCCGGCCATTGCCTGAAGATCCGACCAGTTGACCCCGATATTGGTCATGGTACTCCAGTCAGACCAGTTGATCCCGGCATCTGTCATGATATTCAAATCGGACCAGTTGACGCCCGAAGCGCTCAACGCCTGCATGTCGCTCCAGTTGATCCCCGCCAGGGTCATCGCCTGCATATCACTCCAGTTGACTCCGGCCGCACTCAGGACACCCATATCCGACCAGTTGATCCCGGTCTTGGCCAGCACATCAATATCCGTCCAGTTGACCCCGGTCTTGGCCAGCACATCAATATCCGACCAGTTGATGCCCTGCTGACTCAACACCTGAACATCCGACCAGTTCACGCCCTGCTGGCTCAACACCTCTAGATCCGACCAGTTGATCGCCTGATTGGTGTAGACCGACATATCGGTCCAGTTCACCCCGGACGCCGTCATCGCCTGCAGGTCGGACCAGTTCACCCCGGCGGCGGTCAGAGCCTGCAGGTCGCCCCAGTTGACGCCCGCATCACTCATCACCTCGATATTCTGCCAGTTGACACCCGTGCTGCTCATGGCCTGCATGTCGCCCCAGTTGACACCGGCATTGGTCATAGCCTCCAGGTCGTTCCAGTTTACCCCCAGGCTGTTCATCAAATTCAGGTCTTCCCAGTTCACACCCACCGTGCTCATATGATTCAAATCTTCCCAGTTCACACCGGAAGCACTCATGACCGTGATATCGTCCCAGTTGACGCCACGGGTTGTCAGCATATCAAGATCCGACCAATTGACCCCCGCATCCGTCATGGTTTCAAGGTTGGACCAGTTGATCCCGGTCTTGGCCAGAACGTCGATATCGGACCAATTCACACCCTGCTGACTTAACACCTGGATGTCGGACCAGTTGATCCCCTGGTTGGTGTACACCGACATATCCGTCCAGTTCACACCTTGCCCGGTCATCACCTGGAAATCCGACCAGTTGATCCCCTGCTGGCTCAACGCCTGGATATCCGACCAGTTGATCCCGGTCTTGGCCAGCACATCCATATCCGACCAGTTCACGCCCTGCGCACTCATGACCTGGATATCGGACCAGTTGATGCCGGTCTTCGTCCATACATCCAGGTCTGACCAATTCACGCCCTGCTGGCTCAACACCTCAACATCGGACCAGTTGATCCCCTGGTTGCTGAACACCGACATGTCAACCCAGTTGACACCGGTCATGCTCATCGTCTGAAGGTCGGACCAATTGACGCCCGCCGTAGTCATCGTATCGATATCGGACCAGTTGATCCCGGCATCGCTCATCACCTCGATATTCTGCCAGTTCACCCCCGCACCGCTCATCGCCTGCATGTCGCTCCAGTTCACCCCGGCCGCACTCAAAACACCCATATCCGACCAATTGATCCCTGTCTTGGCCAAGACATCGATATCGGACCAGTTCACGCCCTGCTGGCTTAACACCTGAATATCCGACCAGTTGATCCCCGTCTTGGCCAGCACATCGATATCGGACCAGTTCACGCCCTGCTGACTCAGCACCTGGATATCCGACCAGTTGATCCCCTGGTTGCTGAAGACCGACATATCCATCCAGTTCACGCCCTGCCCGGTCAAGGCCTGAAGATCCGCCCAGTTGATCGCCTGGTTGGTGTACACCGACATATCGGACCAGTTAACCCCGGTGGAGGTCATCGCCTGCATGTCATGCCAATTGATGCCGGCATTGGTCATGGACTCAAGATCGTTCCAATTAACGCCCAGGCTGTTCATCAGGTTCAAATCTTCCCAGTTGACGCCCACGGTACTCATGTGATTCAAATCTTCCCAATTGACACCCGAAGAACTCATGACCTGCATGTCATTCCAGTTCAACCCGGAAGAAGACATCACGGTCATATCGCTCCAGTTGAGCCCCGCCGTACTCAACACATCCATATCGGACCAATTGATCCCGGCCTTGGCCAGCACATCGATATCGGACCAGTTCACGCCCTGCTGACTCAGCACCTGGATGTCCGCCCAGTTGATCCCCTGGTTACTGAATACCGACATATCCGTCCAATTCACACCCTGTTCGCTAAGCACTTGCATGTCCGACCAATTGATGCCTGTGGCGGCCATATGGCCCAGATCATCCCAATTGACTCCGGCCGCGCTCATGGCCTCGACATCCTGCCAGTTGACACCCACATCGCTCATGACCTGCAGATCGCTCCAGTTAACCGCCGAAGAGGTCATCGCCGCCATATCGCCCCAGTTTAAACCGATGGTGCTCAGCACCTCCATATCCGACCAGTTGATCCCGGCCTTGGCCAGCACATCGATATCCGACCAGTTCACACCCTGCTCGGTCATGACCTGAAGATCCGACCAGTTCACGCCCTGGTGGCTGAAGACTGACATATCCGACCAGTTGATGCCCGTTGTGCTCAATATGCCCACATCCGACCAATTGATCCCCGTTTGTGCCAGGACATCCATATCCGACCAGTTGATCCCGGCATCGCTCATGACCCCGATATTTTGCCAATTGACGCCCGCGCCGCTCATCGCCTGGATATCCGACCAATTGACCCCTGTCTTCGCCAATACATCAACATCCGACCAGTTGACACCCTGCTGGCTCAACACCTGGATATCCGACCAGTTGATCCCCTGGTTGCTGAACACCGACATATCCATCCAGTTCACGCCCTGTTCGGTCAAGGTCTGAAGATCCGACCAGTTGATCGCCTGGTTGGTGTACACCGACATATCCGACCAGTTGATCCCGGTCGATGTCATCATCTGCATGTCATACCAGTTGACGCCCGCGGCGGCCATCGTCTGAATATCGCTCCAGTTCACGCCCGTGTCGCTCATCACTTCAATATTCTGCCAGTTGACACCCGCGCCGCTCATCGCCTGCATGTCGCCCCAGTTGACCCCCGCATTCGTCATCGTCTGCAGGTCGTTCCAGTTGATCCCCAGGCTGTTCATCAGGTTCAGGTCTTCCCAG
>CAILQW010000060.1 GCA_903836515.1 Candidatus Omnitrophota bacterium | reverse complement strand
CCCGACTTAATCAAAACAATCATGCAATACATTGAAACGAACAATCAAAATCCGCACGTCTTTGTTTGGACGGCGTCGGTTGAGCGAATTCTGACAAAGATCGCCAAATGTAAAGAAGTGTTGGTAACACTACACTAGGCGTTTTGACACCGTAATGACACCGACGGTAATTGAGCAACTGCATCAAGATAATTTGGTTTCTGTAAGTGGGTAGTTTCAGTGGTGCTTATGCGATTGTTCGTAAACTGTATAGTTTCAAGAGAATAACTTTCGTAATGCGCAGGTCGGAGGTTCGAACCCTCTCGTCGGCTTTATTTTGAACGGTTTTAACAAGGCAGAATGGTTTTCCTGCACGGGAGGCATTCTGCCTTTGTTTGTTGAGGGGGATATATGAAGAACTGGATCTGGGCACACGTGAAGGCCGGGGGGAAATCATTTTTTCCCATCGGCCTTTTGTGTTTTGCGGCATTCTCGCCGGTGCTTGGGGGGCAGTTCAAGGGTATGGACGACGATTTCTCGATTGTGTCCAATGCGGATCTTCGCCATGCGGAAAATCTTCCTCGTATCTTCACGTCGGGCTATTTTAAAGGCCATGACTATTACCGTCCGCTGGTCAATGCCAGTTACCTCATGGAATACCAGGTTTTTGGTCTGGTCCCGTTTTTTTATTATCTCGACAATATCCTGCTCCATGTTTTAAATGCATGGCTTGTTTTTATCCTGGCCGGGCTGCTGTTGCGCGCCCGCAAGCGCGGTGCGGTGCCGGAGGCAGCGGCATCGCAGGCGTGTTGGATCGCGTGGTGGGCGGCGCTGGTGTTTGCGGTTCATCCGTTGCATTGGGAAGCCGTGGGGAATATTTCGGGACGCGCCATCCTGTTGTGCGCGGCGTTTGTTCTGGGTGCTTTTATCCTGTGGCTCAGGTTCCTGGAAGACAAAAAAGCGGGATGGCTCTGGCTGTCTGCGGGGTGTTTCAGCCTTGGGCTGGTGTGCAAGGAATCCGCGGCCATGCTCATCGTGGCGGCGGCGCTCTATCTTGTTATTTCACGCCGACGGGAATGGGCGTCGCTCGCGGCGTTTGCGGGGGTGCTGGTTATTTATCTTGTTTGGCGCCGGCATCTGGGGTTGACGCAGGTTTTTCCGTGGCGTAACGATCAGGAGTTGTTTCTCGGGGTGACATCGTTTTTACGCGGCGTGTTCACGTATGTGCGGCTTGTGGTGATGCCGGCCGGATTGTATTTTGACAGGTCCGCGCCGCTTTTTACAACCCTGGCCGCGCCGGGGGTATGGCTGACGTGGGCCGTGTATGCGGCGGGGGCGGCTGCGGCATGGTCAGCCCGCCGCCGGGTTGATCCGCTCCTGCTTTTTTGTGCCGGCTGGTTTGTGATCGAATTGTTCCCGGTCTCCCAGATCCTGACATCCATCGGAGTCCAGGGCGGGCGGATATCCCTGGCCGAGCATTTCTTGTATGTCGCACTCATTCCCGCGTGTGTGATGATCGCATTTACAGGGGCACAGGCTGTGCCGTGGATGGCGGCGCGCGCCGGGCTTGCCTCTCGTGTTTGCCGCATCGCGGCAGGGGCGGTGGTGCTGTTTATGGTTATGACCAGCCTGCAGCAGTCGTTTTATGCCTCCAATGAAGCGGCCATGCTCAAGCAGTCGCTGGCCGCGGATGTCCATAACGCCCGTGTTCATGCCGCGCTGGCCATGCTTTATGTGCGTGCGGCAGATTACAGCAAAGCCGAGGCGCATTTTCGGGCTGCGGTTTTGCTTGATCCGGCGGAGGTGCGTTATGCCATTTCACTGGGGAAGTCGCTCGAAGATCAGGGGCGTTACGAAGCCGCGCTGGCGGTTTATGCCTTTGTCAAGGAGCCCGGCTCCTGGAAAATGCTGCTGGAGGAAAATATCGCGTCGGCCCGGCGTCAGTTAAAGAAGTAAAGAAGAGCCGTTTAACTTATGAGGCCGGATGGTATAATGTTTGCTTGAAATTCTTTCCGTTCACATTTTTGCCGGGATAAAAGGGATGGGCTTTCGCAACAGTTTTCAAAACCGCAGTTTCTTTTTGTTCTGGCTGGCCCAGCTGGTGTCGCAGTTCGGCGATCGTATCAATCAGATGGCGCTCGTGGGGCTTGTGGCCGGGCGGCAGTTCGGTTCCGCGTCCACCATGGAGCTGGCCAAAGTCCTTGCCTTCACAATCATTCCTGTGTTTATTGTCGGCCCCATTGCCGGCGTTTACGTCGACCGCTGGGACCGCAAAAAGACGCTCTTTTTCTGCGATATTATCCGCGGATGCCTGATCCTGACCATTCCCTTTATTTTTATTGCGCGCCATTCGATGATCCCGATCTATGGCGTTGTTTTTCTCGCGTTCTGCCTGAGCCGTTTTTATGTTCCGGCCAAGATGTCCATCATCCCTGAGCTGGTGGATGAGGAACATTTGCAGACGGCCAATTCGCTGGCTACGGTGACCGGCATGATCGCCTTTGTGCTGGGGGCGCTGCTGGGCGGGCTTATTGTCGAATATGGGGGCGCCCGCGGCGGGTTTCTGTGTGATGCCGTGACGTTCTTCATTTCGGCACTGCTGGTTTCTTTCATCGCGCGCGACCGGATCAAGGTCAAGGTGACTGTCAAGCCTGGCGAGATCGTGGCCGCCGGACGGGAGATGGCCGGCGCGTACCGCCATGTCCTGGCCGAGGCGGCGGATGGTATCCATTACATTCTCGCGCACCGCGATATCCGCTATATTATTTATCTGATGATGATCCTGTTCATGGCTGTCGGCGCCGTTTATGTGGTGATCATTGTTTTTATCCAGGGGGTTTTCGGCAGTGTCACCAAACATCTGGGTTTTCTCGCCGTGGGGCTGGGGGCGGGGCTTTTTATGGGCAGTCTTGCCTATGGTAAGTGGGGCGACAAGAAGAAGCAGGTGGAAACGATCTTCACCTGCCTGGTCGCGGGCGGCGTCATGACCACGGTCTTTGCCTTTACAGTCCAGGCCATGCACAACATCTGGGTGGCCCAGGCGCTGGCGGTCCTCCTGGGGCTTGTTGTCGGTCCGATCGTGATCGCGGCCAACACGGTGGTCCATAAGGTGGCCACGCCCGACATGCAGGGCAAGGTGTTCAGCGCCATGGAATTTGTCATTCATTTTGCCTTTCTGGTGACGATGCTCATCAGTTCGAAGCTGGCGGAGTTTATTCCCCATGCCTGGATCCTCATGGCGGTGGGGCTTGTGTTTTGCGGGGTGGGCGGATGGGGCATGTGGCGCTATAACCAACAGCCCCTGCTGAGCGGGGAGAATCTATGAACTTCGCGGTTTTCGCTTCCGGTAACGGGAGTAATTTGCAGGCGATCATCGACGCTCTCGGGCAGGGCGCAATCAAGGGATCTCTCGGCCTTGTCCTTTCGGATAAGGCCGATGCCTATGCGCTGACGCGGGCGCGTCAGGCGGGCGTGGAACATGTCGTGTTCCTGGATCCGCGTGATTTTGCATCGCGGACAGCTTTCGATGCGGCCGTCGTGGAAATTCTGAAGGAAAGGCAGATTGAGCTTGTGGTGCTGGCAGGGTTCATGCGGATCCTAAGCCCGGTCCTTGTGCGGGCTTACGCCGGTCGGATCATCAATATCCATCCCGCGCTATTGCCGGCATTCAAGGGGGCGCATGCTGTCAGGGACGCGCTTGCTGCCGGGGTCGCGACGACAGGGGTTACGGTGCATTTTGTCGACGAAGAGGTGGATCACGGCCCGGTTATTGCGCAGGTTTCCGTTCCGGTGCTGGAGGGCGATACGCTTGCGTCATTGGCCGCGCGCATTCATGCGGCGGAACATGTTCTGTACCCGGATGTTATTAACCGGGTACTGCAGGGTACGTTGGATGTGCCTGCCCAAGATGCTTGCGCGTAAGGCGGGTCATTCGGTTGTTTTTGGCTCCGCGCTTTTGACGGTCATTTCACCGGAAGCGTCGCGGGGCAGTTCGAAATGGATGGTGGTCACCTTGCCGGGTTCTTCCCAGGCGGCTTTTTCAGTGTAGGTCTTGAGTTTTTCCTTCCCCAGCACCAGCTCCTGTTTTTCTCTTACCGCGTACAGCATAACGCCGTCATAATCCGTAAAAGGGTACAGCCTGAGCGTGTTGGCCGCCAGCGCCGCGATCGCATCGGCGGGGGCGTCCTTGGGAGGAAAATCGCTGGCCGTGAATTTGTACTTGATGCGGTTTTTGATCTGTTCGGTCAAGAAGTAGGTCCAGCCCACCGGTGCGTAAGGCACAGCGCGCCCCAGGGTGTCGTCGATCAGGGTTTCCTTGCCGATGATGTCGTTGAGTTCGCGCATGTAGTATTCATCCGGGGGGATGGCTTCGGTCAGGGATTTCTTGAGGTCGTCCAGATAGAGCGTGGAGCGTGTGGCAATGCCTTTGGTGATGTCCGCGACAAGGATGACGATGAATTCCGGCAAAGGGTTGGCCGGTGTGGCCGTGGCGCTGAAAAGAGATTCCTGGACCGCCTGGTAGATCAGGTGGCGTTTTTTGGTGTACTCTTCATTATAGGCCGACCCGTAGGTGACGGGTTCGCCCGAGAGGACATTGGGGACCACGTCATAATTGAATTTGAAGTAACGCTGGGAATATTCTGCCTGCAGTGACAGGAGCGCCAGCGGCTGGACCGTGCGTTCGGTTTTCCCCCTGTCGGGTGAAGCTTTCATTTCAAAGAGCGACACTTTAAGCGGGGCGTAGATCCACAGCGTATTGTCCACGCGCCGGGTCACGACCTGGAGGCTTCCTTCCTTGAGGCAAAAAGCGGCGAGTTTCTTTTCAGCCTCGGATGGCGTGTAAGGCTTTTCTTTCATCAGGCCGCAGCCCCCCAGAACCAGGGTGGCGGCGAGCAGTGCGGCAGCGGGAAGTGTTGACGGACGCATGTCAGGCCACAAGCCGTGTTTGAGGTTTGACGCCGAGCTTGTCGAAGATTGCCTGGATCTCGTCATATTCAAGTTCTCCCTTGGCCATCAGTTCTGCGGCAAAGGTGTCCAGCAAGGGACGGTTTTTGGTCAGGATATCCGCGGCATCCTCAAGGCATGAGCGGAGGATTTCCTGAACATCGTCGTCGAGTTTTTCCTTGGTCCGTTCCGAGATGGCACCGGCGCCCAGCGTTTGCGTCAAGGACGCCAGGTCGCCCAGAAGTCCGGTGCGGCCCATGCCGTAACTCCACACCATGGTGCGCGCCATGTTAACGGCGCTGTCGAAGTCGCTGCCGCGTCCGCCGCCCACACCGCTGCCGGTGGAGCCGAACTGGATGCGCTCGGCGGCGTAGCTGGCCAGGGCGACCTTGATCCCGGCGAGGTACCATTCCCGGTTGTTGATGTAAAGCTCTTCGCGCGGCCGGGGAGCCACAAAACCCAAAGACCCCTTGTGCGGGATGATGGTGGCCTTGATGACGTCGTTGGTCGGGTGCAGGAGGTAGCCGATGATGGCGTGCCCGGCCTCGTGGTAGGCCACCCATTCCTTTTCCTTGTCGGTCAGGATCGTGTTGGATTTTTCGCCGTAGAGGATGCGGTCGTACGCCTGGGACAGGTCCTTAAAGCAGATGACCTCGCGCTTGTCGCGCAGCGCGATCAGGCCGGCTTCCCGGATCATGTTGTCGATGTCCGCCGGAGAGAACCAGAGCGTCTTGCGGGCCAGCATCTCGGCATTCACATCGTCGGCAATGGTGACTTTCTTGAGGTAGAAGACGAAGAGTTCGCGGCGTTCCTTGAGGTTGGGCCGGGTCACATAGATCTTGCGCTCGAAGCGTCCGGCGCGCAACAGGGCCTGGTCGAGCTGGCGTTCTTCCACATTGGTCGCGGCCAGGATGATGATATTCTGGTCGTCGTGCCGAAGCCCGTCCATTTCCGTCAGGAACTGGTTGACGGTGTTGTTGTGTTCGGTCATCCCGCCGCCGCCGGTCTCCATGCCGCGCGGGGTTGCGAAGGAGTCGATCTCATCGACAAAAATAATACAGCCCCCTTCGACCTTGGCCAGGGCGCGCGCTTCCTTGAAAAGGTTGCGGACGCGCTTGGGGCCGACGCCCACATACATCTCGATGAACTCACTGCCGGTCACGGAAATAAAAGGATAGCCCGCTTCCGTGGCCATGGCTTTGGCGATGTAGGTTTTGCCGCAGCCCGGGGGCCCCATGAGAAGGATGCCCTTGACCATTTTGCCGCCAACCGCCTTGAGCCGGCTTCGGTCCTTGAGGAGGTCGACGATTTCGCCGGCCTCTCTTTTGGCGCTTTCCATGCCGATGACGTCAACCCACTTGACGTTGACACGCGCGGAGAGGATTTTGTCCCCGCCGGTTTTTTCGATGGAATGCATGACGCGTTCCAGGGCTTTTTCCATGTCGTCATGATTCGCGGCGGAACGGCCGGCGCGCATGGCAATGATGGCGGCCTCGCGGACCATGTTGTTGATGTCCGCCGGAGAGAACCATTTCATTTTTTCCGCGATGGCAGGGATGTCCATGTCCGGGGTTGAGGTGATTTTTCCCAGATAGAATTTTAAAAGTTCCTCGCGGTCGCGTGCGGAGGGCTTGGATATTTCGATCTTGCGGTCGAAACGGCCAGAGCGCATGATGGCCGCGTCGAGTTCTTCCTCGGGGACGTTGGTCGCGGCGATGACCACGATGTTATTTTCGGTTTGGCGCAGGCCGTCCATCTCGGTCAGGAACTGGTTGATGGTGGCGTTGTGGTCGCTCTGGGCGCCGATGTTGCCCGCGGATTCTCCGGTGCGCGGTCGGGCGAAAGAATCGATCTCGTCGATAAAAATGATACAGCCGCCTTCCAGCTTGGCAAGGTTGCGGGCTTCCTTGAACAGGGATTTCATGCGCGCCGCTCCCAGCCCGATGAACATGGCGACGAATTCGCTCCCTACCGCCGAGAGGAAGGGGAGCCCTGCTTCCGTGGCGATGGCCTTGGCCAGGTAGGTTTTTCCGCAGCCGGGACCTCCCACCAGCAGCGTGCCCTTGATGATATTGCCGCCGATCACCTTGAGGAGCTTGCGGTCCTTGAGGAACTGGACGATCTCCCAGGCTTCCTTCTTGGCCTGCTCCATCCCGATGACCTCATCCCATTTTACGTTGGCCTTGGCGTGGGTGGCTGTGTCGCTTCCCAGGAATTTGGCCATGCCGCCGCCCATGAACATGAAGTAGTACATGACCCCGTACATGGCCGTGAAAATAATGCCCTGCACAATGCCCATGAACAGGTACATGCCCATTTGCGCCATCATTTGTTTGCGGGAAAAAGATTCAAGCGAGGTAAAACTGCTGAACCCGAAAACAAGCAGTGTGACCACCGTGATGATGAACGTGGCGGCCAGAAAGATCAAGAGAAGGCGGACCCAGTTGAGTTTGAACCAGGTGAGGAATTTCATTTTTGGCATGGTGTAACCCTTTGTGATGGATGTTTTTATAAAAAATGTAAATCAAGAATAACATAATGTTGCGCACGCGTCAATCCTGGGGCGGGTGGCGCGGATGTCCATAGTTCCGGGGGGCGGCGCGGGGGTGTGTTCCACGCGGCGGCGGCTATTAAGCCGGGGTGAAAAAAAACGCAATTTTGCTGGCGTAACAATAATTGGAGAATATTATTAAATGATCAGGTTTCATTTAAGTTCTTCAATTCATGCAAGGCCGGGCTTTTGGGGCGGTCATCCATATGAAAATCAAATTATACCTGATTGACAGCATGCTTATAGGAT
>CAILQW010000059.1 GCA_903836515.1 Candidatus Omnitrophota bacterium | reverse complement strand
GATGGTGTGTATCAAACTATTGAGGGCCATTTAAATCCCCCCTCCCCGTCCCTCCCCACAGAGGGGGAGGGCTTTAATTAACGCAATCCTCTCAGCTCGCTAAAGATTTACCTATTGCAAAATGCGGGATTAATTTTCTTGACAGTGTCTAGGTCTGTGTTATATTTGGAGAAAGTTTTCTCGATATAATTTTCTCTATTCAGGTCGGCCATGGCGGCCGTAACCGCTGGAGGCCAGGGATGCTGCTTAAAGAGAAGCCCGTTGTCGTCTCACGTTCGACGCTCAAACGCCTGCCCTTGTACCTTCACCTTCTGGAGGTATTGCTGGCGCAAGGGGTCGAGCATGTGTCCTGCACCCAGATCGCCAAGGAGTTCGATTTTGACCCTACCCAGGTCCGCAAGGACCTTGAAGTTACCGGGGAAGTGGGTACGGCGCGCATCGGCTTTCGGGTGGCAGGTCTGGTGGATAGCATCAAGGAATTTTTGGGCTGGAACAATGCGCACGATGCCTTTTTAGTCGGAGCGGGGAATCTCGGGAAAGCGCTTCTGGGGTACCACGATTTCGAGAAATACGGGCTTAATATCGTGGCCGCTTTTGACAAGGATCCCCGCAAGGTGGGCAGCCGGATCTTCGGCAAGGAGGTCCTGCCGTTGAACAAACTGCCGAACCTGGCCAAGCGGATGCACATCCATATCGGGATCGTGACCGTGCCGGCCGAGCACGCACAATCGGCGCTGGACCTGATGGTCGGGGCAGGGATCATGGCGATCTGGAATTTCGCCCCCGCGCCCTTGCGGATCCCGTCGGGAGTCATTCTGGAGAACGCGCGCCTGACGCAAAGTCTCGCGGTCCTTACCAATAATCTGATACGCCATAGCAATCAAGGAGAAACATATGCCAACCGTGATGTACCGAAAATTTGAGAAGGTCTGCGCCATCGTGGAGCGGCATGGCGCCGATCCGGCCAAACTGATCCCCATCCTGCAGGAAGTCCAGGATGAATACCGCTATCTTCCCGAGGAGGTCATGACGTTCGTGGCCACGACCCTGGGCCTTTCGCCGGCCAAGGTTTTCGGGGTGGCGTCGTTTTACGCCCATTTCGCGCTGGTGCCCAAGGGCAAGTATGTGGTGCGTTTGTGCGACGGAACGGCCTGTCATGTGAAAGGTTCGGAAAACATCCTCGATACCCTGCGCAAGAAACTTAACCTTTCCGGCAAGGATACGACGACGCCGGACATGCTTTTTACCGTGGAAACCGTATCGTGCCTGGGCGCCTGCGGCCTGGCGCCGGTGGTGGTGGTCAATGAAACCGTTTACGGCCAGATGACATCCGAGAAAGCGCTGGGGCTTCTGGAAGATATCAGGAAGAAAGAGGAGAGCACACATGTGTCAGTTTAAGGATGGGTCTGCTCAGCTTATCATCGAGGGTAAGGGCGGCCTGAAAAAGAAGATCATCATCTGCACCGGAACGGGCTGTGTTGCCAATGGCGCGATGGATGTTTATAAGGCGTTTGTCGACGAGGTCAATGCCCTCGGGCTTACGGTGGTCACCACGTTTGAGGCCGCTGTTGCCAGTACGGACAAGGCCAACGCCGTCTACATCTCCAAAAGCGGCTGCCAGGGGTTTTGCCAGATGGGGCCTTTGGTCAAGATCCTGCCGGAGGATATTTTGTATAACCGTGTCAAAACGGCGGATGTGAAAGCTATTGTTGAAAAGACCCTCAAGGAGGCGCAGGTCATCGACGCGCTGTTGTATGTGGATCCGGTGACGGGCAAGCATTGCCAGTCGCAGAAAGACATTCCTTTTTATCAGCGCCAGTCGCGTTTTGTCCTCAAGCAGTGCGGGGAGATCAATCCCGAGGACATCCGGGAGTATATGGCCATCAACGGTTACGCGGCGGCGAAGAAGGCATATGTGGCATCCACTCCCGAGGCCGTTTGCCGGGATATCCTCGATTCCGGGCTGCGCGGCCGTGGCGGCGGCGGGTTTCCGACGGGAAAGAAATGGGACGTGTGCCGTGTCCAGAAGAACGACAAGAAGTATATTATCTGCAACGGCGATGAAGGGGACCCTGGCGCGTTCATGGACCGTTCGGTGATGGAAGGCAACCCGCACGCGGTTATCGAAGGGATGATGATCGCGGCGCGCGCCATCGGTGCGGATGAGGGTTATGTGTACGTGCGGGCTGAATATCCTTTGGCGGTCAAGCGTGTGCGCAAGGCCTGTGCGGATGCCAGGGCCGCGGGTATTCTGGGTGATAATGTTTTCGGCACGGGGTTGAAATTCAACGTGAACGTGATGGAAGGCGCGGGCGCTTTCGTCTGTGGCGAGGAAACAGCGCTCATGGCCTCTATCGAAGGCGACCGCGGGATGCCCAAGCCCAAACCGCCGTTCCCCGCGCAAAGCGGCCTGTGGGGCAAGCCTACGGTCATCAATAATGTGGAAACCCTGGCCACGGTCCCGCTCATCATGAATATCGGTGTGGCCGCGTTTCGTGCCATGGGCACAGCGACGTCTCCGGGTACCAAGACCTTTGCCTTGTCGGGCCATGTGGCCAATACAGGGCTGATCGAGGTGCCTTTCGGGGTGACCTTGAAGGAGATCATCTTTGAGGTGGGCGGCGGCGTGACGGACAAGAAGGGGCGGATCGATCCTAACGGGTTCAAGGCGGTGCAGATCGGCGGCCCTTCCGGCGGATGCCTGACCCGGGAACATTTTGACCTGATGCTCGATTTCGATTCCCTGCGCAGCATTGGTGCCATGGTCGGGTCTGGCGGGCTGGTATGCATGAACAAGACAACCTGCATGGTCAATATCGCAAAATATTTCATGCAGTTCACGCAGAAAGAATCCTGCGGCAAATGTGTCCTGTGCCGCGAGGGCACCAAACAGATGCTGTATCTTCTGGAAGATATCACCGAAGGGCGTGCCACAATGGAGACGCTCGACCTGCTCAAGGAGCTTGCGCTGGCCGTCCAGAAAGGCTCGTTGTGCGGGTTGGGGAAGACCGCGCCGAATCCGGTCCTCTCGACGCTCAAATATTTTTATGATGAATACCTGGCCCATGTGGTGGACAAACGCTGTCCCACGGGCGAATGCAAGAAACTGGCGAAGCCCGAGATCCTGGCCGACAAGTGCAAGGGCTGTACCGCCTGCGCGAAGAAGTGCCCGGTGGGCGCCATCAAAGGGGAAGTCAAGAAACCGCACACGCTCAACGCGGATCTGTGCATCCGCTGCGGGGTTTGCGCGGTCACATGTAAATTCGATGCTATCGTGGGGGTGTGAACATGGATGCTGTCAAGTATGTGAACATCGACGGCCGCGATGTGGCCCTGGAGGGGGAGAAAAACCTCCTGGAGGTCATCCGCAAGGCCAACATTGATATACCGACGTTTTGCTACGTGTCGGAACTGAGCGTTTACGGGGCGTGCCGCATGTGCACCGTGGAGATCGAGGGGCGCGGCCTGATGACATCATGTTCGACGCCGCCTGAGCCGGGGATGAAGGTCAAGACCAACACGGCCGAGGTCCGTCAGATCCGCAAGATCGCTCTCGAGCTTATTTTGGCCAACCATGACCGTGAGTGCACAACGTGCGTGAAGAGCATCAGCTGCAAGCTCCAGGATCTTTCCAAACGCCTGGGGGTGGACAAGGTGCGTTTCCGTTCCGTCCAGAAGCCGCTGCCGGTGGATACAAGCTCGACGTCCATCGTGCGTAATCCCAACAAGTGCATCCTTTGTGGTGATTGTGTGCGCATGTGTGCGGAAGTCCAGGGCATCGGGGCCATTGATTTCGCCCATCGCGGCCATGAGGTTGTGGTCCAGCCGGCGTTTGGAAAGGACCTGGAAAGCGTGGAATGCGTTCTCTGCGGCCAGTGCGCGCGGGTATGCCCGACGGGTGCATTGACCCCGCGTTCCGAGGTGGAGGTGGTATGGAAGTCAATCAATGATCCTAAAAAAGTCGTGATCGCCCAGATCGCGCCCGCGGTGCGCGTGGCCTTGGGCGAGGCGTTCGGGTATCAGCCCGGCGAGCTGACCACAGGACAGATCGTGACAGCCCTCAAAATGATGGGCTTCAAGAAAGTATTCGATACCTGTTTCAGCGCCGATCTGACGATCTTGGAAGAGGGCAACGAGTTCATTAACCGGGTCACGAATAACGGTGTCCTGCCGATGTTCACATCGTGCTGCCCGGCGTGGGTTAAATTCGTGGAACAGCATTATCCTGAAATGATCCCCAACCTTTCCAGCTGTAAGTCGCCCCAGCAGATGTTCGGGTCCGTGGCCAAGAGCCTTTTTGCCACAGAGCTGGGTGTTGCGCCGGAGAATATGGTGGTTGTGTCGATCATGCCGTGCACGGCGAAAAAATTCGAGGCCAAACGCCCCGAGTTCACCCATGAGGGCATTGCGGAAGTGGATCATGTCATCACCACCCAGGAACTGGTCCAGATGATCAACCAGTTCGGGATCCAGTTCCGTAACCTGAAACCCGATGCGCTCGATATGCCCCTGGGGTTTAAGACCGGGGCCGGCGTGATCTTCGGCAATACCGGCGGTGTCATGGAAGCGGCCCTGCGGTATGTTTACGAAAAAGTTGAGGGCAAGACCCTGGAGAATCCGGATTTTCACGAAGTGCGCGGCGAAGCGGGGATCCGTGAGGCGGAGGTGAAACTGGCCGGGAAGACGTTCCGGCTTGCGGTGGTGCATTCCCTTGCCAATGCGCGTGCCTTTGTGGAGAAGATCAAGTCGGGGAAAGTCGAGTATCATTTCATCGAGTTCATGTCCTGTCCGGCGGGCTGTATCAATGGCGCGGGACAGCCGGTGAACCTTTCCCCGGATTACAGGAAAAAACGTACCCAGGGGCTTTACGAGGCGGATAAGATGCTCCAGCTCCACAAGTCGCAGGATAATCCCTATATCAAGGAACTTTACGCGTCCAAACTCGGGGGGCCGGGCAGTGACAAGGCGCACCATGCCCTGCATACGCATTACAGTGCGCGGCGGCGCATGCGCGGCAAATCCATGATCATCATGGACGGCAAACAGGAAGACAAGCTCGAGATCCGCGTTTGCGTGGGCACCAGCTGTTACCTGAAAGGGGCCCAGGATATCCTGCATCATATGACCCGTTATATTCAGGAAAAAAATCTGCAGGATATCGTACAGGTGAAGGCGACGTTCTGTTTCGAGAAATGCAACAAGGGCCCGACTGTGAAAGTGGGTGCCGCGACGATCACGCATTGTGATGTGGCCAAAGCGGTTGCGGCTGTTGAAAAAGCGCTTGAAGCCAGGGCCGCTAAGTTGTAGGAGAGGGGGCAGGTTGATGGACGGGACGAATCCCCAGCAGGTCGTTTACACCAACAAGGCGCGGTGCCGCGATTGTTACCGCTGTGTACGGGTGTGTCCGGTCAAGGCGGTCCGCATTGTGGACGGGCAGGCTTTTGTCGATGCCGGGCGGTGCATCAGCTGCGGGACATGTGTGCGGGAATGCCCCCAGCAGGCCAAGACGTTCAGGCGCGATCTGGCCCTTGCCCATGACCTTTTGGCCGGCAATGCGTTTGTCGCGGTAAGCCTGGCGCCGTCTTTTGCCGCGATCTTCGAGCCCTGGCAGTGCGCCCGTATCCCGGCGGCGTTACGCCGGCTGGGGTTTGCGCATGTGGCCGAGACCGCGGTGGGGGCCTATCTGGTCGCAGAAAAAACTGCGGCTTGCGTCAAGGATCCCTCCCGGACATATATCTGCACGGCATGCCCCGCGGTGGTGACGTACGTCGAGAAGTACGACCCGGGTAAGATCGAGAACCTGGTGCCTGTGGTTTCCCCCATGATCGCGCATGCCCGTCATATCAAGGCTAAATTCGGGGCACACGCCAAAGTCGTTTTCATCGGGCCGTGTGTTGCCAAAAAGGCCGAAGCCGAACGTCCGGAATTTGCCGGACTGGTGGACTGCGTCCTGACATTCGATGAACTGGATGAATGGTTCAAGCTCCGACACATTGACCTGGGTACCTGTGAGGCAAGCTCTTTTGATGAACAGCCTGCCGGTAAAAGCCGTCTTTTTCCCGTCGAGGGAGGATCCATGGCTACCGCGGCCTTTGAGACGAGTGTGTTGGACGAGCGGCTTGTTTTTGTCAGCGGTTTCGAGGAGGTGAAGGCGGTTCTTGATGCGGCGGGTCAAGACCGGGCACCCTGCATCGTCGAGCCTTTATTGTGTCCTTATGGATGTGTGAATGGGGCGGGTATCGGCCAGGCCGGAAATATTTTTGAACGCAAGGCCAGGATCATGCGTTATGCCAGGGAAAATCCCGGTGCCGCCCCGGCGCCATCCCTTGCCGTTGACCTGAAGGCCGTGTTCGGTTCTCATTTACCGGCGGGCGGCGAGGTGCACGAGGATGATGTGCGCGCGGTGCTCGAGAAGACCGGCAAGGCCAGGATCGAGCAACAGCTCAATTGCGGGGCCTGCGGGTATCATTCCTGCCGCGACCAGGCGGTCGCCGTGGTGCAGGGTATGGCTGAGGTGGAAATGTGCATCCCTTACATGCGGCGCCTGGCGGAACAGCGTTCGGACCGCATCATGGAAACCAGTCCCAACGGGATCATCGTCCTTGACTACGATCTGAATATCCTGAATTTTAATCCTGCTTTTGCCCGGATGTTCCGTGTCAACGAAGCATGTTGCGGCAGCAATATTTCGCATATCATGGATCCCGAAGCGTTTACGCGCGTGAAATCGGGCGAGATCGAGGTGGCCGATGATGTCCGCGCCCTCAAGCTTCAGGGCATGATCGCGCGGGAACTGGTGTATGCCCTGCGTGCCGAGAAGCAGTTTGTAGGGATCTTCATCAATATCACGGCCAGCCGCCTGAATGCCGAGCGTCTGCAGAAGGTCAAGGACGACACCGTGGTGCAGGCGCGTGAATTGCATGAACACCAGATCGAGATGGCCCGCCAGTTCGCCGATTTCCTGGGAGAGTACACGGCCAAGGGCGAACAGCTCGTCAACAAGCTCATGCAGGCCGTCGAAAGCAAGGATGTCGCCGAAGACAAGGATAAAAAAGTTTAGTGTATTTAGACGTATTTTCTTTGATCGGTTAGTTATTGATATGTCGATTATTGGACAGGCTTTTACTGGTTTAAGGCTGAAGGCATGCCGTGGATGCGAGTTCAGAAACCAAGCTTTCCTTAATATCTTTTGGAAAAAGCTGTTTCTGCTGTCTGAGCAGACATGGCATGCCGTAAGCCTTAAGGACCAGTAAAAGATTATAGATTCGACATGATAACATTGAAGGCGTTCAATTAGTCCATGGCCTATCATCACATCGAAGTCGAATGCCAGCATGTTTCCAAAAAGCCGGGGAGTCCCTGCGGCGATACCTTCCTGTGCAAACGTAACATATACCATACCACCTTGATTTGCGCCGACGGCATCGGTTCCGGGGTCAAGGCCCATGTGGCCTCCCGGATGAACACCGCGCGCCTGGCTGCGCTCTTGCAGTCGGGGATGTCCTTGCGCGATGCGTTCCTCAGCGTGGTCAAGACCATGAACCAGTGGCGCGACGGGGCAAAACCTTTTACGGCGTTTCTGTTAGTGCGCATTTTAAACGACGGGGCGGTGACGGCCCTGGGGTATGAAATGCCCGCGCCGGTATTCCTGGGGACGAAGGAAGCCTATGTGCTGGAAGCACATCCCTTGTTGATTGAAACCGGGGTGGCACATGAGTATCACGGCCGGCTTGGCCCGGGAGATGGCCTGGTGCTTGTCAGCGACGGGATCACCCAGGCAGGGATCGGCCGCACGTGTCCCATGGGCTGGGGGATCGACGGGCTGGAGGAATTTTTGCGCGGCTGGGCCGGCCGGGGCCGGCCCCTGCGCCTGGTGGTGCGCGATATCTTGCGTCAGGCCCAGGAGCATGACGGGCCTGTGAACGGGGACGACAAGACTGTGGTGGCGGTCTGTTGCCGCCAGGGGCAGGTGGTGGATCTTGTGACCGGGCCGGCGTCGGATCGTGCACGGGACATGATATGGGTGCATGAATTCCTGGGAGCGGAAGGCCTCAAGGTGATCTGCGGGGCCACGACCGCGGATATCGTGGCACGTTGCGCCCAGGCAGAGCTTGAGGTGGAACAAAAACCGTTGTCCTATTCCACGCCGCCGCGGTATTTTATCGAAGGCATTGACCTGGTGACCGAAGGGGCTGTGACCCTGAACCAGGTATATAACATCCTGGGTGAAGACCTGGAGCATGAATCCGACCAGAGCGCGGCCGCTGACCTGGCGCTGTTGCTTAAAGGCGCGGACCGCGTCAATTTCATGGTCGGGTGCGCCAAGAATCCTGCCAACAAGGATCTGGTTTACCGCAAACAGGGCATCCTGGCCCGTGAAACCATCATCCCCCTCATCGCCGCCAAACTTGAACAGATGGGCAAACTGGTCAGTATCCAGTACAATTAGCCGTGTTTTTTGCCATGATATGCATACAAGTGCAGAAAAACAACATTAGGTTGGCAAAAATAGGAGTAATATTGTATATTTTTGATATCTTTTAATAGATTTCCAGCATTTAATAGATTTCAATGAAATACTTAAGCGAAAGAAACCACTTCTTTAAAGCCGTTTGTTCTGCGTTGACAGCGGTTTCCATCCTTTTGAGTCCCATACTGGCCCTGGCTCAGACGCTCCGCGATCTTCCGCCAGCGGGGGCCATGGTGCTGCCCGGCGGCGCCTACACGCCGGCCCTGGTGACCGGGATGACGATCGATCCTAAGCGTCCGCTCCGCCTTTCCTTCAGGCTTGACAAGTGAAGGGGACAGTCCAAGTGAAGGGGACAGTCCCAGGGCGGGGGACAGTCCTCTTCACTCTCACTTCCTTCACTTCAAAAATTGCCAAAAGTAAAGAAGTGTTGGTAACACTACACTAGATTCTCCAATTTAATTTAGGAAAGTTTTGTCATTCATCATCCCCGCCATCGCTTGAGGTTCAGGTTATGGCGGGGATTTTTCTTGTTTTACAATCCGCCGTATTTCTCCACGAGCGGTTATGACGTGCTCGAACTTCCGCTTACCACACAACCAGGCATAAGCTATGCCTATGACATCTTGGGCAATCTGTTGTCGGTGACCGACGCCAAGGGAAATGTCACGGCCATGATGTATGACGCGCCAGACGGATGCCAAGAGCGTTCCGTTTGCCTTCACGCATGATGGCCTCTCCCGTGAAACCATCATCCCCCTCATCGCCGCGCTTAGGCATCCCGGTGAAGTTGTTCCTGTCTTTATCGTAGATCCCCGCCAGGCCGGGGTTGAGAATCCTTATCGCAGTGATCATGCCATCTTGTTCATGCGTGAGGCGCTGACTGCGGCTCTCCAGCAAGATCTGCTTCGGCGCGGGGCATGTTCAACGCCGTGTTCTTTAACAGGGACTACACCCCCTTTAGTGTCCGGCGTGACCTGTCCATCAAAAAAGTCTGCGCCCGGCACGGCGTTCATCTGGAAATGTACGATGATGCCCTGCTTCATCCACCGGGGGAAGTTTTAAAACAGGGAGGCGGTCCCTATCGTCGATGCGGGCATGCGGGAGCTTAACGCCACCGGGTTCATGCATAACCGCGTGCGCATGCTGACGGCTTCGTTCCTGGTCAAGGATCTTCATGTCGATTGGCGCTGGGGGGAGCGGTATTTTGCCACCCGGCTTGTGGATTACGATCCGGCCATCAATAATGGCAACTGGCAGTGGTGCGCCTCCACGGGATGCGATCATCAGCCGTATTTCAGGGTTTTTAATCCGTGGCTTCAGCAGGCGCGTTTTGATCCCGACGGCCTTTACATAAAGAAATGGGTTCCGGAGCTGGCCCATAAAACGGTCCGGCAGATTTTTACCCCTGTTGCTCCGCAGGCCCACGCCGTCGCGGCGGATTGGGCCAAACATGCTTGGCGCAACGTCTCTCGCCGGGACAAAAAATATTGACAACACAGGCCTGCGCGCGCTAATATTTCTTCCCCTCACAAGGGGGTTTCAAATCTTTCCTGTGGCAGGCAATGTTGCATCTTCCGACGAGAAAATCTTCGTAAAAACATTGAAAAAATTCTTGACAAACGAACCTTGAGAGCTACTATATCTAGTGCCCCGCGAGACGGCCTGTAGCAACATCTTGTATTTCGGGGGTTTTCTTGCATTGGCTTCTTTATAATATACATAACACCCGGCACACTGATCTTAATGGCCCAGTCCAAGTTCAAGCACATCTATGGTCCTGTTTATTCCTGGCGCATGGGAATGTCCCTGGGAATAGACCCGATCTCAACAAATTCCAGGATATGTAACTATAATTGTACCTATTGCCAGCTTGGTCAGGCTGTTGGTGCGGTCTGTACGGGTGAGCGGCGTATTTTTATCGCAACGGGGGACATTGTCACGGAGATCAAGACCCTGGATACGGGTGTGGCGATCGATCACCTGACGTTTTCCGGCAATGGCGAGCCCACGCTGGCCTTGAATCTTGGCGAGATGCTTCGGGCTGTCCGGGCGGTTCGTCCGGAAAAGACCGCGGTGATCACCAACGGGACGCTCCTGGGGCGCGGGGATGTGCAGGCGGATCTGGCGGGCGCGGATCTGGTCCTGGTGAAGCTGGATGCGGCTGACGAGGCCGTTTTTCAGGCTGTCAATCGTCCTGCGCCGGGTTTGACTCTTAAGGGGGTTGTGGCGGGCATCAAGGCTTTCCGGCATACGTTTAAGGGGCGTTTCGCGCTTCAGATGATGTTGATCGGGAAGAACAAGGAGCAGGCCCCTGGCATGGCGCGCCTGGCCCGTGAGATCGGGGCGGATGAGGTTCAGTTGAACACGCCCTTGCGTCCCAACCCGGAAAAACCGCTCACGCCCGCAGAGATGGCGTCGATCAAAACCTGTTTCGCCGGGCTTCATGTGCGCTCGATCTATGAAGAGGAACAAAAGCCATATCATCCCATTGATCTGCAGGCAACAGAGCGCCGGCACGGGATTATCGTATAAAAAGAGGACGGATTTTTCCATCATTCATCCTTAACAGGAGGTCCCGCGTGTACACCACAGAGTTGTTTGACAAGATCATCAAGAGAAACGGTGCTGAAGAGAGTTTTGACGCGGCCAAGATCACCCGTGCCATCCTGAAAGCCGGTGAGGCGTCGGGTGAGTTTGGTGCCGAGGTGGCCCAGAAATTGACCATCCGGGTCCTGAACCTGGCCCTGCAGGCCTATTCCAAGCGCCTGCCCACGGTCGAGGATGTCCAGGATATCGTGGAAGAGGTGCTCATCACTTCGCCGTATAAAAAGACGGCCAAGAACTATATCATCTACCGCGACCAGCATGCGCGCATGCGCGAGACCGCTTCTCTTTTCAACGTTGATCTCGTCGAGAAATATCTTTCCCGCCGCGACTGGAAGGTCAATGAGAATTCGAACATGGCCTATTCGCTTCAGGGGCTGAATCATTATGTTTCTTCCGAGATATCCCAGATGTACTGGCTTAACAAGGTGTATCCGCTGGAGGTGCGCGAGGCGCACACCAACGGCGATCTGCATATCCACGACCTGGGCAGCATCAGCGTTTATTGTGTGGGCTGGGACTTGTACGATTTGTTGACGCAGGGCTTCCAGGGGGCTTCCGGCAAAGCCGAATCCCGTCCTGCCAGGCATTTCCGTTCGGCGCTCGGCCAGGTGGTGAATTTCTTTTATACCCTTCAGGGCGAGGCCGCGGGGGCGCAGGCGTTCTCCAATTTTGACACACTGCTGGCCCCCTTTATCCGTTATGACGGCCTTTCCGCGAAGGAAGTCCGCCAGGCGCTGCAGGAGTTTCTGTTCAATGTGAATGTCCCCACCCGTGTCGGGTTTCAGACGCCCTTCACGAATGTGACGATGGATGTGCGCGTCCCCAATTATTACAAGGATAAAGGGGTCATGATCGGCGGTAAGGTCCAGGCCGAAACTTACGGCGAGTTCCAGAAGGAAATGGACATGTTCAACAAGGCGTTCCTGGAGGTCATGCTCGAGGGCGACGCCAAGGGCCGTGTGTTCACGTTCCCGATCCCGACCTATAACATCACCAAGGATTTCGACTGGGACAACCCCGAGTTGAAGCCGTTGTGGGATATGGCCGGGAAGTACGGTATCCCGTATTTCACCAATTACATCAATTCGGACATGAGCCCGGATGACGCGCGCAGCATGTGCTGCCGTCTGCGCATTGACAACCGCCAGCTGAATTCCCGCGGCGGCGGTCTCTTCGGCGCGGCGCCCCTCACGGGATCTATCGGCGTGGTGACGATCAATATGCCGCGCCTGGGCTATGCCTGCAAGAACGAGGAAACGTTTTATGCCGCGCTCGAGCACCAGATGATCCTCGCGCGTGAGAGCCTTGAGATCAAGCGCAAGGGCCTCGAACAGCTCATGGACGACAACCTTTATCCGTACATGAAGTTCTACCTGCGCGATATTAAAGTGCGTTTCAACCGGTACTGGACGAACCATTTCTCGACCATCGGCCTGGTGGGCATGAACGAGTGCTGCCTGAACTTCCTTGGGGAGAATATTTCCACGCCCAAAGGCAAGAAATTCGCGGAAGATACCCTCGATTTCATGCGCAAGGTCCTTATCAAGTTCCAGGAGGAGACCGGCAACAATTATAATCTTGAAGCCACGCCCGCCGAGGGGGTGTCCTACCGCCTGGCGCGCATGGATCAGGACATGTACCCGGGGCTCAAGCGTGATTGTCCCGGAGAAGCTGCGGGCGGAGATCCTTTTTATTCGAATTCCACGCACCTTCCTGTGCATCATACGGATGATATCTTTCACCTCTTCGACCATCAGGATTCCCTGCAGACGCGTTACACGGGCGGCACTGTGATCCATGTGTTCGTGGGCGAGCGCATCGACGACACGGAATCCGTGAAGAATTTTGTCCGTACGGTGTGCGAAAAGTACAGCCTGCCGTATTTCACGCTCTCGCCGACGTTTAGCGTATGTCCGTCGTGCGGCTATATCGCCGGAGAGCACAAGCATTGCACCAAGTGCGGGGTCGAATGCGAGGTTTATTCGCGCATCGTGGGGTATCTGCGTCCCGTTAACCAGTGGAACAAGGGCAAAAAGTCCGAGTTCGTCCAGAGAAAGACCTTCAGTGTATGCGCATCGGGGGCCTGCTCAAATTCTCTCTGATCGATTATCCGGGGAAGGTGGCGGCGGTGGTGTTCACCCAGGGGTGCAACTACCGTTGCCCCTTCTGCCACAACCCTGAACTTGTTCTGCCGGAGTCTTTTAAAGAGCCTGTCGATACCGGTGCTGTTGTGACGTTCCTTGAAAAACGCCGCGGCCAGCTTCAGGGTGTTGTCATCACCGGCGGGGAGCCGACGCTTCAGCCCGGCCTTTTGCCGTTCATGCGCCGGGTCAAAGACATGGGTTTTCTGCTTAAACTTGATACCAACGGTTCAAATCCGCAGGTGCTTGCCGCCATTCTTCAGGCCGGACTTGCGGATTACCTGGCCATGGATATCAAGTCATCGCCGGCGGGTTATGCCAGGGCCGCGGGTGTTCCCGTCGATATGGATGCCGTGGCGCATGCTGTTGCCCTCATCAAGGCGTCGGGGGTGCCGTATATGTTTCGGACAACTGCCGTGAAGGGTTTTGTGGCCGCGGATGATGTCGCGGCGATCCGGGGTTTCCTGGGGGCTGTCGGTTTTTATAAACTCCAGCGGGGCAACCTGAAAGCCGGTGTGCTGGATCCGGCCCTGCTCGACGGTCCGTCAGATTTTTCGGAGGATGAGTGGCGTCTTTTGGAGGCTGCCTGCGCGGGAATGCCGGGACCCTTGACAACGGCCCCAAGACCGTAACATATCCATTGACAGTGAAAGTCCATGGAGGTAAAATCCATACCATTGTTTTACGTGAGATGATTGACGCGCTGTAGGGCTTGTTTTCCGCTGGGGCGGATTTTATAAAATGAATAAAAGGAGAGTCACAATGAAAAAGTTTTCCGTCGCGGTCATTATTGCCCTTGGTCTTGCCTGCCTGGTCAATATTCCTGTGTCCCGGGCGCAGGAGAATGCGAATGAAGATAAATTTTCGTTCGGGAAAGTGGTCAGCGTTGCCGGCCAGCAGATCTCGGTGAAAGAGTATGATTTCGCCAAGGATGCGGATGTTGAAGTCGCCTATCAGGTCACAGCGGAAACCGAGCTGGGCAATATCAATGCCGTGACAGACCTTGCTGCGAATGACGATGTTGTTATCGATTACATGGAAAAAGACGGCAAGCGGATCATTACGACCCTGGTCAAGGAAGACAAGGGTGCGGAAGCGCCTGAACCGGCGGTCGCGGCACCTGAAGCTGGGGCACCGGCAGCAGCGGCAGCGCCTGCTCCCGCAGCAGCAGTAGCAGCACCTGAAGCGGCAGCAGCGCCTGCGGCAGAAGCGGCTCCGGCGGTGAACGCCGAGGCTGTTCAGAAATAAGTTTGATGTGCATAAGTTCCCGTGAGGGAAAGCTTAACAACAAGATCCAAAGAAAGAGACTCACATGAACAAAGGTAAAGTGAAGTGGTTCGACCGGAAAAAAGGTTATGGTTTTATCACCACAGCCGAGGGCAAGGATGTTTACGTTCATTACAGCGGCATTCAGGCTGATGGGTTTAAGTATCTGGTTGATGGCGAAGACGTCGAATTTGAAGTGCAGGAAGATTCCCGCGGACCCAAGGCCGTGAACGTTGTCCGCCTTAATCCGCCGCCGGAAAAGCCCCGCGCCAAATACGAAGAATAAGCACTGTTTTAAAGGCAGGCAAGCAAGGGATGGGAAACTTGAAAAGTTCCCATCCCTTTTTTGTCCCGCATGTTGCATCCGCACCATTTTGTGCGCAGGGACGCGTCGATAAAATGGTGCTGCTGTAAAATCTGGGTTTATGCATGAGGCTCTCGTCATTTGAAAAAATGCGGGAAAATATTATTAATTTGAAGTTGTTACCCGGCGGGTTCGGGGGTATGATTTTATTCATGCATCGATACATAATTGTTGTTGTGATGGCCTGCTGGATCGGCGCAAGCTTTTCCTGCACGGGGGTGTCTGCGCAAGAGCCTGACCGCATTCTGGTCCTGCAAGACGAGAATTATTTTCTCCGTCAGGAGAATCAGAAACTGAAGGCGGAGCTTGCCCGTAAGGATGAGGCTGTTGCCAGGGCGTCTTTGGAAAAAGAAAGCGCGCGTGCCGATCTTAAACGTGCGGTGCGTGAAAAAGCGGCGGTCGAGTTGAAGGTAAGCGGCCTGGAGAAGTCTTTCTTGTCCTGCGACGAGCAGCTTCCCCGGAAAGCGGAAGAAGCGGCAGCGTCTTACCGTGCCTCGGCCTTGGCCCTGGCCAGGGATAACCGGATCCTTCAGCTGACCCTGGAAGAGAAGAATTCCCGTTTTGCCCAGGCAGGAAAAGAAAAGGACGCGCTGCGTGCCAGGATCGAAGCCCTGAGCGGTGAAAAGATCGTTCTCAGGGATTCCCTCAAGAAAGTCGCGGCACAGCTGGATGCCGCCAGGGCGGATGGCGCTGCGCGTGTGGCCAAAGAAAGATTTTCAAATGTGTCGCGGCTGAGCGATTTAAAGACGCGCTTGTCCGCAGAGCAGATCCTGGTTGATGAAAAGATGGCCCAGGTGAAGAAGCCGCTGGAAGAAAAGATCGTTGCCCTTGAGGCGGCGTTGAAGGAGCGCGTTGCGCCCGATGAAAATGTCCGCAAACTGGAAGCCCAGATCGTTTCCCTGCGGGAGAATTCCGGCCTTGAAGTCAAGCGGGTGCAGGATGCTTCCCGCGATGCGATGAAAAAAATACAGGATCAGCTGGATGCCTGCCGGTCCCGAAGACCGGGGAAGTAGGAATTTATGCGCATTGCTTTTGTTGTGGGTGCTTTTCCTGCCCTTTCCGAGACATTCCTGCTCAACCAGATCACTGGCTTGATGGACGCGGGGTGCGATGTGAAGATCTTTGCCCGTGAACGTTCCGGGGATACGGTCGTTCATGAAGATGTCGTGCGTCACGGGCTTTTGCATCATGCCCGTTATCTGGATCATTTCCCGTCGAACTGGGTGGGGCGTTTTTTCAGGTTTCTGATGCTTTTTCCGCTGCGGTTATGGCAGGCGCCGGCCCCTGTCCTGCGTTCGATCAATGTGTTCGCTTATGGGCGCGAGGCCTGGTCGCTCAGGCTTTTTTTTACGGCCGCGGCGTTCCTGGAGGCGCGCGATCATGATATTGTCTTCTGTCATCTGGGGGTGAACGGTCTGTTGGCCCTGCGCATGAAGCGGATGGGCATCCTCAAAGGAAGGATCGTGACGGTATTTCATATGGCGGATCTGATGGATCTCGCCCAGGCGCAGATGCCTGCGGAACTGGGCGGTCTTTTCAGCGAGGGCGATCTCTTTTTGCCGGTGAACCGTCCGGTGAAGCTTCGGCTCATCGAACTGGGATGCCCCGAGCGAAAGATTGTGGTTCACCGCATGGGCGTTGATGTGGCTCATTTTGATGTCAGTGCGCGCCGCAGGTTCGGTGCGAGCAGCCTGAAGATCCTTTCGGTCGCGCGTCTGGTCGAGAAGAAGGGGTTGGGGTATGCCCTTGAGGCCATGGCGCTGGCACGGGATCTTCCTTACGAATATGTCATCATCGGCGACGGGCCGCTGCGCCCGGCCCTGGAGGCGGACGTCAAGCGCCTGGGCCTGGTCCGGCAGGTGAGGTTTTTGGGGTGGCAGGATTCAGGAACGATCCGCCGGTACCTGAAAGATACGGATATCTTTCTTGCGCCGAGTGTTACGGCCGAGACCGGAGATCATGAAGGCATCCCGGTGGTCCTGATGGAAGCCATGGCCAGCGGCGTGCCTGTCCTGACGACACCTAACGGCAGTATCCGGGACCTGGTGGAGGACGGACGCACGGGGTTTTTGGTGCCGGAGAAGGACGCGCCTGCGCTGGCGGCAAAATTGCGCCAGCTTAAGGATGCGCCGGCGTGCGTGGAAGCTGCGGCTCAGGCCGCGCGCTGCTTGATCGAGGAACAATATAATATCCGGACGCTGAACCAGCTGTTGCTCCGGATCCTGACCAATACAGCGTACGAGGCGGCGTGATCCCTTTATGGATGTGAAATTCTTCAACAGCATGGAACGTGTGGGTGAGAAAGCCTGGGATGCCCTGGCCGGCAGGTCCCCCACGCGGACGATCTTTCAGACGTATGCCTGGCAGTGTGCCTGGTGGCGCGCGTACGCCCGGCCCGGGAGAGTCTTGTGCCTGGCTGTTATCGACGACGGCGCCGAGCCACGCGTCATTTTTCCTCTGGTGCAGGAGGGGCGGAGATTGACGTTTGTCGGGGATGGGGCAGCGGTGCGCCTTGACATCCTTTATGATGAGGCTTCTGTGCCGGACATGGGGTTGTTGTGGCAGGCCCTCAAGGCGCGCGGAGACTGGGATTCCATGGAGCTTAACGGGATGCCGCAGACCTCGCCCACATGGCGTTATCTCAGGAATGCCGCGGAAAAGGAAGATTTGTTTCCGGTATCGGTACGGCGCAATCCGGTGTGGTCATTGCCCCTGGAAGGCCGGGAGGAGCGTGTGCGGCGGTCGTTGAATACCGGGACGCTGGCGAAACACGCGGCGGTTTTTGCGCTCAAGGGGGGCGTTCAGGTGGCGCATGTCCGGGCGCCCGAGACGGCGGCGGTCCCATGGCAGGATTTTTTTATCCAGCACATTTACCGTTGGTGTGTCCGTCCTGAACCCGGGTGTTTTGTCGCGCGTCCGGCCCGCGATTTGTGCCGCGGCCTCGTGGAAGATGCTTCCTTGCGCGCTCATGTGGTGTTCACGGCCATTTGTTCCGGCGGACGGCCTGCCGCCTTTCATCTTGGATTTTTGTACGGCAAGACTTTTTATTGGCATATTCCCTCCTTCGATATTGCCTTCAAGCGTTTTTGTTCCGATGATGTTTTGTGGCGCGAGGTCGTTCTTTTTGCCCTGGACCAGGGATGCCGTGAGGTGGTGTGCACCGGCAGCGAGGAGCCTGTGGTCCGGCGTTTTGCGGAACGCAGCGGCAGTGTGCGTTCTGTGAGGATCCTGCGCCGCCGGCGAGACCAGGGGCTGGCCATGACCGCGCGGCTGGCCGGCAAGATCCCTTTTGCCAGGCGGGCGGTGCGCCTCGCGCTTGAGGGGGGGGTGTTCCTCCATGTGCTGCTTCACCGTAAGAAAATTGTGAAGGAGGCGCGCCGCAGCATGGAGGGTGTCGCATCGTTCCAGGAACTTTATGCGCGCGGGGTGACGCCGCAGACCGTTACCGTGATCGCCAAGCCGGAAGCCGAGCTGTTGCGGCGGCTTCGCCCTGAATTGGGCGAGATCCGCATGCTGGATATCGGTGTGGGGGCCGGCAGGACAAGCATTTATTTCGCCTCGCGCGTGAGAAGTTATACAGCCATCGATTATGCTGCTCCGGCGGCGGCCATGGCGCGCACCCAGCTGGATGATCATCTTGACCCGCACCATATCCTGGAAGCGGATGCCAAAAGCATGGGGTTTGCTGCCGATGGGATGTATGACCTGGTTCTGTTTGCGGGCGAGGGGGTGGATGAAGCTGTTAACGAAGACCGGGTGCGCGTTTTCCAGGAGATCCAGCGCGTGGGACGTGAGGGGGCCCTGTTTTTCTTTTCGTCCCGCAATCTGCAGAGCCTGACGCTGGGGCCGGCCCGGGGGATGCTGGATATGTTGATCCGTCTGCGCCGCCGTCTTTTGTTGGCTGCGGCCAATCCCGGTCTGCGGCGCCTGGAATGCCAGCCATCCGCACTGCTGTTTGAGGAACACGGAGGCTATCGTTTGCCTGTTTATTACGGGACGCCGAGGGAACAGGTGCGTGTACTCAGGGAGCTGGGGTTCCATGACGTGCGTGTTTTCTCGATGAGGACAGGCCTGGAGGTGCGCGACTGGCGCCGCTGGGACAAGCTGACCGACGATTCCCTGTATTATTTGTGTCGGATTTGATTTCGTCACGAATTCTTTCCGGATAATTTTGACAAAAAAGTTCAGGGTGATATGATGAATCCCTAATGGATATCGGGGCGGCTTGGTCGTGTGTCTTTATCTAATAAGGAGGGGGTATGAACAAGGGTTTGATGATGGCGGCGGTTGCAGTGGTATGTGTTCTGGGGGCTGGGTCATTGCAGGCCGCGCCGGCGCAGGAAGAAAAGAAGGCTCCGGAAGCTGTGGCAGCGGGCAAGGCTATTGCCAGCGGCATGAAGGTCAAGTTTGATTATACCCTTACGGTTGACAAGGAACAGGTCGAGACCACCCAGGGCAAACAGCCCCTGGAATATGTTCATGGCAAGAATATGCTCATCCCCGGCCTGGAAAAAGAGCTGGTTGGATTGACGCCTGGCATGGCCAAGACGGTCATCGTGAAGCCCGAAGACGGATATGGCCCGGTGCGCCCGGAAGCCCTGCGTGAATTCGACAAGACGAAATTCCCCAAGGATATTGTGCCCCAGGTTGGCATGGTGCTCGAGATGCAGGACCCCAAGGGTAATCCGTATCCGGCCATGGTTAAAGAGATCAAGGACAAGGTTGTGGTCCTGGATTTCAATCATCCGCTCGCCGGCAAGGAGCTCAAGTTTGACGTGAAGATCGTCAGCGTTGAGCCTGTTGTCGAGGCTCCTGCCGCGCCGGCAGTGCCTGTGGTGCCTGTGACGCCCGACGTGAAGAAGTAACGCGTCCTTCTGTTTTCTTAAGAACCCCTGACGGTAACCCCGTCAGGGGTTTCTTTATGCCATGGCCCTCAGTCTGGCCGGTTCCTTCCTCTTCCTTTTGCTTCCTCGATTTTGCTGTTGTCGAGAGGGGGGTTCGTTGGTATAGTAGCTTCCATGCATATTAGCGGTTCTCTCCTGGATCTTGCAGCTGTTTTCCTGGCGGGTGTTGTGATGAGCCTGACGCCCTGCGTTTATCCGCTGGTCCCTGTGACGGCTGCGGTGATCGGGGGGGCGAACGTGAGCGGCCGGCGGAGGGACGGTTTTTTCTTGTCGCTCCTGTATGTGCTGGGGATGGCCTTGGCTTATGCCTTGCTGGCGCTCGTTGCGGCCATGACCGGACGGGTCTTCGGGTTGACGCAGAATTCGCCCTGGGTTCTGGGCACATCCGCAGCCCTTTTTATTTTTTTCGCGTGTGTTCTTTTTGATATTATTCATCTTCCGTTCCTGAGGCTTTTCCCGGCGATAAAGCCGCACAATCCGTGGGCGGTCCTGGCCATGGGCGCAGCGTCGGGGTTGATGGTGGGGCCCTGCACCGCGCCGGCCCTCGGGGCGCTTTTGGTTTACATTGCGTCCAGGCAGAATGTTGTTTACGGGGCCGGGCTTCTTTTTGTTTTTGCCTGCGGCCTGGGGTTTTCTCTCATCCTGGCGGGTACGCTGGGTGGTGCGTTCACGGCGCGCTTGCGTTCGGGAATATGGATGGCATGGATCAAAAAAGGCGCGGGGGTCGTCTTGCTGGCTTTCGCGGGGTATTACCTGCTGCGTGCCGGAAATTTAATTTAGGAGGGGTGGATGAAAGCATTATGCATAGGGTTGATGGTGTTGTTGTCCGTGTTCAATGCGGCGGGGTGTGCGAAAGCCCAGGTTGATCCCCTGGCGGGCAAGCCTTTGCGTGATTTCACCCTCGAGCGCTTGAGCGGGACGTCTACGGCCTTGAGCCAGCTTGTTCATGGCAAGAAGGCTATTATGTTCTTTTTCGCCACGTGGTGTCCTCATTGCCGCGAACAATTCCAGGCCCTGGCGGCCCAGAAGGCGCAGATCGAGGCCCAGGGTGTTGCCATTGTCCTGGTTGACATCGGGGAACCCAGGGATAAGGTCGCGCGGTTTCTGAAGGCGGCAGGCGTTGACAATGATGCGTTCCTGGACAAGGATTCCCGTGTGGCCGAAATTTATCAGGTGATGGGGATCCCTACCTTGGTCTTTATAGCCCAGGACGGCGTGGTGCGCGGTGTGGAATACGGGTTACCGGATAATTATCTGGAAATCCTGAAATAACTTGACGCGCCACACGTGCGTGTGGCATAAACAGGACATGACAAAAGATACCCTTACCGAAAAACAAAGAAACGTTCTCAAATTTATTTACACGTGTATGCGTCAGCATCAATCGGCCCCGACCATCCGGGAGATCGGTGAAAAATTCGGTTTTTCTTCGACGGGCACGGTGCGTGATCATTTGCACGCCTTGGTCGCCAAAGGGTATATCCGTATCAAGGAGGGCAAATCCCGCGCCATCGAGCTTGTCAAGGAGGCGCTGTTCCAGGTGCCGGTGCTGGGACGTGTTCAGGCCGGGATGCCGGTTTATGCGGCCGAAGATCTTTTGGGATACCTGAACCTTGACCAGTTTGCTTTTCCGGGGCCCGATGTCTTTGCCCTGCGTGTCCGCGGCGCCAGCATGCGCGATGCGGGTATCATCGAGGGGGATTTTGTGCTGGTGCGCAAACAGGATCATGCGCAGGCCAGCGATATTGTGGTCGCCATGATCGGGGAGGAAGCCACGGTCAAGCGTTTGGCCCGACGGGAAGGGGCCTATTTTCTCGACCCGGCTAATCCGTCGTTTCAGCCTATAGCCGTTACATCCGAAACGGCCATCATTGGCAAGGTCCTGCAGGTCGTGCGCGATTGCGCGTAATTCTCTTCCATCTTTGTTTCCCTTGTGGTACAAATATTTCCTGAACGCCAGCATGTGGTCCGACTTGTTTGTAATATTGTGTGTGGGGAAGGGGTTCTGACCTTCCCGGGATATCAAAGGAGATACAATGAAGATCATCGCGACAGATCAGGCCCCCGCCGCTGTGGGGCCTTACAGCCAGGCTGTTATCGCCGGCAATCTCGTTTTTTGCGCGGGGCAGATCCCGCTCGACCCGGCCACCGGGAATGTGGTTCCCGGCGGCATCGAGGAGCAGACCCGGCGCGTCTGTGAAAATATCAAAGGTGTCCTGGCGGCGGCCGGAACGTCGCTCGAGAAAGTCGTCAAGGCCTCGGTGTTCCTCAAGGACATGAACGATTTCGCGGGGATGAACAAGGTGTACGCCGGTTATTTCACGAAGAATTTTCCGGCGCGTTCCACCCTTCAGGTCGCACGCATCCCCAAGGATTGTCTGGTGGAGATCGAAGTGGTGGCGCTTGTTGCCTGAGGCGTTTGTCGTCTGTTCTTTTTAACAAGTAGTCCTTTTTTCTGTATCGTGCGGGGGAACCGTGTGTGAATCACGGGCAGTCGCGCTACTGTGATGCGGGATAGCGGTGCCGGGTTTGATGCCTGGCGCTGTTAGCCGTAAAGTCAGAGCACCCGGCGGTATTTAATAGCAACCATGCTGCGCGTCACAGCAACGGGAGCGTATAGATATTGTGTCTATGGCCCTCTTGTTACTCCGGTAGCAAGAGGGCCTCTTTATTTTAATGGAGGGAAGATGAGAAAGATTTTATTAGCCATGCTGGTGGCAAGTTTCTGGGGAGGGTCGGTTTGGGCCCAGGAACAGACGGATCTGGGGCGCATCGTGGTGACGCCCAGCCGGGATACCGAGGCTGCGGCCGGTGCGCCGGCGTATGTCAAGGTGATCACCGCCGACGATATCGCGGCTTCGGGGGCGTTGACCGTGGCGGATGTGCTGGCGCAAGAGCCGGGGGTGCATGTTTTTAACAAGGGCAGCCTCAAGAATACCACCCTTGATATCGGCGGCTATAACGATGCCGCTGTCAGCAATGTGCTGGTGCTTTTAAACGGGCGGCGTTTGAACCCGTCGGATTCTTCGGGCCCGGACCTGGCGCAGATCCCGCTGGATGCGGTGGAGCGGATCGAGGTCATCCGCGGGGGCGCTTCTGTCCTGTACGGCGATAATGCCGTGGGGGGCGTTGTTAATGTGATCACCCGCCAGGGGCGTGAGGCCCTGGCAGGTTCCGTGGGGATGGAACTGGGGAGTTACGGGCAGCGTAAAGAATCGGCCCAGGTCAGTGCCGGGAGCAGGGGTATCACGGTGTACGCGCTGGGGAGCCATGAAGAAACCAATGGCTACCGCGCCAACAACCGTTTTCGTGCCAGTGACGGGGAGTTTCGCATCGACGGGGGAGCCGCGTCCCTGCTTCGGCTGGGGGTTGAGGCCGGATGGCATGAGGATCATTATGGCATGCCCAGCGGCCTCTCGCTGGCCCAGATCGATACGCTTGGCCGGCGCGGCACTCGCAAGCCTGAGGATAACGGGGATACCCGCGACCGGTTCATCCGTTTCACCGCTGCCTGGACACCTGTTGACCCGAGCGGTGATTTCGGGACCGTGTCTTTGGATTATGCGCACCGGGACCGGGATATTTACGGGGTGGTGTATTATCCGCCGACAGATTTTGAAGCGACAAAGACCGGGACCTTGAATGATTCGGCAGGGCTGAAATACCGGATCGACGGGACCATCGCCGGACGGAAAGCGGGCCTTGTCACAGGGGTTGATATGGCCCACGATGGCAGTCAGACCCTGGATCAATATTATAATCCTAACCCGGCCTGGTCGTCGTATCAGGACATCCTGATCTCTAGACAGGAGCAGGGGTATTATGCGCGGGGTGAATACGCTTTGCTGGAGCGTTTGACCGCCGATATCGGTGCGCGGCATGAGAAGGCCGACTATACCTTTAACAACCGCGGGACCGCCACGAAAACAAAAGCCGCGCCCCGTGAGACGCTGTGGGGCGGCGGCCTGAAATACGATTATGCGCCGGGATCGAATGTGTTCATCCGAACGGATGAAACATTCCGTTTCCTAAATACCGATGAGTGGTTCAGCCGCTGGACGGGGCTTAACACCACTTTAAGGCAGCAGGCAGGGATCGATTACCGCATGGGGGTCAAGCATGCCGTGGGAGAGGTGGCCGAAGTGCGGGTCACGCCGTTTTTAACCCGGAATAAACAGGAAATATTCCTGGATCCGACGGTTTATCCGGGGAATAACGGGAATTACGGCCGGACCCAGAGGATCGGTGTTGATGCGGGGAATGCGTTTCATCTGGCGCCCTTCATGCAACAGGGGTGGCTTAAGATCGCGGATATCAATCTGGATTACACCTATCTGGATGCCCGGTTTAAGGGCGGGGCGTTCGATGCTAAAAAGATCCCGCTGGTTCCTGAACATCAGCTGGCCATCGGTTTCGATGCCATGACCAAGGCCGGGTTGTCCTGGCATATGAAAGCGCGCTACATGGGGGCGCAGTTTGGCATCAACGATGATGCCAATACCAAACCTGTCCTCAAACCGTCGATCGTGACAGATACCCGCGTAGGGTTTCAGCTTAACAGCGGTTGGGAGACATTTGTGGGTGTGAATAATATCTTTAATGAACGCTATTACGATTATCTGGCTTATGGCACCGGGACATCCACCCGTGTGGATTATTACCCGGCCATGGGGCGTAATTATGTCGCCGGTGTGAAGTGCAGGTTTTGAGCCTGGCGTGGGAGGAGGTGTTCTGATGTAGAATAAGGGGACGTGCATCCAAGTCGCCATCCCCTGATTTTGCCCTTCCGCCAACCGTTTGCCGCGTAACAAGTTACGCCCGTCAAATAATTCCTAACCCCATTGTTTTTCTTATACTTATAGATAATACTTGTAAAAGATGTCTAACCATTTAGCGGTAGGGATCAATGGGCATATGGGGACTTCATCATAGGCGCAGGCTGGTGAGCGGGATCATGGCGGTTGTTTTTGCCGTGACCTCGGCAGGGACGTCGTGTGCCCAGGGTGTGGCGGACCTGCCGGCCCCCGGGAGCATGGTGGCCTTGAGCGCTCCCTACCATCCGCCGGTATTGGCGGGGATGAAAATCCATCCGGATGACCCGTTCCGTTTTGATTTTATCCTTGATAAAGGTGATATGGGTCATGGTGTAGAGACGCAAAATTTTGCGTCTCTACGGGAAGATTCCACCCGCCTGATCAAATATTTCCTCGCCGCGTTGACCGTTCCTGAAAAAGACCTCTGGGTCAACCTCAGCCCTTACGAAAAGGACCACATTGTCCCGGACGCCTTCGGCCAGACGGAGATGGGGCGGGACCTTCTGGCGCAGGATTACCTTTTGAAGCAGATTACGGCGTCAATAATTTATCCAGAAGATGAGGTTGGAAAGAAGTTTTGGAAGAAAGTTTATGCGAAAGCGTATGAGCGTTACGGGACAACCGATATTCCTGTCGACACATTTAATAAGGTTTGGATTATACCGCAAAAGGCTATTGTTTATGAAAATGCCCAAGCAGGAACGGCGTATGTTGTTGAAAGCAGTGTAAAGGTCATGCTTGAAGGCGATTACCTGGCTCTTGAAAAGAATTCAAACCAGACGGGGGCAACGATTACGGAGTCAACGCATAATGAGACACAGGAATTAGCCAGGGATGTTATTCGCGAGGTTGTCATCCCTGAGCTTGAAAAAGAGGTTAATGAAGGCCGGAATTTTGCCAAGCTCAGGCAGGTATATCAATCACTTATTTTAGCGGCGTGGTTTAAGAAAAAGATTACGGGAAGCATTTTGAGCAAGGTTTATGTTGATCAGAAGAAGGTTGCCGGTGTCAATATTGATAATCCTGAGATTTCAAAAGAAATCTGGGCTCAGTACGTTACGGCCTTTAAGAAAGGGGCATATAATTACATAAAAGAGGAAGTTGACCCTCTTACTCAGGAGACAATTCCTCGAAAATATTTTTCGGGTGGCGTAGTGTTGAAATTCGGGGATTTTGTGATGACTACCACTTCCGACTCGAATTCAATATTTACTAAAGTGACAGCTGGTTTTATCAAGGGATTGGTATCAATAGCGATTGTGCTATCGATGAGTTCCGGTCAAGCTCAGGCATCACCACAAAAAGATGAGAATACGAAACAACAGACAGTATCTAATTCTGATACGGGTGGAATTTATCAAGAAACAAAGAAGTTACGGTCCTTGTTAGGTGAATTAACTGGCCCTGAAACAGAAAAAGCAATAAAAGCGGCGCAGCAGTTAAATTTAATGGCTGGTTCGAATGATTCAGTGAACATGAAACCAAAATTTCTCAATAATGGTGCTGACTATGATGATGTCGAAGCTTTTTTAAAGGGCTTTCTAAGGCGTCCCAATTTGTCTCAAGAACAAAGAAGGCAGGTTTTACAGTATATGGAAATGTACCAAGAAGATCGGGGAATTGATCTAATGATGTCGCTAATGGCTGCGGGTATACTTGGAGGTGGATTACTAGGAAGCTTGGCTTTAGGCAGTAGAAAATTAATAAAAATGGTCGTGCGTCGATCACCGGCCAAGTATGGGCGAATGCTTTTTATGATTTGCAATAACAATAGCGTGTTAACCACTCACTATGATGTGGTGTTCCAAGTTATCCCCGAGAATATTATTTCTGATATTTTTGGGATTAACATTAAATTGGCCAGATATTTGAAACAATATGGCGGCTTCGAGAGATTGTATGATAAAGAATTCAAAGAGCCGATCAATGAGCTGGCCTATAACTTAAATCGTGAGAAAACATCACATCCTTCAGAGCGTAGATTAGGAGAAGACGAGAAAGGCATCTTGTTTCGGTTTTTATTCCGGCAAAAAGATTTAAGGCCGATGAAAAATATTTTTGATTCATATTTTCGTAATGATCCAGATACGTATGTTTTCAATATTGATGAACTAGTCCAACTTTTAGAGTACTTTTCTATTGATGAAATCAAGAGTATTATTCGTTTAATCATGGATGATCCTAAGAAATCCTTGGATGATATCCTCGCTAATTTGAAGGTCGAGTTAAACGGGCGGGTGGATGCGCCTGGGAGAATAGACAAGATTGGTTGGATATTATCGAATTTATTTGTGCTTCAAGATCGTATTGAGCAGATCGGGCCGGTGGCGGAGAGTTTTCGTAAATCAGAGAAAACTATGGAGGATTTGATTCGGTTCCTTAAGGAGGTCGATAAGGCAAAGACATTCTTGAGTTTGAAGACTTTATCGGATCAAAACAGTGTGGGCGTCATGGATATTTTTAACTTTAAGCTTGAATGTATCGGCTTGCGGCAAAGGGAAGACTTGATTGTTGATGCCTTGCAGAATTCTTCAGTGGATGAACTTGGAGCATTGGAAAAGCAGTTTGAATTTCAATCTGAACAGAGCAAAAACAGGATCTTCTTTAAGTTTCTATTCGCTCAAAATACTGACAACACAACCATTAAGAAAATCATGGAAGCGTTGCAAAATAATACAGAAATTCCAGGAAAGATGTCGGAATCAAAGAAGGCTTTCTTTAATCAATACAAACGTATTTTAATTGGCAATGAAGCGTTTAAGAAATTTTGGCAGAAGTTTGACACCAAAGAAGCATTGAAACCATTAAGGGCTCTGTATGTCGATCGGATTTTTGCTGCATCTAAAGTCGAAAGCGTGGTGCACGATCGATTAATTGAATTGGCAGCGCAAATCACATTGCCGGAACAAACCAGACAAATCCCCCAGATTAATTTCTTACCTTTATTACAGATTGGCACTAAGCAATGGGATGTTGTAAGGAAAGTATTTCAGCAAATGGAGGCCAACAAGCAGATGCATGATCAGCTGGCTTCTTTAAAGAACAGGCTTTACGAACATTTTGTATCGTTTGTTCCGGACAAGGATGATCATAGAGGCGAAATATTCGATAGTATTTTATCTTTTTTGATCAATAAACATGGATCGCCGGATCAGAATAATATCACGTCATTTTATAATGATATGCTTCTATATTTGAATCAATTCGCCAAGGTTTCGGGTATGTCTTATCAAGCTAAACAAAAGAAGTTTGCCACACTCGTTAATAAAGAGTTAAAAGAGATGGGGGATACGAGCCGGGATATTATAAAAGAATTATTGGCTGGCCGAATCGATGATGTTCAGCTGGAAGTATTTAATAATGGTGTGAGGAAGTTTGGAATAGATAGCTTGATGGCCAGATTCCGTTTATTGTCTTCATTCAATGAAGAATCGTTGCTTAAAAGATTGGGGGTCCGGGATAAAGAAGAAGCGTTGGAGATTCTAAAAAGATATGGGGATGAAAATCCAAAGGCCAAATGGGTTGATCATCAGGGTCGGGATATTTTTGAGTTAATGAACATGTATCTTTCAAAGATATCCGATGTGGAGATTTATGACAACCTTTATGAGGCTTTGTTTATGGAGGTGCAGGGAAAATTTCATGAGTGGAGGTATAAGAGTAAAGATTATCTGCAGACCTTGGACGCCGTTGTTGATATTGAAATCAATAAGTTGTCTCCTGATGATCAACTAAGATTTAATCAGATGTTGCAAGGCGCACAAGGGGAAAGTAAATATGAAAGATTGCAAAATATAGAAGGTTTCGATGCTGTTAAAGATCGATTGCAGCAAATACGGCGTTGGGAAATAACCTTGACAAAGATGTTGCCGGATGGGACAAATGCGGCATTTACGGATGATTTCTATCATCTTTTTAATATAGGCAATTATGCTGACTCAACGTCGTGCCAAAGTGCTGTTTTTGGATATGATCTAAATAGAGGGTTGACCGGGTATGTTGTCAATGGAACCAACAGGGCCGTGACAATTATTAGTGCGAATGGCAAGGTTATTCCAGCACGGCGTATTGTACGTTTAAGGATATTAGAGGATGACAAAGGAAATAAAGAACCGGCTATTTTTGTTGAAGAAAAAACGCAGCATGGGATAAACCAACTTGATGAACTTTATGGATTATTAGATGAATTGTCACGCCTGACCGGTTTGCCGATTGTTGTGCCGCAAACGGAAGTAATATCGGGGGATTTGCAGTCTCGGAGGGCCATTGTATATCCTGGCCCATCAAGTTTTGATTATTCGGATAGCATGAGCCTTGAAGAAGGGCGCATTGTTTCTGGTTTATATCGGTATCCTGACAATAAAAAAGAATTATATGCATCTATTTTAAATTTGCTGATTAAGCCCATTCCTTTACCGGGACATAATAGTGAGATACAAATCAGCAATATATCAAAATCAGATGAGCTGATGAAAATGGATATGGGTATGTCCGTTTCTTCCAGAAAGAAAGGTGGTATCGACCTAACCCACGCCAACATGAATTTACAGATCAAAAACAGTGGCCAGGAAATCAAATTTCACTTTGATCCCGCTATGTTCAAGCAGCTTCAAAATGCTCCCGGCTTTGTGCCGGTCATTATCAATATCCAACCCCTCCAGGACCTCCCGGCGTATCTTGGCATCCGTGCTGGATCGAATTAGGGTCTAAGAGAACGGGGAGAAGAGAAAGAGAACGAAGAGAACGGGAGAACGGGACAGTCCGAGAACGGCGAGAACGGGACAGTCCCCAGTGCGGGGACAGGGTTGAGGAGAACGGGACAGTCCCCAGTGCGGGGACAGGGTTGATAATTAAGGCTAATTATGGTAATTTAACAATTATTGGTTGATTTTTTATCAATCTGTGGTATGCTTAAATTCCCCAAAGGTTAAAAGACCTATGGGGAATTTTTTCTATTGAGTAGGCAATCATTAAGGAAAGGCATTTGTGGCAAGATTGTCTCGGAATCAAATATTGTACGACGGGTGTTATTCGCATGTGATTTCCCGATCCATTCGTAAGATGGAGATATTCCGAGACGAAGAGGATTTCAAAGATTTTTTAGATGCCTTACTACGGGCAAAGAGGGAGAGTGGTTTTAAGATCTATCATTATTGTCTGATGCATACTCATTTTCACTTGGCGGTTGAGATTCCGGATGTTCAAGATTTTTCAAGGGCGGT
>CAILQW010000058.1 GCA_903836515.1 Candidatus Omnitrophota bacterium | reverse complement strand
TAAAGCTAAAAACATCATCCGCCGTGCCTATGGCTACCGGGATGACGAGTACATGAAGCTAAAAATTATCCAGGCGTGCTCGTCTTTAAGGTTTTTTCAGCCGTGGACGGTGGCGTTCAACAATTCAGAATGAGCCGAATATTATTAAATGATCAGGTTTCATTTAAGTTCTTCAATTCATGCAAGGCCGGGCTTTTGGGGCGGTCATCCATATGAAAATCAAATTATACCTGATTGACAGCATGCTTATAGGATGGCTTGTTTTAGCGGGCAATAGCTGGGCGGGTATGTCCGACCAGGCATCTTCTCAGGTATGCGTGGAGGGAGGGACTGTCCAGGTGACGCTTAAGATCGATCCGTCTATGAACAAGGACGGGCAGGTTGTCTTAAAGATCACGCCGGAAGTGATTTCCCTTCCCAAGAGTGCCGCCGTAAAGTTGTCCAAGGGTGGACAGGACAACATCATGGGGTCTGTCAATGTGATCTTGCCGGTGGTAGCGACCGGGAAAACGCCATTATCGGCCGGTGCGGTGGTGTGCGCCGTATCACCGGATGTTGTCGCCGGGTCTTGGCGGGAGAAGATCATTAAAGACGGGCTGGATGTGATCAGCCAGGACGCGCCCGCGCACAGGTCCCGAAAATTCAGGCATCAGGATGTTGTAACGAGGTGAAAGAATGCGCTTGAGACATGTGCTCGTGGGCATATACGCGGTGGCGGCGGCAGGCGGCAGTGTTGCTTGGGCGGCTGTTCCTTTGAAGGATGCGGCGTCTTTTCGGAAAGTGATTGCTGTTTCAAGGTTGGAGATTATGCGTTTGCGCCGGATCAATGCCGCATTGGAAGGGCAGAAAAATATTTTTGCTGTCAGGTTGGCCAAGGCTGAAACACGCAAGGACGCCAAGCCGGTGGCTTTAAGGGCGATGGAACAGAAGAACGCGGCCCTTGAGGCGTCGTTGGAAGCGGATCGGCATGAGATCTCTGCCGTTAAGGAGCGGATGAAGGATTTGCAACAACAGAGTCAGCGGGCTTGGCGTGAGTTGCAGGCTTACAGGATCGTGCGTGCCGCCCTTGACACCAGGACCAGGCAGCTTGCGGCGCAAATAGCTTCTGTAGAGCGTATTGATGGGGAAAGGCGCCAGGCATTGTTTAAGATCGCAAGCATGACACAGGAACGGTTGGCGTTTCAGGAAGAGAATGCTGATTTAAAACGCCGGATCAATGCCTCGCAGGACATGCTGAGGCATGAAAGGGCTGTTGTTTATCGTGAGGCTGGTGCGGCGTATACGGATGCTGGCATGTTGCCGGAAGCTATTAACGCGTACAATGAAGCGCTGGTCCATGAACCTGGCGATCCGAAGGGGCATTATGCGCTGGGTGTGCTTTATGCGGCTAATGGGAATGTGCAAAAGTCGGCGGTGCATTTAAAGCAATATCTGTTGCTTGTACCCGGCGCGTCGAACAGGAAAGAGATGGAATATCTGATCAATACGGCTTTCACGCTAAAGGGCAAGCAGTGGTAGTTATTCGGGATGATAACCTCATTTTGGCGTGTGCCCTGACAAGTGCCTTGACTTTAAGGGGGGCTTGTGTTAATTTGTCATGATTCTTGAACAGGTTTTTTCCAAAAAAAGAGGATGAATATGTCTAAGATCAAGAATGTCAAAGGGCGTGAGATCATTGATTCCCGCGGCAACCCCACGGTTGAAGTGGATGTTATTCTCGATAATGGCGTCATGGGCCGCGCGGCGGTTCCCTCAGGCGCCTCGACCGGCGAGCGCGAAGCCATTGAACTGCGCGACGGCGACAAGAAGCGTTATATGGGCAAAGGCGTACTCAAGGCTGTGGCCAATGTCAACACGGTCATCAAGGACAAGGTCCTCGGGCAGGTTCCCGATTTTCGTGCCCTCGACAAGGTCATGATCGCTTTGGACGGCACCGAGAACAAGAGCAAGCTGGGCGCCAACGCGATCCTCGGCGTGTCGCTGGCAGTGGCCAAGGCCGCAGCCAACAACGCGGGTCAGCCCCTGTACCGCTTTCTCGGCGGCGAAGATGCCAAGATCCTTCCGGTCCCGCTCATGAACATCGTCAACGGCGGCGCTCATGCGGACAACAACCTCGATATCCAGGAATTCATGATCATGCCCATCGGTGCTCCGACGTTCAAGGAGTGCATGCGCATGTCATGTGAAGTGTTCCATAATTTAAAGGCGCTCTTGAAGGCCAACGGGCTGAACACCTCCATCGGCGACGAAGGTGGTTTTGCGCCCAACCTCAAGTCCAACGAGGAAGCTCTTTCCTATATCATGCAGGCCATTGAGAAGGCCGGCTACAAGCCCGGCAAGGATATTTTCATTGCCATGGACTGCGCTTCGTCGGAGTATTACGCGGACGGCAAGTACAACTATGACGGCAAGGTGTTCTCATCGGTCGAAATGGCCGCCGAGTACGCGAAGCTGGTCCAGAAGTACCCGATCGTGTCGATTGAGGACGGGCTTGACCAGAACGACTGGCAGGGCTGGAAAGAACTGACCGCCAAGATCGGCCAGAACGTTCAGCTTGTCGGCGACGATCTTTTTGTCACCAATGTCAAGTGCCTGCAGCAGGGCATTGACCAGGGCATTGCCAATTCGATCTTGATCAAGGTGAACCAGATCGGTTCCCTGTCCGAGACGCTCGATACCATTGCGCTGGCCAAGAAGCACAAATATACCTCGATCATGTCGCACCGTTCCGGTGAGACCGAGGACGTTACCATTGCCCATCTGGCCGTGGCAACGAATGTGGGACAGATCAAGACGGGTTCCTTGTCGCGCACGGACCGTCTGGCCAAATATAACGAGCTGTTGCGCATCGAAGAGGAACTTGGACCCAAGGCGGTTTACGCAGGTCCGATCTGGGGCAAGATTTGGTAAGCCGTTAGGCGGGGCAGGGCCCAGGGCTTCATGATCAAAAATACGATTTTTCTTTTTGTTGTGCTGGCGGTGGTTTTTGTGGTATATCTACCGTCATACCTGCAGATGCAGGACTTGCGAGGCCGTAACGAAACCGCTGAAAAACGCATCCATGATCTCGAGGCGGAAAACGCCAAGTTTGCCGAAGAGCGTGCGCGTCTCAAGAATGATCCGGAATATTTCGAGAAGGTGGCCCGTGCGCGCATGGGCCTGATCAAAGAGGGCGAGGTCATCTACAAGGTTGTTCCCCCGGGCGGTAAGACGCCGGAACCTGTGGAAGAAGTCAAAAAGCCCGATCCGGCAAAGGTTGCCGCCAAGAAAAAGATCTTGAAGAAAACGTCCAAGAAGAAGATCAAGGACGTCAAAAATACCGCTGAGAAGAAAAAAGTCTCAGTGCAGGATTAGCAAGCGCTTACCAGGGCGTTTGTGAAAAGCATCGCGGGGTGGAGCAGCTTGGTAGCTCGTCAGGCTCATAACCTGAAGGCCGTTGGTTCAAATCCAACCCCCGCAACCATAGAAAAACCCAGTCCCCTTTTAGGGGCTGGGTTTTTCTGTTGATGGGGGTCTGGTGCACGAAATTAAACAAGCCCCGACGCTGTCGGGGCTGTTGGTTCCATCCCAGCCTTCTACAAGATCTTCCAGAAAAGGCTGGGATCCCGCGAGCAAAGCGAGCGGAAATCCAACCAAGAATCAGCTCCAAAATTCCCAAAAACCCTGCCGTGATAGCACCGTGCTAGCAAGCCTCTCGTTTTCCTCTCGTTTTCCTCTTGTTTCCCAATGGTTTACAACAATTATTTTTACTTCGTGGTGGTGTTTGTGTTGCCCCAATCCCTTTTTCTGTCCCAAAATTAACTTAAAAGTGGTTTAAGATTATTTCTTATGTTGCCCGCGTGACGTCCTGTTATGCGGGATTTCTTTTGACTTCTAAAAGATTTATCCGCCACTATGCCGAATTTCGCCGTATAGGGCCGTTAGAGGGATTTGATTCTATTTCAGCTCATAGGCTGTGTGTTGCTAAGAATATTGAATTATTTCCGCCACTTTTAAAGAAGTTTACGTAATGAGCCTTTGGTGCGGATTCCGACAACTTTGACCAGTCATTCCGATAAAGTTTGACCATCCATTCCGCTATCTTTGACCAGCGGCCCCGGAGCCCGAAGGGCGACGATTTTAATCCGTGTTTTTAAAGAACAATTCTTCAGTTTATTTGAG
>CAILQW010000057.1 GCA_903836515.1 Candidatus Omnitrophota bacterium | reverse complement strand
GATCGTGCATATGCCCTCCGGTTAAAGGCATATTCTACCAAAACCGCCTTCCGTCGATAACCCACGAACTTCCCGGAAGAACCAAAAAGCTTTATCTTATTTCCTTCGCCATTTTTACTGTCGGTTCGATCCTGGCCGGGACTGCACATACATTTCCTGAGATGATCATGTACCGCGTGCTTCAAGGTATCGGCGGGGGAAGCCTTATCCCTCTTGCGCAAGCTATCCTGAGAGAGACCTTCCCTAAGAAAGAGCAGGGCATGGCCATGGCGATCTTTTCTATGGGTGTCGTGTTGGCGCCGGCGATCGGTCCGGTGGCCGGGGGCTGGCTTACGGACCATTACGGATGGCCGTGGATCTTTTATATCAATATTCCTTTTAGCATCATCGGCATAATCATGGTTTTTCTTTTTGTTCATGATCCGGCCTACCTGAAGCGCGGCATCAAATCGATTGATACGATAGGCATCCTTCTTTTGACGCTTGGCTTGACAGGCCTTCAAACGATCCTTGAGCGGGGGCAGGAAATGAGCTGGTTTGAATCGCCTTTTATCTTTTGGGGAGCGATCATCACCGTGCTGGTCCTTGTCGCCATGGTTTATTGGGAACTTTTCATATCCAAAGAACCTGTCGTTGACTTTCATATTTTTAAGAATCCCCAATTCTCCATGGGCGTCGTCATTATCCTTTTGATGGGTATTGCCCTTTATGGCACAACCTTCATCCTGCCGCAATTTACACAGCGGTTGCTCAATTACCCGGCCTTTCAGGCGGGCCTGGTCCTTATGCCGCGCGCTCTCGCGCTCTTGTGCGTTTTACCGATCGTGGGAAAGCTTTACAACTTGGTCGACTCCCGCGGCCTTATGATCTTCGGCATGCTGGTGGTGGCGTACTCGTATTTCCTTCTGGGGCACCTGGCAACGACTGCAGGGCAGGATAATATCATGCCGATCCTTTTTATCATGGGTGCCGGCATGCCGTTTGTATTTGTTACACTCTCGACGGTGAGCCTGAGCACCATTTCCAAGCAGAATATGACCTCAGCGGCCGGTTTGTTTAATTTATTTCAGCAAGTGGGCGGGAACATCGGCTACGCCCTTATGGCGACCTTGCTCGAGCGTTATACGCAGGTTCATCATGCGTTCCTGGCGACGCATATGAACGCCTGGAATGTTCTTGCGCGCACGATGTATCAAAAGGCCTCGGGGATGCTTCACGGGCATGGGTTCAGTGCCGGGCATTCCCAAATAGGATCCCTGGCACTCATTAACGGGATTGTCACCCGGCAGGCGGAGATGATCGCGTACAATGATATTTCTTTTCTGCTGATGTTCATGTTTTTGTGCCTTATTCCTGTCGCGCTTCTTTTCCCCATCCAGAAGACGACGGCTGAGGTCCATATTGCTGAAATGTGATGGCGTGGGAACCGTTCAACGAGACAGGGTTTAGCCATGAACTTATCCGAGATTTCCATACAACGGCCCGTTTTTGCCTGGATGCTTATGTTCGGGCTCATCATCTTCGGCGGCATTTCCTTCATGCGCATGGGAATAAGCCAGCTTCCGGACGTGGATTATCCGGTGGTCTCCGTCAATATCCGTCTTGAGGGAGCCGCACCGGATGTTATTGAAACATCCGTTGTTGATATTATCGAGAGCGCGGTGATGACCATCCAGAGCATCCGCAGCGTCAGTTCACGTTCGGAGAACAGTGAAGGGACGGTCACCATCGAGTTTGAGCTCAATCGTGACATTGATCTCGCCGTTCAGGATGTTCAGGCCAAGGTCGCCTCTGTCATGCAGAGACTTCCCGCGGAAGTTAAGTCGCCTACCATTCGCAAATCAAATCCCGAAGATCAGCCCATCATCATGCTGACGCTGGAAAGCGAAAAGTTCCCTTTAAAAGATTTGATGGCATTTACCAATGACCGCATCAAAGACCAGTTTACGACAGTGGCCGGTGTTGGAGATATTTCACTGGGTGGGTACCGCGATCCCAACCTGCGTGTTTGGGTCGATGAAGCAGCGCTTAATGCGTATCAACTTTCGGTTAATGATGTTATCAGCACGATCCAGAATGAGCATCAGGAAGGGCCTGCCGGGCAGCTGGAGGAAGGGAAGCGCCAACTTAATGTGCGCACCATGGGTGAGGCTAAAACCATTGAAGAATTTAATAATTTGATCATTAACCAGCGCGGTGGTCAGCCGAATTATGTGCCCATTCGTTTAAGCCAGGTTGCGCGCGTTGAGGAAGGGCTGGCGGATACCTTGAGTGTCAGCCGTGCCATGAGGACCCCGGGCGTTGTCCTGCAGATCCTCAAACAGCGCGGCTCTAACGCGGTGGCGGTGGCCAAAGCGGTGCGGGCCAAGGTGGCCGAGGTTCAGAAGGGCCTGCCAGAGGGGATGACGCTGAGCATTAATTTCGACAGTACACGTTATATTGAACAGGCTGTCCACGAGCTGAACTTTACGTTGCTTATGTCAGCATTATTGACCGGGTTGGTCTGCTGGATGTTTTTGGGCGCCTGGACATCGACGTTGAATGTTTTATTGGCCATTCCGACATCGGTTGTCGGTACTTTTATTGTCCTTTATTTTGCAGGATTCACGTTGAATACGTTTACCCTGCTGGGCTTGAGCCTTTCGATCGGGATCGTGGTGGATGATGCCATTATGGTGCTGGAAAATATCATTCGTCACCAGGAAAAAGGCAAGAGCCGTATCCTGGCGGCGCTGGTTGGTTCAAGTGAGATCACCTTTGCGGCCATGGCGGCGACTATTTCTGTTGTGGCGATATTTTTGCCAGTGGCGTTTATGAGCGGTGTTATCGGCAGGTTCTTCTTCCAGTTCGGGGTCACGATTACGGTGGCTGTTTTGTTATCTTTGGTGGAAGCGTTGACGCTGACGCCGATGCGTTGTTCGCAGTTTGTGAATATTGGCAAGCGGACGACCCGTTTTGGTCAAGGCGTCGAATGGTTGATGGACAAGGCCAGGGATCTTTATGCCGGGTCGCTCGCGTTTATGTTGCATCACCGCATCAAGGTGATGGTCATGGCCTTGCTTGTCTTTTGTGCCAGTTTTTCCGCGCTTTCTTTTCTTAACAAGGAGTTCATTCCATCCGAGGATCAGAGCCGTTTTAGTGTCCGGCTGAAGACTCCGGTCGGGTCATCGCTGTCCTATTCGGACGCGAAATTCAGTCAGGTAGAAAAATTCCTGGCCCAGCGCCCGGAGGTGGACCGTTATGTTCTCCGGGTGGGCGGCGGGTCTCCGGGGGATGCCAACAGCGGTTCTGTATTTGTGACCATGAAAGACAGGGGCCGGCGCGGCATTGATCCATCCGTCGGACATGAATTGAGCCAGCAGGAGTTTATGGATGTTTGCCGGAAAGAGTTAAAAAAGATCCCCGATGTGCGTGCCGTTATTCAGGATCTTTCTACCCGGGCGTTCACGGCATCAAGGGGATTCCCGGTCGAGTTCACCCTTCAGGGCCCGGACTGGGGCAGGCTGGCGCAGTATTCCCAACAAATGATGGACGAGCTTGGTAAAACCGGCCTTGTAACAGACACGGATACCAATTATTCCATTGGTCAGCCGGAGCTTCATGTGGTGCCTGATCGCAATAAGGCTTCCGCGTATGGCGTGAGCATTGCGAGCATTTCCCAGATCATCGAGGCTATGATCGGCGGGGTTCAGGTTGGAACGTATGAGAAGGGCGGCCGTCGCTATGATATCCGTGTGAAGCTGGAAGAAAGTAAGGTGGATCCGCGCACCAAGGTCAACAGCCTTTTTGTCCGCAATAACCGGGGCGAATTGGTGGCGCTTTCCAATCTGGTCGTGATGGAGGAAACGAAGGCCATGACCGAGATCTGGCGCAGTAATCGTGAAAGATCGATCTCGGTCTATGCCAATGTGAAGGCGGGGGAGTCTCAGCAAAAAGCCCTGCAGGCTGCCCAGGATATCGCCAGGCGTATCCTGCCGCCAGAGTATCACATTGCCTTGACGGGAAGCTCGCAGACATTTGCTGAATCGTTGCAGAGTCTTGTCTGGGTTCTTTTGCTTGGCATTATTGTGGCGTACATGGTGTTGGCGTCGCAGTTTAACAGCTTCATCGACCCGCTTTCGGTTCTCATGGCACTGCCGTTCAGCATATCCGGCGCTCTTATGGCGCTCTTCATCACACACCGTTCGATAAATGTTTACAGCGTCATTGGGCTTATTTTGCTCATGGGCATTGTCAAAAAGAACTCAATCTTGCTGGTGGATTTTACGGCTCAATCTTGAATGTTGAACATAAAAATATAACTCTTTAATAATAAATCTGGTTTGGTGAACCCCGATACGGGGTACAATCCTTTTAATCTGCCAAAAGAAAAAGGAGACCAAACCAGATGATCGATTATTTC
>CAILQW010000056.1 GCA_903836515.1 Candidatus Omnitrophota bacterium | reverse complement strand
GTTTGAAGCAGGAGCCGTGCTGTTTATGCATTAATCATGCCGCAGTTGCCTGCAAAGGCGTCATTCGAAACCAAAATTTGTCCTCAATCAGTTCAATCGCAAAATTTTTCAAAAAATACGCTACTCATCTGACCCGGTCTGAGGGGGAGAGGTTGACCCACTGGTCTTTCTCCGGCAGTGTTAATGACGCCAGGAAATACTTGATGAGTTTCTGGGATTCCGTGCGGATGGCGGCATCATCTTTACCAGCTGTAAGGCCGGTATCGCCGGTATCCACAATAAAATCGAACAGCATGGGGTTTTGGGGTTGAATTTGCAAACCTTTAAAGATAAGCGGTGTGTAGGCTTCGCTGGTTCCCAGCATCGTTCCCGGTGCCGGCAGTGTCAGGGCCTGAGCATAAGCGCTACCAGGAAGCACCGACGATAGAATGAAACTATTGAGAAGAAATAGTACGCAAATTCTCTTCAGCATGGTCGCAATCTTTCTGTTTTTTATTTTTATTGGATTAATTATTGAAAGTATAGAATATTAATTCAACAATTGCCAAAATTTTATTTTGAATTTTATTTTTAAAAGCCTGTGCGCTTAGCCGCACGGGCTTTTTTCATGTGTGCCCAGCATGGCATGAAGCCTGAAGGTGAAAGTCCTTCGAGGAGACAGGTTGCAGGAACCTCGAGCGAAGCGCAAGGCTGAAGGCCGCGAGGCCGAGGCTGAAAGAAGCGTGGAGCGAAAGTCCGAGCCGACGTACAGAAACCGAATATGAGGCGGAGTCAACCGAGGCGAGCAGGCATATGACTGCAAAGCCTCTGCGACCAAGGGTTGGCGGCGTAGATTCGGCGGTTGTGGATGGAAGGCAGCGTGTCTTACCTGGGGAGGCCTCGCCTTAGTCCTGAAAGGAACACCCGACGTAAAGTCGAGGGAGCGAGGAGTCAGCCGAGGCCATAGTACCACGCGAAAGCGCGGGAAGGGCTGAACGAAAAGGGAGCGAAACGACCATGAGTCTTGGAGGCGCCATGCGGCAGAAGTCCGGGCAACTGGAGCTTGCGTTGGAATATAGGGGTGAAGCCCCGAATGGCCGACGGAGTGTCGAAGCGTTGACAGCGGCAAAGGGAAACGAGCGCTCGAGCAACGACCACCTGATGGAAAGGGTGGTCGCGGGTGAAAACCTGCACGCGGCGGTACGGCGTGTCAGGCAGAACAAGGGCGGTCCTGGAATCGACGGAATGAGCGTTGAGGAATTGCCGCGGTACTTGATGGAGAAATGGTCACGGGTCCGAGACGAATTATTGTCCGGGACGTATCAGCCCCAAAAGGTCAGGCGGGTGGAGATTCCGAAAGCCAGCGGAGGAGTCAGACAGCTTGGGATTCCGACGGTGGTCGACCGGATGATTCAGCAAATGTTACTCAATGTTCTGCAACCGATGTTTGACCCGACGTTTTCCGAGCACAGTTACGGATTCCGGCCGGGGCGCAGCGCACACCAAGCCGTGGTTGAGGCGCAAGGTTACGTGCAAAGCGGGCGCCGGTGGGTTGTGGATGTGGACTTGGAAAAATTCTTTGACCGGGTCAACCATGACATTCTGATGAATCGACTGGCGAGGAGAATCAAGGACAAACGGATTCTGGGGCTAATCCGTCGCTATCTTGAGGCTGGTGTCATGGCACAAGGGATAGTGATTGAAAGGTTTGAGGGAACGCCGCAAGGCGGCCCTTTATCGCCGTTACTGGCGAACGTACTTTTGGATGAAGTTGACAAAGAGCTCGAGAAGCGCGGACACGCGTTCGTGCGATACGCCGACGACGGTAATGTGTACGTGCGTTCGGAACGTGCGGCGCAGGACGTGATGGCGACATGACAACGTCTTTACGCGAAGCTCAGGCTCAAGGTCAACGAATCCAAGAGTCGAATAACGCGGGTATGGAACAGCCAATACCTTGGATACTCTTTCTGGGTGGCCAAGGGCAAGCTGGTCAAACACCGCGTTGGAACCAAGGCTCTGAAGGTAATGAAGGAGCGCGTGCGACGGATAACGTCGCGCAACGGTGGTCGGAGCATTGAGCAAGTCGCCAAGGAACTCAAGGCGTATCTGACGGGCTGGAAGGAATACTTTCGGCTCGCCGAGACACCAAAAGTTTTCCTGGAGCTTGACGAATGGATTGGCCACTGCCTGAGGATGGCGCGTCTGAAACAGTGGAAGCGAGGAACGACGATATTTCGAGAGCTGGTCGCACGCGGCGTAAGCCGGAATGCGGCAGCATCGGTAGCGGCTTGTCCTCGGCGCTGGTGGAAGATGGCAGGCACCTCGGCTCTAAACATTGCGCTGCCGACGGCGTACTTCGCCAAACTGGGGGTTCCCCGGCTTGCGGTTAAGTAAACGCACTTTACGAATCGCCGGATGCGGACCCGCATGTCCGGTGGTGTGGGAGGGGAAGGACAGGGTAAACCTGTCCTCCCCTATCCCGATTTCCCCTTTATTTTGTTGACACCATTCCGTGTCGGACTATAATTGTGCATGTAGGTGGAGGGAAGTGGTGGAAAGTGGCGTAAACCGCCGCAATCAGGGGCTGGCATGTTCTACGGTGAATACGCGCACAATCTGGATACCAAGGGCAGGCTGATCCTTCCGGCGAGGTTCCGCGAGGCCGCGGACCAGAACAGTGTTGTCAAGTTTTTTGTCACCCGCGGGCTTGAGTCATGCGTATTCATGTTTTCTGAGGCTGAATGGCGCCAGTATGAACAGAAATTCCGCGATATCCCCTTCACGAAGCAGGATTCCCGTACGTTTAACCGCATGTTTTTCGCCGGGGCCGTGGATGTTATCCCCGATAAGCAGGGTCGTTTTATCATCCCTCAGTATTTGAAAGATTTTGCCGGGATCAAGGACAAGACGGTCCTGATCGGCGTTTCCAACCGTATCGAGATCTGGGACCAGGCACGTTGGCAGGAGTACTACGCGAAGTCGAGCCGGCTTTTTGAGCAGACGGCGGAAAATGTCCTGAGTTTATAGTTTTGGAAAAGATTAACCCCTGTGTGAGGAGGTGGATATGATCACCGCTCAACAACGACTGGTTTTCAGGCACATGGTCGAATTGCCGCATTGCGAATGTGTATTTTGTTCGACCGAGGAAGAACATACCGGCCGGACACATCTCTTCCTGATCTTTCGGGAGCGCCGGAAAGTTTATATGCGCCACAGCATCAAGGGGAACTGGGAAGAAATTTCGAACACTGAGGAACGCGCCCTTGTGTGGGAAGGCTTTGAGCAGGCCGTGCTGGAGCGCAAGATCCCCAGTTTTGTTGCATCATCCGACGATATGGCATCCATGTGATGATGCCGGCAGGGGCATTCTCCGTATGACACAACAGCCCCTTCATGTTCCGGTCATGCCGGTTGAAGTTGCAGGTCTTCTGGCGGTGCGGCCAGGGATGGTCGTGGTTGATTGTACGCTGGGTCTGGGCGGGCATGCCGCCATGATGGCCGAAACAACAGGCCCTTCCGGACGGATCATCGGGCTGGACCAGGATACGGAGGCCATCACGATCGCACGCGAAAGGCTCGCGGGGTTTTCAGGGCGGCTGGATATTATTAAAAGCAATTTTTCGGGGCTGGGAGCGGTGCTGGCAGGATTGGGCGTCACGGGTGTGGATGCGATCCTTTTTGACCTGGGGGTTTCCAGCCTGCAGCTTGACGATCCCGGGAGGGGTTTTAGTTTTCGTGCGGATGGGCCGCTGGACATGCGCATGGACCGTGACGCGCAGACGACCGCGGAAGATCTGGTGAACGGGTTTTCGGAAAAAGAATTGGCCGAGGTGATCTTTCATTTCGGCGAAGAGCGTTTTTCCCGGCGCATCGCCCATGCCGTGGTAGCGGCGCGTGCCGGAGAACGGATCACCACAACGGCCCGGCTGGCGGATATTGTGCTCCGGGCCTTGCCGCGGGGTTATCAGCGTAACCGCCTGCATCCTGCCACACGCACGTTTCAGGCCCTGCGGATCGCGGTGAACCGGGAGCTTGATATTTTGGGTGAAGCGCTGGGGCAGGCCTTTGAGCATCTTGTCCCCGGGGGGCGCATGGCGGTCATGGCGTTCCATTCGCTGGAAGACAGGATCGTCAAGGAGAGATTCAGGTCGCTGGCCCGTGAGGGACGCGGCGTGTTATTGACAAAAAAGCCGCTTCGGCCGGGTTCAGCCGAGGATGCGGATAATCCGCGGGCCCGCAGTGCCCGTTTGAGGGCGATCGAAAGGATATAGGCGCATGGGGCATTTTCTTAAAGGTATGGCGGTGATCACGATCATGGCCCTCCTTTATATTCATTTGCAGATGAACATTTATGCCCTGGCCTACCAGGGGAAGAAGAAAGAATCCCGCATCGAGAAACTTGCCGAGAATAATGCCGCGGTACGCAACGATATCCTGCGCCTGCAGTCTTCCGACAATATCGGGCGTGAGCTGTTGACCAAGGAAAACAGCAGTTATCGTTTCGCCAGCCGAAGGAACGTGGTTGAGGTTGAGTCGGGTGGGGCCGTGGGGGCGTTGGCCGCAGGGGTCGGGCAGGGGCAGGATCTGCTCGGCCGGGTCATGACGTTGGCGTTTTCATCCCGTTGAACATATAAATACCTGTTTTTTTACTTTCCATACCATCCAAAACTGTTTAAAATTAATATAAATTCTTAAGAAACCCCTTTAATAAAGTTCCCGGCCTTGCATTTTCAAAAATATCCCACACGTGTTGGCCTGATATTCTTTTTCTTTCTTTTCTGCATTATTCTTTTTTGTGTCAAACTTTCCCTGATCCAGGTTTTCCGTTCCGATTACCTTGCCGAAAAAGCGGATAAACAGCATAATCATATTGTTGAGCTTGAACCTGTGCGCGGAACGATCTATGACCGCAACATGCGTTCGCTCGCGCTTAACGTGCCCGCGTATTCCCTTTTTGCCAATCCGCGTTCCATGTCGCTGGCGCAAAAAGATACGGCTGCCCAGGCTGTGGCCAAAACAGCGGGAGGGGCGGCGGCCGCGTATGCCCTGCGCATGGCCAAGGACAAGAGTTTCGTATGGCTCGCCCGTAAACTTTCCACAGAGCAGTATGAAGCCCTCAAGGCCCAGAAGATCCCGGGCATCGGGTTTGTCAGGGAGAGCCGCCGGTTTTATCCCAACGGCAGTCTGGCCGCGCATGTGATCGGGTTCGCCAATATTGATAATACCGGGCTGCAGGGTGTTGAGCTTGAATATGACCATTACCTGCGCGGGACCAGGGGTGTGGCGCAGTTCCTGCGGGATGCCCGCATGCGCGATCTGATGATCGAGAAGGATTTCGTGGCGCCCAAAGACGGGGATAGCGTGGTGCTCACCATTGATGAGACCATCCAGTTCATTGCCGAGCAGGCGCTGCAGAAATCATTTGAAAAATATCACGCGCTCAGTGCCTCGGTTATCGTGCTGGATCCCAAGACCGGCGAAGTCCTGGCCTTTGCCAACTGCCCCACGTTCCGCCCGGATGCCCCGGAAGCTTCACCCATCGAAAACCGTACTAATCGTGCCGTGGCGTTTGTGTATGAACCCGGGTCGGTCTTCAAGATCGTGACCGCGTCGGCGGGGCTCGAGGAGGGGGCGTTCAAGGAGGAGGATGTTATTTTTTGCGAGAACGGCAAATACAGGGTCGGGAACCATATCCTCAAGGACCATGAGCCAGAAGGCAATTTGACATTCCGTCAGGTCGTTGAACATTCCAGCAATATCGGTGTGACCAAGATCGCGCAAAAGCTCGGTCCCGCGAAAGTCTACGAATATGCGCACCGGTTCCGTTTCGGGATGAAGACGGGGATCGGCATGGTCGGGGAAGTCCCGGGACTCCTCAAGCCTGTGTCCCAGTGGTCAAAGACAAGTATTGGTGCGATCCCCATCGGGCAGGAAGTGACCGTTACGCCGATCCAGCTCGTCGGTGCGATTGCGGCCATTGCCAATAACGGGCGGTACATGAAGCCCTATTATCTCAAGGCGGTCAAGGACCCGCGGGGAAACACGGTCCGTGAGTTTCAGCCCCAGTCGCTGGGGGAGGTTTTGCATCCCGATATTGCCCGCCGCCTGCAGAGCATTCTTCAGGGCGTTGTGGACGAAGGGACGGCAACGGCCGCCAAGATGAAGGATATCACGGCCGGCGGAAAAACCGGAACCGCGCAAAAAGTGGTTAACGGGGTGTATTCACACAGCAAGTTCGTGGCGTCGTTCATCGGGTTCGCGCCGGTGGAGGATCCCAAACTGGCGATCGTGGTCACCGTGGATAATCCGCACCCTGTTTATTATGGGGGTCTTGTGGCAGCGCCAGTCTTTAAAGAGATCGTTGAAGATTCATTGCGGTATCTGGCCAGCGCCCGCCGGCGCGGCCTACCCGGCGAGTGAGGCCGGGCAGGGGTTATTGGAAAGGACCTCAAGCGTGCGTTTACAAGATGTGTTGATCGATGTTACGGATCTGCCTATTCCCGCTGCTGCCGCGGCCATGGATATCCCTGCGGTGTGGGATGATTCGCGCCGTGTGACGCCGGGCAGTCTTTTTGCGGCGTTGCCGCCGGCCGCCAGTGTGACCCGCAACGGCGATGTTTTTATCGCAGATGCCCTGGTCCGGGGCGCGAAGGTGGTCATCATGGCCAAAGGGGCGGCGTTTGATCCGCCCGAGGGTTGCCCGGCGGATGTGTGTTTCCTCCACGTGGATGATCCGCGCGCCGTATTCCATGCGGCGGCCGGTCGTTTTTACGGGCCTTTATCCCGCCGGGTGAGGGCCATGGGGGTGACCGGGACCAACGGGAAGACCACGATCACGTATTTTCTGGAATCCATCCTGCGCCAGGCCGGGCATGCCTGCGGGGTGGTTGGTACGGTCAATTACAGGGTTGGGGCGCGCAGCATGCCCTCCAAGAACACCACTCCCGGTTTTTTGGACAACCAGATTTTTTTGGCGGGTCTTGCGTCCGAAGGCGTGGGTTATGCGGTCATGGAGGTTTCTTCCCATGCCCTGGCCCAGGGGCGTGTGGACGGCATTGATTTTTGCGGCGGGATATTCACCAATCTGACAGGCGATCATCTGGATGAGCACGGGACCATGGAGAATTATTTTCTCGCCAAGGCGCACCTCTTCAGCGGTCTTTCGCCGGATGCTTTTGCGGTCATCAATCTCGATGATGCTTATGGCCGCCGGCTGGTGCCCATGACGCGCGCGAGGGTCTTGACGTACGGGATCGATGCGCCGGCGGATATTACCGCGCACATTGATGCGTTCAGTCTGGCCGGAACACGCCTGCGCATCCGGGCCATGGGCCGGGAATTCCCGGTGTGCACGCATTTCATCGGCAGGCACAATATTTACAATATCCTCGCGGCGTTCGCTGCCGGGATCGGGGCGGGGCTTGATCCTGATCGGGTGTGTGCGGGCCTTGAGGCGCTGGCGTGCGTTCCGGGCCGTCTGGAACGCGTGGACTGCGGGCAGGACTTTTGTGTGTTCATCGATTATGCGCATACCGATGACGGGCTGCAGAATGTCCTCACATGCCTGAAGGCCGTGCCCCACCAAAGGCTGATCGTGGTCTTCGGGTGCGGGGGCGACCGCGACCGCACCAAACGCCCGCGCATGGGGCGTGTGGCGTGTGCCCTGGCGGATCGCGTGGTTATCACGTCGGATAATCCGCGCAGCGAGGATCCGGAAGGGATCATCGCCCAGATCGTCCCCGGTTTTTCAAAAGACATTTACGATATCGTCCCGGACCGCGCGCAGGCCATCGAGACAGCGATCGCCATGGCCCGCAAGGATGATATTGTCCTGTTGGCGGGCAAGGGCCATGAAACCTGCCAGATCCTGCGGGAGAAGACCATTGATTTTAACGAACGGGATATTGTGACCCGTATCCTGGGACGGAAGGGTTAGCCATGGCGTTCACACTGGGGGAAATCACTGAGGCGGTTGGCGGCACGCTTCTGGCCGGTGCCGGAAGCAGGCGGGTTTCAGGTGTTTCCACGGACACGCGGCATATCCGGCGCAACCAGCTTTTTGTGGCGGTCAAGGGCGATAATTTCGACGGCCATGATTTCCTGGCCCAGGCCGCCGCCCAGGGGGCTACGGCTCTTCTTGTGAGCCGCAAGGACAGGGTATTCCCTGCCGGTGCCGCGGTCATTTGGGCGGAGGACACGGTCAGGGCCCTGGGGCATATTGCCCGGCATCACCGCCTGAGGTTTCATATCCCCGTCGTCGCGGTCACGGGCAGTGCCGGAAAAACATCGACCAAGGAAATGATCGCCGCTGTCCTGCGGCAAAAATACCGCGTGCTTTTTAACAGGGGCACGGAAAACAACCATATGGGCGTGCCCCTGACCCTGTTGAAACTGAGCCGCCGTTATGATATGGCGGTCATCGAAATGGGCACCAATCATCCCGGCGAGATCGCTTGGCTGGGTGAAATCGCTTGTCCAACGGCCGCGGTGTTTACGAATGTGGGCGCGTCGCATCTGGAGGGGCTGGGAAGCCCCGAAGGTGTTTTTAAGGAGAAGGCGGCGCTCATCAGGTTCCTGCCTGATGACGGGTGCGTTATCCTCAACGCGGATGACCCCTACTGGCGCCGGCTTTTAAAGAAGGCTTTATCCCAAACGGTGCTTTCCTACGGCATCGACGCCAACGCGGATGTGAAAGCATCATCGCTCAAGATGGATGCCCGGGGGATCCATGTCATGATGCCCTCCGGTGAGGGGTTTTCCTTGAAAAGCCCATCGCCCGGCGGCGTGGCCAACGCGCTGGCAGCTGTGGCTTGCGGGAATTTTTTTGGCGTGCCGCGGGCACGCGCCATCGAGGCCCTGGGGCGTTTGAAACCTGCCAAGGGCCGGCAGTGCCTGCTTCAGGCCGGCGGTGTCACCATCATTGACGATACCTATAATGCCAATCCTGTTTCCTATACCAATGCCTTAAAGGCGCTGGACATGATGGACGTCCGCGGGCGGGTGGTCATGGCTGCGGCGGATATGCTCGAGCTGGGTGAACGTTCCGATGCGCTTCATCGTGCCGCCGGTGAGGCGGCCGCGGCCGCGCGTGTGGATGCCCTTTTCACCTGCGGTGAAAAGGCCAGGCTGATCGGGGACGGCGCCCGGGCGGTAAGGGCTTCCCTTGATGTAAGGCATTTTGACGGACAGGCGTCCCTGTCCCAGGCGCTCAAAGATTATCTTCGTCCCGGTGATGTGTTCCTGGCCAAGGGGTCGCGGGGCATGCGGATGGAAAAAGTGGTCCATGATGTGGCCGGATTCCTGAAAGGATAGAACGATGTTTTATTATCTGTCGCTGCTTCGGTATGAATTTTTTCCGCTTAATATTTTCAGGTACATCACCTTCCGGGCGGGCCTGGCGGCAGTCACCACCTTTCTTGTTTGCGTGATCATCGGCCCGTGGTTTATCCGCAAGCTCAGGGAGTGGAACCTTGGCGAGAAGCCGGTCCTGGGCCAGGGGCGGGGACAGATCCTGGGGGAAGAGCTCAAGAGCAAACAGGGCACACCCACCATGGGCGGGATCCTCATCATCGGCAGCATCATCCTTTCGGTCCTGCTCTGGGCGGACCTGAGCAATCCTTACATCCTCCTGACCATGATCACAAGCGTGTGGCTCGCCTTTCTGGGATTTTTTGACGATTATATGAAACTTTCCGGGCGGCTCAGGAACGGACTGAGCGCACGCACTAAAATGATATGGCAGATGCTCCTGGCCGGGCTCGTGAGTTTCTACGTGTACACCCAGCTGCATGTGGCCACGACCCTGGATGTTCCTTTCATGAAGGACCTGGTCATTGACCTGGGTGCTTTTTACATGCTGTTTGTCATGGCCATTGTGGTGGGCACCTCTAACGCGGTGAATCTGACGGACGGGCTCGACGGCCTGGCCATCGGCTGTACGCTCATGGTGGCCACCACGCTGGGCATCTTGTGTTATATCAGCGGCAATGCCAATTTCAGCGAATACCTTCTCATTCCTTACATTCCGGGGACCGGCGAGCTGACTGTTTTTTGTGCGGCGATCGTGGGGGCGAGTCTTGGGTTTTTGTGGTTCAATGCGCATCCGGCGGATATTTTCATGGGGGATGTGGGCGCTCTGGCGCTTGGCGGGACGCTGGGGATCATCGCCGTATTCATCAAGAAGGAGCTTTTGCTGGTTATTTTGGGCGGCGTTTTTGTCTGGGAGGCGCTGTCAGTCATCATGCAGGTGACGTCGTACAAACTCACGGGGAAGAGGATATTCCTGTGTTCTCCCTACCATCATCATCTGCAAAAAATGAACTGGAAGGAATCCAAGATCGTTATTCGTTTCTGGATCGTGGGGATCATTTTGGCGCTCTTGACCTTGACGACCCTCAAGATCCGTTAAGGGGCTTTCAGGTCAAGGCCGGGGTAGGACAAAGGATTTGGCTATGGACTTAAAAGGGAAAAAAGTAACGGTTATCGGCGCTGCCAAGAGCGGGATCGCGGCCGCCCAGCTTGTGCTGGAAGCGGGCGGTGTTGCCAGGATCACAGACGCCAGGCCGCTGGGAGATATCGAACGTGCGCTGGCTGGCCTCAGGGGTCGCGGGGCCGTTACGGTTGAAGCCGGTGGGCACACGGCCGCGTTCATCCAGGATTCCCATCTGGTGGTCGCCAGTCCGGGAGTATGGAAAGACGCACCGCCGCTCGGATGGGCCAGGGACAAGGGGATCCCGGTCATGGGGGAGATTGAATTCGCCTGGAGGTTCTGCCGCAAACCCGTCATCGCGGTCACCGGCTCCAACGGCAAGACCACCACCGCCACCCTGATCGCCCGGGTGCTGGAGGCCGCCGGGCGCAGCGCCTGCCTGTGCGGCAATGTCGGTGTGCCCTTTTCCCAGGTTGTCCTGAGCGTGCCGGCGGATTATTTTGTGGTCGAGATCAGCTCATTCCAGCTGGAGCTCATCGAAACATTCCGCCCGCATATGGCGGTGCTCCTTAATTTCAGCCAGAACCATCTCGACCGGCATCCCGATATGCAGGATTATTTTAATGCGAAAAAACGTATTTTCATGAACCAGACCAGCGCGGATCATGCCCTCCTCAATGCGGACGCCCCGTTGGTGTATTCTCTTGCCGCAACGATCCCTTCCCGCGTGAGTTTTTTTCGTCATGCAGGCACGGCCAATCCCAATTTTCTGGCGGTGCTGGAGGTGGCGCGCATCCTGGGCATTCCCGGCGGGGTGGCAGAGCAGGTGTGCGCCGCATTCCCCGGCGTGGAGCACCGCATGGAGAAAGTGGCTGTCCTCGATGGCGTGGAATATATCAACGATTCGAAATCCACGACGGTTGAAGCCGCGCGCTGGGCCCTGGAGCGGATGCAGCGCCCCACGGTGATGATTGCCGGAGGGTCCGATAAATGCCTGGATTACGCGCCCTTGCGGGAACTGATGCGGCGCAAGGTCAGCGCGCTGGTGGTGATCGGCGTGATCAAGGACCAGCTCCGGGAGACCTTTGGCGATATCGTTCCGGTGGAAGTTGTCGGCGGCGGGCTGGAAGAGGCCGTGGCCTGTGCGCGGCGCCTGGCGGTGGCGGGCGGCAGTGTCCTTTTTTCTCCCATGACCGCGAGTTTTGACATGTTCGACAATTTTGAACACCGCGGGAAGGTTTTCAAACAGATCGTCAATCGACTCGGGGATAGCCATGCGTGATATCCGGTTCACTTTTTTTGCCTCTTTTGTCATCCTGATGTGCCTGGGCACGGTCATGATCTACAGCTCGAGCGGTGTCTATGCCCTTGAGACCATGGGCAACAGCATGTATTTTCTGTTGAGGCATCTGATGTTCATGGTGATCGGGGCTGTCCTGATGTGGATGGCCATGGTCATCGATTACCGTATACTCCAGAAGTATGCGCGCCCGATCCTGATGCTGGCGCTGGTCATGCTGGTGCTGGTCCTGGTCCCCGGCATCGGCAAGATATCCTCGGGTGCCCGCCGGTGGTTCAACGTGGGGCCGATCAATTTCCAGCCGTCTGAATACGCCAAGGTCGCGCTCATTGTTTATCTTGCGGATTTCTTTTCCCGGCGGCGCGCGGTGATCCGCTCGCTGTGGCGCGGGTTCGGGCCGGTGATCCTGATCATGGGGTGCATGTGCGCCCTCATCATCAAACAGCCCGACCTGGGCAATACCGTCCTGGTCGCGTCGATCACCATGTCCATGTATTTTGTGGCGGGCGGGCGTAAAAGTGTGTTCGCGGCCATTGCCGCGCTCGCGGTCCCGGTTTTGACCATCCTCATCATCGCCGCGCCTTACCGGGTACGGCGTGTTGTGGCGTTCATGAACCCCTGGGAGGATGCCCAGGGCGCGGGGTTCCAGCTTTCGCAGTCCCAGATCGCTCTTGGTTCCGGCGGGTTCTGGGGGGTCGGCCTCGGCCGGAGTATCCAGAAGCTTTTTTATCTCCCGGCCGCACATACGGACTTTATTTTTTCGATCATCGGCGAGGAGCTGGGGTTCCTGGGCGCGCTCGCCATCATCGTATTGTTCGGGGTTTTTATCTGGCAGGGGACCCGGATCATCCGCAACACCGCGGATTCCTTCGGCTATCTCTTGTGCACCGGCATCATGGTCATGCTGAGCATTCAGGTCGTGGTGAATATCGGGGTCAGCATCGGGGCGTTGCCCACCAAGGGGCTGCCGCTGCCGTTTATCAGTTATGGGGGGTCCGCGCTTATTTTCAACATGACCATGGCAGGTCTCATGCTCAATGTGTCGCGGACACAGGATCTGGGAGGTTAGCCGGTGCGTAACGTCGTCATAGCCACAGGAGGCACAGGGGGGCATATTTATCCCGGGCTTGTTACGGCGCAAGAACTGCGCCGTCGGGGATGTGCGGTCACGTTTGTGGGGGTATTGGGCGCGGCGGGGGACAAGATCAGGGCGGCGGGATTTGCCTGTGAGGACATTGCGGTCCAGGGATTTGTCGGCAGGGGGTTCATCCAGCGCCTGGGGGCGGCAGGGTGCCTGCTGCGCGCCGGCGTGCGGTGCTGGGGGATGGTCAGGCGCCTGCGGCCCGACGTTGTCCTTGGTTTTGGAGGGTACAGTTCTTTTCCTGTGGTCATGGCCGCGGTTTTATGCGGTATACCTTCGATGCTTCATGAGCAGAATGCGCTTCCGGGGGAAGCCAACAAATTCCTGGGGCGGTTCGTGCGCCGGGTGGCTGTCGGTTTCAGGGAGACAGTTACCTTCTTCCCGCCGGGAAAGGCTGTCTGGACGGGCAACCCCTTAAGGCCCTTCGATCTTTTGATCCCGCGGGAGGGCGCCCACCACGACCTGGGGCTCGACCCCAACCGCCGCACGGTGCTGGTTTTCGGCGGCAGCCAGGGGAGCCGCGCGATCAACAGCCAGGTGGTTGAAGCTTTTGTGGACATCTCCGGCGTGCAGGTGATCCACATCACCGGCCGGCATGATTTTGAGCGGGTGAAGGCCCGCTACCAGGCAATGGGGGTTCCAGCCCTGGTACGTGAATACATGGACCACATTGCCACGGCCTATGCGGCCGCCGATCTTGTGATCGGGCGCGCCGGCGCAGGCACGGTGACAGAACTCGGGCTTTTGGGGGTTCCGGCCATTCTTATTCCGTATCCCGGGGCCCGGGACCACCAGAAATACAATGCCCGTGTGCTCGAGAAACTGGGAACAGCTTCAATAATTGAGGAAAAGTGCTTGCGGCAGGATATGCTTCGCGATAAGATTTCAAAGGCACTTGCGGCAGATCCTTCCTGCGCCGGGCGCGCCGCAAACCATGAAAAACTCCGGGATGATTTTATTGCCGACGGGGCTGTCCGTTTGGCTGATGAGCTGCTGCGGGCGGCGGATGTTTAGGCGGATCTTGTCTGCCGGGCTGCTCGTGTGGGGGCTGGCGGTGCCGCCGGTGTCAGCGGCCTCTTCGCCGTGGAAGGAAAATAAAAGCGATCATTTTATTGTCGCCTGCCAGCATGTGCCCCCTGATTTTGTCAGGGAAGTCATCCGGACGGCTGAAGCCAATTACATAGAGACCATGACGACACTGGGGTTCACGCGTTACAAGGGGTGGGCGTGGGGCAGCCGGGTCAGGATCACGATTTACGATTCGCGCGAGGCGTATGTTGATTCGTCTCACTACGGCTGGTCCGCAGGAGAGGTCAATCCCGCGTCGCGGGAGATCGTTACATTCCCGTCGGAGAGCGGATTCTTTGACGCCATCCTTCCGCATGAACTGGGGCATATTATTTTTCATGAGGCGGTCGGGTTCAGGGACAATGTTCCGTTATGGCTTGATGAAGGCGTGGCCATGTACCAGGAAAAAGCCAGGCGCCTGGGGGCGGATGCGGCGGTGCGGGAGCTGATCCATACAGGCCGATATATGCCGCTGGATGTGTTATCGCGGATGGACCTCGGCGCCGGGACAGACCGTGATACGGTCGATGGATTTTACAACGAGGCGGCGAGCCTGGTGGGGTTTTTGATCAACAAGGGCGAGGTCTACCGTTTCGCGCGCCTGTGCGACGAGCTGCGCGGAGGCCGGCGATTTGCGTGGGCGCTTCGCAAGGCATATATGCAGTATACGGATCCAGCAGAGCTGGAGAAGGCATGGAGGAGATACTTGAATGAAGCGGCTGACTAAGAAAAACAAGGATTGCAGGCATTATCACTTCATCGGTATCGGCGGGATGGGGATGGGCAACCTCGCGTTGCTCATGCTCGCCAAAGGGTATACGGTCAGCGGTTCGGACCAGAAAGACGGCGAGCTTACGCGCCAGTTGCGCGAGAAAGGCGCCAGGATCTTTATCGGCCATGACATTTGCAATATCAAGGGGGCGGATTGTGTGGTTTATTCTTCCGCGGTCAAGGCGGACAATCCGGAGATGTTCGAGGCGTTCAGCCGCCATATCCCTGTCATGCGCCGCGCCGAACTCCTGGCCGAGCTGGTGAACAAGGAGGTCGGCATCACCGTGGCCGGGGCGCACGGCAAGACCACAACATCGTCGATGGCCTCCTACCTGCTCATCAACGCGGGGTTGAAGCCAACGACGGCTGTCGGGGGGATCGTTAACCAGGGCGATTATAATGCGACGCTGGGTATCGGGCGCCACATGGTGGCCGAGGTCGACGAGAGCGACGGTTCTTTTCTGTATTTTGCGCCGCACTTTTCCATCATCACCAATATGGATTTCGAGCATGTGGATTTTTACCACACCTGGGATAATATCGTGGCCGCGTACACCAAATTTGTGGCCCGTACTGTCCCCAATGGCTTTCTGATCATTTGCGGCGATGACAAGCATCTGCCCGCTATTGCCGGGGCGAGCGGACGCCGTTTTACGACATACGGTTTCGGGGAGAACAATGAATGGGTGGCCACCCGCATCCAGCTTGACGCCAGCGGTTCGTCGTATGATTGTCATTACAAGGGAGATTTTATTGGCCGGTTCGAACTGGGTATCCCCGGCAAGCACAATGTCCAGAATTCGCTCTCGATCGTCGCGCTCGGCCATGCGCTGAAAATCAGCCTGGATGTCATCCGCGATACACTCAAGAGTTTTACGGGCGTCAGGCGTCGTTTTGAACGCAAGGGCGAGGAGGGGGGCGTCCTGGTCGTGGATGATTACGGTCATCACCCTACCGAGATCGCGGCGACCCTGCAGACCGCCAGGACCCTGGAGCGCACGCGTGTTGTGGTTGTTTTCCAGCCGCATCGTTATTCCCGTACGAAATTCCTGATGGAGGCGTTTGCCGGCTGTTTCAGTCAGGCGGACCATCTGGTCCTTATGGATATTTACGCGGCGAGCGAAAAACCCATCGAGGGGATAACGACCGCGGTCTTGCTGGAGAAGATCCGCCAGAAGCGGCCCCAGGAATTGCTGCACCTTGACAAGGCGCGTATTGTGGATCATTTGATGGAGGTTGTCCGGCCGGGAGATATCGTGCTCACGCTTGGCGCGGGGGACGTGACGCATATTTCGGATCAGTTGGTCAAACGTCTGGCGGAGCGTCATGCGCGTACCCGGCGGCTGGGCTGTGTGGGTGTGATCATGGGCGGATGTTCGTCCGAGCGCGAGGTTTCGCTCAGGTCAGGCGCGGCGGTCCTTGCGGCCCTTCGGGAAGCCGGGTGCAGCGTCAAGGCGCTTGATCTGCGCAGTGAGGATCATGACGAGGTGCGTGCGTGGATCAAAAGCGAAAAAATCGCCACCGCATTTATCGCCCTGCACGGACGTTTCGGCGAGGACGGGGGTATCCAGAAGGTCCTGGAAGAACTTGAGATCCCCTATAACGGCTGCGGCCCCGCTGCGAGTGCCGCGGCATTCCATAAGGGGATGACGCAACGCGCTTTTGAAGACCATAAGGTCATGACGCCGGCGACAGCGCTGGTGCACGGGCCTGTGATCTCCGACGCACCGGCAATGGTGGCCAGTCTGGGCGGTTATCCGGTCGTGGTCAAGCCTGCCTGCGAGGGGTCCAGCATCGGTGTGAGCCTTGCCGCTGACAGTGACGCCCTGGCTGCGGCGCTGGCCAAGGCGTATGAATACGGCCAGGAGATCGTTGTCCAGCAGTACGTGAAGGGCCGCGAGCTGACCGTCGGGTTTATCGGCGACAAAGCCCTTCCGGTGGTTGAGATTTGTGCGGCTGACGCGCATTGTTTTTTTGATTTTCAGGCCAAGTATAAAAGTCAGGACACCCGTTACATCGTCCCTGCGGACCTTGCGCCGGAGACAGCGGCCCGTGTGCAGGCCGAGGCGCTCAAGGCGTACTGCGCGGTGGGCTGCGAGGGGTTCGGTCGCGTGGATGTCCTGCTGGGCGACGATGGCCGTCCGTATGTTCTCGAGATCAACACCATTCCGGGCTTCACGGCGACGAGCCTTCTTCCCAAGGCGGCGCGAGCCGACGGGATGGATTTTACCCAACTTTGTCTAACATTGATGGATATGGCGTATGGCAAGAAAAAAGCAGCCTCCTTCCCTCGATCCTGAGCTGCTCCGTCATGTTGGACTGATCCTCGTTTTCCTTCTGGGCATCGCTATGCTCGCCATGGCGGCAGGGACATTTTTAACGACGTCCTCTCTTTTTGCCATCCAGGATATTGTGGTGGCCGAGCAGATCCAGCCGCTGGAAACATCCGACCTGGTCAAATTCAAGGGGCAGAATATTTTTGCGGTTGACCTGGCGAAGGCGGAGGTCAAGCTCCGGGCCAAATATCCTCAACTGGCCCAGCTGCATGTGATGCGCCGTTGTCCCAGTCAGCTTGTGGTGAACGCGGTCAAGCGGGAAGCTTTTGCGCAGGTCTCTTTTGAGGGGCGCGATTGCGTCATCGACCCCGCCGGGTATATCATCGGTCCGCCGCAGGGCCCCCAGGCCGCCTTGACGCTCATCAGGGGGCTTCGGCGGCAGAAGGCCGCCTTGGGTGTTCCCGTCGAGGATGAACGCATCAAGACCGCCTCGGATATCATTGCGCGTTTCCGCCAGGACAGGTCGCTGGCGTCCGTAGCGCTTGTGGCGGTCAGTGTGGAGGACCCTACCCGCATTGTGTGTGTGCTCGGCCGGGATGACAAGACGCAGTTTGAGGCGATCATCGATAAGGATAATACCGTGTCGGGGCTCCGGATGCTTTCGGGAGTCCTTGCCCGCGGGGGGTTGGACCTCGCGCAGGTGAAATACATCGATCTCCGTTTCGGGGAGCCCGTCATCGGGCAGAAAAAGGTAAAGAAATGAAGGGTATACGGAGATTCCTGGGCCAGTTCACGGGTGATCAATTTTATTGCGGGCTGGACATCGGCACCCATACGCTCAAGGCAAGCCTCAACCGTGTGGCGGATGCCAATACGCTGGAGCTTCTGGCGGTCAACGAGGTGGAGACCAAGGGGCTGGCGGCTGCGTCGATCAATGATACCGGCGAGTTCTCCTCGTGCGTGAGCGCGGCGGTGGACGGGATTGTCCGCAAGACCAGGCGCCCGTTGCGCGATATCCATCTTGGACTGGGAGGCGAGTTCATCGATACGCGCTCGAGCCGTGCGCTGATCCCCCTGGTCGAACGCGGGAACAAGATCGTCAGCGCGGGAGACCTGCGCTATGCGCGGGCACAGGCCAGGATGCTGGGGGTGCGGCTGGAGGAGGAGGTCCTCGCGGACCTTGTCCAGCAGTTCAAGGTCGACGATGTCAATATCGCCCTTAACCCTGTGGGTCTTTATGGCCGTAAACTTGAGGTGGAAACCTTGCTGGTTGTGGCGAACATGACGCGGCTGCGCAATCTTACCAAGGCGGTGCGTCAGGCCGGGTTCGAGGTCAACGATGTGCATTTCAATGCCGCGGCGGCCAGCGATGCGATGCTCGACAAGCGCCGCCGCACTGACGGTTGCGTCTTGGTTGATCTGGGCGCGCGCACAACCATGATCCTGGTATTCAAGGAAGGGTTGCTCAAGCATTTTCGCAAGGTCGCCGCAGGCGGAGAGGTGCTGACGCAGCGGATCGCCGCCGCGCTTAATATTCCTTTCCCGCTGGCGGAGGACATTAAAAAGTCTTATGGCCGGGTTTCTGACGGTGCAGCCCTGGGGCAGGGCGGTGAGGAGATCCTGATCAAGAAAGAGCAGGGGTTTGTCCCGGTGAAGCGGGACATGATCACTATGGCCATGGAGCCGGATGTGCATTTGATCCTCGGGCATATCCAGGCGGCGGTCACGGAATCGGGGTACGAGGGGCAGCTTAAGGGGGGTGTGGTTGTTGTGGGCGGAGGGGCCCTGCTGGCCGGACTCATGGAGCGTGTTGAGGCCCAGACCCGCATGCCGGTCACGCTCGGGCGGAATATCCCGGGCCTGAACAATGCCGCCGTATATTGTGTGTCAACGAGCCTGGCCGAGGCCGGGTATAAAAATACGTTCCGTTATCGCCTTGATGCCCAGAAACCCAAAGACTGGTGGGCGGCGATCCTGGCTAAAGCGGAAGAAATCAGCAACGAATATTTTTGAGCTGTCCTTTGAGACTGTTCAGGCGTCTTCGTCGCGGGGATTGTTGCGGCGGCGGCCCATGTTGTAGTCCAGGTTTTTGAGCAGGCCGCGGATCCTCAGGATGTTGTTGAACAAATAGAGCATCAAGAACGAGTTGAACAACAAAAGAAGCACCACAAGGAGTGTCAGTCCGGCCTGGGATAACAGGATCTGTTCGGTAAAACTCGCCTTCTTGACCTGATCGCTGATGGCGATGATGTTCATCATGTAGTCGATGAAGAACACGAAGATCACCCCCAGAACGATTTCAAAAAGAAGAACCGAGAAGTTTTTCGAGAACCACTGGTTGGAACGGTTGTCCCACTGGCGCATTTTGTTGAGCATGTCGTTTATTTTCATCGTATTTCCCTCCGTTTGTTTATTTTAGAGTGAAGTGCAAAAGGTGCAAGTTCTTTCCCAAAGGAATTTTTGCCCGTTTACCGGTAATGTATGGCGTGATCACAACATGAACCTGAGTGATTTCGATTATTCTCTGCCTGAAAATCTTGTGGCGCAGTATCCTTCTGCCTGCCGCGATGAGGCGCGCCTGATGGTGGTGGATCGCGGGCGCGGGGTTATTGCCCATGATATTTTTCGTCATCTGGGTGCGCATCTTCCATCTCCCTCGCTTTTGGTCGTCAATAACACCAAAGTGATCCCGGCCAGGCTGCTGGGCCGCCGGGCCGTTTCGGGCGGCAAGGTCGAGGTTTTTTTGCTGCGGCCTTTGGGCGGGCGCTGTTTCGAGGCCATGCTCCGGCCCCTGGCGAAGATCAAGGAAGGGGAGACGCTTGTCTTCGCGGGCGGGGTGAGCGCGCGTCTGGTGGACCGGGCCGCCCGGGTTGTTGCGTTTGACCGGGATGATGTGCTGGGTTCCCTTGAAAAGATCGGGCATATCCCCCTGCCGCCCTACATCCGGCGTCCCGATGAGGCCTCGGACCGTGTCAATTATCAGACGGTGTATGCCAAGCGCTCGGGTTCTGTGGCGGCACCCACGGCGGGCCTGCATTTTACCCGGCCCCTTATGGCGGAGCTTAAGAAAGCCGGGCACCTTTTCAGCGAGGTCACGCTGCACGTCAACTACGGGACATTCAAGCCTGTGGCAACGGAGGATATCACGCGCCACCCCATGCATGCCGAAGAGTATGCGCTCAGCCCCGGGGCGGTACAGGCCTGTGAGGCGGCCAAAGTCAGCGGGCGCCGGATCGCGGCGGTCGGGACGACCAGTTGCCGCACGCTCGAGGCTTTTGCGCGCACCGGCAAGAGCCATGGATGGACGGATATTTTCCTGTATCCTGGCGCGGTATTCAAGACGACCGACATCCTGATCACCAACTTTCATCTTCCCCGCAGCACCCTGTTGATGCTGGTGGCCGCGTTTGGCGGGTATGATCTTATCCGGCGGGCCTATGAGGAAGCGGTGCGGGAGAAGTACAGATTTTACAGTTACGGCGACGCCATGATCATTATCTAGTTCCCCGATTTTATTCCGCATTTTACTTGCAGCCGCACCATTTTGTGCGCAGGGATTCGTCGATAAGATGGTGCTACTGCAAAATCTGGGTTTAATAATGCGAAAGCGGGGATAATCTGCGATAATGCCCTTAATGACAGCCAGGACAAGAGGGGCGGACATGTTCTATTTTGCTTACGGGTCCAATATGGATCATCACCAGATGCTGGTTGAACGTTGTCCCGGTGCCAGGTTTGTCGGCACCGCTGTCCTGGACGACTATTGGCTTTTTTTTGACGGGTATTCGGCCAGGTGGGGCGGGGCAGTGGCCAATATCGACAGTTCGCCCGACGATGAAGTGTGCGGCGGTCTTTTCGAGATCACCGCGGCGCATTTGCAGGCGCTGGATGCCTGCGAGGGGTATTCGCGTTATTATTCCCGCAAGCTGGTGGATGTCAAAAGACCCGGCGAGGTGGCGGCATTCAAGGCATGGACATATCTCCGGGAGTCTCATCCGACGGGGACTCCTTCCAGGGAGTACATCCTGGCGGTGGTCCAGGGCGCACGCGACTGTCTCCTGCCTGAAGATTATATTCATGCCGCGTTCGATCATTACCTGAGGATATCCGGCTCATGACACAGGCAGGCATGCTCGTTTCCGATTTTGACGGGACCATGACACGGTTTGATTTTTACGACCTGGTTTGCCGTGAATTCCCCGGGGTGGCCGGGGGCTTTTGGGAGGACTATGAGGCGGGCCGGCTTTCGCATTTTGAAGCGCTCCGCCTGATCTTTGCGGGCATCCGCGCTTCCCGGGAACAGATGGCCGGGATCATTGACCGGATGCAGATAGATCCGGGTCTGTCTACGTCTGTGGCGGCGCTCAAGACCGGCGGGTGGCAGGTGGTGGTTGCGTCCGCGGGGTGTGCGTGGTATATTCGCCAGCTTCTGGCCGGGCAGGGCCTTTCCCTTGTTGTCCATGCCAATCCCGGGGATTTTTCGCCGGATAAGGGGCTTGTGATGCGCCTGCCCGAACCGTCCCCTTTCTTTTCACCGGACCTTGGGGTCAATAAGGCGGCTGTGGTGCGTGAGGCGCTGCGTGTTTCGCCGTGTGTGGCCTTTGCGGGGGACGGACGTCCTGATCTTGCGCCCGCGCTTTTGGTGCCGCCGCAACGCCGTTTCGCCAAAAGCTGGCTGGCCAAAAAATTGCACGAGATCGGCGAGGGATTCCAGCCCTTTGACAGTTGGTCCGATATCCCGAGCCTTTTGATGAATACACCGGAGGACCTGTGAGAAATACATCGGTTGTTATTCCCACCCTTGTCCGCATCAAGCCGGGGGCCCTGGACAGGATCGGTGTGTATGTCCAGCGGGGGCAGTTTTCCCGCGCGGTGCTTTTGTTTAACAAGGAACTCGATCATGCGCTGGTGGACCGGGTGGACTGGAGTCTCGCGGCCAACGGGATCGAGGTCCTGGCGCGGGTGGAGGTTGTTAACTCCAGTTTCGAGCATGCGCAGGAGATCTTCCAGTCCCTGTCGGCCAAGACTGACGTGATCATTGGACTGGGGGGCGGGAAAGCGCTGGATGTGGCCAAGTACACGGCGTTCTTGACGCGGTTGCCGTATATCGCGGTGCCCACCGCCTTGTCCAATGACGGCTTTTGCAGCCCGCAGTCGAGCCTGGATTTCAAGGGGAAGCGCCGTTCTTTCGCGTCAGCCATGCCCTATGGTGTCGTGGTTGACACCCAGGTATGCCTCAACGCGCCGCGCATCCTGTGGCTGGCAGGTATCGGCGATTCGGTCGCCAAGATCACCTCGGTCTACGACTGGAAGCTCGCCTTCAGGATCAAGGGGACCCAGGTGGATGATTTTGCGGCCCTTTTGTCCGATGCAACGGTTTTTCAGCTGATGGCCAAGCCCGATCATGATCTGGAGGGCATGCGCTTGTTGGCGACCGCGCTCATGCTCAACGGCATCGCGATGGAGATCTGCGGATCGTCGCGCCCCGCGAGCGGGAGCGAGCATTTGATCTCGCATGCCCTGGACCTTGGCGGCGGCAAGTCCCGCCTGCACGGGCTTCAGGTCGGTGCGGCGACTTATATGGTCAGCCAGCTGCAGGGCCGGGGTACGGAACGCATTGCCGAACTGTTCGAGGCGACCGGGTTCTGGACGGCGCTGCGGGAGGATCCTTTCAGCCGTACCGATTGGGAAGCGGCATTCCGGGCCGCGCCAACGGTCAAGACGGATTTTTATACGGTCTTGTCGGAGCAGGACAGGACAGCGGATCTTGTCCACATCATGGATACAGATCCCCGCCTGCAGGGGATATTTACATAAGTTTGCAACGGGAGACACGACCGCACCGTGTTCATGCCGTTTGGCTCCGCTTGCCCGGAAGGAGGCGGTGGAAGAAAATAATTAAGGCATATCCGTGACATCATTCTATACATTGCTGCACAAGGACGCGCGCACCCGGGCCAGACGCGGGGTTATCCATACCTCCCATGGGGATATTCAAAGCCCTTTTTTTATGCCGGTAGGGACGCGCGCCACCGTGAAAACGCTTTCGCAGGAAGACCTGCATGCCATGGGCGCCCAGGTGGAACTTTCCAATACTTACCATCTTTTTCTCAGGCCCGGGCTTGAGATCATCGGCGCGGCGGGCGGACTGCACAATTTTATGAGCTGGCAGAAGCCCATTCTGACCGACAGCGGCGGGTACCAGGTTTTCAGCCTGACGAACTGGCGCAAGATCACAGATGAGGGGGTTGAGTTCCAGTCCCATCTGGACGGCACCAAACATTTTCTGACACCCGAACGCGTGATGGATATTCAGGGGGTGCTGGGTTCCGATATGGTGATGCCGCTGGACGAGTGTTCACCCTATCCCTGTTCCCAGGAGGATGCCGCCGCCGCGGTCCGCCGCACGACACTGTGGCTGAAACGCACCCATGCGCATTTTCATGCCGCCGGGATGCACACCCGGGGTCAGCGCTTGTTTGCCATTGTCCAGGGTTCCGTGTACCGCGACCTGCGCGAACGTTCTGCGCGTGAATTGACCGCCATCGACACTGACGGGTGCGCCATTGGCGGTGTGTCTGTGGGGGAGCCGGTCAAGGAGATGTTCGAGGTCCTCGGCTGGACCGTGGACCTTCTGCCGGAACACAAGCCCCGTTATTTCATGGGTATCGGCATGCCCGATCAGATCGTCAAGGCTGTTGGCATGGGCATCGACATGTTCGATACGGTCGTGCCCACCCGTTACGGCCGTTACGGCACCTGTTTTACCGACAAGGGCACGGTCGTGATCCGCAACGGCCAGTACAAGGCTGACTTCTCGCCGCTGGATCCGGCATGCGACTGCCATGCGTGCACCAATTATTCCCGCGCGTATATCCGCCATCTTTTCAATGCAGGGGAAGTGCTGGGCCTGCGCCTGGCTGCGTACCATAACGTCCATTATTATGTGAAACTGATGCGCCGCATCCGTGAGGCCATCGATGCGGGCTGTTACGCCGATTTTCAGGAGGATTTTCTGGTCCGTTACGGTTCACCGCTGGCGCACAGGGAGGGTTGATGTTCCGTTCACTGCGCCATCCCAATTTCCGTTTCTTTTTTCTGGGCCAGATCGTTTCCCTGGTCGGGACTTGGATGCAGATTGTTGCGGTCAGCTGGCTGGCGTACCGGCTGACAAGTTCTCCCCTCCTGCTGGGGTGTGTGGCGTTTGCCGCACAGATCCCCAGCCTTTTCCTGGCGCCCGTTGCCGGTGTGGTGGCGGACCGTTATGATCGCCGCAGGCTTTTGATGGTGACCCAGGTTTTGTGCATGGTCCAGGCCGCTGTCCTGACAATACTCGTCGTGACCGGGGCGGTTACCATCGGGCATATCCTTTGGCTGAGCTTTTTTCTGGGTATTGTCAATGCCTTCGAGCTGACCATCCGTCAGTCATTTCTGGTCGAACTTGTCGAGCACCGCTCGGATCTGGCCAATGCCATTGCCCTCAATTCCCTGATGTTCAATGCCTCGCGGCTTGTGGGGCCGACCCTGGCGGGGATCCTCATTGTCGCTTTTGGGGAGGGGGTCTGTTTTTTGGTCAATGCCTGTTCCTATGCCGCCGTGATTGTTGCCCTCTGGTTCATCCGCTTGGCCCCGCACGCGCCTGTCCGTCATGCCTTGGATATCGGGCGTGAACTGCGCGACGGCGTACGGTATGCCTTCGGCTTTTTGCCCATCCGGCTTCTGTTGCTGATCATCGCGCTTTTCAGTGCTGTTGCGGCCGCGCTCCACACGCTTTTGCCGGTCTTTGTCAAGGAAGTCTTTCATGGCGGCCCCAGGATGTTCGGCCTGTTGTTGACGGTATCGGGTATGGGGGCGGTTGTCGGGACGGTGTATCTGGCGCATAAAAGATCGGTCGCCGGGTTCGTCGAAAAGATCGCCGTCGCTGTTGTGGTGATGGGGCTGGGACTGGCGGCATTTGCCTCCACGCATGTTTTCTGGGTTGCGTGCGTGGCCGCATTCTTCGTGGGGCTTTCGATGATGGTGGGGATCGGCGGAGGCAACATGGTCCTCCAGACCCTTGTGGAGGATGACAAGCGCGGCCGGGTGATGAGCCTTTACGCGGTCGCCTTGATGGGCACAGCGCCATTCGGCAGTCTGGGGGCCGGAGCTTTTGCGGCCAGGTTTGGTCCTGGCGCCGCGCTCGTGGCCGGGGGGGTGTTTTGCCTGGGCGGAGCCGTGTTGTTCTGGAAAAAACTGCGCCGGTTCCATTTAAAAGCCGCGCCCGTTTATCCTTTGGCTGTGCCGCCCGAGGAAGGTGTGTTCCAATCCATGGAGACTGAGGGATGATCCGTTTTGATATTGTTACTATTTTTCCGGGGATGTTCACCGGCGTGCTGGGCGATTCCATCATGAAGCGTGCACAGGCGTCGGGCAAGGTGGTGTTCAGGGTCCATGACCTGCGGGACTACACGCTTGATCCGCACCGCAAGGTCGATGACCGGCCCTTTGGCGGAGGCCCCGGCATGGTGATGACGGCCCAGCCGCTGGTGGATGCGGTTAAAAAGATCCGGGGCCGGCGCAAGGTGAAGGTGATTGCCATGGCACCGGCCGGAAAAGTCTTTACCCAGAAAAAAGCCAGGGAGCTGGCCGCTGAAAAGAATATCCTTTTAATCTGTGGTCATTATGAGGGCATGGATGAGCGCGTGTGCGAGATGGTGGTGGACGAGAGCCTTTCTATCGGGGATTATGTGTTGACTGGCGGCGAGATCCCGGCGATGGCCGTGGTGGATGCGGTGGCCCGTCTGGTGCCGGGAGTGCTGGGGAAGGAGGCGTCCCTGGAAGATGAATCATTCGAGAATAACCTTCTGGAATACCCGCACTACACACGCCCCGCAGATTTTTGTGGTAAAAAGGTACCTGCTGTGTTATTATCCGGCAATCATCAGGCCGTCAAAATGTGGCGGATGGCCCAGGCGCTGGAGCGCACAAGGAAATATCGCCCTGATCTAATCAAAGAGTAAATGGAGTCAGACAACATGGCAGGTCGTTTAGGAAAACTCAAGCTGGTCGAAGAAAAACAGACGCGCAAGGATATCCCGGCGTTCAATATCGGCGATACCATCAAGATGAAGATCAAGGTGCTCGAGGCGGACAAGATCCGCCTGCATTCCTGGGAAGGCATCGTGATCTCCAGGGGCGGTTCAGGCAGCAAGGCCACGTTCACGGTCCGCAAGAATTCCTTTGGCGAGGGTGTGGAGAAGATATTCCCGATCCATTCACCGGTCATCGCGAGCCTCAAGGTGGTCAGCCGCGGTAATGTGAACCGTGCGAAATTGTTATATCTGCGCAAGAAAACCGGCAAAGGTGCCCGTGTTGAGACGGAGGCTGTGCCTGAATCTGCCCAGACGTCCGAGATGGCGTCCGTGCAATAAGTGGGGCACGGCGTTTCAGATCACAGGACCTGCATCACGTTTGATCAAGCGAAAGCCGTTGGCTTTCGCTTTCTTTTTGGGGTGGATGAGGCCGGAAGAGGTCCGTTGGCCGGCCCCGTGGTCGCTGCAGCTGTTCTTGTCAGGCATACGGATTTTACCACCCGGATCGGCGATTCCAAGAAGCTCAGTGCCGCCCAGCGGCAAAAGGCCTTTACCGAAATTCAGACCCGCGCTCTGATCGGGGTTGGGATTGTGGATGAAAAAGTCATTGATGAGGTGAATATCCTGCGTGCCGCGCATTTGGCCATGACCTTGGCTGTCAGTGATCTTTCCACGCGCATGCCTTTTTCTGCGGCGGATGTCAAGGTCCTGATTGACGGGAATTCTTATCATGGGGCCATTCCCTATACGTGTGAGTGTGTGGTTCGGGGTGACGCCCAAAGCCTGGCCATTGCCTGCGCCAGCATTGTGGCCAAGGTCACGCGCGACCGTATCATGGATGCCTACGACCGCGAGTATCCCTGCTATGGCTTCAAGGCGCATAAAGGGTACCCCACCCGCGCACATCGCGAGGCCGTCAAAATGTTCGGTTTTTCGCCTGTCCACCGTACAACATTTCGTGTGACATGAGATCCCATCGCCTGGGCAAGGACGGAGAGGCGTTCGCCGCTGAATTCCTGGTCAAGGAAGGCTATCGCATCCTCGCGACCAATTACCGCGCGCCCATGGGTGAGATCGATATTGTGGCCAAAGATGGGGAGGCTGTTGTTTTTATCGAAGTAAAGACCCGCCAGGATGAAGGCTGGGATGCTTTTGAAGCCGTTGACCGCCGCAAGCAGCGCACCATGGTCCTTGTGGCCCGTACCTTCCTCATTCAGTTTTTTGGCACGGAAGACATCGCGGCCCGTTTCGACGTCCTGGCCGTGCGCCCCCGGGAGGGCCGTTCCTTCGAAGGCGAACTTCTCAAGGACGCCTTCGGGATATGAAGGTCCACGGCCCTGTTTTATAAGATAATATATTTAATAAATCTATATTGCAAAACTAAAAACCTTCGGGTATGATTAGTCATGTCAAAGTTCCAGCCTAGGCGGGCTGTATGGCTTTGACGCTGGACATTCCCTAATATTTTCCGTAAATATCTGAAACCTGTCTTTCTTTCCTGACCTAGATCCCTCATGATCTCTTACAGCGACCATACCTTGGCCCAATATCTGGATGAACTCTCACGGCGTCAGCCTGTGCCTGGCGGCGGTTCTGCGGCCGCACTTTCAGGCGCCATGGGCGCGGCACTCATCGCCATGTCCGGCCGTTACGCGTTGGGCAAGGGGAAAAGCGCGGCGGTGGAGCAGGAGATCGCCGCGATCATTACGCAGGTCGATGCGGCACGTCTTGAATTCGTGGCACTGGCCGGGCGCGATGCCGAGGCTTACCAGAATGTCCTGCGCACCCGCAAAGCCGGGGACCCGCAGGCGCAGGCCAAGGCCCTGGCCGAGGCCGGTTGTGTCCCGTGCGAAGTCATCGCCTTGTGCGAGGCGTGCCTTCAGCAGGCACCCTATCTTTATCGGGAAGGAAATCCTTTTTTGAAAAGTGATGTGAAAGCCGCGGAGGCTTTTCTTCGGGCAGGCATCGAGGCGGCCCGTGCCATGCAGGAGGCTAACGCATGAGCGCGGTCCTTCTGGATGGCAAAGCCTTTGCCGTGAAAGCCCTGGCCGAACTTAAGGCCGATGTCGACCGCCTTAAGGGGGTGACCGGGGTGACCCCGCGTTTTGTGAATATTGTGATCGGGCATGATGCCAGTGCCGCATCTTATGGCCGGTCGCAGAAACGCGCTGCCGAAGCTGTCGGCGTTGACTATGAGTTTACTTTTTTGCCGCCTCAGGTGACCCAGGAAGAGCTTCTGGACCAGATCAAATTCCTTAATGACGATGCGTCCGTCCATGGGGTGATGCTTCACAAGCCGGTACCTGCGGGGATTGTATTTGACCAGGCGGTCAATGCCATCCGTCCCGACAAGGACCTCGAGGGCATGGGGGTGGTTAATATGGGCCGGCTCTTCATGGGGCAGACCAAGGTCATTCCTTGTACGCCGGCAGCCGCTATGGCGCTTTTGGTGTCGAGCGGGGTGGATCTTGCGGGCAAGCATGCGGTGGTGGTGGGGCGCAGCGAGATTGTGGGAAAACCGGTCATCATGCTTCTGTTGGAGAAGAATGCGACCGTGACTGTGTGCCACAGCGGGACCAGCCGTGCGGGCCGTCTTGAAGATCACGTCAGGGCCGCCGAGATCCTGGTTGTTGCTATGGGCAAACCGGGCTTCATCAAGGGCGAATGGGTCCGCGCAGGTGCTGTTGTCATTGATGTGGGCATCAACGCGGTCGATGGCAAGATCACAGGCGATGTCGCCTTCGAGGCGGCAGTCAGCCGGGCATCCTTCATCACGCCGGTTCCCGGCGGTGTTGGGCCTGTCACGGCCGTGATGCTTATGAAAAACGGGATAGAAATGTTCAAACAGCATGTTGGCCAGGCATGAAGAATATTATCATTATCGGGAATTCTCCGGCGGCGCACGCGGCGGTCAAGGCCGTACTCGACCGGGATCCTTCCGCGGCTGTCACCCTGATCAGCTGTGACGGGCATCTTCCCTATGACCGGATGCTTTTGCCCGGGCTTATCGACCGTTCCGTGATGGAAAAAAATATTTATGGCGCGCCCGCTGATTTTTACGCTGCCGCACAGGTCCAGGTTGTCCTGGACAAGGAAGTTTCGCGCATCAATTTTGACCGCAAGCGCGTTTTTCTGGCTGATGTGCCTGTGGAAGGCAAGGCGTCGGGCGGCAAGGCTCATGCGGATTATGACGGACTGATCATCGCCGACCTGACCCAAACGCGTCTGCCGGCCCTCAAGGGGATCCGCCGGCAGGGTGTGTTCCATCTGGCACGCCTGGAGTCGGTGAAAAACCTGATCCGCTACCTGTCTTTCACTGAAACCGTGCTCATCGAGCCTTCCGGATTTTCCGGCATCAGGGCCGCGCTCGCGCTTAAGGCGGCGGGCAAGGATGTGATTGTCGCGGCGCGTCACGATATGCTTTTGCCCGACATCCTTACGCCTGACCGTTCCGCCATGCTGGCGCGGGCGCTGGCCGTGCGCGGGGTGCGCGTTCTTCCTTCAGGCGGCGGGGTGGCGGATATTATCGGAGAGGCCGAGGTGAAAGCCGTGAGGTTTTGTTCCGGCAAGGTGGTGGCCTGTGACATGGTCGTGCTGGCGGACGTCTCGCCTGACCTGCGTTTTCTGGAAGATACCGCGCTGGCGATGGCCGGGCGGATTCCGGTTACAGGCACGTTCCGGACAAATCTGCCTGATGTTTATGCTATTGATGCGGTATGCCAGTCTGACATGCCGAAGTTCACGGGAGGATACGGCATGGATACAGCCGTCGGTTGTGTGCAGGCGTGGACGGTCGTGGCGGGTCTGTGGGGCGAGGACAAGATGGTGGCTGAGGCGGATCTTGTGCCGCGTGACATGCTTGACGATTTCTTTCATCCGCAGGAGTTATTGCCCCTGTCCCCGGAGGATCCTTCCTGATGGGCCGGCTGCTCTTGCTGTTCGTTGTTTTTTTTCCTTCCTGGTGCATGGCCATGGACGAGGCGCCTTCCCTTGAACAGCAGGAAGCCCAGGCCTACTATGCGCGCGGGAATGAATTGCAGGGCCGCGGGGCCTTGGGCCAGGCGCTTTTTTTCTATGAACGGGCCGAGGCGTTGTCGCCGGATGATGCGTACCTTCTTAATGACAAGGGGTTGTTGCTCGAGCAGCTGGGCATGGTGAAAGAGGCGGAGGCGGCCTATCTTAAGGCGCTGGAGGTGAACTTCAAGTGTCTGCCGGCGACCAGCAATCTGGGTTATTTGTATGAGGGTCAGGGGAAATACGACCTGGCCGCAGAATATTTTGGCAAGCGCGTGCAGTATGGTTCGTCGCGTGATCCATGGACGCTGCAGGCCCAGGCGGAGCTTGAGAAGATCGGGGACCGTGCCCCGTTGCTGCGTCAAAGGAAAATAGCGCGAGAGCGCGGGATGCTGGAAAACGAGATGGTGCTGCGGGGGCCTGTCTCCCCGCCGCCGCAAGATCGTACCCGACGCGTCGGCGCGGCCATGAATTATGAGCGGGCGGTCGATCTTTTCACGGCGCGACGTTATGATGCTGCACAACAGTCGCTGGAGACGTGCCTGCGTCTGGACGCGGGCCACAAGGGGGCCGCACATCTTCTGGCACGTATCCAGGACCTGCGGCAGCACACCGCCGTAAAAAAGCCTGAGCCTGTGGTTGATACCGCGGTGGTGATCGCGGCGAATGAATATGACAAGGGGTTAAGGCTCATGAAAGACGGATACCGTGCCGAAGCGGTGAAAGCGTTCGACCGCGCGCTGGTTTTTACGCCCTCTGACCCTGATATTCAGGCTGCGCTGGCCCAAGCCCGGGGGGACAGGTAACGTGGCCGGACGGATACTCCTTATCGACGGGCATGCCCTCTCCTACCGCGCTTTTTACGCGGTCCAGGACCTGCGCAACAGCCGCGGGCTTGCGACCAATGCGGTGTTCGGGTTCGTCAATATCCTGCGCAAGATACTTAAAACATACGCCCCGGATCACGCCGGAGCGTGTTTTGACACGGGCAAGGATACGTTCCGCCGGGCGAAATTCGCGGATTACAAGATCCAGCGTCCCGCCATGCCCGAAGACCTTGCCCGGCAGATCCCCCTCATCAAGGATGTTCTTCGCGCGTACGGGATCCCTGTTTTTGAAAAAGAAGGTTACGAGGCGGACGACCTGATCGCGACGTTGGTGGCGCGTTTTGGCGCCGGCGATCACGAGATCATCATTGCTTCTGATGACAAGGATATGCAGCAGCTTATCACGGATAAGGTCAGCATTTACAACAGCCGCCGGGACGCCCTGCTGGGAGCGGAAGACACCCGTGCGCGTTTCGGTATCGGGCCCGAAGGTGTGGCCGATTACCTGGCCTTGGCCGGTGATGCCAGCGACAATATTCCCGGTGTCCCCGGTGTGGGGGATGTGACGGCCCAGAAACTTTTAAAGGAGTTCGGTTCGCTCGATGCCATTCTCGCACGGTCTGTCGAGATCAAAGGGAAGCTCCGGGAAAAGATCGAGCACGGGCGGGCGTCGGCCATCCTGAGCCGCGAACTGGCCACACTGGATGCGGATGTTCCCCTGGATTGTGTGCTGGAGGATATCCGTTTTGGACGGATGGACCGCGGCAACCTGGCCAGGCTTTTTGCCGAATTTGAATTCCGCCGTCTTGCTGAAGAATTTGCATCGTCGCCGGAAACGGCAGCACCGGCCCCGGCAGGGACCCTGCTTGCGACGATCAATGACGGAGGCCATGACGCCGCCCAGTGCGCGGGGGTGGCTTTATTGACGGGGTTTATTGCCCTCCTTCCCGTGACAGGGGAGGATGCGGAGGGATGCAAGGTGCTGGAGCGCGTGATGGCGGCCTCGGGCGGGGTTGTTTTCACCTTTACACCCGATGAGCTTCAAGGCCTCCGTGATGTATGGGCGTCGACGGATGTGCTCACGTGTGTCTATGATGCCAAGCCGCTTCTCAAGGCCCTGGCAGGGACGGGCCTGGAGGTGCGGGGAGAGATGTTCGATGCCATGCTCGCCGGATATCTGCTCAAGTCCGGATTGTCCGCGTTCACCATTCCGGCGCTGGCGCATGCGTATCTGAAGGCGGACATCCCGCAGGGGGATGACGCCCCGGCGTACGCGGTGGCGGTCCTGGAAAAGCTTTATGGTCCCCTTCAGGCGGATCTTGCCGGCAAGAAACTGGTCGATCTTTTTAAGAACATTGAAATGCCCCTGTGCCGCGTGCTGGCGGAGATGGAACGCAAGGGTGTCCGGCTGGATACCGCCATCCTGGCGGACCTTGGGCAGGAATGTCAGCGCCGTATCCAGGATATGACCGGAACGCTTTATGCCCTGGCGGGAGGAGAGTTTAACCTGAATTCCCCCAAACAGCTGGGGGTTGTCCTGTTCGAGAAACTGTCCCTTCCGGTGATTAAAAAGACCAAGACGGGGCCGTCGACGGATGAAGAGGTGCTGACACGCCTGGCCCCTTTGCATGAATTGCCCAGGCTCATCCTTGAATATCGCCAGCTGGCGAAATTGAAATCAACGTATCTGGACGCCTTGCCGCGCCTCGCGGACAAGGACGGACGCGTGCGCTGTTCGTTCAACCAGGCGGGGGCCGAGACCGGCCGTTTGAGCGCGGATCATCCCAACCTTCAGAATATCCCCGTGCGGACGGATATAGGCCGGGCCATCCGCAAGGCTTTTGTCCCGTCGGGAAGCGGGTATGTGCTTGTGTCTGCGGACTATTCCCAGATCGAACTGCGCTTTTTGGCGCATCTGGCGGGTGATGCGCGCCTGATCGAGGCTTTTGGCAAGGGGGAGGACATCCATACGTTCACGGCCGCGCTGATCTTTGACGTGTCCCAGGATAAGGTCACTGACGAGATGCGTTACCGCGCCAAGCGGATCAATTTCGGGATCATTTACGGCATGAGCGCATTTGGCCTGGCCAAAGATCTCGGGGTGCCCCAACGGGAGGCCCAGGATTTCATTGACCGTTATTTCCTGCGGTATCCGGCCATCCAGGCGTTCATGCTGCGCTGCGAAGCCGAGGCTGCGGAGCGCGGGTTTGCGTCAACCATGTTTGGCCGCCGACGGTATATTCCCGATATTAACAGCCGCAACATGGCCCTGCGCCAGTTTGCCGGGCGGCAGGCGGTCAATACGCCGGTGCAGGGTGCGGCCGCGGATCTGATCAAGGCCGCTATGGTGGCCGTCCACCGCTTGTTGAAAACGCAGGGTTTTGCGGCCGACATGGTGATCACGGTCCATGATGAACTTGTTTTCGATGTGCCTGAGGGTGAGGCTGTCCGTCTGGCGCGGGAGGTCAGGCGTGTGATGGAAACAACCGTAACACTGACGGTCCCCGTTGAAGTGACGGTGAAGACCGGCCCCAACTGGGCGGAGATGAAAAAGATATGAGGATCGTGTTCGTTGCTTCCGAGGTTTTTCCCTTTGCCAAGACCGGGGGGTTGGCCGATGTCTGCGGGACCCTGCCGCTTGAGCTTGAACGCCTCGGCCACGAGGTTTCCATTATCATGCCGGGATACCGGTGCACCGACGGCCGGCATCAGCCTTTCAACGCGCACGCCGGGGTGACGACCATCGGAAAGGATCTGAAAGTTTATTTCCTCAGGCATCCGGGGTTTTATGACCGCTCCGAGCTTTACGGTGACGCCGCGGGCGATTATCCGGACAATATCGACCGGTTTGCCTTCCTGTGCCACGAGACCCTGCGCTTTCTCAAGGGCCTGGGCACCCCCGTCGATATCATCCATTGCCATGACTGGCAGACGGGGTTGATCCCTGCGCTCCTCAAGGAAAATTATGCGGGGGATCCTTTTTTTGCCCGGACGCGTTCTATCCTGACGATCCATAACCTGGCCTATCAGGGGGTTTTCCCGAAAGAGGATATGTCCAGGCTTGGCATCGACGGAAAATTATTTAATCCCGGAGCGCTCGAGTTTTACGAAAAAATTAATTTTCTCAAGGGCGGCATTGTGTTCGCGGATCATATTACCGCAGTGAGCCCGCAGTATGCCCGGGAGATCCAGACCAGGGAGTGGGGGTGCGGCCTGGAAGGGGTTATCCGCCAAAACAAGGAGCGTCTGGCCGGGATATTGAACGGGCTCGACTATATGCATTGGGACCCTTCTACCGATATTTTTCTGGATCCGCCGTATACGGATGGCGGCTTGCAGGCCAAGGCCATTCACAAGGGAAAATTGCAGCAGGCGCTCAGGCTTCCGGTCGTTGACGACATCCCGGTTTTTGGTTTTGTGGGCAGACTGTGTTACCAAAAAGGGCTGGACCTGCTGGAAAGCGCCTTCGATGACCTGATGAAAAGGCCCCTGCAGGCCGTTTTTATGGGGGTCGGTGAGGAAAAATATCAAAAGCTGCTCGTCAAGCTGGCGAAGAAATATTCCCAGCAGTGCGGCGCGATCATCCGTTATGATGAAAGCTTTTCGCATATGGTTTATGCGGGTTCGGATTTCTTTCTCATGCCGTCCATTTATGAACCCTGCGGTTTGACGCAGATGATCAGCCTGCGATATGGCACCATTCCGCTGGTGACTGCTGTCGGCGGCCTGGCCGACACCGTAACTGATTTTTCGCGGGAAGAAGCGCGCGGCAACGGATTTATCATGTCCGCGCACAGCGTGGAGGGCCTGCTTGAGGCCGTTGATCGTGCCCTGGGGGTGTTTTCGCGCCAAGAACTTTTCAACGGACTAAGGATCCATGCCATGGCCTGCCGCTGGACATGGGAGTCGTCGGCACGCCATTATATCGAGTGTTATGAAAAATGCTTAAGATCGGCCTGACAGGGAGTTTCGGGGCGGGAAAGTCCTCGGTCGCCGCCATGTTTGCGGCGCGGGGGGCATACGTCATTGACGCGGATGACATCGTCCATGCCCTTTACAGCAAGGACAAAGCCTGCCAGCGCGACATTGTGCGTTCTTTTGGCACGGGAGTCTTCGGACGGTCAGGGATCGACCGCGGCCGGCTGGCCCGGATTGTTTTTGACGACCAGGATGCGCTCAGGCGCCTGGAAGCCATTGTGCATCCGCGTGTGCGCCGGGAGATCGCGGCCCGGCTTAAGAAAACGCGCCGCCGTATGGTCGTGCTGGATGCGGCCTTGTTGTGCGAGGCGGGGTGGCATGCCCTGGTGGACAGGGTGATCGTCATCCGGACCCGGCGGGATATCCAGATCAAGCGCGCCATGGCGCGGACGGGCTTTTCCAGGGCCGATGTCCTCAAGCGCATCTGTCGGCAGATGCCCTTGAGGGAAAAAATGAAGTATGCCGCTTATACGATAGATAACAGCGGCTCAGCCGCCGCAACAGAAAGACACGTGGAGCGGATCATCCGGTCCCTCAACGCCGGCCCGCTTTCCGCGCGCAGGATTTCGCCAACACCCATCCAAGAGGAGTGAGCATCATGACCAAAGAATCCAAGACTGAACGCAATAATGTCCAGAAAGACGACGCTGTCGTCGAGGCATCGGCCGCCCCGTCTGAGGTATCTGTCACCACGGGAACAGCCAAGACCCTGAACATCGAGGAATTGAAAGAAATGAAGATGCCCGAGCTGTCCCAGGCCGGGCGCAACCTGAATGTGGAAGGGGTCAGTGCCCTCAAGAAACAGGATCTTATTTTCAAGATCCTCCAGGCCCAGGCCGAGAAAGACGGGCTCATGTTCGGTTCGGGGGTCCTGGAGATCCTGCCCGAAGGGTTCGGATTCCTGCGCAGTTCCGGGTATAACTACCTGCCCTGCCCGGACGATATTTATATTTCTCCGTCGCAGATCAGGCGTTTTGACCTGAAGACCGGCGACACGGTCAGCGGGCAGATCCGCCCGCCCAAGGAAGGGGAGAAGTATTTCGCCCTGCTCAAGGTCGAGGCGGTCAACTTCGAGCATCCCGACAAGTGCAAGGACAAGATCCTTTTTGATAATCTGACCCCGCTTTATCCCAACGAGCGCCTGAAGCTGGAAAATACGCCGGGCGATATTTCCATGCGTATCATGGACCTCTTGACGCCCATCGGGAAAGGCCAGCGCGCGCTCATCGTGGCGCCGCCTTACAGCGGCAAGACCGTGCTCCTGCAGAAGATCGCCAACGCCATTACGGTCAGCCATCCGGAAGTTGTCATGATCGTGCTTCTGATTGATGAACGCCCCGAAGAGGTCACGGACATGCAGCGGAGCGTCAAGGCCGAGGTTGTCTCCTCCACGTTCGATGAGCCGGCCGAACGCCATGTCCAGGTTGCCGAGATCGTCCTTGAAAAAGCCAAGCGCCTGGTGGAACACAAGCGTGATGTGGTCATTCTCCTTGACTCGATCACGCGCCTGGCCCGCGCGTATAATACGGTTGTCCCGCATTCCGGCAAGATCCTTTCCGGCGGTGTTGATTCCAGCGCCCTGCACAAGCCCAAGCGTTTTTTTGGTGCCGCGCGCAACATCGAGGAGGGCGGGTCGCTCACCATCATCGCCACGGCGCTCGTCGATACCGGCAGCCGCATGGACGAAGTCATCTTCGAAGAGTTCAAGGGGACGGGCAACATGGAGCTTCAGCTCGACAGGAGCTTGTTCCAGCGCCGCATTTATCCGGCCATCGACATCAAGCGTTCCAACACGCGTCATGAGGAGCTGCTTGTCACGAAAGAACAGCTTCAGAGGATGTGGCTCTTGCGCAAGGTTTTCACGGATCTCAATTCCGCGGAAGCCATGGAAATCCTTATCCAGAAGATGTCGCAAGCGAAGAACAATGAGGAATTCTTGCAAAACATGAACAAATAATGTATAATTCGGGATTCTTTAGGACCTGTTCAGACCCGGGGTCTGCGCAGGTCCTCGTGTAGGCATAAACCCCGAGGTTATGGAGGTAGCATGAAAGACGGTATACACCCTGATTATCAGGAAACAACGATCACCTGTGCCTGCGGCAACGTGATGCACACCCGCACGACCAAAAAGAACATTCGCGTCGAGATCTGCTCGAGCTGCCATCCGTTCTTCACCGGGTCCAAGAAGATCATGGACACGACCGGACGCATCGAGCGCTTCCAGAAGCGGTATGCTAAAGGAAAGTAATCTGAAGAAAATGGCGGACGCCAGGTCCCGCCATGCCGAGCTTGAACAGCTTTTCGTGTCAGCCGGCGCAGTTGCCGACCAGGACAAGTACCAAAAGCTCGCCAAAGAATTCGCCGACCTTAAACCGGCCGTCGAACTTCAGCAGGAATACGCTAAGACCATCACGCAGATCGCGGAAGCCCGGCGCATGATTGCCGACGAGGCTGACCGCGATCTGCGCGAGATGGCGCGTCAGGAACTTTCCGATCTCGAGCGTTCGTGTGAACAGCTGGAATCCCGCATTAACATTTTTTTTGACCCTGCCAGGAACGAAAAAGACCTTGATGTGATCCTGGAGATCCGTGCCGGTACCGGCGGGCAGGAGGCGAGCCTTTTTGCGGCCGACCTTTACCGCATGTATACCAAGTATGCCGCGTCAAAGGGCTGGAAGACAGATCCCATTGCCGTGAGCGAAGGCGAAAAGGGGTTCAAGGAAGTCATTTTCAGCGTGAGCGGCAAGGGCGCGTCCCGCAGGCTCAAGTGGGAAAGCGGCACTCACCGCGTCCAGCGTGTTCCCGAGACCGAGGCATCCGGGCGTATCCACACCTCGGCCGCGACGGTGGCGGTTCTCTTTGAGCCTGAAGAAGTTGACCTGGCCATTGATCAGAAAGATTTGAAGATCGACGTTTTCCGTGCCTCGGGGCCAGGCGGCCAAAGTGTCAATACCGCCGACTCGGCCATCCGCATCACGCATTTACCCACGGGACTTGTCGTTGTTTGCCAGGATGAACGTTCCCAGCTCAAGAATAAAATGAAGGCCATGCGTGTCCTGCGTGCCCGCATGCAGGATCATATCCAGCAGGAGCGTGCCCGTAAGGAAGCCTCTGCGCGCAAGGCCCAGGTCGGTACGGGCGACCGCAGTGAAAAGATCCGCACGTATAATTTTCCGGATCACCGCGTCACAGACCACCGCATCGGGTTCACGTCGCATCAACTGCCGGGGATCATGGAAGGTGCGCTCGACGAGCTTTTTGACGCCCTCTTGAGGGCCGAAGAGGACGCCCGAGATCAGGCGCGATGACCGACGATGAACTTTTTCTCACCGCTATTCTCGATTGCAGCCGTTCCGATCTCTATCTTCATCCGCGTTCCTTGACGGAGGCTGAGCAGGCCAGGCTGGATCTTTTACGCTTGCGCCGAAAAGCCGGGGAACCGGTACAGTACCTTACGGGCTTTACCGAATTTTACGGGTATCGTTTTGACGTGGGGCCGGGCGTTCTCATTCCGCGTCCCGAGACCGAGGTGCTGGCCGATGAGCTGATCCGGATGCTGAAGGCCTCCTCACGCCAGGATGTCCGTATCCTTGATGTCGGCACCGGATCAGGGTGTCTTGCCGTGACGTTGGCGCGAGAACTGCCGGAATCCCGCGTGACGGCCATCGATGTTTCCCGTGAGGCGCTGGCGTATGCCCGGCGGAATTCCATATTGAATGGGACATCGGACCGGGTGGCATGCATGGAGCGCGACATGTTCTGGTTCCTGGATGAGACCCCGGAGCGTTTTGATGCGGTGGTGTCCAATCCGCCGTATATTCCGGCGAGTGCCCTGGAGAGCCTGCCGGCTGATGTCCGGCATGAACCCGAACTGGCCCTGGATGGCGGCCCGGACGGCCTTCATTTTTACAGGTTCCTCGTGTCGGCAGCCCGCAGGGTGCTTGTGCCCGGCGGCGTTCTTGCCGTCGAATTTGGCGACGGACAGGCAAAAGAGTTGCAAAACCTCTTTGCCATCACCGGGCCTTGGGATAAAATAAATATATATCATGACAACGCCGGGAAGCCCCGTGGCATCACGGCCCGGATAATCCTTTAACCCGTTAACCGTGAACAGGTCCTATGGACAAGATCATCATTGAAGGCGGAAAGCCCCTTAAAGGGGAAGTGAGTATCAGCGGCTCGAAGAATGCGACCCTGCCGATCCTGGCCGCGACACTATTGACCGATGAAACCTGCATCTTGCGCAATGTTCCCAAACTGCTTGATACCCATACCATGATCAAGCTCCTCAAGTCCCTCGGCAAGGATATCGAGTGGGATAAGGACAAGCTCATCATCATGTCCGCCGGGAAGCCCAATCCTGTGGCGGATTACAAACTCGTATCCACGATGCGCGGGTCTATTTGTGTCCTGGGGCCCTTGCTGACCAAGCTCGGCGAAGCCAGGGTGTCCCTTCCGGGTGGCTGCGTCATCGGCGTGCGTCCGGTCGATCTCCATATCAAGGGCGTTGAGGCTTTGGGCGCCAAGGTCGATATCGAAGCGGGTTATATCATTGCCCGGACCAAACGCCTCAAAGGTACCCGCGTGTACCTGGGCGGTGCTTCCGGCCCGTCGGTATTGGGGACTGCCAATATCATGATGGCCGCCACCCTGGCGGAAGGCGAGACCGTCATTGAATGCGCCGCCTGTGAACCTGAGGTCGAGGATTTGGCCAACTTCCTTAATGAAATGGGCGCCCGCATCAAGGGCCAGGGAAGCCCGCGCATCATCATCCAGGGCGTCAGGAAACTGCATGGCGCCGACTACAAGATATCTCCCGACCGCATCGAGGCGGGCACCTTTGTTCTTTTGGCGGCCATGGCCCGCAGTCATTTTGTCATCCGCGATATCGATTATCACCAGCTCATGGCCCTGGAAGATGTCCTGTCCAAGGTCGGCGTCCATGTCGAAGCCGACAAGAATATGGTGCGTGTCAAGCCGGCCAAGGTCATCAAGCCCGTCAGCATTACGACCTATCCGTTTCCGGGCTTCCCCACGGATCTGCAGGCGCAGTACATGGCGCTCATGACCCTGGCGGACGGCGTGAGCGTTATCCGTGACACCGTTTTTCCTGACCGCTTCATGCATATCGCGGAACTCAACCGCATGGGCGCCAGGATCCGCCGTGAAGGCGGCAGTGCTATCATCGAAGGCGGGCATGAACTGTGCGGTGCGCCGGTTATTGCGTCCGATCTTCGCGCTTCGGCCGCGCTTGTCATGGCGGGCCTCGTGGCCCGGGGCAAGACGGAGATCCGCCGCGTCTATCACCTCGATCGCGGGTATGAAAATATCGACAAGAAACTCATGGCCCTGGGGGCGAGCATCAAACGCGAGAAAGAATAGTTTAACTATAGAGGCAGATAACCCGGCCCGTGTGAGTTCCCATGATTCTGATGATCGACAATTACGATTCTTTCACCTATAACATCGTCCAGTATTTCGGTGAACTGCAGGCGCAGGTGAAAGTTTATCGCAATGACGCGATCACCTTGGAAGAAATTGAAAAGCTGGCGCCCCGCCGTATTGTCATATCCCCGGGTCCCAGCAGCCCCGAACACGCGGGCGTCTCGGTCGATGTTATCAGGATGTTCGCCGGGAAGGTGCCCATTTTGGGTGTCTGCCTGGGCCATCAGGCCATCGGGTATGCCTTTGGCGGCAAGATCATCCGCGCCGGCAAACTCATGCACGGAAAAACGTCGCGGATCCGTCATGACGCCAAGGACCTGTTCAAGGGGCTTCCCAATCCGTTTAACGCCACCCGCTACCATTCTTTGGTCATCGAGGAAAAAACGATCCCCGCATGCCTGGAGATCACGGCCCGCTCCGAGGACGACAACGAGATCATGGGCGTGCGTCACCGGACGCTGCCCTTGTGGGGGGTCCAGTTTCATCCCGAGTCGATCCTGACCCGTGAAGGCAAGAAGCTCCTGGCGAATTTCCTCCAGCTGTGAGGATCCCTTATGCGTGAGATCCTTGAAAAGCTTCATCACAAACAAGATTTGACCCCCGTCGAGATGCGCGCGGCCATGGTCGCCATCATGAACGGCCGTGTTCTGGACGCGGATATCCGCGATTTTCTCCTGGGGCTCAATGCCAAAGGGTTCACCGTAGACGAGATCACAGCTGCGGCCGAGGTCATGCGTGAATGTGTGGTCCCTGTTCGGACAGGGTGTCCCCGTGTATTTGATATTGTCGGGACCGGGGGCGACGCACGGCATTCCTTTAATATATCGACCACCGCGGCGTTTGTGATCGCCGCCGCCGGGGTGAAGGTGGCCAAGCACGGCAACCGTTCGGTCTCCAGCCTGTGCGGCAGCGCGGATGTCCTGGAGGCTTTGGGTGTCAATATCAGTATGCCGCATGAACGTCTGGCCGCCTGCCTGGAAGAGGCCGGGATTGTCTTTCTTTTTGCGCCGGGGCATCATCCGGCGATGAAGCATGTGGCGTCCGCACGCAAGGCGCTGGGCGTCAAGACCATCTTCAACATCCTGGGGCCATTGACCAATCCCGCGTTTGCCACGCATCAGATGATGGGGGTTTACAGTTATCCTTTGGTGGCACAGATGGCGCAGGTCTTAAGAAATCTGGGCGCCGCGCGTGTGGTGGTGGTGCATAGTGCCGACGGCCTGGATGAGGTGTCGACGGCTTCAAAAACATTTGTGACCGAGCTTGACGGTGGCAGCCTCCATTCCTATGAGGTCATCCCGGAAACCTTCGGGTTGCCGCGCGCCATGGAGGCGGATTTCAAGGGCGGGGACAAGGATGTGAATGCCCGTATCCTGCGCTCTATCCTGGAGGGCGAGAAAGGCCCTCGACGTGATATTGTGCTCATGAACGCGGCCTTTGGCCTGTATACCGCCGGAGCGGCGGCGTCACCCGCACAGGGGATAATCCTGGCCCGAGCCATGATCGATGGCGGCGCGGCGTTGGGGAAACTGGAACAATTAAAAGAGTTCACCAACCGTGCCTGCTGATTTTCTTAATACCATCCTGGATAAGAAACGCGTGCATAATGCGCGCAAGCAGCCTTTTTTTGATAATATCCGCGCCCATCTGGATGCGGCCGCTTATACGCCTTATGGGTTGTTCCGCAAGGCCATTTCCCGTCCCGGCAAGGTGAATCTTATTGCCGAGATCAAGAAGGCGTCCCCCTCCAAAGGGGTGATCCGCAAGGATTTCGATGTGGGGGCCCTGGCCCGTGCCTATGAAGACAGCGGAGCCGCGGCGATTTCGGTATTGACCGAGGAGGATTACTTTCTTGGCAAGTCCGCTTATCTCAAACAGGTCAGCGAGAAATTCAATACACCGACGTTGATGAAGGATTTTATCATCGACGAAGGGCAGATTTATGAAGCCCGTTTTTGCGGCGCGAGTGCGGCGTTATTGATCGTGGCCGCGCTTTCCGACACGGATCTCAGGCGTTTTTTGTCGGTAGGCCGCAAGCTGGATGTGGATTGCCTGGTGGAAGTCCATGATGAGGATGAGCTTTCCCGCGCGCTGGATAGCGGTGCACAGATCATCGGCATCAACAACCGCAATCTCAGGACATTTACCGTGGACATTGCCGTGAGCGAGCGCATGATCCCGCGCATTCCCTCCGGCAAGATCATTGTTTCGGAAAGCGGCATCAGGTCCCATGCCGAGGTTCTTCGGCTCCAGGCCGCGGGGGTTCATGCGGTGTTGATCGGCGAAACATTTTTGCGTGAACAGGATGTGGCGAAGAAGATCAGGGAAGTGATGTCAGGGGCGTAATATGTGATTTTATGGTGTGTAGGGGCGGGTCTAAGACCCGCCCGTACTTGCGTCGTTGTTATAAAATAATAGGAGCGTATATGATCAGAGTAAAAATTTGCGGCATCACCGATAAAGACGACGCCTTCAAGGCCATCAAGTTCGGTGCGGACGCGCTGGGTTTTGTGTTCACCAAGAAAAGTCCGCGGTATGTATCGCCGTCCCGGGCGCGTAACATTATTTCGATCCTGCCTCCGTTCATCACCACGGTGGGGGTGTTCGTCAACGAGCGTCAGGGCGCGGTCAATGATATCGTTTCTTTTGCCGGGCTGAACGCCGTCCAGCTGCATGGCGACGAGGATCCTCAGTATGTGCGCCGGTTGAAGCGCGGCAATTGCGCGGTGATCAAGGCTTTCCGGGTCAATGCCGCCTTCGATTTTGATATGATCAAAAAGTATGACGTCAACGGGATCCTTTTTGACGCGTATCAGGAAGATGCCTACGGCGGCACAGGCAAGACCTTTAACTGGGAACTTCTCCGGCAGGCGGATATCAAGCGCCCGTATATCCTTTCGGGCGGGCTCAACCAGGAAAATGTCCTCGAGGCTGTCAACCTCCTCAAGCCTTATGCCGTGGATGTTTCCAGCGGTGTCGAGGCCGAGCCGGGGAAGAAGGACCACCGCAAGATGATGTCTTTCATCCAGAACGCGAAGATCGTGGTGTAACGCCCCCTTGTCCCTTGTTTTTTAAAAGTTGTGTGTGTTATATTTCATCTAGCCGATAAAGGTAAACCCGGGGAAACCCGGGGACACAAAGCGACAGACCTAATTTACTCCATCCTTGTAAGCCCGTTAGCCCTGTGTGGCGGTTTGGGCTTCCCTTTTTAGGGGGTGTTCGGGTGGCTCGTAAGACGGTGGCTGCGTTGCCAAAGCGCGAGGGATTTTTCCCGCTTTTATCGGCCTGTTATCATCCTCATCTTTCCTGTTTGTCGGGGCCCAGCCGTATCGGGCCCCTTTTTTGTATGTTTTTCTTGCTGTTGGCATTCCCGTCTTGCTGTGATATAATCCCCACCTTATGAAGCAAATGTTCCGTGTTTATCAGGATATTGATTTTGACGACGTGAAGGCCCATCTTCTGGAGTACGGGGTCCTGTCGGGGATTTGCGCCAAATGCAAGGCCATGGAGATCAAGTTGAACGACCATGCCTGCCCCAAGTGCGGCACCACTTTCAAGTATGTGGCGTTTCAGAATGTCCGGGAACATCTTCCCAAGATGATCAAGCTTCACGCCGAGCGCCCTGGCATGGTTTTTGTGGACCACCAGGATTTCAAGCGCATTGAAGGCGAGATGAGGGCCAGGAGCATTTTAGGTTAACCTTCGCACAGGCCCCGCCTTGAGGGGCTGCCACTTTTATGATCAACAAAGACCGTCTTGTCCGTCTTACGCAAAAAGTTCTTTCGATTGATTCGCAGAATCCTCCCGGCAACGAGGTTGAGATCGCGGACCTTGTCGTTAAGGATATGAAATCGCTGGGGCTTGGGGTCGAGGTTGTGACCTACAAGCTCGACAGGCCCAATGTTATTGCGACACTCAAAGGGTCTTTACCACGTGCGAAGGCCGCGAAAGAGGCGCTCCTCATTACCCCGCATACGGATGTTGTGCCCATCGGCACCGGCTGGAAGCATGACCCTTTGGGCAAGGATGTTGTTGGCGGGAAGATCTATGGCCGCGGGGCCTCGGACGATAAAGGTAATCTTGCCTGCGCCATGGAAGCGATCCGTTCTCTCGTGGAGGATGGGTTTCATCCGCGCAAGGACATCATCCTCGCGGCGACCGCGGACGAGGAGACCGGCAGTCACCAGGGGATCAAGCCGTTGCTGGACAAAGGGGTGCTCAAACCACGCCTGGCGCTGGTGCTCGATTCCGTCGATTTCGATACGGTCATCGCGCAAAAAGGGCTTTTCCATTCCAGGATCCAGGTATTTGGCAGGAAGGCGCACGGCGCCACCAACTGGATGGGGGTCAACGCGATCGAACAGGCCGCCGAGATCATCCGACGCCTGAAAACCCATGCGTTCAAATTTAAAAAGCACGATCTCTTGAATCATCCGACCGTCAATATCGGAACGATCAAGGGCGGGGACAAGGTCAATATGGTCGCGGATTTTTGCGAGTTCGCGGTCGATATCCGTTATATGCCGGGCATGGATCCCAGGAAAGTCATCGGCCAGGTCAAGGCCATCGCCCGTTCGGTCACCCCCAAATATAAAATGCTGATCGATGATCTCCAGCTGCCCTACGAGGTCAGTGCCCATGATCCCTTTGTACTGGCGTTCCTGAAGGCCGCGCGTGCCAAGGGGCAGAAAGCCGTGCTCAAAGGATCCGACGGCGCCACCGTGATTTCTTTTTTCCAGCATCATGGCATCAATGCCTTTGCCACAGGCTTCGGCAAGGCCGGGACGCTGCACGCCAATGACGAGTACGCCGAGGTCAAGACCTTGTATAACGGCACGCGCGTCCTTGCGCAATTCATCAGGGATTATGACACGATGTAGGTTCGCGGCCATCCTGGCCGGCATGATGTTCCTTGTGCCGTTGGCCTCCTCGGCCATGGCCCGCCCGGCGCCCTTTAAGCCTGGGGAGACCATCCGTTACGCCATCAAACAGTCTGGCGTCAAAGTCGGCGAGGCGTCCCTTGTTTTTCAAGGTCCTGCGGATGCCGGCGGCAAAAAGTCCGTGCTCATTGTTTTCACATCCAAAGGGTTTAATTTTCTCGATGAGGAACGTATTTTCCTTGATCCCGATACATTTTTGCCGCGGATGGTGGTGCGTAACCTGAATATTTTCGGACGGCAGGAGAATATCACGGAAGAATACGATCCCGCCGCGGGGGGTATCAGGATCACGAAGACAGCCCAGGGCAAGACCACGGTGGATGTCCTGGCGAAGCCGGGTGTTATTGACAATATTTACGGCTTCATTTATCGTTATCGCAGGCAGGGAGAGTTCAACAAGGGCGAAACGTTCGCCATGCGCCTGCCTACGCTTGATGTCACGATGCAGGATGTGGGGGATATGTCTTTTAATGCCGCGGGAAAGACATATACCGCCGCGCTGATGCGCAGTGTCCCGGCGAAGTATTCTGTCTGGATGGATAAAAGCGATCAACGGCTTCCTTTACGCATCGCGGGTGCGGTGGGGATTGCCAACACGGTCATGATCATGACCGGATATGAACCATGAGGCTTGTATGAGTTTTCCCGACAAGAACGGACATTACGGGTCATTCGGCGGCAGGTTTGTTCCTGAAACGCTCATGGCCCTTCTGATGGACCTGGAGCAGGAGTTCAAGAAGGCCCAGCGTGATCCTGCCTTCAGGAAAGAGTTCGCTTATTATCTCCGGGAATATGCCGGGCGTCCGACCATGCTTTATCCGGCGCAACGTTTGAGCCGTCAGCTTAAAACGCTTAAGGTATACCTCAAGCGCGAGGATCTTCTTCATACCGGCGCGCACAAGGTCAACAACACGCTGGGCCAGATCCTGATCGCGCGGCGCATGGGCAAAAAGAGGATCATCGCCGAAACCGGCGCGGGTCAGCACGGGGTTGCAACAGCCACGGTTTGCGCGCTCTTTGGCCTGACCTGCGTGGTGTATATGGGCTCCGAGGACATTAAACGCCAGGCGTTGAATGTGGTGCGCATGCGCCTGTTGGGAGCCACCGTGGTGCCGGTGGAGAGCGGTTCCAAAACACTCAAGGACGCCATGAACGAGGCGATCCGCGACTGGGTGACCCATGTGAAGGATACTTTTTATCTGATCGGAACGGTGGCCGGGCCGCATCCCTATCCCTGGATGGTTCGCGAATTCCAGTCGGTGATCGGGCAGGAGGCGCGCCGCCAGTTTTTGGCCAGGGAAAAGAAACTTCCGGATTATCTGGTCGCTTGTGTGGGGGGCGGCAGTAATGCCATGGGGCTTTTTCACCGCTTTTACAATGACAAACATGTACATATGATTGGTGTCGAAGCCGCAGGTCACGGGCTCAATACGACAGCTCATGCCGCGGCGCTTTGCAAGGGCCAGCCGGGCGTTTTGCATGGATGCAAGAGTTCATTGCTGCAGGATGCTGACGGACAGGTGGCCCTGGCACATTCGATTTCTGCCGGGCTGGATTATCCGGGGGTCGGGCCCGAGCATGCGTATTACAAGGAAACCGGCCGCGCGGCATACGTGGGTGTTACGGACAAGGAGGCGCTTGACGCCGCATCCCTTTTGGCACGCACCGAAGGGATTATCCCCGCGCTTGAGTCTGCGCATGCGGTGGCGTATTTGTCTAAGTTGGCGGCCAAGGTCAAGGGGAAAAAGAGCGTCATCGTTTGCCTTTCCGGGCGGGGCGACAAGGATATGGGCACGATCAAGGATCTGTTGTTTTCTTAATGGGTAAAAAACATGAACCGTATCGACCAAAAATTCATTGAATTGCGCAAGGTTAACAGGAAGGCGTTCATTCCCTTTATTACAGCGGGCGACCCTGATCTTGCGGTGACGGAAGATCTCGTCCTGGCGCTGGAGAAGGCCGGGGCGGATATTGTGGAACTGGGCGTCCCGTTCTCGGATCCTATGGCGGATGGGCCGGTCATCCAGGCCGCTTCATACCGGTCGCTGCAACAAGGTACCAATTTAAAAAAGATCCTGGATCTTGTGCGCCGTATCCGGTGCCATTCCCAGGTCCCGATAGCCTTGATGAGTTATTACAATCCCGTGTTCCGTTTCGGGGAAAAAGATTTTGTCAGCGAGGCGGTTGCCGCGGGGGTGGACGGGGTCATTATCCCTGATCTTCCTGCCGAGGAAGCCGTTGACCTGCGCCGCGAAGCGTCGGCAAGAGGGTTGGCCACGATCTTTTTCATGGCGCCCACCACGCCGGCGGCGCGGATGAAGGCGGTGGCGGCTGCGGCTACGGGATTTATTTATTATGTTTCTGTCGCGGGCGTCACCGGTGCGCGCCAGGCGGTGGCCCGGGAAATTGCCGCCAGGGTCCGTGCGGTCAGAAAAGTGACCGATAAACCGGTGTGCGTTGGCTTTGGCGTTTCGACCCCGCAACAGGCCGGGGAAGTCGCGCGCGCCGCAGACGGTGTCATTGTCGGGAGCGCCCTGGTCCAGTTGATCCACACCCATGCGGATCAGGCGGATCTGCTGGAATGTGTCAGTGCCTTTGCTGCATCCCTGGCCCGGGCGGTCCATTAAACCATGTACCAGAAGCTCACCCTTTCCAACAATCTCAGGGTCATTGCCAACAGCTTGAAGGACCGTGAAAGCGTGTCCGTGGGGATATGGGCCGGTGTGGGCGGGCGTTTCGAGGAAGAGGCCGAGAAAGGCGCGGCGCATTACCTGGAACATATCCTTTTTCGCGGCAGTCTTAAGTATTCCTGCAACGAGATCAAGGGGTCGATCGAGGGGGTCGGCGGGTCGCTGAACGCTTTTACCGGCGAGGAACAGACCTGTTATTATGCCAAGGTGCCTGCCCGGCATTTTGACCTGACCCTGGATATCCTTTGCGATATGGTTTTCTTTCCGCTCATCCAGAAGAACGACCTGGAACGCGAGCGGACCATCATCCTTGAAGAGATCAAGATGTACAATGACTTGCCCCAGTACTATGTCCTGGAGCTGCTTGACGGCCTTGTCTGGCCCGGGCACCCGTTGGGGCAGAGCCTGGCCGGGACGAAAGAGACTGTCGGCGGCATGACCCAGCGCTCCCTGCATGCTTTCCATCGCCGGCATTATTCTCCCGACAATGTGGTTGTCTCGGTATGCGGGAATTTTTCCCATGAGTGGCTTATGGAATTCCTGGAACAAAAACTGGGGAATTTCCCCAGCCAGCAGCGTCATGCCTGCACAGTTTTTAAAGGGAAACAGCGGTCTCCGCGTGTGAATTTATTCCGTAAAAAGATTGAACAGACACACCTGGCGCTGGGGTTCCCGTCATTGGCGGCCAACGATCCTGATATCTATGCGCAGGCGGTCCTGAATATCATTCTCGGCGGGAACATGTCCAGCCGTCTTTTTGATGAACTGCGCGAAAAGCGCGGGCTCGCCTATTCGGTCTACAGCACGACGAAATCTTTTGACGATACCGGCCTTTTCATGATCAAGGCCGGTGTGGATAACCGCAAGCTTCTTGAAGCCGTTGAATTGATCATCAAGCTCCTCAGGCAGCTGCGCCGCCAGGGGGTAAGGTCCCAGGAATTCACGCGGGCGCGGGAGTATTTCCTGGGGCAGTTCCTGCTCGGGCTTGAGGACACCACCGACCATATGATGTGGATGGGCGAATCCGTGATAAAGCGCGACAGGGTGCGCACCCTGGCCGAAGTGGTATGCCGCGTCAACGCGCTGACACCGGAAGACATTCGTCGTGTGGCAGCAGAAGTCCTCAAGGAAAAGAGGCTCAACCTCGCGGTGGTGGGCGATTTTTCCGATGACCAGGAGAAAGGGTTGCGCTCGGCCGTGGCGGCGTAACGCTTTTTGATTTGACATGAGGGATGTTCTTGGCTACACTCAAAGCATTCTTTGACCCTTACAGGAGGTGTTTATGGAGAAGTTGTCTTTTTACGATGTGAAGACCAAGGGGAAATTTGACTCCACGGACTACAGGGTTGAGGAGAAGGGCGGCCGGTTTTTCGCGGTTGTCAAATCTCCGGCCGGCGGGCATGAGTGCTGGCGCGTCCTGAGCAAGGTTCAGGCCCAGAAGCTCAAGAAATAGTTAACCATTTTTCGATAATAGCAGACGGATCATTTGGAATCATTAGAGATCGCAAAGCAATCTGCCCGTTTTGCCGCTGACAAGAAGGCGGAAAACATCGTTATCCTCGACATGCGCGGGGTCGTGAATTTCTGCGACTATTTCGTTCTCTGCACCGCGACAAGTTCCCGTCATATCAAGGCCGTGGCGGAAGGTGTTGACGAGGGGCTCCATCTTCTCGGTGTCAAGATCAGGTTCAAGCAGGGGCTCGACAGCGCGGGCCGGCAGCGGGGGTTCCGTTTTGCCACTGCGGGGAACGCGGCCCCGGAAGATTCCAACGGCCGATGGGTCCTTCTGGATATGGGCGATGTTGTCGTCCATGTCTTCGAGAACGATTCACGCGAATTCTACGGGCTTGACCACCTCTGGCAGGAAGCGGTTGCTGTCGACTGGCAATAACAGGGCACCTGGCATTTTTCGGATCATATGTTCACACAGTTACGCACCCGATTGAGTGATCTCATCCGTTCGGCCGTCGAGGTTTCGATGCCGGGCGTTCCTCTGGCCGACATCTCCCTGGATACGCCTGCCCACAAAGACCACGGCGACCTGGCGTGCAATGCGGCCCTCCAGTTATCCAAGGTCCTGCGGCGCAATCCCATGGAGATCGCCGAAATCCTGCGCACACAGATCATCAGTTCGCTGGCAGCTTCGTCTCTCAAAGACAGGGTTGTGGGGGTTGATGTATTTCGTCCGGGCTTCATCAACATCCGGCTTTCTCCTGCGGCTTACCATGATGTGCTGGCCGATATTTTTGCCCGGGGAGAAGCTTATGGCCGTACCGGTTTTGGCGGGGGCAAGAAAGTCCTGGTGGAGTTTGTTTCCGCTAATCCTACGGGGCCATTGACCGTGGCGCACGCGCGCCAGGCTGCGGTGGGGGATGTGCTGGTGAATGTCCTTAATTTCACAGGGCATCACGCCGAGCGCGAATTTTATGTTAATGACGGCGGGAATCAGATCCGCACCCTGGGCCTTTCCGTTCAGCTGCGCACCCGTGAGCTTTTTGGCGAGAAGATCGAATACCCCGAGGATTGTTATCAGGGCGGGTATATCCAGGATATGGCGGGGATCTTTGCCGGTCAGCGCAAGTTTTCTTCGCTGGCGGATGTCAATGCCTGTCCGGTCGAGGATTTTTGTGCTTTTGCCAGGGACTATCTCATGGATGTGATCCGTGAGGACCTGCGCATATTCCGGGTCAGTTTTGACCACTGGTCTTTCGAGTCCCAGGTATCCAGCGCTGCCAAGATCGCGGAAGTTCTGGAGGAACTGCGCTGCAAAGGTTTTATTTACGAGCAGGACGGGGCGCTTTGGTTTAAGTCAACGCTTTTTGGCGATGACAAGGACCGCGTCGTTAAAAAGAGCGACGGTTTTTATACCTACCTGGCTCCGGACATTGTTTACCACAAGTACAAATACGACCGCGGCTTTGATCTCCTGGTCGATATCCTTGGCCCTGATCATCACGGGTATATCCCGCGCATCAAGGCGGCGGCCCAGGCGCTGGGGAAGGATGTGAAGGCGCTGGAGGGGCTGATCATCCAGCTGGCCACTATTTTTCGTGACGGCAAACAGCTGCGCATGTCAACACGCGCGGGTGAGTTCATCAGTTTGCGTGAGGTGGCGCAAGAGGTCGGCACCGATGCCGCCCGGTATTTCATGCTCATGCGCCAGGTGAACCAGCAGCTGGAATTCGATATCGACCTGGCCCGCAGGCAGGCCCCGGACAATCCGGTCTATTATATCCAGTACGCCCACGCCCGCTGTCACAGTGTCATCCGCAAGGCCAAGGCTGACGCGTCGCTGGTGCCTTCATCCCGTTTTGACCTTTTGACCGATGAAGCCGAGATCGAACTCATCAAAAAAATGGCCCAGCTTCCCGACTATCTGAATATTTGCGCCCAACAGCTTGATCCGCACACCTTGACACGCTACATGCAGGAACTCGCCGCCGCGTATCACAAGTTTTATGACCGTTGCCGTATTATTGATCCTGATATGGATCGCGAATTGTCGGCAGAACGTCTGGCGCTTGTTGATGCGGCCCGTATTGTTTTTGCCAATGGATTGCGCCTTCTGGGTATTTCTGCTCCGGAAAAGATGTAGTATGTTCAAAAAATGGCGACTGAAAGCCGCCCAGCCCGGGATCGAGAAAGAGTTCGCCCGGGAACTTGGGCTTGATCCCCTCATTCTCCGACTTTTGGTCAACCGTGGTGTTACAACTCCCTTCCAGGCCCGTTCTTTCCTCGACCCGTCACTCGACGGGCTTCATGACCCTTTTTTGTTGAAGGATATGGATAAGGCTGTCGCACGTCTCAAGGCCGCGCGTGAACGTGCGCAGACCGTCTTGGTCTACGGCGACTATGATGTCGACGGAGTGACGTCAACTGCCGTGGTTTGTCATCTGCTTAAGAAATTGGGTATCAAGGCGCTGAATTATATCCCTCACCGGATGGAGGAAGGCTACGGCCTGAATTATGAGATTGTTCCCCTGGCCCTGAAGTGGGGCGTGGGGCTTCTTATCACGGTGGATTGCGGGGTCACAGCCGCCGGAGAGGTGCAGTCGCTGCGGGAGGCGGGAATCGACGTCATTGTGATCGATCATCACGAACCCGAAGGCCCGGTGCCTGCGGCGGCGTGTGCGGTCATTGATCCCAAGCAGCCTGGGTGCCTGTATCCTTTTCGCGAACTTGCGGGCGTCGGACTTGCGGCGAAGTTCGTCCAGGCCGTGCTGGGGGAATTTCCGTGCAACGACCTTGATCTTGTGGCCCTGGGGACCATTGCCGATGTAGTTCCCTTGAGGGGTGAGAACAGGATCATCGTGCGTCACGGCTTGCCGGTCATCGGGAACAGTCCCAAGGCGGGTGTCCAGGCGCTCATCGAGGCGGCGCGTGTGCGCGGCAAGGAGATGACGCCGCATCTGGTCGGGTTTTCCCTGGGGCCCCGGCTTAATGCCGCAGGGCGCATGGGGAGCGCGGCGACTGCGCTGGAACTTTTGTTATCGGATGATCCTGCGGTGGCCGCCGGGTTGGTGAATATCCTCGAGGTGCATAACCGCGAACGCCAGCGTTTGCAGGGCGCTGTGGTGGATGAGGCGGTGGATATCATTGAAGCGGATACGGTCCTCGCGGGAGGGCGGATCATTGTTGTCCATAAGGAAGGCTGGCATAAAGGCGTTCTGGGGATAGCGGCATCGAGGATTGTTGAGAAATATGGACGTCCGGCGTTCGTCATTTCCCTGGAGGGCGGGGTGGGCGTGGGGTCGGCCCGGTCGGTGGAGGGGTTTCATCTGAACGAGGCGCTGGCGTCTTGTGCACACATGCTGGAAGGTTTTGGCGGGCACAAACGCGCCGCGGGCCTGAGGGTGCGTCAGGAATCACTGGGCGCATTAAGGGAGGGGCTCAACCGTTTTGCGCAGGGCGTATTCGCAGACGGGGTGCCGGATTCTGTGTTGGAGATCGACAGCCAGCTTTCGTTGGCGTCTCTTAATATGGAACTTGTGGCGATGATGGAAGGCCTGGCACCGTTTGGCGAAGGGAATCCGGCGCCTGTTTTTGCCACGCGCCGCCTGGTGGTTAAAAGCCGTCCTCAATTGCTCGGCAGGGATACGCTCAAATTTTGGGTTACGGACGGACAGGTAAGTGTTTCGGCCGTAGGTTTCAGTATGGCCGCTGAATTTGGATCCCTGCGTATGGGGGAGGCGGTAGACATCGCGTATACGCTGGGTATTGATGACTGGAATAAAGCGCCCACAGCGCAGATCATGCTTAAAGATATCCGTCCTGCCAAATGACCGTTGGCCGGATCAATAAAAAAACCCTGGATTAACCAGGGCTTTTTTATGCCACAGAAGATTGATGGGGTCAGGCTTTTTTGGCAGCAACCTTGGCGCGCAGGAGAGAGGCCTTGGGCGCTTTGGTGACCTTGCCGGCCTTGAGCATGCGTGCCGTGACCAGGACGTGTTTGACCGTGCCATTGGCATCAACAACCTTGACGCGCTGGAGATTGGGCTTGATGACGCGCAGGGTTTTGCCGACGATCTTGGAACCCGCGCCGCCTTTGCGGCGGACCATACCGCGTCTTTTATATTTGCGGCCTGATGTGGGGCGCGCACCGGAAACAGAACAAACTTTAGCCATGACGTTACCTCGTTAGGCGATACACGTTGAGTTAAATTGAGACTAAATTCTAAACGAGAAGCCTCTTTTGTCAAGGGAATTCTCGGAAGGCGCGGAAGGCGCGGGCTTTGCTGAAAATCATTGATTCCACAAAAATCTGGACCAGGATCGAATACGGGATTAATCTGGAAAAAGTTTACAGGGAGTCTGGTGGCGCGCCTTTTGGATAATCTCAGCGGAAAGAAGATATAATGGTGGTCATTCCCGGTCGAATACGTATGGCGTTGCCATGGATATTTCTGGTCATGCTGGCGGCGCTTGTCTTTTTACCGTCGTTGAGATCCCAGTATCTCAATTATGACGATCCGGTTCATGTGAGCAGTGACCTTTTTTTCAGGCCCTGGAGTATTTTTACGACGCCGGATACGGCCAACAGGACATATATTCCTTTGGCGATTGTCAGTGCTTATGTGGAAAACATTTTCTTTGCGGCAAATCCCCACATGACCCATTGGATCAATTTTTTTCTGCATCTGTGTGCGGCAGGCCTGGTGTACCTGCTTTCCTGCCGGCTCGGGGTTGCAAAGCCTGCGGCCTACATTGCGGCATTTGTTTTTGCCCTGCATCCGATGCATATCGAATCCGTGGCATGGGCTACAGGGAGGAAGGATCTTCTTTATACAAATTTTTATCTGATCGCCCTGTTGTTTTACCTGGAATATCTGGATAACAAGAAGGGCAAGGCGTATATCTTTGCGCTTTTGTGCGCCATCTTGAGCATTTTTTCAAAAGCCATGGCATTAAGCCTTCCGCTGGTATTGTTTTTGATCGATCACGTCAAGGGCCGCAAATTTTCTGTGGCAAGCCTCGTTGATAAAATCCCCTTTTTCCTTGTTGTTGAGCCGGTGGCCCTCATCACCTTCGTTTTAAACAGCAGGCATATAGCCATGGCCGGGGCAGGGTCGCTGAAGCTCTGGGCCTGGTGCGGTATTTTCTATATTAAAACTTTTTTTTGGCCCGTGCATTTATCGCCTTTATACGCGCCGCCTGTCATGGAAAAACTGCGTTGGGGAGCGCATGTCCTTTTGCCGGTTTCAGGCGGCATCGCGGCATGGGCCGTGTTCAAGGCGCCCATCAGACGGTGGATCGGCTTCGCCCTGCTGTTTTATTTCTTATCGACGTTCTTTCTGTGGCGTTTTGATATCGATGACCTCAATCTGGTGGCGGATCGTTTCATGTACCTTCCCAGTTTTGGATTTTGCCTGTTGGCGGGAGTTGTGATTGAAGCGTGGTTCCAGACGGCGCAATCTACATATAGAAAAGCCATATTCTGGGCAGGTATTCTTTTGGTCGCAGGGCTGCTTGTCTTCAAATCGTATGAACAGGCCGGGGTATGGGATAACAGCTTTCATTTCTGGAGCCGTATCCTTAAAGAACGGCCCAATGCTTCTTTTGCATTAAGAGGCCGGATCAAGGCATCGTTGGAGGTTATGCCGCCTTTCGATTATGGCGCAGATGCTGATATCAAAAAGCTGGTTGACAGCAGGTATTGGCGGTTGCTCGAGGGCCGGGCCGATACCGGGGAAGTGATCCGGAGAAAGGTTTTTTATTTAAGACAGCTTGTGGCCTTAAGAGACCTTAAGATTTTTGCCAGGGATAAGGCCAACACCAAAGATTTTCATTCCCTCTTGGCGGTGGTGCATGAGAATCTGGGTAGAAATAAGGATGGATCGGCTGATAGGGAAATGAATGATTATGCCCTGGCGATTGCCCTGGACCGTAACGATCCCGAGCTTTTTTACAAGCGGGGCATGGTGGCGGTAAGGCTGGGTCAGCATCGGAGTGCCTTGAGGGATGCGCTGCGGGCGATCAAGCTTGATCCTCAAGATCCCGATTACTATGACCTGGCTGTCTTTTGTGCGGTAGCAGTGCATGACTATCCGTTGGCCATGGGCCTGCTAAATATCGAAGCCGATCTTTTCCCTAACAAGCCTTCCGTTAATATTGATCGTGCCAAGATGTATCGCCTGATGCAGCCTTGAAAAATGCATTTTTATCGTCTATATTTCCCAAGGCTATGGTGAACACACATGTAACAAACAGGATTAAATATATTTTCATGAGCCGTTACAAGGTTGTCCTTGTTTCAGGATACCTTCTGGCAATCGGGTTTTTTACAACAAGTATCGTATCCGCATTTTCCTCATTGATCCAGCCCGTTTCACCTCCGCAAACAATTTCTTTCAAGCCTGAGACAGTATCTTTATGGCATGCCCCAGTGGCGATGCCGCTGGCAAGCGCTCAAGATAGCGGCGTTTGGCGTGATCCATTTGTAGAAGAAACGCCCAAGGCGCCTGTTATACAAAAAACTGATGTCCTCGATTCATCCGGGCTTCGGGTCAAGGCGATTATTCTTTCGTTAAGATCCGGTGCTGTGCTCGAAGATGTCCGACGGGGTGTGGTTTATTTTGTGTCCGATGGAGAAGCGGTCAATGGCTTTCGGGTGAAGAGCATTTCAAAGACAGGCGTGCGTGTTGAGATCGACGGCAGGGAGATCGAGATAAAACTTGCGGGAGGTCAGTGATGAAGCGTGCATGCATGATATTCATTCTGCTTGTTAGTTTTTCTCAACAGGCCCTGGCACAAACGACCGCCGTCATGGATGAAAAGCCGCGTGATGTCAATCCGCTCATTACAGCCCTGGATGTGCGCGATCTGGACGTGAAGGATGCCGTCAAACTCATTGCTCAGAAATCCGGCCTGAATATAGCCGTAGGGGATACCACCCAGGGGCGGATCACGGTGTACCTTGAGAATATACGGGCGCGGGATGCGCTGGCCACGGTGCTTCAGATGTCGCACGCGGCCTTTGAAGATAATGCCGGGCTTATCCAGGTCATTTCTGCGCAGGAGTATGAGGCCAAGTATGGCCGCCCATTTAGCCAGCGGGTAACGACGCGTCTTTTTCATATGAAGGGAATGAAGGCTTCTGTTGCGGCGGCGTTGCTGGAAAGGTTCAAGAATCAGTTCGGTAAAGTCGTGGCGGATGATGTTTCAGCCACCGTCTATGTGGAAGATACGCCGCTCAAGCTTGCCGAGATCGAGGAATACTTGAGGGATGTAGACCGTCCTGTGGCAAGCAAAACCTTTGCCTTGAGTTATGTTGAAGCCGGCGCCATTGCGTCGCACCTGGCCAATATGCTGACCAACGGGGTGGGCAGTGTCCGTACGGACAAACAGTCCAACAAGATATTCGTCACGGACACGCCGCAGAAGATCGCCGAGGTGGCGGATTATCTGAAGGAAATCGATATCCAGCGCAAGCCCCGCGTGTTCGAACTGAGCTACGCCAAGGTGGATGAAATAGCCCCGGTTCTAAAGCAGTATTTGACGCCTGATCTGGGGAGCCTTGAGGTCAATAAGCGTTCCAACCAGCTCATTATCATCGACACGGAATCCAAACAAAACGAGCTTGCCCAGATCATTGTGCAGATGGACCACAAGGAGAAGGAAGTGCTGATCGAGGCGCGCATTGTCCAGGTGGTTCTCAAGGATGAATTCCGCATGGGCATCGACTGGGACGCGGTGGTCAAGGGCGCCCATGGGCTGGAGTTTAAAAGCACGCTGGGCGGGGTGGGCAGCAGCCGTAACGGGTCTGTGGCCATCGGGACTCTTTCCAACGACAATTACCAGGGCGTGATTCAGGCACTGGGGAATTTGAACAAAAGCCATGTCCTTTCCAACCCGCGCATCGCGGTCATGAATAATGAAGAAGCCCGGATACTTGTGGGCACGACCAAGCCGTATGTGACCAGCACAACGACCACAACGACATCCGGGCCCACCGTATCCGAGGATGTGAAGTTCATTGACGTGGGTGTCAAACTGCATGTGACCCCCACCATTCATCCGGATGGTTATGTGACGATGAAGATCAGGCCCGAGGTTTCCTCCGCCGCCACGTATATCACGACGGGTCAGAATAACCAGATTCCTATTGTGGACACATCCGAGGTTGAGACCACGGTGCAGGTTAAGGATGGTGTGACCATTGTCATTGGCGGGCTCATTAAAGATGAAAAGACCGGACAGGATTCAAAAGTGCCGCTCTTGGGCGATATTCCGCTGGTGGGCGCGGCGTTTCGCAATACCAATCATCTGAAAGAAAAAACCGAGATCGTGATCTTCTTGACCCCAAGGATCATATCGGGGGATCTGAAATAGAGGCGCTATGTTTATAGGCAAGAAAGTTTGTGTAATCGAATCTGTCCCGGATGCCATACGTGTATGTTGTGTGGGCGGGGACCTTACCTATCATGTGATCCCGTGTGCCGCCGGGCATGAGGATGCGTTGGTCAAGAAATTGCGCGCCTTGATCCCTGCGGGCCATCATCGTGTTATCGCCCTGGCACCACGCATGGCTTGTTTTATGAGGATGTTCCATCTGCCTTCCCAGGACCCCGCCGAGCTTTTGGGCATGGTCCAATTCCAGTTCGCCCGTACCACACCGCATAAAAGCGCAGATATCGTCGTTGACGTCAAGGTTCTGGAGCAGGAGCCTAAAAGCCGGTCATTGGTCGCCGGAGCCATGATGGCCAAGGATCAATTGACCCCCTTTATCGATATGTTGGACCGCGCCGGGATCCACCCGGATGTGATGACGGTCAATACCCAAAGGCTGGTGCCCTTGGCGCATGTGGTGTGGCCGGAGGCGATCCATGGGGAGGGGCGGGTTCTTGGCGTTTATGTGTCAGGGGGGTTGTTGCTGGGATTCTTTATTAAAGGGGAGATGGTCTTTTCGCGGGAAGAAAAGTTTTCCGGCGATAAGGACAGCGTGTTAAGCGCGTTTTTGGAGTATTGCGCTAAAGAGTTCCCGGAAACATCCGTCAAAGAGATCAGGCTTCTGGGCGATCGGGAAGAAACCGGGATGTCCAGGACGTTTTCCGGCATCAGGATTGATGTGCAGGAACTTTCTCTTCTGGTGCGTACGGCACAGGAACGGCTTGCCTTCGAACTTTCACCGGTGGCGTATCTTGATCTGTTGCTGGCGAAAGACGAAAAGAGCAAACCTTTCGATCTTTCGACCGATAAACTCAAGGCCCGGCGTGAAAGCATGAAAGTGCGTTCATGGGGGATACATATCGGGATTATTGTCGTTTTACTTATTTCGGGATTGATCCTGTCGGGCTGGTCCACGGCCTGTCGGGAAATCCGGGCCAGCCATGCCCTGCAGGCGGCCGTGGCCAATGATTCTGCCCGTGTGAAAGATCTGGAGCAAAAGTCTCTGCTTTTGGCCACTCTTGAAACACGTTTAGCGACGCCCGTAACAACGGGATTGCTTGTCGAACTTTCAAAATCCATGCCTTTGTTAGCGCATTTGAATCGGATCGATATGAATAATGGTGAATTGAATATCCAGGGCGAGGCCGATGGCCTTGAGAGTGTCCGCGCCTTCCAGACGGCGCTGGGGCATTCGACGGTCTTTCATGATGTGCGTCTGGACAGTATCGATAAACGCCCAACGGAATCCGCGCAGGTCGTGATGTTCCGTATCAGCATGAAGGCGGCAAAATGATAAAAATAGCGCATGTCTCATCCAAAGAGCAGAAGTTATTCTTGATCGGTTGTCTTGTTCTTCTGGCCTTGGGTCTTGATAAGGGATTTCAGGCATGGAGTGCCATGGATGCCAGCCTGCGTATGCAAAAGAGTTCGATCGAGAAACAATGGAGCTATTCTTCCGCGATCATTGGCCGCTCGGCTTCCATTGAAGCCCGGTTTAACGATGCGTTGGCACGGTATCCTAAGCTTTTTGAAAGCACCCATGACACGGCAAAAGTCATGGCTGAGCTGGATGACGCCGCAAAAGCATCCGGTATTCAAATGACCATGATGCGCCCCGTGCCACATCAGGCGCCCGATGACAAGAACCTGCGTTACGACCTTGCGTTTCGGGGGTCATGGGCGCAGGTGATGGATTTCTTGAAGAAGGCCGAAGGCGATACGCGGGTGTTTGATTTTCCGGTCCTGAGCATGCATCGGATCGAGCCCACACGGGATCTTGAGGTCACAGCGGTGGCGGTGAAACAAATGATATAACGAAAGGGTTGTTATGCAAAATAGAGTTATTGCAACACTATTCACGGCAGTATTTCTTATTCTTTCATTATCGATTGTCAGTGCCCAAGCCGCTAGCGCAACCGCACCCGCACCCGCACCCGCACCCAAGGTGCCCCTGAACGATCTTTTAGGGGTTCCAGCATCAACCCCATCAAGTACAACGCCCCCATCCAAGACCACCCAGACCCCGTCTACCAAGACAATGACGGCGTCTTATGCCAGCTCGGGATCATCCATGGGCGGCGGGGCGCAGAATTTCTCAAAAACACTTTCGGTTGACCCCCGCAGCGGCAGTGCTGCCGTTGCGATTCCTTTGTATATCCCGCAAGGCCGCGGCGGCATATCGCCGGCGTTGGGTTTGTCCTATGCGCCCACCAATGGCAATGGCCCTTTTGGCTGGGGCATGAGCATGGATATGGGGTCAGTGGTGCGTTCTACCAAGAATGGCGTGCCCAATTACGACAGCACGGATACCTTCCTGGTATCTTTGGCCGGCAAAGATTTCGAATTGGTGAGTCTTGGGTCCAATAATGAATACCGTTCCAAATACGATGATGATCGTGTGCGGTTTTTCTTTAACAGCAATGTGTGGAGTGCTAAAGACAAGAGCGGCACGACTTATTATTTCGGCAGCAGAACAGGATCTACGGTTACCGATGGTGCGACCAAGGTGTTCAAATGGAAGCTTGACCGGATCGAAGACCTGTTTGGGAATGTGCTTGTGGTCGATTATGGTGCGGACAATGGTTTTGAAGTCCGGTATGGTCTTATGGTCGGCAAAAGTACGACCCTGGATGTGAATACGCCGGCGAACTTTGCGTATGTGATTGACGCTGTGGCGCAGACAAGCGACAGGCCGGATGTTTTTACGGATTATAAGCCCGGGTTTGCCGTGAACGAGAAACGGTTGATTTCAACATTGACCATCACCGGCGGCGGAAATCTGATCAAGAAATACAATTTTACCTATGCTCCCAGCGTGAAGACAGGGCATTCATTGCTTAAGAATGTGACTGAGGTTGGCGCGGATGGCACAACCGCACAGCCGGTGGTGAATTTGCAGTATAACGACACGACGCCCGCGGCGTATTCCATATTCTCGATCACCGATCCTGTGACAGGGAACGATTTGTGGAATTGTCATTTTAGCGGTGGGTATGACCATGGGTCTAATAATTATGGTCCGGTGGCACCGCCATCATTCGGTGTGACGTGGGGGCCGACCTATACGCAGGCATCAGGCAGTTGGTCCAATGGTTCCTGGAGCATGAATAGTCTGGGTAATCTGTCGTTTAGTGCGACCCAGGACACGGCCAATGCGTGCTGGACGTATGTTTATGTTAATGCCGCCAAGACTATTTCGGTTCCCTGGGCAGCAGACGTCGGTGGTGCGTATCTTAACGGGAGTTATTCCGCTTCTTTAGGGCAAAGCTGGGCCCTGCAAAAGGGATATAATCTGGTTGAGGTGACGGGGTACAACCAGAACCAGTCGATGTCCTTTCAGTTGCATACGGATATTGCCAATCAGGTCGACCTGATGAACGCTTCCCAGGTTATTTATCCCCAGTTATCCGCGGATTTTAACGGTGACGGCATGAGCGACGTGGCCACATATTATGCGCAGACCGGCACGTTAAAGGTGGCTCTTTCCAACGGCACCATTTTTCTGCCTAAAGCGACATGGATAGACGGTTTTGGCATAGGCAAGCAGTTGATCCTCGGTGACTTTAACGGCGACGGACGCACGGATATCGCGGCTTACGATCCATCTGCGGGGACGATACAGGTAGCCCTTTCGGACGGCACCAAATTTGTTAACGGCGGCACCTGGTTAAGCGGGGTCTCTGCCAGTGCGAACGTCCTGACGGGCGATTTCAATGGGGACGGGCTCACCGATCTTTATATTATGACCCAGGATTCTTCGGGCTGGAAACTTCAGGTTGCCAAAAGCAGCGGGACGGCTTTTACGATGGGGAGTATTTACCATCCGCATGTCGGCAGTCTCACTGCGGCGATCATACCCATGGATGTCAACGGCGACGGCGTGACGGATCTCGCCGGTTTTGACAAAAGCACCGGCACTTGGTCTATTCATCTTAATACTAACGGTTTTAACGAGACCAATTTCTACAGTACAACGGGTTTTGGGACGAATATGCTGCCGGTGACAGCGGATTTCAACCAGGACGGACAGACAGATATCGGGTATTTTGACGCGGCCAACAAGAAGGTGGTTTATCTGCCTACGGTGGCCGGCGGTTTTGGGGCTCAACAGACATTGACCTTTAATTTCACACTGACGGACCCGCTCATGACCCAAATCCAGGCGGCGGATTATAACGGCGATGGCATCATGGATTTCATGGTCTTTGACAGCCTGGGGCATTCCGACCTGGCGATATCCGGCGGCACGAAATTCCAGGATCTTGTGACCGGGTATGATAACGGTGTCGGCGCTTCGGTCAGCATGAGTTATATGTCATCCTCCCAGGTCACAAACATTTATCTTCCTTTTCTGATCCCTGTGGTGCAGTCCGCTACCGCGTCCAATAATCTGGGCGACAGCTTTGCGACAACCTACGTCTATTCCGGCGGCTATTGGAACCCTGCTGAACGCGAAATGTACGGCTTCAAGGAAGCGGCGGTGATCGATCCCGACGGGAATTACACCCGGAGTCAGTTTAATCAGGACAACCTTTACATGCGCGGGCATCTGGACCGCGTGGCGGTGTACGGCGCCGACGGCAAGATATACCAGGAAACCCGCTACCTGTGGAGCAATGATCCGGTCATTGCAGGCAGGACCGATGTGCGGTTTGTATCCCCCTTGCGCGTGGACAGTTTTGTGTATGACACCGCTTCCGCGACGCCAACCGGTGTGCGTACCGCCACGGAAACAGCCTACGATATCCCCCTGGGCGTCCCGACCCAGATCCGCGATTACGGTGAGGTGGACTGGACGACCGGTGCCGATACCGGCACAGATTATATCCGTACGGACCTGACGTATGGCAGCAATGCGGCCAGTTACATTTATGGCCTGGTGACGAGCAAGATATCCTATGACATGAGCAACAATATTCTTGCGAAAAGCTATGCCTATTACGACGGGTCAACGACCACGGGGGCGGTGACGCTCGGCCTTCTCACACGCAGCGATGTCTGGAACAAAATAGGGGCCACCGAGTCGCTTGTGTCCACGATCAATACGTACAACACTTATGGCCAGCTTTTAACGACCAAGGACCCGTTAAACAATACGACGTCTATCACCTACGACACCGTCTGGTCCATGTTCCCGATGACCACGACCGATGCCAAGGGCTTTGTCAGGAGCTCGGCGTATTATGGCGTCAACAATGTCCCCTTGACCGGCGGCATCTGGGGGCTGGCGAAGAGTGCGACAGATATCAACAATCAGATCTTGTCGACGACCTACGATCCGCTGGGTCGCGTGAGTACAGTGATCAACCCGCTGGATACGGCGACGTATCCGACGACGACCTATGAGTATCAGACTCGGACCAATTATCGCGTTCTGGTGACCCATAAGCGTGTGGAACACGGGCAGGCGGCAACGCTGGATGCCTATGCGTATATCGACGGTTTCGGGCGGGGTATCGCCTCCAAGATGCCCACCGACACGGCAGGGACCTATGTGGTGTCCGGACAGGCCACGCTCAATAATCGCGGGCTGGTCATCAAGGAGTATCCGCCGTATTTCTCCACGAGCGGTTATGACGTGCTCGAACTTCCGCTTATAACACAGCCAGGCATCAGTTATGCCTACGATATGCTTGGCCGCCGGACTCAAACGACCTTCGCCGATACCACGTATGCGTCGTTCAGTTTTACCCCGACAACAGCCACGGTCATTGACCCTAACGGGCACAAGACCGTTCAGGTCAGGGATGCGCGCGGACGCATGACGCGGGTCGAGGAGTGGAACGGCGCGGACGGGCGTTCTTCCGTGTACCCGGCCCAGGCTTTTGCCCTTTACGCGGCCACAACGTATGCCTATGACATCTTGGGCAATCTGTTGTCGGTGACTGACGCCAAGGGGAATGTCACGGCCATGACGTATGATGCGCTGGGACGAAAGCTGACAATGAACGATCCGGATATGCACAATGTGAGCTACCAGTACGATGCCCTGGGACAGCTGACGCGCCAGACGGATGCCAAGAGTGTTCCGTTTGCCTTCACGTATGATGTCCTTGGTCGTGTGCTCACCAAGGCCCGGGCTGATAACGGCGCGGACAGCGTCAGTTACACCTATGAAATGGCGTCAAATTACACCACGCATTACGGCAATGGCCGCCTGGCGCAGGTGAGTTATACCTCAGGGGGTGCGCTGTTCGATTACGATCCCATCGGCCAGGAAACGGGTGCGGGGAAACTCATCGGGTCGAATTTGTATGTCTTCTGGCGCACGTATGACGCCCTGGGTCGGCTTAAGACCTTGCAGTATCCAGACGGGAACACGGCCTATTACAATTACAATGCCTCGGGCCGGTTGAATGATATCACATCCCTTATCACCAAGATCAGTTACACCGCCAACGGCAGTATCCATCAGATCACTTATGCCAACGGGGCGGTGGCCGCATATGTGTATGATCCTTTGACCTTTCGCCTGCAGACGCAGGTGGTGACCGACAAGAACAGCGTCGCGGTGCAGTACAACGCCTACACCTATGACCCGGTGGGCAATATCCTGCAGGTGCAGGACAATGTCAAGAATACGAGCAAGACTTATACCTACGATGCCCTAGGACGCATGGTCTCCTCGAATGACGGCACAGGGGCGATCAGCTACCAGTATGATCAGATCGGGAATATCACCAACAAAGGGAATCTGTCTTATACCTATGCTCAGAACGGCGCCGGCCCTCATGCGGTGACAGCCGTCAGTGACGGCTCTGCCATGACGTATGACAATAATGGGAACATGGCCACCTACCAAACCACGGCCAAGACCCAGTACTATACATATGACACCACGAACCGTTTGACGAAGGTAGAGGCCAAAGACGCGGGCACGACCACGAAGTATACGGTGGTCGATTACACCTATGACGGTGACGGCGGGCGTACAACCAAGGTGCTCTACGTCAGAAACGGCTCCACAACCACGCTGGTGGGCACCAACTACGTGGGGGATGTGTACGAAGAGTCCAACGGGGTGAGGACGGACTTTATTTACATGGGCAATATGCGCATAGCGGCCTTTGACGGCACGCATGCGCGGTGGTTCATCGGCGACCATCTGGGCAGCACCTCGACCGTGCTGGATGAAACATCCGCCGTCAAAGAAAAGATCGAATACACGCCCTGGGGTGAGGTGAAGAGTTACGAGAATTTCGGGAACACCTCGGAAGTGGCATGGCTGTACTTTACGGGCAAGAAGCTGGATGTTGAAACAGGGCTGGTGTATTTCGGGGCGCGCTTTTATAATCCTAAGCTTGGGCGGTTCATTACACCCGATACCATAGTCCAAAGCCCGTATAACCCCCAGACGCTTAACCGGTATACGTATTGCAATAACAATCCGGTGAATCTGGTTGACCCGACCGGCCATTCTTGGTTTAAGAAGGTCTTTGGCGGGGGTAGTGGAACGGCTGCCGCTATTATTGGCGCCGTAGTTGGGATAGTGGCAACAGTTTGTTTAGGCCCAGGTGGTGCATTGGCTTGGTATGGATGGGCCACAGCTGGGGCAGTGGGAGGAGCTCTCGGAGGTGCTGTTTCCGGTGCGTTGACAGGAGGGTGGCAAGGCGCGCTAACTGGGGCTGCGATTGGAGGTGTCCTAGGAGGTGTTGGGGGCTATTATTTCGGTGGGTCTGGTTCAGCCGGTTCAGGTGGAACAAGATTGGCATCTGTTACGCGCACGGTAACAGTGACATTCGATTGGGGTGGTGGCTCGGCATTGGGTGATGCAATCGCTAATGCAAGTGCCAGCGGGTTGGGGGCTGTTGGTGGCGGAATGGCGGGAGCTATTGGTGGTGCTGCTGGCGCTTTTGCTGGAGCATTTTCTGCGACTGCCTCTGCGATAGGAACAAATGTTGTCGACCCCGCTATTAACACCTTAACGCGTCCCGGATGGAACGCTGGAACATTCTGGGCCCATGCTGAGCAGGGACGATTGTCGTTCGCAGATGGCGTAGGGTTGGGCATGGATGCTGCTTGGGCTATTGGGGGAGCCGCGGGGGCTGTTGAGGCTGGAGTTGGCGCCTTCTCCGGTCGCGTGTCAACCTTTTACCAATACTATGGTCCTGCTTCAAATCCTGGTAGTATGTGGGTGGCGCGTGCGCAGTATTCTTTGGATGTTGCTATGGAACGGTTGTCAGCGCCTACAACATGGACTTCGATGAGAGAGGTAAATGTCCCCTGGTATAAATATGTCGGAGGACCGCGCCCTGTTCTTCCGCAGTTTGGTAGGGCTGGCGGTGGATTGGAATATAAGATTGGCGGATTCGGTGATTGGGGGCAATATATAAGTGATGCGTTTAAGAGCATTGTGTATGGATATAAATAAGGATGAATCATATGAGCCTAAACATTAAAGTCTATGGTGAACAGGACGGTCGGGAGAAGGGCATAAACGCCTTGCTGATAGGTATCCTTATTCTTTGGGAAATCGTCTGCATCGTTGTCTTCGTTGCCGGAGCGAGAACTTTGGCTGTTGGTCTTTTTCTTGCTTCTTTTGTATTGTTCTTTGTTTTTGTTGAATATATTAATAGATTGCGTTCTATTAGGGTCGTATCGTTTGAGATAAAGAACCCAAAACTGGTCGTAACCTCCCAAGAATCAACAAGGGAATTTGAGTTGAAATCATGCAAGTTGCAATACCATGAAGATAAGGACACGTGGATTTCATTAGATTGTGATGGCCAATCTCTCTCTTGGACGCTGGTTAAGCCAGTTTCGAAAGAAGTGCTTGGGTTTATAAACAAGGTCATTGTTTTGGGAGCACGGTAATATGTTCAAAGAATCCGTTTTCCCGAGAAGGCAGATGAGATTTCATAGTTTTATACAGAGGTCTTCTTGGTTGGCTCCGGTTTCCAACAGGATCGGGGCTGGTTGAAACGGGCCAGTCACGGTGATGAATCGTGGCTGGCCTCTTGGTACAGATTGAATTGGTTGGTCAGTTTCCATTGAGGCATAGAAATGAAGCCAGGTAAGATGGGAGTGATTTGGAGGTTGGCTAGTGTAGTGTCCCTAACACTTCTTTACTTTTGATATTTTTTCTAATATACGCTCAACCGGGGCACTCCAAATGAACACTTTTGGATTTTGGTTATGATTATCAATAAATTTATAGATTGCTTCAATCAAGACGGGG
>CAILQW010000055.1 GCA_903836515.1 Candidatus Omnitrophota bacterium | reverse complement strand
TTCGCGGAAGGAATAAACAGCAAGATTCAACAGGTTAAAACGATCGCCCGTGGATTCAGAGGATTTGCCAACTACCGTATTGCAATACTGTTTTACTGCGGAAAGCTGGATCTTTATCCACGATAATGCCGGAAGAACCATTTAACACGTCACACCGTATAATTAACATATAGAAACGAGGCCATGCCCCGTCTCTACATCGTCAATCTATAATAATTCAGCAACGCGTCCAGCGCCCGGGACGTGACAGCCCACATCCCATAGGTGGCCGCCAGGACGATCAGGGTTACCAAAATCTTGCGCTTGCGGTTGTAATACGGATTAAACCACACCAGCGGCAGAGCGAACGCAAGCAGGCACAGGATAGCGGCCACCACCGTCGCCGTGCGAAAATACCATGGCCGTTCTTCCCCCCGCGGCTTCAAGCGCCGTTCAAGGAATTCGCCGCAATAACGGCATTTAAGCGCGTCATCCTGAATGGCTTCGGCACAAAAAGAACATTTCTTCATCGGTCTTTTCTCCGTCTGAGTATATCTATTTCTGCGGCCAGCTGATCCACCCGTCCCATGATATCTTTCATGATCCCCAGCGCCAGCGTATGTCGCTCCCGAAGCCCCACGTGCCGATTCACCCCGTCCTCGTTATCAAGAACATAATTCTCGCACTTGGTACGCATGATCCCGAGGATATTGGCCATCTTGTGATACGGCAAGCCGGCGGGCACCTCCGGGACGCGCGTTTCAACGGATGAGGCCGCCATGACCGCGCCCTTGCTGCCCAACGCATGCACCACAGCCTCATCCAGCCGGGCCAGCACCACCGGCTTTTGAAGATAGGCGCTGACCCCCAGGGACATCACCTCGGCCTCGTCGTCACACGAGAGCAGCTGTCCGGTCATCAGGATCACACGCAGCCTTGATCCCTGCGCGCGCAGGGCCCGCAGCACATCAAGGCCGCTCATCCCCTCCAGGGTGATATCCAAAAGGACCAGATCAAAACCTTCCCCAGCGACCATATCGAGGGCCTGTGAACCGTTTGTCGTGGTCGCCACATCATAGCCGCGACGCCCGAAAAACGACTGCAGGGCCTCAACCGCATCGGCTTCATCTTCAACCACAAGGATCCTGGTCCGTGACATGAAAACAGTATATCATCCCACGCACATGTCTTCCACCAGCGTCATCTGAACTTTTATATCCGGCACAATCCCAGCCGGGTAATACCCCTCAACCTGGGCACGGCTTTTAAGAAACTCGAAGGCCTCTTTCTCCTTATTCTCTTGCAGAAGTGCGATGACCTTTAACCGCGCGTTTTTTTGCCGCACATTGACCAGCACCTGAATATGATCAGCGCTCCCGTTGAGAACAAGCAAAACCAGCATACACGCCCTCCTTTTAAAATGACCCCGGGGCCCCACGGCCTCTTGGACGAGGAGCATCTTGTGATCCCACACAATGATCAATAACGGGAATGGTCAAGATAAAGGAAAGATACCACCATATATGACATAATGCAATGTAAAACGATATATTTTGTCATATAATAATACAAACGTAACTCATTGTATTGAATATTCTTACAATATTTATGCTCAGGTACAACGTAAAATAAATATTTTATATGACAAAACAATATAAATTATGAACAGTTTTGTCTTGACAGAACTCGGGCCTTCTTATATATTATTCTTATGAAAATGCATGAACGGATAAAGATTGTCCGGGAAGAACTCGGCTTAACGATCCAGGACGTATACGCCCGCGGGGAAAATATCTTTGGCAAAAAGAAGACCTTGAGCTACCGGACGCTCCAGCGGATTGAAAAAGGCCACATCGCCAAATTCGCCTCCATCCTGCGGATCTGCTGCGCCATGGGCGTGCCGCTGGAACGGCTTCTCAAAGACACGGAACTCGAACACCGCCTGGTGATCCGCAAGAACGAACGCCTGGATGAATACACCTATAATGACAAAGCACAGGCCAGCGTGATCAGCAGTCCGGTCCGCAGTTTCCTGGCGCTGGAAATGACCATCAAGCCCGGCGGAAAAACCCCGACCGAACACTCACCCGCGCAAGGGGTCCACGAAAAATGGATCTATATCGTCGAGGGAACGCTGACATGCCGCCTGGGAGGCGAAAGTTTTATCCTGGGGCCGCGCGATTCATTCTCATTCGAAAGCGCCATCCCGCACACGTTTGAAAATGCCGGCACCCGCGCTTGTATCTGCGTCATGGTGCAAAACCCGAAGCATTTCTAACCCCCCGCCGCGCCTATCCCTTTTTCAGAATCAACTGGCCGCGGCTGAGCAATATCCCCTTGAGCTTTTCACCCAGCGCCAAAAGCGAAAGAGGTTTGTCCAGATAATCCTCAGCCCCCAGGCTGACCGCACGGCTGACAACCTCCGCACTTTTCCACGCACTGACAACCACAATGCGTGTCGACGGGCAAAGCTCTTTGATCGTGCGGATCGCATCAAGGCCGCTCATCCCCGGCATCTTGATATCCAGAAAAACAACATCCGGCCTGATTTCGTGTGCGCGAGCCAGTGCCGCCGGAACATCCCCGGCCTCCAGGATATCGGCGTCAAAACGCAGGGCAATGTACTGCCGGACCCCGGCGCGCAACTCTTCTTCGTCATCCACCAGAAGGATCTTGGGCCGCGTCATATCCCCGCCTTTGTCAAGTACCCCGCGGATCTTGGCGGCCACCACATCCCGGAGGTAATTCCGGCTGAAAGGCTTGGTGATGAATTCATCCGCGCCATGCGCCAGGGCCGCGGCCTTCACCGCATGATCGCTCTTGGCCGTGACCACAATGACAATCACATCCGGATCGGCTTTCTTGAATTCATCCAAAAGGTCAAGCCCGTCGACATCCCCCATCAAAAGATCCAGGAACACGATGCGCGGCTTTTCCCTGGCAAACAGGACCCTCGCCCTGGCGGCGGATGTTGCCGTCGACACATTAAACCCGATGTAGGTGAATGTCCTGGCAATGACATCGCAAATGCCGCTCTCGTCATCGATCACAAGGATCTTGATCATCGCGCCTCCCCTGTTGCCCCGCAGGACGCCTCACGCAGGCGGCAGAGAAAAACGCGCATGGACAGCGCGGCCTTGAGGATCTTGCGGGCATCCTCGACAGGCACCGGCACAGGATCCGCGGGATCCGTGTAAAAGCTGACACACATGTTGATGATATGGGTGTCGTTGCCGATATAATGGGTAAAAAGATCACGCACAACAGGGGCGATGAACGGACGCTCGCGCTTCACGCGCAAGAATCGCTCGTCGGTATCAAGGATCGCGGCAGGATTGAGGATCTTTTGCATGGCCTCCCGGATGCGCAGGGTCTGCCCCAGGATCAGCAGCGCATCCTTCACAGGCATCGGTGTATTCCGGTCGGTATACAGCGCCGCAACCAGGTCAATCAACGATATGGGGTCATCCAGGTGGTCGTCGATGGCTTCCCAGATACACGGCGCGACCCGGATCCGTTCGTCGCGTATGCGGCGATAACATTCTTCCTCGTTGGGAAGAGGATTAGCCATAGCTTATCCCCGGGCCTTGATGGTCTGCGCGGCATCCTGCACCGCGGCAAGCCATTCCCGGGTATCAAGAGGTTTAAGAAGATAATGGATAGCCCCCAGGTCCCTGGCCTTCTGGACAGCCGCTTCATCCGTGATCCTGGTGATCATAAAACACAATGTCTCGGGCGATGACTTCCTGATATGTTCTAAGACATCAAGTCCGGTGAGCCTGGAATACCCCAGCTGAATATCAATGAGGGCGATCTGCGGATGCTCTTTATCATAAAGATCGACCGCCGCCTGCCCGTCGGCAGCCCCAACGGCATCAAAACCGCGCGCCCGCAGGATCTTCTGCATGAAATCCACGATCCCCTCTTCATCGTCGACAACAAGCACCTTCAGCCTGTCCTGCCCCATACCACCTCGCCGTTATCAGCCCGCCGGACAAAAACATCTCTCTGAAAAACCTGTTCAAATTATAAAGGCTATTAATCCTGTGAACAAGAAAAAAGGATAAAAAAGCCCTGGCTTCGTACAGCTACTTACGCCAGCTACAGGTGCCGATTGAGCCCCTTCCTTCTTTCTTTCCAGAAAAAGGGATCAACCGGCACTTTTGCAAGAAAAAAGCCCTGGCTTTAGCCAGGGCTTTTCCTTAATACAAAAGTGCCGAGACCCGGAATTGAACCGGGGACGCAAGGATTTTCAGTCCTTCGCTCTACCAGCTGAGCTATCTCGGCAAAAAGAACACGATAACAAGAAAGTTATTTTATATAAAGACCCCCGCTTGTCAACACATAATCGTCGGGGTGCTGTTATCGTTCAAAACTGTTGAGGATCTTTGTGTAAACATCCTGGGCGAGATCGATCTTGGGCATGAAGGCCTTGCGGACCTTGACAGAGATCTTTGTGGTCGACGCATTGATGGACACCATGGTCACCGTAACACGCGCGGCATTGATCTCCGCCACCAGGACACCCTGAGCCGTATTTTCCTCCACCACACGGCCCATGATCCCGGTGATCTCCTTGGCCGCACGCCAGACATCCTCAAAAGCACGCGACGTACTGCCCTCAACGGTGTCCGGGCTAACAACATATCCGCCGACGACTCCGGCAGCACCCGCCGCGAGAATGACACAGCCCCCGGCAGAAAATGCCAGAATCACGGCAGACAAAAAACCTGAAATCTGATGGCGCAAAAATTTATTTTTCATAGGCTTGAACTGAAAATAATTTTAACACAACAGCGCAAGATGCGAAGCGAAAATCGTAAATTCTATTTCCTGAAAAATCCCCGCACCTGACTGATCCGCCCGATGAGGGCATCCGGATGGACAGCTTCAAGTTCGGCCCGTGTGCACGACCCTGTGGGCACGGCAATGGAAAAAACACCCGCGCCGCGCGCACAGGCCACATCCACAGTCATATCCCCGACATACACCGCCTCGCGCATGGGCACCCCGCTTTGGCGCAGGATCAGCTGCAGCATGTCCGGATGCGGCTTGGCGCGCTTAACCGCATCCCCGCAGACCACATGGTCAAAATAAGACGCAATGCCCAGCGTTTCGAGGATAAGCCGGCAAAATATTGTCGGACGGTTGCTGGCAATTGCCAGGCCGCAGCCGCGTTGCCGAAGAAAAGGCAAAAGGGTTTTCACACCCGGCAGCAGCCTGATATTTTGTCTTAAGCGGACATCATGATGGGCCCGGAAAATAGCCAACGCCCGAACCGCATCTTTCTCCGGAACAAAACAACGGACCAGGCTGTCCACCCCAAAACCCACGGAACGTCGCACCACGCGCAATGACTGGGCCGGAAGCCCCATCTCCTTGAGCATATGATTGATGCTGTCGGTTATGGCCGGGTAGGCATCAACAAGGGTACCATCGAGATCGAAAATGGCCAGCTGAATATTACGGGGACGCAGGGGCATCAAAACTCTCGGCATGGCACGGGTCATCGCCATTGATCACCCCGCCCGACACAATGATCTTCACGGCTTCCTCGATGGTGAGGGGTAGCGGCACAATATCTTCATCCGGCACCATGACCACAAAACCGACCAGAGGATTGGGCACGTGCGGGATCATCACATTGCTCATCTTCCTTCCCAACTTGGCAATGATCCGGTCCGCACTCTTGTTGGTGCGAAAGGCGATCATGTACATGCCCTTGCACGGCCATTCCACCATAACGACCTGCTGGATATTCTTGGAATGCTCGCGAAACATGAACGTTGCGATCTCTTTAAAGGCCGGGTAAATGCTGCCCAGCAAAGGAATGCGCAGGACGATCCGCTCCGCCACGCGATGAAGGGCCTTGCCAAAATAATTGGCGATCACAAACCCGCAAAACAGGATCAGCGTCACCAGGATAATAATCCCCAGGCCCCAAAAATAAAAATCGTAATACTCCAGAAAAAACGGCTTGAGGTATTTCCCAAGAAGGCTTTCGGCAAAATTCATGATCCAGACGAACACATAAATCGCCAGCGCCAGCGGCACAAAGACCGCAAGGCCTGAAAAGAAGTATTGCCTTAAAAGCCGCATCATATCAATGTCCCCATCGATGAACCAGCCAGAACGCCATGGCCGCAATGGCCCCCGAACACGGTATGGTGATGATCCACGCCCAAACGATGCGACCCGCCACTCCCCACTTGACCGCGCTGAGGCGCCGCAGGGATCCGACGCCGACAATGGCGCCGGTTATCGTGTGGGTCGTGCTTACAGGAACCCCCATAGCCGATGCGATGAACAGCGTGACCGCAGCGCCCGTCTCGGCGCAAAACCCGTCAATAGGCTTCAGCTTGGCGATCTTCTGTCCCATGGTCTTGACAATACGCCATCCGCCGAACATGATCCCCAGGGAAATGGCGATAAAGCACGCCACCACGATCCAGAAAGGCACATAAAACTTGTCCCCCAGAAGCCCGGCGGAAAACAGAAGACCCGCAATGATCCCCATGGTCTTTTGAGCGTCGTTGCCGCCATGCCCCATGCTGTAGAGCGCTGCGGAAACAAGCTGCCCCTTGCGGAAGAAGACATCAACCTTGCGCGGCGAAGAATTGCGGAACAACCAGTAAACCAACCGCCCAATGAGCACCCCCAGCAAAAGCCCCACCAGCGGTGATACAAAAATAAACGTGACCGCCTTGATGATACCGGCCGACACCAATGACGCGGGCCCGGCCTTCATGAGGGCCGCACCGATCATCCCGCCAATCAACGCGTGCGAGGAACTCGTGGGGATGCCGAAATACCAGGTGATGATGTTCCAGCTGCAAGCACCCACCAGCGCCCCAAAAATGAGCGCCTTGTCGACTACATGGATATCAACGATGCCCTTGCCGATGGTGCTGGCCACATGAAAACCGAAATAGGAAAAAACGATCAACGACAGAAATTCAAAGAAAGCGGCCCATAACACAGCCTGACGGGGCGTCAGCACCCGCGTGGAAACAATGGTGGCAATGGCATTGGCGGAGTCGTGGAAACCGTTCAGGAAATCGAACGTCAAGGCCAGGATGATCAAAAAAACGATTTCCGGGGTCATAATCGCCTTCAAGCCTGCTTAAGCATAATGGATTCAACCACATGGGCAGCATCGGCGCAAATGTCCAGCACCGTCTCGGCATCCTCATAGATCTCTTTCCACTTGATGACAACGATGGGGTCCTTCTCGTTCTCGAAAAGACCAGCCAGAGCTGTGTCGCGCATGGAATCGGAAATATTTTCAAGCCGACTGATCTCCACACAGGCCGCCATCACCACCTGATAATTCTTCATATCCCGGACACCTTTGACCGCGCTGTCTATCGCATGAGCCGACGCCTCGATCACCAGCGCGAACTCGACCAGGTTTTTCTTGACCTCCAGGATCTTGTACACACTAAGACGATTGGAGATGGTGTTAAGCATGTCAATGATGTCATCGAGCGCCTTGGTCAGGGCATGAATATCCTCGCGGTCAAAAGGCGTGATAAACGATTTGTTCAGCTGCGAAATAACGGCACGGGCCGCCTCGTCTGCCTGAGCTTCCAGGGTCACGATCCTGGCCAAAGCCGTTGTATCCAGCGTGCCGCCCGCGACCGCGACCTTGAACGCCTCGGCCGCCTGGACAATATAATGCGACTGTTTTTCGAAAAGCTTGAAATAATCGACTTCTTCAGGAAAAAAGCTAAAGCGCATATAGGCTCCTTTGGGGAAATGAACAGCAGAACGATATAAACCCAGATTTTGCAGCAGCACCATTTTATCGACGTATCCCTACGTACAAAATAGTGCGGATGCAAAATCGTCGGCTTCCATATTTTCTATCATCAAGAAAAGCCGGGGTTATCCCGCGTTCCTCTGTTCCTGTTACAAAATGCGGGATAAATTCCATACCAATATACTGAAATAGAGGGCTTATGTCCAAGGCAATCTTGCCGAAAGTGAACCTGTATGGCCCCTGTTATTCCACAGAACGGGTCAACGCCAGCACCATAAGCCCCCCAACCGCAAGGACCGGTCCCATAAGCCCGCGAAAGACCATGACTAGAAATAACCAGTCCCGCAGTGTCAGCGCCACTCCGATGATCACAAGCACGAAACCCAAGATGAAAAATAAAACCTTCCTGGACATATTTCCCCCTCAATTATCCGTTTTGGACAGGACTTGCCCCCGTAAAAGCTCAGCCTCCCGCGGCTCGGCCTTCCACCGCCGATGCATCCAGGACCATTGCGCGGGATACTGACGCACAAAGGCCTCCACGCGCGAGGTCATGTCCTGGGTCGCACGGAGCACCGCTTCCTGTTCCGGCAAAGTACGGTCCAGCGCGACCGGCTCAAGCGCCATGGTCCAACGCCGGCTTCCCGGTAAAGGAGGCCGCGCAAAAGCAGTCAACAGTGGCGCGCCGGTTTTCCAGGCGTACATTGCAGGTCCCGCTGCCGTCCCGGCTTTGCGGCCAAAGAAATCAACAAAAATACGCCCGGCACCGCCGTAATTCTGATCCACAGGCATCACCAGCAGTTCATTATCTTTGAGCGCCTGAAAACACGCGGTGACGCATGCCCTCAAGGGCGTGCTGTAAATCGGCTGGAGCGCCAACAACTTTGGACGAGAGATCAATTCCGCACGCCACACCTTGTTCTTGGGGGCCCGCATCACGACCTTCACCCGGAATTCCTCATAAAGAAACCGGACCAGCATGGCCGCAAAAGGGCCAAAGTGAGCAATGGCCACCACAGCGCCTTTGCCTTCCTTACGGGCTTCCTTCAAATAATCAGCGCCTTCCAGGGTGAACACATTGAGAGATCGGCCCGGACGCGCGATCATATACGCCAGATCCATCAATCCCAGGAAAAGATTAAAAAATGATGCGCGCGCGATGGCTTTCTTGGCCCTCAGGGAAAGAGCATCCCCGTAAGCCACGCCCAGGCTTTCGATGGCCTGCCGGCGCAGTTTGCCGGAAACAAGGTAGACAACCCAGACCCCGGGATATGCCAGACAACGGAAAATAATATAAGGCAGGAATCCCAGGACCATGAACAGGACAGTCATGAACCCATGGGCCAGGGCAGCCACGTCAGACCTCCAGGATCTTCTTGATCTGCCGAACAAGGGACATGGAATTGATGGGCTTGGTAATATGCCCGATGGCGCCGGCATCAAGCTCGGCCTTGACATCATCCTCGGAATCCTTGGCTGTCAGGAACAACACAGGAACATGCTTTGTCAACGGATCCGCCTTGAGCTGGCGGCACACCTCGCGCCCCTTGATGCCGGGCATGATCACGTCGAGGATGATCAGATCCGGCTTCTCGCTGACAGCCAGCGTCAGCCCTTCTTCACCGCTGAACGCTGCCGCCACATCAAACCCGTTGGACGATAGGACCGTCTTCAACATGGCCTGAAGGGTTTTTTCATCATCAATGATCAATATTTTATAAATACGAACGTAATCAGACATTTCCTGCCTCCTTGCCAAACCCCCTGTCAAAAGCGATTCCGATCATCCCCAGTATACCCAGAAAACACAGCCTTGCAAAAAGATCTCCGTACTTTGTATAAAACGTCCGGGATGGCCCGGCCAGCGTGATGTCGGTGACTGAAACACCCTCAGCCATGACCGCACGACCCCGCATATCCCGCACACATCCGCTGACCTCACCTTCCGGCGCAACAGAACATGTCATGCCGGTGTTTGTGGCGCGTACCAGGCTGACACGATTCTCAACCGCCCTAAACACCGCGTTATCCAGATGCATGACCGGCTGGCGGGAGGCGCCAAACCAGGCGTCATTGGTCATGTTGACCAGGAACCCTGCCCCTTGTGCCGCCGCCGCACGCACGAGCGCGGGCACGGTGTCCTCAAAACAGATCAGCGGCGCCAAGGACACCCCTTTCCCCATCGCAAAAAGAGCACTGCCCTGCCCTGGCGTAAAATCATCAATAGGAACCAGGCTCCCCAGGATCGGCAGTTCTCGACGGAAAGGGATATATTCGCCCAGAACAACCAGATGCTGTTTATGATAAACACCGGCATCCTCCCCGGATACGTTGATGAGGCGCGCCGCATTGAAGTACTGGCCGCCCTCCCGCGTCACAACGCCGAAGAGGATATTCACCCGGTTCTCCCGCGCAAAAGCCCGGATTTTTTCTTCAAGATCGGGATATTCCCAGATGAACTGGGGAAAAGCCGTTTCCGGCCAGATGATGATCTGCGGCCGGCCCTGCAGGGCTGTCCGGCTCATGGCCAAATGCTTCTCGACAACAAAAGACTTCAGGCCGGGATCCGTATAATCCGCGAGCGAAATATTGGGCTGAACAAGCCCCACGCGCACATGCGCCCCGGACCGGGCATCTGCCAGCGCGTGCAAACGCCAGGCCCCGTATCCCAGCGACAGGCAAACCAAAAGCACAACACCCCACATGGCACGCCGGACCTCATCCGGCAATCCCGCCCCCTGCCGCCAGGACATACCGATGCCGGCGGCAGCCGTATTGACCGCCACAAGGATAAAAGAAAGCCCGTAGGTCCCGGTGATGTCCGCGCCCTGAATGAAAAGGATATTAGCCGCCTGGGTGTGCGCCAGCGCGGACCACCCAAACCCCGAAAAGGCTTCGGCCCGCACGTACTCGAGTGCCACCCACGCACACGGCAGGAACACACACCGTCGCCAAAGGGGCCATGCCGTACTCATGGCTGCGGCCAGCGCAAAAACCCCCCAATATAAAGCCAGATACGCGGACAACAAAAGCAGGCCCGCCACGGTAACGTGATGGATCCAGAAGAGCGTCAGAAAGAAAAACAGGAACCCGGCGGCATACCCATGAAAAAATGACGTGCGGCGCGATCCGCCTGAACAACTCCACAGCAACGGCGTCAACGCGACCCACGCCAGCCACCATAAACTTCCGGAAGGAAAGCACGCCGCCAGGCATAACGCGGAAGCCGCGGCGGCGCCAGCTTTTTTCATTTGCCGCAGCACTTCTTGTACTTCTTCCCGCTCCCGCAGGGACAGTCATCATTGCGCCCGACTTTCCGTTGGCCTGACGCGGGCTGATGCGCCGCAGGATGACGATATTCCGGTCCCGACGCCGAGGCCGGCGAAGCCTCATCCGGCGGTGCGGCACCCAGTGTCCCGGTCATGCCGGGAAAATCCTGGTGCACCAATTCCTGGCTGGCCCCAAAAACACGGTGCACATGCCCCTCATGTTCCACAGGCTGAAGCTTGAAAATAAGTTCCGCGACATCAACATGGATGCTGTCGAACATGGCGCGGAACATATGATACCCTTCGCGCTTGAATTCGACGAGTGGGTCGCGCTGGCCCAGGGCGCGCAGGCCCATGCCCTCTTTAAGATGATCCATCGTGTACAAATGCTCTTTCCACTTGGAATCGATGGTGTGCAGCAGGAACATGCGCTCCAGGCGCCGGACCTGGTCGGCCCCCATCTTCTCTTCTTTCTGAGCGTAAAGACGGGCCAGCGCCTCGCATACCGATGCGACCGCTTCATCGACAGGCATTTCTTCAAACGACACCCGCTGGCTTTCGATGTCAAGGCCGAAACGGGTGAGCAGATACTGGACCAGGCCATCGACATCGCGCTCCTTGCCGCCCTCGGGCGCCAGATGCCGCCGGATCACATCCTCGGCCGTGGCCTGCAGCGCCTCCAGGATAAGTTCGCGGGTGTCATCCCCGTCGATGATCGCACGGCGCATGTTATAAATAACCTCGCGCTGGCGATTCATCGTCGTGTCATACTCCAAAAGCTGCTTGCGGATCTCGAAATTGTAATTTTCAACGCGCTTCTGGGCTACCTCGAGCGCGCGGCTGACCAGCGGCGACTCGATCATTTCCCCCTCCGCGAAACCAAAGCGGTCCATCATAGAGCGGATACGGTCACCCGCGAAAAGGCGCATCAGGTCATCCTCAAGGGACACATAAAAACGGGACGAACCCGGATCGCCCTGGCGGCCCGACCGGCCCCGCAGCTGATTATCGATGCGCCGCGATTCATGGCGCTCGGTGCCGATGATATGCAATCCGCCCTGCGCCACGACTTTATCATGCTCCACTTTGACCTGGTCTCGGAACTGCCTGATGAACTGGTTGACAAGCTGTTCCTGCGGCTGAAGGTCCGCGTTATCCTTTTTCGCCGCTTCCACTTTTTCAGCCGCCAGCGCGCGCGCCATGAATTCGGCATTGCCGCCCAGCATGATGTCGGTCCCGCGGCCCGCCATGTTGGTGGCAATGGTGACGGCCTGGTAACGGCCGGCCTGGGCCACGATGGAGGCTTCCAGTTCGTGATATTTGGCATTAAGAACCTGGTGCTTGATCCCGTTCGCCTTCAGAAGCCTGGAGAGAAACTCCGAACGCTCGATGGAAACAGTGCCCACCAGAACCGGCTGGCCCTTGGCATAACAGGCCTCGATCTCCTTGACGACCGATTCATATTTTTCCTTGCCCGTGCGGAAAATGCAATCAGGGTGATTGATGCGGCTCAAGGGCTTGTTCGTCGGAATAACAATAACCTCGAGATTGTAAATCTGCTTGAACTCGTTGGCTTCGGTATAGGCGGTACCGGTCATGCCCGAGAGCTTCTGGTACATGCGGAAATAATTCTGGAAGGTGATGGTGGCCAGGGTCTGGTTTTCCCGTTCGATCTTGATCCCCTCGCGGGCTTCCACCGCCTGGTGCAGCCCGTCGGACCAGCGGCGGCCCGGCATCATGCGGCCCGTGAACTCGTCAACAATAACGACCTTGCCGTCCTTGACCACATAATCCGTATCCAGGCTGAAGAATTCCTTGGCGCGCAATGCCTGCAGGATATGATGCCGGTACTCAACGGTCTCCATATCGTGGAGGTTAGCCACGCCGAACATCTGGGCGCCCTTCTCTTCCCCGGCCTCGGTCAAGGAAATCGACTTCGCTTTTTCGTCAGCCACATAATCATACCCCTTGCCCAGATCCTCGCCGCGGTGCTTGGCATCGATCTCCTCCGCCTCGGTCACGCGGCGGCCTTTAAGCTCCAGCGAAATGCCGTAGGCCCTGTAATACTTGTCTGTCGACTCCTCCGCAGGGCCGGAAATGATGAGCGGCGTACGGGCCTCATCAACAAGAATGCTGTCAACCTCGTCGACAATCGCAAAATGATGGCCGTGCTGGACCATTTCCTCCTTGAACATGACCATATTATCGCGCAGATAATCAAACCCGAACTCGTTGTTGGTACCGTAAGTGATGTCGCAGACATACGCCGCCTGGCGCTGGGAAGGATCCATGTCATGCTGGATGCATCCCACCGTCAAGCCGAGAAATTCATAGAGCGGCCCCATCCAATTCCTGTCGCGATGGGCCAGGTAATCGTTGACCGTCACCACATGCACGCCGTCGCCGGTAATGGCATTCAGATAGGCGGGGAGCGTGGCCACCAGGGTCTTGCCTTCACCCGTGGTCATTTCCGCGATATTGCCGTGATGGAGCGTCATGCCGCCGATCATCTGGACATCGTAATGGCGCATGCCCAAAAGCCGCCGGCCGGCCTCGCGCACCACCGCAAACGCCTCGGGAAGGATCTCGTTCAAGGCGAATTGCTTGGCCTTGAAAAGCTCTTTTTCCGCACGCTTGATCTCTTCCTTGTTATTCTGCCGCTCGTCAATATTGGCAGAATGGCGGTGCGCTTCCCGGGCACGGGCGAGCGCGGCTTTTTCCGCCGCGACCATCCCTTCGATGCGCGTGCGGAACTGCCCGGTCATGCCTGAGAGCTGGGCATCAGAAAGTTTTTCCATGGCAGGCTCAAAGGTATTGATACGGGCCACCACGGGCGCCAGGCGTTTCACTTCGGCGACCGAAGGGAGCGGGGAATCCTCATGGATATGCACATTAACGCCGGGCTTAAGCTTTCGGATAGAGGCCCGTGCGGCGCTGATAACAGGTTTGCGGATGATCATCTCAAGCATAACAATGTCCTTTTTCGGTTACCGGCTTTCCGGCCTCATTTTCAAAAAAGCCTCGATGAACATGTCGATATCACCGTCCATGACCTTGGGGATATTGCCGGTCTCGGCGTCCGTGCGGTGGTCCTTGACCATCTGGTAGGGCTGCATGACATAGGAGCGGATCTGGCTGCCCCACTCGATCTTCTGTTTCTGGCCTGACTCGGCCGCGAGCTTGCTGTCCAGGGCCTGCTGCTTGAGCTCGAAAAGTTTCGCCTTGAGCACCCGCATGCACCGGGCCTTGTTCTGCAGCTGGGAACGCTCAACCTGGCTCTGGGTCACAAATCCCGAGGGTATGTGCGTGATGCGCACGGCAGAATCCGCGGTGTTGACGCTCTGGCCGCCGGGGCCCGACGAACGGAACACGTCGATCTTCAGGTCATCGGGGTTGATCTCCACCTCGACATCGTCCTCGATCTCGGGAATGACGTCAAAAGAGGCAAACGAGGTATGGCGCCGCTTGTTCGAATCAAACGGAGAAATGCGGACAAGCCGGTGCACCCCTTTTTCTGTTTTCAAATACCCGTAAGCTTTCGGGCCTTCAACCCGGAACGCCACATTCTTGATCCCCGCCTCTTCGCCGGGCAGGATGTCAAACACCTCGACCTTGTAGCCCTTGCTCTCGGCCCAGCGCGTGTAAAGGCGGAAAAGCATCCCCGTCCAGTCACACGATTCCGTCCCGCCCGCCCCGGAATTCAGGCTGACAATGGCGTTGCAGTTGTCGTACGGGCCGGATAACAGCGTCTGGATCTCGAGTTTGGCCACCACCGGGACAAGCGCGGCGACATCGGACTCGATCTGACGCTCCATGGCCTCATCCCCGTCGGAAAGCTCCAAAAGCTCGCGCGCGTCCGTGATCAACCGTTCGGATTCGCGGAGTGGATCGACCGAAGCCTTCCACCCCTTTAATTCCCGGATAAGCCGGTTGGCCTCATCCTGGTTGCTCCAGAAATCGGAAGCAGCCATACGCTCTTCGGCCGCACGGATACGTTCCAGCAGGCTGGGCAGGTCAAAGAAACCCCCTGAGGTCCGATATTTTCTGGTCGAGTTCCTTGATCTTGCGCGACAATAATTCGTTCATGTTTTCTCCTAAACACTAAACCTGAAATAAACCACGTCACCTTCCTGCATCATGTAATCCTTGCCTTCCAGGGTCACCTTCCTGGCCTCCTGGACCGCCTTGTACGACCCCAGATCCACAAGGTCCTTGTAACGATAAATCTCCGCCCGGATAAAGCCGCGTTCGATATCGGTGTGAATCTTGCCGGCCGCCTTGACAGCCCGTGTCCCCTGCGGGATAAGCCAGGCACGGGTCTCCTGTTTGCCGGCAGTAAAGAAACACACCAGACCCAAGAGGTCGCGCCCGGCCTGGGCCAAACGGGCCAGACCCGGCGTGCCGATGCCCGCCGCATCGTAATATTCCTTGCGCTCTTCCGGCGAGAGCTGGACCACTTCTGCCTCAAATTTGGTACATAAAGGAACGATCGCCGCGCCCTCTTTGGCCGCGCGCGCCCGCAACGGCGCCATGAGCGCCTCATCGGGGTCACCCTCGGCCGTGTTGGCCACATACATGACGGGCTTCCCCGTAATGAACTGGAATTCCCGGGCAAGCTCCTTGTCCACATTCTGCATGCGTACCGGAATGCCCTGGTCAAGCCCCTTTAAGACCACCTCAAGCACCTCGCATTTTTCCTTGGCTTCCTTATCCCCGCACTTGGCCGGCCGCAGCCATTTATCATAGGCCTTCTGCGCCTGCTGTAAATCCGAGAGAATAAGTTCTGTTTCAATAATGTCGACCGCTTCCAGGGGATCCAGTGTGTTCATCACGTTGACCACATTGTCATCCCTGAAACAACGCACCACATGCGCGATGGCATCCACGGAACGGATATTGCCCAGAAACTGGTTGCCCAGACCCTCCCCCTTGCTGGCGCCCTTGACCAGCCCGGCAATATCCACAAAACGGATGGCTGCCGGCGTGATCTTGGTCGATCCGCCAAACTCATCGGAAAGCCGGGTCAAGCGGTCATCGGGAATAGGCACCACACCGACATTAGGTTCGATGGTCGTGAAAGGAAAATTCGACGCGGCCGCGGCCGCACCGGTCAAGGCATTAAACAGCGTGGACTTGCCGACATTGGGCAGTCCCACAATCCCGATCTCCATGAAACTCCTTTAGTATAATAGATAAAAAATTTGGTATATATTACTTGTTAGGAAGGCATCTGTCGATGATTTTTATCCCCAAAAGCACCCGGATCTCTCGCTCCCGGCCAAGGAGCTCTGCCTTGCGGCCGTCATCGCGGCCAGCGTACTTTCCCAGGGTCCCGTCCGAGCGGATGACCCTGTGGCAGGGAATAATAAGCGGATACGGGTTCTTGCGCAACGCCTGCCCCACCGCGCGCACCGCCCCCGGCTTGCCGACCTGCCGGGCCACCCAGGCATATGTGCGTGTTTCTCCAAATGGGATCTCAAGGGCAGCCTTAAGCACCGCCCGTTCAAACGGCGTTAATTCAGGTACTTTCATGACAATGTCTTTCTTCCTGATTTTTAACACAGACGGAAAAATACGTCCAAACCCAAGAGAAGCTCAAATGACAGCCGCACCTTTCCTCGACTCTTTCAAACCCAGAAAAAGCCGCAGGTCCGTCATGGGCTGGATATTGATAATAATAGGTGAAAATCCGGGTGCGTTGCGCAATTGCTCCAGCCTGGCAGGGTCAATGCGGAACTTGATCGCATCGCCGGCATTCTGCACCTCCAATAAAGTCTTCTTAAGGACGAAATCAATACCACCCTTTATACCTGACTTCTCCTTCTGGACAATCCCAAATTCATGATCATATTCCCGCACCATACTTGCGATTTTATCCATCAAATTTGAGGTCAGATTTTTTTGATGTACTATGGCTTGATTCAATAAATGCACAACATTTTGATACCTCTCATCATAAAATACAAGCGGTGCATATTGATTAAATATGCTGCTCTCTATAGCGCGACTATTAAAGAAGACCCTCGACCTGAACATGCGCCGTTCCTCATCTACATTATCCGAAGGGATATCCGCTCGAAGAAAATCTGCGTAACCTGCTAAATAAGTATTACGAATTTGAAACGCATCTTTTATCCCCGCCTGCTTAAGTTGAGACTTTATTGGCATCATCTTTTCATCATTAAAGAAATCAGAAAATTCCATGCCGCTAAATAGACGTTGAAAAGTTTTCTTGTATTTATTATGTAAATCCCAACCCCATTGCTCAATTGAATTGAAATCATTCCGGTTAGGCGCCATATTCTTTGGAGATTGTTGTGGATCCCCTCTATCAATTAAACTTCGATTAAACCTAATTAATTCGCGTTCTGAAAGCTTGTTAATCTTATCTTTGTAGTCCCAGTCTTTCCGTGGGATATTTAACTCAGGATATTTCTCCTCTAAATTCACATCCGTCAAAACATCCCTATTGATATGGCCGATAATTTCTAATTCTGAACCTTCTGGCAATTTAATACCTCTAGCCCTAAGCGCTCCTGCTAACTTTCTGACACTAAATTCTCCGCTCAGTACATCCTTCGAATACCCATCAAACCATTGATAAACGTCCTCCCTCGAATCGCGCCCATGTAACCTGCGGATCATGGCCACTTGATCAGGAGCAAACATCCCGATTGCAAATTCCAAATACGACGGTATAACCCCATTCTTCCACGCACTTGTCTCATAAAAGAAAAGTTTATCAAAAGCAATGGCCTGACTCAACGAAGCATCGCCTCTGACAAGAACTGGCAATTCAGCTGATTTCATTAAGGACAGATATATGTCGTAAGGAGTCTTTCCAAGGTGGATAATCTTGATCTGAGGATACTCTTTTCCATGCAAAACATTCATCTCCCCTGTTGAACGATCGAAAAACACATGTGAAAACGGCTGGTCATCTGATTGAAAATAATAATTCAGAGCAGGATCTTCACCAACATAAAAAATACTTATAGGCCTTAAGGGCATCTGGCCTTCTTCAATCGCCGACATCAAGTGTGTTTCATAATTCTGACGATAATTATCGTACTTCTCGCAATAAACAACACTCCATTTATCTCCCAAGACATCTAAAGAAAACGCCGGGTATACTTCTTTTAGTTTTTTTAGAATTAGATTTTTATCCGTTGTAACATTAACGTCATCGGTAACCTCAGTCATATAAATTCCCATTTCACTGTGAAGTCCCGTGGGCACAACCCAATGCCAATTTCCTTTACTGTCCTTTTTCATTATATTTTCTTTTAACACAGCTTCGTTCATTGCCTTCGCTTCAGGCCAGCCAACAAGTGCCACCTTCGAAGAACCCGGTCTCTTCAAATCCCTGGCGCCGTCATACTCTTGCAAATAAATATTAATCCCGGATTTCCTTGTAGTTACCTCTTCACCATCCATCATCAATGACGACACTATCGTAACTTTACTCTTCTTAATAATATGATCCTTGTTAACATTTTTGCCATTTATGAAAACTATCCCATTGCGTTCAAAATACTGCAAATCTTTGAAATTTACGGGCATGTCAGGCATCAACGTTCTAAGACGTTCCAAATCCGAGTCCGATTCAAATAATAATCTTATAATACCAACATGCCCAGTTCGCCTTATACCCTCTGCCAACCTGTATGCATTTATAATATCGCCAAATCCATTTAACTTATTTTCCGCAGTTAAATGGCACATCTTTTTCGACTTTAATCAATCATAGACTAAAACGTCGTCGGAGTGAAGAACTCTTTTTGATCAATCTCCAGTATATTTAGCACCGTTTTCTGAACGGAATTTAATTTGTCCGGT
>CAILQW010000054.1 GCA_903836515.1 Candidatus Omnitrophota bacterium | reverse complement strand
GTCTTTGCGGACTAGAAGGATTTTACCCCGCGTCGGGGTTTGCCAAACCAGATTTTTTACTTATAAAGAATTAACTTTTTATGTTCAACATTCAAGATTGAGCCGAATATTCTAGACATCTTAAGAAAAAGTGATGGCAAAACAGGGATTACTTGGATCACCCCATTCACACCCAGGAGCTTGTCCAGGTCCGCCGCCAAAACCAAGGTTGTTTTTACAACCACCTAAAACATCTTCCAGCCGACTCTCTTTCACCAGCACGATCAGCGTGGGTTTGCTCCATTTGGAGATAATATTCTTTTGATCCATAAAACACCTCCAATTATTACGTTAATGGACACAATTATTATTGGAACGCGCAATAATAATCATATCCAGCCGGCGCAAAATAGGCGCGGGTTGAACTTCCCCGCAACTTCATAGACCCTGCAACACATCCACCACTTTGCCGCTCTTGTCAAACTTGAGCACATAGCAGGGAACATTGGCAACGACCCTATCCAAAACCGACAAAGTTTTATCCCACCAATCCACGGTCACAAAAGGCTTGATAAGACACTCCAGCATCCTCCGGGTGATCTCTCTCTTATCATGGAGGCGGATAAGCTGGTTGTCACTTGATTTTTCCAGGAACATGATCGCCTTTAGCGGCGCAGAGCCTGCCGACACATCCGGCACATCCCCATGGCTCCATGTCCCGTGAATCTGAAATCCCTGGCCCGGCACCGGCTGATCCGCCCCGGTTCCCCGGATGATCATCCTGTCATCGCAAAGAATATCCGCCTTGCCTTTCAACATCATGGCCATGGTGGACTTCCCGGCCTCGGAGTGCCCGGCGAAAAGAAGGCCTTTGCCATTCAATCTGACACCGCAGGAATGCAGATAAAAAGCGTTCCTGTCAGCCAGGACACGCGCCAGCAATATCTGGTCCGTCGGAAACATGGTCAATGAAGTCAGTCCACCTTTGAGGAATCCATTCTCTCGTGTCGAGTCATTATAAATTGTTACCTGCGTATGATCATGATTAAAAGAAACAACACGGTGGAGGGATTTATCCCCGTCTATCGGAGCAATACCCAGATATATCCAGGCATTGCCCTTCCTGTAAATAGCCCATGGCGCCTTGCGATAAACCTCACGGCCCAAATCCTTCCCGTCCAGATCCGGCAAGGCAAAATGGTGTGTGATCCTGACCATGTCAGCCTGGGGGCCATTGATCTCAAAATGCTTGAATTTTTCATGAAACGTTTTATCGGACATCGGCAGGTCAGATTCCACCCTGATCGTGATGCCAGCGATCTGATAAAACCGGCGGTGTTCCCTGACCCACGTTTCCTTATACGTCCTGCGTTCCCTGGCTATGTCACACAGATAATCAACTTTAGACTGAAAACTGCCATGCTCCAGATAGCCGTAAACCGGACAAACACGGCAATCCTTACGCCATTCACAGGAGCCGCAATTCTCCCTGAATTCTTTGGTCGGCTTGATCCTGGAAGATAAGGATGGTATAAACTGCTCCCACCCTTCCCTGAAACTTCCCTTCCTTAAGTCATAACGCATTTGAGGATCTTTAACAAAGGAACAAAAAGTCATCCCGCCATAAGGATCAATATGGAAATCCCGTCTGGACGCGATGCAGGAAGAAAACAAATGATCACGGCCTTGATCACAACAACCATGCCCCGTCTCTTTCTCCCTGTCCTCCCTATAGGACGGATCGGGTTTATCCAACGCCAGGACTTCCTGAGGTGTGAGCCTTTGCCGGATGATCTCTTTATTTATCTGCACATCCCGACTAGCGGACAAATATAACCATGCGGCACCAATCCTGTAATGCTTGCTCAAAGATAAGGCCAGGACTTCCATCTGCTGCAACTGATGATAGTTGTCGCGCATAGGGACAATCTGTACTATAAAACCGGCCCCCGCTTCTTTTAAATACCTGAAACCTCTCATCACCGCTTCGAAAGATCCAGGAGTGCGGGTAACATGGTCATGGACCTCCGCTGTGGCTCCATACAGCGCCACCATCTTGGCGCCTTTCTTTTTTAAAAGCTCAGCGATCTTGGGGGTTATCAAACCGCCATTGGTGTTGATCGTATATGTATTGGCATTACATGTGAGATATTCAAAGATATCCGCAAAATCCGTCCTCAGCATCGGCTCACCGCCAGACATGGCCCATTGGCGGCACCCCATACTTCTGGCTTCATGGACAACCTGCTTTATTTCTTCGAAAGTAAGTTCTTGTGCCTTTTCACCCGCGTCCGGAGAAATCCTCAACCAACAATGCCGGCAGTTATTCTGGCAACGGTAGGTCAAGTCAATATGCCCTTCCAGCGGGATACGCGGCAGATCAGAAACTTTTCGTGATTGTAAATATCCTTCAGTCATAATTCTCCGCTTTCGCCCGCCTCATTTCCAACCAATATTCTTCTGTCCATCCATATCGTCAGAGGCCGTATTGGACGAATTACAACTTAACTTCTTTACTCCATCAGTCTGGGGAAAACTGTTTTTGGGGAACCCCGCATTCACTATTAAACGTGCAATGCTTCCATCACCGCATCAGGACTGACATCCGCCACGCGCAGCAGCGCCAATGCTGGGCCTTCCGGCTTGCGTCGTCCTTGCTCCCAATTTTGTAACGTGTCCACACTGACACCGATCATATGGGCAAACTCGGTTTGGGATTTGTGAAGTTTTGCACGGATCTTTTTTACGAGAATAGGGCTGAACTTATACACCCGGCGCGGCTTCAGATCACCGCGCTGGATTGCCCGCACCTGATCAATACCTGTTAAAAGGTCTTCGAAGTCTCTATCTTTCATACAACACCTTCTTTCACATAATCGCTTAATATCTTTAACTGCGCCTTTGTTAAATCGTCCTGCTCGGATTTCTTGTACGGAAAAATCAGAAAAATCTGCTCACCTTTCAAGATCAGGTAATAAATGATCCGAACCCCACCTCTTTTCCCGCTTCCAGCCATAGTCCAACGCAATTTCCTTAACCCATGCCCACCCGGGATAACCAGACCGACTGCAGGATTAGCAATCAAAGTCCACTGCAATTCCCTATATTCCTCATCAGAAAAAATATCCGCGATGCGCTTGGTAAATAGCAGTGTTTCAATGATCTCCATACGACCCTTTCCACACTCAATTATACGCCATTGGCGTATAATTGTCAATTCTTTGGAATACTGAGGGGACACCCAAACACTCCTTAACTTCCCGCCCTATTTTCCACCCATACTTTTCTATCCGTCAATATCGTCAGGGGCCGCATTGAACGAATTACAACTCAACTTCTTGAATTCCATCATTTTGGGGAAAACCGATACTATTTCTTGACACTATTTCTTTTGTCGAGTGAAAAACCCTTTTCGCAAGCCCCATTTACCACCCGTACTTTTCTGTCCATCAATAATGTCGGGGGCCGTATTGAATACGTCATGAAGGTGTTATTGCGTTACATATGGCGCCATGTCCAATAGTACATTGAATAGCAGCTGTCGGACCCGAATATGTGGACGCATTTTTAAAACCATTCAATACATTCTCCGCATCCCCCCCCCCCCCCCCCCTCACCAATAGAATCAACTGCGGCGTAGTCCATGATCTTTTCTTCGCCATATTCACACCTCAATTCATTCATTTGGGTTATTCAAGAACCTTTGCACCCGCGCAGGCCCGTCTTTGGCTTCCCAAGCACGCTCTCCCTCCTGGATCAATCCCAAAGACCTCGCCTGGGCATGCGCGATGTCGCAATAATAATCGACCGGCGTATCCAGCGTCCCATGTTCTGTCCAGGACTTACCGGGGCACTGTTCGCACAACCCACCCAGGAAACACACGGCACAGCGCTTCAAGAAATCCTTGTTGGTAACGCGCCGTTCCCGAACTGCGGGAAAAAAGTTTTCCAGCGCGTCTTTCAATGAGCCATTTTTAAGATCATAGGAAACCTCCGGATGCCTCAGGATCATGCACGGCTGAAAGATCCCGTACGCGTCCACGCACCCGCTGCCCATGCCAGCGGCGCAAACAATCAGCCGGTCCCCGTAGGGCTTCATGAATTTTGAGCAAAATTCCTTACTGTCTTTAAAGAATTTTTTGCTGCGATGCATCAAAGCCGCTACCCCTTCTTCCGGTTCAATGCGGATTCTTTTTATAACATCACTCTTGGAACAATTCCCGCGCGCGCAAAGAGTGAAGAAAAAATTGTGTGACGGCGGACGATCCATCCAGGGAATGGTCGCGGCCCATGCGTCCAACGCCGCGATGTCCTGCTGGCTGGACGGCAAAAGAACTCCTTTTACGATAAAAGGGATATTTTTTTCTTGTAAAAGACGCACCCCGCGTTCAAACGCCTGAAAAGAACCCGGGATCCGTGTCACGGCCTCATAAGTCTCAGGCATCATCCCGTAAACCGACACCTCGATCTTTTCCAATGGCGGGATGCGACAAAACAAGTCGGCCATGGCTTCCGTGATCAGCGTAGCATTGGTAAAAAGCATTACTTTCAGACCCAGCTTACGCGCGAAAATATAAATATCCGCGAAATCCGGGCGCAACAAGGGCTCTCCACCGGTAAAGCGCACACGGGGACACCCCAGACCAGCGGCTTCCTCAAGGATCTTCTGAATTTCAAAGGTTGATAGTTCCCGGTCATGGGCGGCTACATCATTAGCCGGCCGATTGATATAACAATGAATGCAATTGTTATTGCACCGTTCTGTCAGCTCCATGTCCAGAGAGCCCAACAAAGAAGACGACGGCTTTCTGAAGAACGTCTTGTCCAATACTTTTTTAACCAGATATTCCGACATGCCCTCTCCGTTTACAATTTCTTCAAAAGATCCACCACCGCGCCGCTCTTGTCGCATTTTAATACATAACAGGGGATCGTTCCCGCGGTCCGCTCCAAAATATCCAGCGACTTGGCCCACCAGTCAGCCGTCACAAAAGGACGGATAATGCATGCCAACAACCGGCGCATGATCTCTGCGCGGTCTTCCATAAGGATCAGCCTGTTTTCCGGGGCTTTTTCGAGGAAGAGAATCGCCTGCAAAGGGACAGAAGCCGGTAAAATATCCGGCACATCCCCATGATGCCATGTCCCATAGATCCTGGCCCCCTCAGGATGGTTACGGATAATAATACGGTCGTCACAGAGGATCTTGGCCTGGCCAGCGAGCATTCGTGCCATCGTCGATTTGCCAGCCTCCGAATGCCCGGCGAAAAGCAGGCCCTGACCATTAAAATCCACCCCGCAGGAATGAAGATAGAAGCCCGCGCGATCAGCCAAAACACGCGCCAGGAGTATCTGGTCTGTCGGGAACAGCGTCAGTGACGCACAACCGCCTTTGCTGAAAACATCGCTATTGCGATGGTAAATATCAGCCTGGCTGTGCTCATTGTTAAAGATCGCTATTTGAAAAAGATCTTTATTCCCCGTTTCATCCAGAATGCCCAGATAGATCCAGGAATCCGCCTGCCGATAAATCGCCCACGGGCGTTGACGATACATTAACTGCCCCAAGCCCAGCGACTCCGGATCAGGAAGGGAGAAATGATGCCGGATAACGATCATATCGTCGCCGGGACCGCCTTCTTCGAAAGCTTTCAATTTTTCATTGAACGTAATGTCGGTGATCGGGAGATCCGCTTCGACCCGGATGGTAAGCCCTCCAATCCCGAAATATCGGCATGAAATTTCCTGTTTTATGGCCATACGAAAAATGCTCCTTAATAAGATCTCTCGACAGTGGTCAATTGCGTCCCCATTATTCCTATTAAGAAACAGCTGGCGTTCCACAAACGTTGCAAGCCCAGCTTAGCATGGCCATATTTTCACACTCATTATTAATCCAATAAGGAGAAGAAGAAGAGCCTGTTTGGGTCGACGTTTTACACCCAACTAACACCGATTCAGCCCCCCCCCCGCACCAACACGATCAACTGCGGCGTAACCCATGCTTTTTTATTCTTCTCCGACATATTCACACCTCGTTTCATTCGTTTGATTGATGTCTTTATCCCGCATTCTGGTGCGGCAAGAAAGCTGGCGCACCAGAATCTAGGTTTATAACTCAAATGATCTCGCCAGCCCACAAAGACGACAAGAAATCACGCCAGGGCATCAAGTGAATACCCACGGCAACCCTCGCCTCACGCTCGTTGCTGACAACAATCGCCATTTTTGGTTTATGCTCCTCAATGAACGCCTTCATGCCGGTCAACTCCGTGCTGTCAACGCGCGAAGCGCCTTTAACTTCTATCGCGATCTGCCCGTCAGCCAGGATAAAATCAACTTCAAGGCCGGTCTTGGTCCGCCAATAATTGATCCCGAAATCCAGCTCCCGATACGCTCTGTAAGCGACCAATTCCATAAAAACAAGATTTTCCAGCGCCCGTCCGAAAAATTCACCCCGCTCCTCGAGCACCGGCCTTTTGGCGATAGCACTGGCCATTCCCACATCAAAGAAATAGAACTTCGGCGCCTTCAGGATCACGCTGCGGCTCTGACGTTTCTTATAAGGTTCAACAAAAGACCCCAACAGCATATCGACCAGTATCTGGTAATATTCTTTTATCGTCTTTGAATCCACGCCACAATCACGGGCAATATTGGAATAATTGACGATCTCACCCAGCGAATAGGACATGGCATCAAAGAAACGCGAAAAAGCCGGGATATTCCGCACAATCCCTTCTTCAAAAACTTCCTCTTTCAAATAATCCTGGACATACGCCCTGATCGACCGTGCCGCGTTTTCCTGCAGATAATGCGCCGGCAAAAGGCCCTGATTAAGCGCCTTTTTAAGGTCCAGATGTTCCAACTCGGCCGATACCAGCGGGAACAACTCAAAACGCCAAGCCCGGCCGCCCAAAAGGTTGGCTTGACCGCGCCTGAGCTTGCGCGCGCTGGAACCGCACATGATGAACCGCAATCCCTTATGCTCGATCATCCAGTGAACCTCATCAAGGACCTGCGGGATCTTTTGGACTTCATCCAGGATGATCGGATGCCTCAGGATATCCTTCCCTTTGGCCAGGATCTTTTCCCGCAATAACGAAGGATGCTTGACAAGTTCAAAATACAGATCCTGCTGAAGAAAATCATAAACCAGGCTGTCAGGAAAAAGCTGATGCAACAACGTTGATTTTCCCGTCTTGCGCGGCCCCCACAAAAAAGCGGACTGTCGATCCGGGAGATCAAACTTGAGAATGCGTGCTACATCTTTCATAAGAAATTAACTCCGAATTGTTATGTCTAATTCGGAATATACTCCGTATAAAGAACCGCGTCAAGTGAAAAACTATTTCACTCGCCCCATTTTCAACCCATACTTTTCTATCCATCAATATCGTCTGGGGTCGTATTGGACGAATTACAACCTAACTTCTTTGACTCCATAACTTTGGGGAGACATTATTTTTTTGACACTATTTTTCTCTATGATAGTTATCATGAATCAAAAATTAGTATACAGCCCCAATATTGCCCCGAGGCATCAGCACAATTCACATTAGTCGGACTACCATTAACACCACCAAATTTACACGTCATTAACACATTCTCCGCCCCGCACCAGCACGATCAACTGCGGTGTGGCCCATGCTTTCTTCATTCTCTCCGGCATAAAACGCCTCCTTAGCAAATTCAATCAGCTCTTTTATTCTCCTCGAGCGAAGCCTGCCGCGCATGCACCACGTCAAGAAGCAGGAAATAGTGTGTCCCAATCATTTCACGAGCGCTGCCACCTTGCCAAGCACTTCTTCTGTAACAGCTGACGAAAGTCTGGCGATGAATCTGACCTGCCGCGCATTCCAATCAAGGCTTTTTAACTGATCAGACAAAACCACCCCTTGAATACCGGTTCCTTCTGGAATAACAACCTCAAACGGATACCCCTTGGCCTGGCGCGTGACAGGACAAAATAAAGCCAATCCGACTTTCTTGTTGTAAATAGACGGAGAAACAACAAAGGCGGGACGCTTCCCGGCCTGTTCATGACCGGATTGCGGCGTAAAATTGAGCCAGACAATGTCTCCACGCTCGGGAACATAGGCAGACATTACCAGGTCTCCAATCCTTTGGACACACCAAAATCATTTTCAGAATGGATATTCGACACACTGACTTTTGCCAAAAGATCTTTTAAAGAAATCCCTTTTTTAACGGGAGTAATGACCAAACAGCCTTTGTGAATACCAAGATCAACCGTTGTTCCCTGACTGATATCCGCTTCATGGGCAAAGGCACGCGGTATCCGAAACGCCAGGCTGTTGCCCCACTTTTGCACAAGTATATGCATATAAACCTCCTTCTAATGAGTCTACAAAGAGTATACATTGTGACGCGCTAAAGTCAAGAAATCCTGGTACCCGAAGACGCATGTCTCTAAAACATGTGCGTTGCTAAGTGAAAAATAAGGTGCCCCTAGACTATCCCATGTTCAACCCACTTTTTTATTCTCCTCGAGCGAAGCCTGCCGCGCATGCGCTACGTCGCAAAAGAACGGGACCGGCTGGTCGAGCCGCCGGGTCTCGAGATGCGCGTGCGCCGGGCACCAAAGGCACAGATTGATGATCGGGCATACGCGGCACTTTTCAAGGAACTCTTTACTGTCCGATGTCATGGCACGCACCCGCGGCACAAAGGTGTTCCATGCCTCTTCAAGAGAACCTTGCTTCAAGTCATAGACGCAATCTTTCTGACACAAGGAAGAACACAAACGGAAGAAACCGTCATAACTGACATTGAAACTCCCATTCCCGGCCCCGCAATGAAAAAGATGATGGCAAACGGTATGCTCCAGCTCTGGCATGATCAACTTGTCGCAATTCTTCTCCATGGCCCCGAAACGCTCCTTATCCGCCTTTTCCAACGCCACGAACTCGGCAGAAGATAATCTTTCAGATCTTATCTCTTCGTTCCTTCGAATATCCCCGTCAGACCGCAAATGCAGGGACGGATCAAAACGGAAATAATCGCGGGTTCTCTCCCGGCAAAACGCGGCGATGGCAGGCAATTCAGTCACATTGGAACGCAAGGCCATGGCCTTGAAACGAACCTTCACGCCCCCTTTGAGCAAAAGGTCAACCCCGCGTATGAAACGACTAAACGCCCCCTTGACCCGGCTGACGTTCTCATACGTTTCAGGGGTCACGCCGTAAACCGTCACCTCGATATCGCGCGGCGGATATTTTTTAAAAAAAGCAACATGCTCCTCCGTGATCAGCGTCGCATTGGTGAAAACCGAAACCAGAAGGCCTTTACTTTTGATATATAGATAAATATCAAAGAAGTCCGGACGCAAGAGCGGCTCGCCGCCCGTGATGAGACACCATAAGGCTCCCAGTTCCGCGGCCTGATCCACAATGTGCTTGATCTGGTCTAGGGAAAGCTCTTTCTGCCGGGCCGAAACACTGTCCGCCGGATAATTGATGTAACAGTGGCGGCAGTTATTATTACACCGGGCTGTGATCTCCAGATCAAAGGCATACAGCCTCCGCTCTGAGGCCAGCTTCTTCCACAGGGCAAACTCCGGTAAAGGTAAATTCGACGAAAACTGATCTTTCACGATCACCCCAAAATTTATTTAAATATTTTTCTAAAGGAATTAACCAGCCAGCGGAATATCCCGTAAAAAACACGCCATTGATACAGTATCCTTGTTTTCCTGGCATAAGGATCCAGATCATAAACCTTGGCAAACTGTTCAATGGGGATCGACATGATATACCCCGCCGGTTCCCAAATGTCATCATACAACAGGAAATGCGCTTTCAGGAAACGCTCTTTTATACTTATATCCGGATTATCCGGGAAGGTATTTCTCTCTATAAAATGCCGGATCATCTTTTTCTTGAAATGCGGCACCGCCAAAGCGGCCACAACACGCTCCGGGACCTGAATATTGAAAAAGAACTTTAACTGATCCAGCGCGAAATAAACCGTAGTGCGCATCCTGGCGCTTTGGCTCTCATGGATCACATAATCCCAGTCAACAGCATCCCTATATTTATTCAACAACCGGCCCATATCGCACACATCCTTCAGATTAAGCACCTGCCCGAAACGCCGCTGATGCAACGCCAATCCAAAGAACGTATCCTCCACAGAAAGCACCTTGATCTGGCGTTCGCCCACGAGGAGATCGCGCAACCGGTTGAATTTCTCCGGCAATAAAAGCCGCCCTTTCCTGGGATAATCGATATCCCAGTGTGCCTCGACCATCAACGGACGGCGCCCCGGGCCTTTCTTTGCCACCGCGATATGATACTGTGTCCTCCAGTAAGATTCTCTCAGACCGGTCAATTCCTTTTCAAAACCCAACCCTTCCAAAATAGCGAGGACCCGATCCAGATCCTCCCGATGAATCAGGACATCAATATCACAGCTCGGCCTGACAGGGCATGCCGTGTAAAGATCCTCGACAAGCGCCATTCCCTTGAATGGGATGATCAGTATCCCCTGTTGCGCGCATGCCGAAGCCATGGCAAAGAAATGTTCCTCAAAGACGAGAACCTGTTTCAAGGCATCATAATAGGTCGCCTTTAATATAGCGAGAATATCCGGCGGCAGCACATCCCCGTACTCTTTCAGACTCAGATAAGCAAACGGCGCCAAACCGTGATAACCCAGCCCCCGTTTGACAACTTTCCAGTCAAGGCCGGATGCCCGGATCAAGGCAGGAATTGACTCATCCTTTTTTTGGGTAACAACCTCTAGCGCGATCGCATGCAGCAACCGCGCTCCCGGGGTCATGTTATTGGCCATGGACTGCCCGCCCGTAACGCAAGACGATCAAGCCGTCAAATTCTTGCGAAAATTCCTGAACCATATTCTTGTCCAGCCAGTCCTTTGTCGCCTTGGAACTCGGCCCCAGTGTCCCGTCCCGCGGCCAATCTGCCAGGACAACCCATAATTTATTGAATTTCAAACGCACTGTTTTGTAATAAGGGATGCAATGGGAGCTTTCCTGGATCGGACGCTGCCAGTCAGTCTCAGGGAAGCGCGGATCAAACAAATAATAATAGGAAGGCATGCCCTTGGGATGATAAAAATGCAGGGAAGGGATCATGGAATTATTCGTAAAGGCCAGGGCATCATCCGGGGCCACGTTGGCCTTAAGGAATTCACCTACAGATTTGATCGGTTTCTTGAGCCAGACGCCGACATGATGTTCAAAAGACATCGTCATGTCATCTTTTAAATACGCCGTATCCGCTATAGCCATCACACCTATAACAGCGGTCAATGCCAGGATACGCAACCAGCGCGGGGCATAAACAATACCCACAGACAGGACAAGATAAAAGAAGGGGGTAAAGACCAGAAACGCGCGATCCAGGTAAAGGGAGAAGAAATTTGTTGAAAATATATAAATAGCGCCAACCGGGATGATACATAAAGCCAGACACATCAAGAAATCCCGGTACATTTTCTGCCGATGAACATGCCAGCACGCCGCGGCGAACAATAGGCCGATCACAACATCTGCCGCCAGATATAACGCCGGCCATCCGTTATACCCCAACAGAAAATTCTCCAGGGTTATTAACAACGACGCGGGTGTCGGCTTGGGGACCCAAAAGCCATGCGCAATAAAGAAAAACTTTTCAAAGAAAAGCGGCAGATAAAAGGAAAACACCAGGGCTGGAACGAGAAAACACATGGCCTCCTTGAATTTTAAATGCTGGCCTCGCCTGACGATGATCAAACCCACCTGTACCGCCAGCAGAATGGCATAAAAATAATTCGTATAGAGCCCGACCATGGAGATCAAGGCAAAAGATCCCCAGATGATGTTGCGGTCTTCCTTGAATGCCTTGATCAACAATAAGGTGGAACAACATCCCAGGAATAAAACCATGCTGTAATCCCTGGCTTCCTGAGCGTACCATAAATGAAACGGGGAAAGCCCCATGAGCAAGGCCGCGCAGATCCCCACCCTGGCATTAAATAATGCCTTACCTATAAGAAAAAGAAGGACAACAGAAGAAAAACTGAAGATCGTGGAAGGAAGGCGCAGGGCAAACTCCGAAACACCAAAGAGCTTAACCCAGCCGTGCAGAAAGATATAATACAAGGGCGCATTCCAATTCCCCCAGGGGGCCTGCGCATAGCCTGCCGAAGCAATTTCATCAAACCAGAAATCATGAAAACCAAGGCGATATAGGCGCAATAAGAAAAACGGCTCATTCTGAATTGTTGAACGCCACCGTCCACGGCTGAAAAAACCTTAAAGACGAGCACGCCTGGATAATTTTTAGCTTCATGTACTCGTCATCCCGGTAGCCATAGGCACGGCGGATGATGTTTTTAGCTTTAAGG
>CAILQW010000053.1 GCA_903836515.1 Candidatus Omnitrophota bacterium | reverse complement strand
TTTGAAGCAGGAGCCGTGCTGTTTATGCATTAATCATGCCGCAGTTGCCTGCAAAGGCGTCATTCGAAACCAAAATTTGTCCTCAATCAGTTCAATCGCAAAATTTTTCAAAAAATACGCTACTCATCTGACCCGGTCTGCTTATGAAAAAGACCGTATTATTCCCGACAATTTCGGATTGACCACCATGGGGCGCGACCTGCTCGCGCAAGATTATCTCCTGAAACAGATCGCGGCGTCCTTAACAAATCCCGATACGGATCTTGGCAGGAAGTTCTGGGATGAGGTTTACCGTCAAGCCTGGCAGAAGTTCGGCACCACCGATGTCCCCACCGATACGTTCAACAAGGTCTGGATCGTCCCGGATAAGGCCGTGCTTTATGAGAAGAACAACACGGTTTACGTCCTTGAGCATCATCTGAAGGTCGTGATGGAATCGGATTATGTAGCCATGTCCCATCAGAAGGACATGGCGGAATCCTCGGCACCTGCCGGGGGCAAAGCTGCACAAAACGCTGGCGTAGAGACGCAAAATTTTGCGTCTCTACATAACGATGCGACAGCCCAACAGGAACTCGCCAAACAAGTCATTCGCGAGGTTATCATCCCCATCCTCGACAAGGAAGTCAACGAAGGCCATCATTTCGCTCAGCTCCGTCAGGTTTACAGCGGGATGCTTCTGGCCGCGTGGTACAAGCGTGCGCTTAAAGGATCCATCCTGGCGCAAGTCTACGCGGATCGCTCAAAGGTCAAAGGCATCGACCAGAATCCGGTCAACAATCAGAAGATTTACCAACAGTATGTCGAGGCGTTCAAGATCGGCGCATTCAATATGATCCGCGAAGACGTGGACCGTTTCACGCATGAAGTCATCCCGCGCAAGTATTTTTCAGGCGGTATGGTCGCGGACGGGGCGATGTACAGCAAGATCGTCAATTTCGTCAAGCAACTGTCGCCGACAGATCTGGCGGAAGCGGGGAAGATTGATGCCAGTGCGGTCGTGTTCAAGAATTCAGTTGTATCTGAAAGAACAGAGTCTGAATTAGGCTCGGTGCCAGCATTTGATCCCGGAGATCCATTGCAACAGAGGATTCGACAAGCTATTAGTGTCCAGGGAGATTCGATGTTTAATACGAATCCATATTTTGGCGAGATCATGGCCGCAACAGTGAACTTCTTATACAAGAGTTCTCAAAAAGAGCATTTAGAAATATTGAATGTGCTCGTCGATGCGAGACTATTGACGTCTTCCAAGAAGCCAAGTTTTGATGACTTCACAGTCGTTGGGATTTTTGCCGTTGTTTCTGAGACAAGACTTTTAGGGTTAACACCAGAAGGGGCAGGTATTCCGTATATTTCCGTTCAAGCCTCTGGAAGATATCAAGAATTGTATCAAATGATACGCCAGCGGTTGTTGAATAAAGGATTTTCAGAAAATAATTATATTACCAATGGTGTACGTTATTCCCGTGATCAGGAAATTGGATCAACGGGAGAGGTGTATCAGCAAACCATCGATTCTTTTGGCAAGTCGATTCGAATATACAGCGCCAAGAATTTTATTGTTCCTCCTATTCTGCGGCATTTAACGGCATTATGGGATACGATGATGGATGCCGCGTTGGATATGGATCGTCGTATGGCGGCACTTGCCGAGTACGAATGGTGGTTTTTTCAGGCCAATCCTTTTGGCCGGGGAGCGGCATCTATGGGGGATGCGATGTCGCTCGTGGCCCAGTTGAAGATGGGTCTGCCGATCCGCGAGACATACGAGCATCTGGATTTCCGCGCGTTGTCCATGACACTCTCAGAATATATTGAAGATCGTGTGGCTGAACTTAAAAAGAATATTCCGGATCAGGGCCAGGCCGTAATAAATGCAGGGGGTGATCTGTCTGCGGTGAAGTTGCTTTGGTCCGGGCATATCCAGCAGCTCAATGGTTCGGAAGTGACGCCTGATAGTGAGGGGAATGTTTCTATTAAGTTTGCTATGGCGTTGAACGATAAGGATATGTCCCGCGAGCGCCTGGACAGGTATCTTAAGTCCATCAAAGGTTTCGTTCGTTTCAGCCATGTTGATATTGACGAGGACGGCATCAATTATCATGACTGGTCTGCGCCTGAAAACGATTTGCCGATACTATTGACGACTACGGATGAGCGTGACGGGGATGGTAATTATATTCTGGAAGCAAGGTTTATCCCTCCGGCCGCTTTTGCGCAGCTTGAGTTCAACCTGCGTTTTGTGACGCCGGCAGGAGAAGAGGTTTGGTTGCGGAATGATACGCAGAATAACAATTTTACATTGTTCAATTCTGTCGGCATGAAGCTGATGCCGGGATTGTTGGGTCAAGCTATCGCTGAAATGCCATATATTTTTATAACGTTGGATGAGCCGTTTAAAAAAAGTTCCAAAAAAACGTTGCGGCAGGCATTAATTCAGAGTAAGAAGTTGGCAAAGTTTGTCTTGGAGATGGGATCGTATTATTCTGGTAGAGAAAGAAAAATTCTTGAATTGTTCCATGAGGTTAATCATAAGCGAGTTACTCAATCGCCCGAAGATGTCGAGCATATTTGTCGTGATGGATTTTCGTGGGGTAAGGCGGAATCTTATTTTAATGGAAGATCCATTTGGACTTTTGTTAATAATGGGAACAGGGGATTGTTAAAATTTTTACAGGAATCAGATTCCTGGGTCAAGATTTCATTTGATGGGGATGTCGTGTCTGATAGTTCCGTATCTTTAATTCGCAATGAGATGTTCAAAGTTTTTGATAACGATGAATTCGATCATAATTTATGGCATTTGGCACCTTATTTGATTGATGTTGTGGCTTACATTTATGGGATTGATGGGATATCATTCAGGGGAGACGACTGGCTATTAATTAAATCTGAACGACCCCTAGAAGATATAAGACGGTTTCCTGATCAGGCCGCAACAACATCGAAACGCAAAGTAACTGGATCAAATTCAGAGTCTTCTGACATGGCAGAGAAAGTTGTTCAGCCAGGCGGTATCGACTTCGCCGCCTCCAACCTCGACATGCAGATCAAGCGCGACGGCGCCGGGGTGCCGTTGCCGGTGAGCGCGCAGGACCTTGATCATATCCGCATCGACGGCCTGGTGCCGGTCATCCTGAGCATCCGCCCGGCGGCAGGCCTGGCGTTGTTCACACAGCCGCCCGCATGATTTCAATTTGACATCTGTATATTCTGGTGATATACATAATTTCATGGATATTCAACAGATCCTTAATGGGTGCCAGTGGTTTCAGTGGGATCAGGGGAATGATCTCAAGAGCTGGCTCAAGCATCATGTTTCAAAGAGCGAGGCGGAGCAGGTGTTCTTTAATGAGCCGCTTTTGCTGGTGGTTGATCAAGGGCATTCGCATCAGGAAGCAAGATTCCGTGGACTGGGATATACGGATGAGCGGCGATTCTTGTTTATTGTGTTTACGATCCGCGAGGATTTTGTTCGTATTATTTCAGTCAGGGATATGAACAAGAAAGAAAAGGTGGACTATGAGAAATTTAAAGCCGGTGCCTGAATTCAAGAGTGAACGTGCCGAGCGTGAATTCTGGCAGACCCATGATTCGACAGAATATATTGATTGGTCAAAAGCAAAGCGGCGCGTGTTGCCCAATTTGAAGCCTACATGCCAAAGCATTTCCTTGCGGCTTCCGGTGACTATGCTTGATAAGTTGCGTATTTTGGCTAATAAAAAAGATGTGCCATATCAATCCTTGTTAAAGACGTTCTTGTCGGATCGGTTGAAGCAGGAATCGCTGGTTCATTAACGGCAAAAATCGCCGGGAATAGGTCGCGGGGTTCTTTTGTGCTCGTTGCATTCAACAAAATTTGATCCTAGCGATAAAATGCTTGATTCCTTGTTGTTCATCGGTTATTCTTAAAGTAAGGAAGTAAGGAAATCATGCCAAGGAGCTGCCCCATGACGATTATTGAAACGGCCAAGATGACGACCAAAGGTCAGGTTACGATACCCAACAAGATCCGTCGGCTGTTGCATCTTGCCGACGGCGCTTCAGTCGCGTTTGGTTTGACCAAGGATGGCGTTATGCTGATGCCGTGTGAGGTGACAGCTTGTTCGCCGTATACTCCCCAGGAATGGCAGAAGATCGAGAAACTGGCATCCGAAGGAGGAAAAGTCTTTTCAGGCACGGATGTAACTAAAAAGTACCTTGCCAGTTTATGAAGTTTGAATTCAAGCCGTCTTTTCAGCGTTCGATCAAACAGTTGACGCCGGATCATAAAACAGCTGTCAAAGAGGCCGCAGGGCAACTGATCGATGTGCTTTCAAAAGACAGGCAGATATATCAAGGGTTGGGCATGAGGCGGCTCAAGAGCGATTTTTGGGAAGTCCGCCAGGGAATTAAAGTGGCGTATACTCTTTTGTTGGAAAGGTGATTGCGTTCAATTTGTCCTTGCCGGCAATCATGATGATGTTAAGCGATTCCTTAAACAGAATTGATTGAATATATTGACGGGGTTAAGACGCAGGATCTTTTGATGATCATCGCCATCGACATCGGTAATTCGACCATCGGGTTTGGCTTTCTTAACGAAGGCCGGGTTTCGCATGTCAGCGTCATTGAGAACATGCCTGACAGCGAACTGGTCATGGCCAAGCTTGACAATTTCATGGCGACGGCCTGCAAGCGCTATGCGATCCACAAGGTGATCCTCTGCAGTGTTGTGCCTGATACCCAGAAAATGCTCCAGCGCAAGATCAGGAAATTCTGGAAAATGTCTGCGCTTGTGGTTGGGCGTGATGTCAAAATCCCTATTGAAAATAAATACCATCATCCGCGTCAGGTGGGGAAAGACCGTTTGCTGTGCGCTTTTGCGGCCAGGGAATTTTACGGCGTCCCGTTGGTTGTGATCGACTTGGGAACAGCCATTACCTTTGATGGTGTTTCTCCCGCAGGGGCTTACCTGGGAGGTGCCATTATTCCGGGCATCCGTCTTTCGCTGGAGGCGTTGTTCGAAAAAACAGCGCTGTTGCCGCGGGTTCAGGTGGCGGAGCCTAAGAAAGTCATTGGGCGTTCCACGGAAGAAAGCATCCAGAGCGGGATCTTTCACGGTTACGGCGCTTTGTGTGACGGCATGGTCGATCGCCTGGGAGAGGAAATGGGTTGTTCTCCCAAGGTCATTATGACCGGCGGTCACGCAGGGAACATGCGCCGGTTCATGAAGCATCCGGTTGCGGCCGTGGATCAGGAACTCATTTTTAAAGGAATGGCTTTGTTGGCAGAGCATCAGGGATGAGTGGGTTTGAAAAATGGCTCGACAGCCATTTTTTTATGGGCTATGATTAGCACTGTCATCCAATGATTGCCAGAGTGCTTGTTTTATGAAAAAAAATCTTGACAGAATGTTCTGTTTTTGGTTAAATTGGCACTCGTGAAAATTGGGTGCTAACCGTAATATCAGAAAATAATCCTGTAACAGTTGTAAAAAGGAGGAGTAAACATGAAGCTTCAACCATTAGCGGACCGCGTCATTGTCGAGCCTTTGGACGCCATCGAGAAGACGGCGGGAGGGATTTATATCCCGGATACGGCCAAGGAAAAGCCCCAGGAGGGCAAGGTGTTGGCTGTCGGTAAAGGCAAGACCCTTGATAACGGACAGGTTCAGCCCCTTGAAGTCAAGGTGGGCGATATTGTCCTTTATGGCAAGTACAGCGGCACCGAGCACAAGAACAAGGAAGGCGTTTCGGTTTTTATTGTCCGTGAAGACGAGATTCTGGCGATCGTCAAGTAACCATCATTGAATAGTAGAATTCAAAAAATCAGGAGGTAGGAACATGGGTGCAAAGATATTACAGTTCGACGATGAAGGTCGTCGTTCCCTGCTGCGCGGTGTTGAGCAGATTTCCCGGGCGGTGAAGGTCACGCTAGGTCCCAAGGGGCGCAATGTGATCCTGGACAAGAAATTCGGATCCCCGACGGTCACCAAGGACGGCGTTTCTGTGGCCAAGGAGATCGAGCTCGAGGACGCTTTCGAGAACATGGGCGCGGCCATGGTCAAGGAAGTCGCGGAAAAGACTTCCGATAACGCCGGTGACGGTACCACGACCGCCACGGTGCTCGCAGAGGCCATTTACCGTGAAGGCTTGAAGAACGTGACAGCTGGCGCCAATCCGATGGCCTTGAAGCGCGGCATCGATAAGGCGGTTGAGGCGGTCATCGAGAAGATCACCAAGCTGTCGAAGAAGGTTGACATGAAGAACCTGATCGAGGTCGAACAGGTGGCCACCATCGCGGCCAACTCCGATACCGTTATCGGCAAGAAGATCGCTGAAGCGTTCGAGAAGGTCGGCAAGGACGGCGTCATCACGGTTGAAGAATCCAAGACGATCAATACCGAACTCAAGCTCGTCGAGGGCATGCAGTTCGACCAGGGTTATCTTTCGCCCTATTTTTCCACGGATATGGAAAAGATGGAGTGCGAGCTCGATAATCCTTTCATCCTGATCTATGAAAAGAAGATCGGCAACATCAAGGAGATCCTGCCGGTTCTCGAGAAGGTCGCCAAGTCTGGCGCGCCTTTGCTGATCATTTCAGAGGATGTCGAGGGTGAGGCCCTGGCGACGCTCGTGGTCAATAACCTGCGCAAGACCCTTTCCTGCGCGGCTGTCAAGGCGCCGGGTTACGGCGATCGCCGCAAGGCCATGCTCGAGGACATCGCGGTCCTGACAGGCGGGCGCGCGATCTCCGAGGATCTTGGATTGAAGCTGGAAAACATCCAGTTGTCCGACCTTGGCCGTGCCAAGAAGGTCAAGATCGACAAGGAGAATACTACGGTCGTTGAGGGTGCCGGTAAGACCGTCGACATCAAGGGCCGTATTGCCCAGATCAAGAACCAGATCGACAAGACGGATTCGTCTTACGACAAGGAGAAGCTCCAGGAACGCCTGGCCAAGCTTTCCGGCGGCGTGGCGATCATCAATGTCGGCGCGGCAACGGAAACCGAGATGAAGGAAAAGAAGGCCCGTGTCGAGGATGCGCTTCACGCGACCCGCGCGGCCATTGAAGAAGGTATTGTCCCTGGCGGCGGTGTGGCATTGCTCCGTTGCCTGGACGAGGTTGCGGCGCTGGAGCTGAAGGGCGACGAGAAGACGGGCGCGGATATCATCCTGCGCGCCATCGAATCGCCGATCCGCCAGCTGTGCCTGAACGCCGGGCTTGAAGGGTCGGTCATTGTGGACCGCCTCAAGAAGGAAAAGAAGAACGTCGGTTATGATATCAACAAGGATGCGTATGTGGACATGCTTGAATCCGGTGTCATTGACCCGGCCAAGGTGACCCGCATGGCCCTTCAGAACGCGGCCTCGATCGCCGGTCTCTTGCTCACCACGGAATGCCTGGTCACGGATGCTCCTGAAAAGGAAAAAGCCGGCATGCCTCCGATGGGCGGCGGCATGGGCGGGATGGGCGGCGGTATGGGCGGGATGATGTAATTCCCGATCGTTAGGGTGCCTGTCAAAAGCCCCGGCTAATCCCCGGGGCTTTTTTTTCGCCCTGACTTGTCAATTCTTCCTTATATAATGTATACTTCTTACCGGATTCGGAATGCAAGGTGGCTTTTTCCGGAAAGACAGGAGATATTTGATGAAAACGATGCAACGTTATATCGCTGTCGTGCTGTTAGTCCCGTTTCTGATGACCACGTTCATGCCTGCGGCCATGGCATCGCAGATGCCCTGGATGCCCCAGCCTGGCGCGCAAGTCGCGTTGACGCCGGCATTTACGCCCGCGTATCTTAAGGGCATGGTCATCCATCCCAATGAACCCTTCAAATTCGATTTCATCATTGACCGCGGCGACAAGCAGATCGAGGGTGATGCGGCGCAAGCTGAATATCAGAAGCTCATCAAGTATTTCCTGGCCGCATTGGCCACGCCGGATACGGATCAGTGGGTGAACCTTTCTCCTTACGAGCAGGATCGGATCATCCCTGACAATTTCGGTCTCACAGAAATGGGGCGCGACCTCCTGGCCCAGGATTATCTCTTGAAGCAGATCTCGGCCTCCCTGACCAATCCTGACACGGATCTCGGGAAGAAATTCTGGAATTCGGTTTACCGCCAGGCGTATGAGAAATTCGGCACGACCGATGTTCCCACGGATATTGTCAACAAGATATGGGTGACGCCTGACAAGGCGGATATTTATGAGAAAGGCAACATGATGCTGGTGGTGGAAAGCCATCTGAAAGTCATGGCCGAAACCGATTACCTGGCCACCCGGCGCCTCAAGGATGAGGCGGCCGGTACTGGTGTGAATGCCCCGGCCGACAAGACCCGGGATATATCCCTGGCGATCATGCGTGCGATCATTATCCCGGCCATTGAAAAGGAAGTTAATGAAGGCACAAGCTTTGCACCCGTGCGCCAGATCTACAGCGGGATGCTCTTGGCGACCTGGTACAAGATGGCGCTCAAGGAATCGATTTTGGCTAAGGTGTACGGTGACCGTTCCAAGGTCAAGGGCATTGACCAGGATCCGGCTGTGAACCATGAGATCTATCAGAACTACGTGTCTGCCTTCAAGAGCGGTGTTTACAACATGATCCGGGAAGACGTGGATCGCTATGCGCAGGAAACCATCCCCCGCAAGTATTTCTCGGGAGGCTTGGATAATGCTTTTGCGACCGTTGTCAAGAAAGTGCCTGTTGTCGAGCAAGCCGTAGGGACGGGTGCTCCCAGGCTTGATATTTTAAGTGTTTTATTGAAACCTGCCGTGGAAAATGCGCAGAAGAGTAGTAGTGCAATATTTTCATTTGCGCGCCACTTGCTTGTTTTAGTTACTGCAGGGCTTATTACTTCCGGATGTTCCAGGTCTGAACCTAAAATTCCTGCTGATAATGTGAAACCTGTTGAAGTGATTTCATCTCCAACAGGCGGGGTTAGTATGGAAATGCCGATTGGCAAGGGAAGCTATGAAAAAATGAGTCCTCGGCAGATGAAGGAGGCCGCTGGTATTAAAGATGCGTTTGATAAAGCGCAGACTGTGGCAGAAGTATTTGATTTTATTAAGCAGAATTATATGGCAAGTAATGTTCTTGAGAAAGATTCCCTAGTGTAGTGTCCCTAACACTTCTTTACTTTTGATATTTTTTCTAATATACGCTCAACCGGGGCACTCCAAATGAACACTTTTGGATTTTGGTTATGATTATCAATAAATTTATAGATTGCTTCAATCAAGACGGGGA
>CAILQW010000052.1 GCA_903836515.1 Candidatus Omnitrophota bacterium | reverse complement strand
TCCCCGACTTAATCAAAACAATCATGCAATACATTGAAACGAACAATCAAAATCCGCACGTCTTTGTTTGGACGGCGTCGGTTGAGCGAATTCTGACAAAGATCGCCAAATGTAAAGAAGTGTTGGTAACACTACACTAGACGGCTGGCAGGCGGATGTCGGCGGGGAGCCTGCGTCTACGGATTATTTTTCCTGCCGCGAGGCGCTTGATCTTTACGATGAGCTTGTGTTGTGCGGCGGAATCTATTACGTCGAGGGGGAGCCGGCGGGTTTTATCATCGGCGAGGAGATCAATGACACCACCTTTGCCCTGCATTTTGCCAAAGGAAGACGGAAGTTCAAGGGGATTTATCAGTATATGTATAATCAATTTGCCAATATTCTGCCTAAAAAGTATACGCATGTCAATTTTGAGCAGGACATGGGCAACCTGGCGCTCAAGATCGCCAAAGCGTCGTATCATCCCGAGCGGATGGTGCGTAAATACCGTGTGAGGCTTGCGGCATCATGACCCGGAAAGACGGCTTTTTTCGCGGATTTTCTCCTGATGTCATGGAGGCGCGTTGTCAGGGCCGGATGATGGCGCGCCGTGAGCTTTGCGTGACAGATTTTTTGAAGGCCCAGGGCCTTGTCCGGGGTGCCAGCGTCCTTGAACTGGGATCCGGTACCGGTCAGACCATGGCGCAGGTCGGAAAACGTTTTCCCGACGTGATGTTCTATGGCGTGGAGCCTGTGGCGGCGTATGTCGAACATGCCTGCGCGCGGTATGCCCCAGGGCATGCCTTCCTCAAATATCTACAAGGAACAGCTGAAGAAATCCCTTTGCCTGAGGCCTCCGTGGACTGTGCGTATGCGATCAATATCTGGCATCATGTGCCGTTGGGTGGGCTTCGTTGCGGTGCCCAGGCGCTCGCGCGCGTCATCAAGCCGGGCGGGTGTCTTTTTTTGATCGAACCTAACTTTCGTCATCCCTATGTGTTCATCTATCAGGCCTTGACACAAGGAGAGCGGTGTTTTTTCCCCTGGCGCGAACTGGACGTGCTCAAGGCTTTCTTCAGCGTGGAGCGGACAGGGTTTTGTTTTCTTTTTCCTGAAGCGGTTCGATCACTGACGCCGTTGGGCGATAAAATTGAAGCGGCCCTTGAAGGTATCCCTTTTTTGGGAGGTTCTGTGCTCTACACCTGCCGTCGCAAGCGCTAGCCAGGAATATTAACCGTATATTTTGCGATGAACTGTATTGTTATGGCAATAAATTGCATTGGATGCAATGTCCTTGATTATATTGAGTTTTTTATGTAAATTATTGATTTTAAGCCTTGCCGCACCTTGTTTCTATAATTTTAATATAGTATATTTAAGACAAATCTCCTGAAAGTTTTGATTAAAGGATTCGTTCAGTAAAACCAAGATTTCAGAGAAAAGCTATGTTTCAGAACCTGTTGCACTGGAAACTGTTTAAGGCTATCGCGATGGCGGTGTTAATCGCCTTCGTCAGCCTTATTCCTGCGCAGACAGGCTATACGCAGACGCTTTTACCGAAGCCCGGTGAGATGGTGGGTGTCACTAACCCGTTTACGCCGCCCTTGATGCTGGGCCTGCGGGTTGACGTCAAAGATCCGTTCAACCTTTATTTCGTGATGAGCCAGGGCCAGAAGGTCCTTGTTCCTGATGCCAAGAAGGAAGAATACAAGAAGCTCATCAAATATTTCCTGGCTTCGTTGATCACCCCCAACAAAGATATGTGGGTGAACCTCTCGCCTAAAGAAGCCGACCGTATCATCCCTGATAATTTCTCCATGACCGAGATGGGCCGTGATCTTCTGGCCCAGGACTATCTCTTAAAACAATTCACTGCCTCGTTGATCTCTCCGGAAACTCCTGTAGGCAAACAATTTTGGGCTGAGGTTTATAAGAAAGCCCACGATGCGTACGGGACTGCCGATATTCCGGTAGATACATTCAATAAAGTCTGGATCACGGCCGATAAAGCGGATATTTATCAGAAAAATGACACGGCGATTTTGGTGGGCAGCCATTTGAAGGTCATGCTGGAGCAGGATTTCATGGCAGTTGAGGCCAATAAGGAGCAATTTTCAGGGTCTTCTGTGACGGATACAGGAAGTTCGACGGCGCGAAAGCTGGCATCGGATGTCGTGCGCAACGTCATTGTCCCCGTCATTGAAAAAGAAGTGAACGAGGGGTCCAATTTCGCGGAAGTGCGCCAGATTTACAATTCCATGATCCTGGCCACATGGTTTAAAAAGACCCTCAAAGAAAGCCTTTTGGGGCAGATGTATGTGGATGAAAGCAAGGTGGCGGGGATCGCCTTGAATGATCCGCAGGCTAAAGACCGGATCTACCGTCAATACCTGGAAGCGTACAAGACCGGCGTTTTCAACTACATCAAAGAAGAGATGGATACGGCTACACAGGAAACCCTGCCGCGGAAGTATTTCTCCGGCGGTATGGTAGCGCCCGACATGTCCATGCTCAATATGGTTCCGGCAGATCATGCGGCGTCAACATTGACCAAGATTGGGTTAGTACGTATAGATATGGCCGCAGTCACACTGCTTGATGCCGCGGAAGGCAAAGCTTTCGGACCAAAAAAAGAAACACGCAAAAAATCACCAGGTGTTGATCCCCAAAAGCTGGAGCGTCGATTAAAGCAAGCTCAAGATGACGCCGCAACGGCATATAAAGATTATGTTGAGGCGCGGGACCATGCCGCAAAGCTGACACAACAGGGGGTGCAGGATTATGCCCAGATGCCCCAGTGGCTCAACAAGTTTACAAAGAAGCTTGTTCTGGTACTCAGCTTGTATTCTGCGGCGGGGTCGGTCATACAGCCTGCTGTGATGGCGCTCAATCAGACTCAAGCCAGGGCTGTAGAAATAGTGACGGGTGTCAATCCTTTGGAGACGACGGTGAAGAAGCCTTTGGTGGCCGTACCGGGTTCTTTGGCGGCGGTGAAGCCGGCAGGAACATTGATGGATCGATGGACGGGGAAAGAAACCAAGGCGGTTGTTCCTGATGGCTTCGAACTGGTCACGCCGAAGCATTCCCTGATAGGGCATAAGATCTTTGTCGGCGGTGATCGTAAGATGGAGATCACGGCAGGCATGTTGATCAAGATGGGGGATGTGAAGGATCTTGATAGTTTGCCTAAAAATGTTTTTCCAACCGATGATGGCAAGGTCATTGTGGCGATCTTTAATGAGGGAAAGACAGAATCGGTGGCCATGGTGCCTGCGCCAACAGCAGCTGTCAAGGGCGGTTCAAACCGTTCTGAACAGGCTGTTTCGCCGGAGCATACTGCGTATCAACGTGCGTTCATGGCTGAAGTCCGGGAGAATCAAAGAATAATCAACAGTCTTAGTCAAGCGGGAAGTTCGGCGGATAGCTTGAAAGCGCTCTCGAATCAAGAGAATCTTGCCCGGCAGTCGGCTAAAGACTTGGTTGTAGCCACCACGGATAAACAGGCGGCGAATGATCCTGAATATGGGCGTAAACAGCGAGAGCAGACCATGAAGGCCAAGAGCCGGGATGCCCAGCTGCCGGTCAATGTCGCGCTGGAACCGAATTATTACCAGGGCATAGGAACTTTTAAGAGTATTCCTATAACGGGTGGATGGCATGCGAATATCAAGCCGGTACTGCCTTTTGCCCAGGAGCTGGAGGTCAAGGGGATTCTTCAGGCGGGTAATTTATCGACCATGAGTTTTCTTTATGTCGGGAATGTGTTTTTAGAGAAGTTTTATAATCAACACAAGCTTGAGAACATGAATCAACAGACCTGGCTGATCAGGGATCATCAGAGTTTGCCGGGAGTATTGTTAGGGATGTCGACGGTGAATGCACCCCTGGTCTATGGGGCTGACAATGAAAAATTTGTTTTTGGTGCGGAAAGGATCATTAAAGTCGGGGTCATTAATACAATGAGTTCGATTTTTGGTCTTACGACACGCATTCCTGTTATTGGTCCTATTTTCGGCTCCAAGGGAGCCCTTCCTTTTCATGGTGGTTTTGATTATAAATATGGCGCGAGGGAGATCAATTTTTATCAAAAAGCTTATGAGAACCAGGATCCTGATAAGATTTTTCTGGTCATCGAGCGTCAATTTCCGACAGACCGTGATGTGTTGGTGAAACTGGCGGATGATAAAACATTCAACATGTTCAAACCCGGTGATGTTGACAGATATCTCAAACTGGCTCAAGAGGGCGGCGGTTATGTCAGGGGCATCATCATTGACAGGAAAGATCCTTCCAAAGTTGAGTTTGTGTTCACGTCGCCGCGTGCCCCGCGTGACTACGAGAACAACAGGATGGTCGCTGTTCTTTCCAACAAAGAATATGAAGAGAATCAATCGGCGGAAAAGATGATCCAGAAGGGCGTGGATGAACAGGGGCGAACGATCATGGCGTATACCCGTGATCGTTTTTCAGGCCGGATCCGCGATATACATACTGCTGAAAGTATTCCGACACCCGGCAAAGATGAGCTTAAGGATTATACCAAGGATGTTCTGATTTATACCCTCGAGGCGGCCAAGGTGCAGTATTGGCTTAATCATAAAGTGACCGGCGCTGACCCTGTCAAGGTGGAGTATGTCGATGCTGATGGCCATGCGTCGTCAGTCATGGTGACGCCGCCATTGCCTGAAAACATACCTATCGGCATGATCCTTAAAAATGGCAAGACGGCGACAATGTATTTTGAACGCAATGCGAATGATTTTCGTCGTGACGCCCAGGGAACGGCGGAACAGATCGTGATCTGGGGTGTGAATTATAATGACAACAACACGAAGGTGGGGGTTTTGATCGGGGAAGACGGCAAGGTGACACAGGTAGAGGAAAACAGGGTGCCGTCTTTGTCGCAAAGGGAGGTCAAGTCTTTTGTACCCATGGATGTTCAGGGTCAAGAGAATGAAATAAAGCAAGACCCGCCAGATTCTACCGGGAACGGTATTAAGCTGCCGGGTAAAGCTGTTGAAGGGCCAGCCGCGATGGATAGCACGCTGACGTCCGAGGCGGTGACACGGGACGGGGATAAAGGTTCCGGTTCAGATGTTAAAAAGAACGAAGAGACCCTTACGGAGGGCCAGCCGGATCTGAGGAATAATATGGTCGAGAATCATGGGATAAAGATTATCACGCCAGGTAAGGATTTAGGGCCGAGGCATGGTATCCCCGGGGTGATTGAGAGCGCAATAAAGGATCCATTGGTTAATTTGGGATTGCTGAATGAAAAGATTCCTAATTATACGAAGAATAATGCCAATGCGATAACGACCCTTGATAATGGCCCTGCGTACCTTCGCTGGATCGTGGCGCACCTTGATGAGGACCAGCGCAAGACATTTGATGGTACCACTTTGCCGGGGCGCCGTACCACAAGCAAGGTTTGGGTGACAAGCAAGGGGGAAAGATTTATCCCGGGCCCGCTTTTTGAGGAGGTTGTGAACAAGGGCATGCATGGTATTGGGGTTATTTATTATCTGGATGGGCGGATGCCTGAAGTGGCCGGCAACAGCAAGGAGTTTGTGTCGCTTGACCGTGCCTTGCAGAACGGGAGCAAGAATGTCCGTGCCCTGAAGGGCAATATGGCCAGGGTCATATTGCCGGATGGCGCGGTGGAGATGAGCCGTAAGGCCATGGTCAAGGTCGAGGGTGGCCGCGTGGTCGGTGTTTTTGAGGCGGGGGCTATAACCCTGCAAGAGCGCAATTTGCATTTGCAGGCATTGGCGGATGGCGGGATCGAGGTCGAGAACCTGGTGACGGGGAAGGTCGAGGTCTATGTGAAAGGCAATGTGACGCCGGAGCAGAAAGCCAATGGTTTTTATTCGGAAAACCTTCTTGTGCGGTGGATCGCGAAGGGCCAAACAACGATGGTTCCGGTCGATAGGGCTAAACCTGATGGCCTTAAGAGGATGGTGATCCTTAAGAAGGCGGTTGCTCCAAAACTCTCGCTCCCGGTTCATCCGGCAGATACCATGGCCGAATTCAAGAAGGCCAATAGATTGGTTATCTTTAAAGGACCAAAGGGCGCGGAACAGGTTCAGTGGGTATCTGCCAAGTCTTTGAATCAGGCAGACCTGATGTCGCGGCCTGAGGTCGGGTTCACGAGTAAAGTATCTTCAACTTATATTGATAGCGGTAGGGTCTCACAGGGTGTTACCTGGTCTCCCATCCCTGCAGGCTTTGATCGCAGGACTTGGGATTGGAATGATAATGTGCCGGCTGTTCTTGCGCAGATCGATGTGCTTAAGAATCTTGGGGTCAATTCTGTGCGGATTTATACGCCGATCACATCAGCCGTAATTTTGAACAAGCTTGCGAATGCCGGGATCAGCGTTGTGGTGAGCATCCCGTATCATGAAGACCGCATTGGCACGGGCGAAAAATTTGATATCAAGAGCGGTTCGTTCACGAAATTTGTTAAAGAGCATTTTGGCAAGTATCCCAAGGGGAGCCGTATTGAGCTGGGGAATGAATATAATTATCATGAAAAGGACTGGTTTAACGGCAATATTAGTACCTGGTACAATGCGCTGGAAATGGCGGCGCATACGATTCATTCTATCAACCCGAATATTATAGTAACGACGGCGCACGGTGAGGTCCCCTCGATTGATGTATTGCGCAGGCTTTCAAAGGCAGGGGTCGATGAGATTGGCCTGAATGTTTATCGCGGTGTTGATCCGACTTCGGCGATCAAGGAACTCCTGGCGTTGATCCATGGCAAAACTCCCGGGGTCAATCCGAATTTGCGGGTTTATTTATCCGAGTTTGGGTTTTCCTCCTGGAATAGTCTGACAGGGAAAGATGATCAAAAGACCCAGGCTGCAAATTATCAGATTGCTTTGAGGAATATTGCTTCGATCAAGGACGCGAATTTTGTTGGGTCTTACGGGATGGAGACAGGGGATGAAGCCTGGAAGGCCAAAGAGGGTGTACCCGAGGAGGGGCATTACGGGTTGATGGACGTATGGGGCAGGTACAAGCCGGCGTTCAAAGTGTTTCAAGCTTTTCTGAAAGCTAATGAGCCTGTTGACCGGCCTTCACAGGTGGTGGAACGCGGACGTATTGCGCCAATAACGAATCAGGAACTTCTGGCTGCTGGCGTAAAAGAGATCCTGGTACTCGGCGCCAATGGGGACACGATTGGCCGTGAGATCCGGAGGTATGGGGGGAAGTATGAGACGTGGCTGACCGGTCAGATCCCGGCCAAGCTGGCGTCGCATTATCAGATCATTTATGACCGTGTTGCCGGTGATTCCCGCCCGCCCGTGGTCGAATATGCCACGTTGCAAGAGGTTCAAAGGGATTTCAATTATCTTAAAGGTGTTGCCAGGCAGATCACGATGGTGCGTCAGAAGGCCGGGGGGCCAGCCGGAAAGATGGAGTCTGTCCAACGTATTTATTTCTCGTCTCAGATGACGATCGATCAGGTGGAAATCGGGACCGAGGCTGGCAAGGGCAAAGAGAACTTGAGCAAGCTGATGGCGCCCGGCATTACTATTGCGACGGCAACGCTTGAGAATTCTTTTGTTGATCTTGACGGGAAGCATGTGACTGTTGTGGTGCGCCGCGGGATCGCCGGGGTGGTGGACGCTGTTTTCGCTGTTGAGACGCCTCAGGATCCTAATGCGCCTGTGTCCGACCAGGAGGCCAGGGCTTTTGGCAATTTGCGCGGACAATTCTTTGCGTCACATTTTGAGAATGGCCGGCCGTCCAGGGGGGAGTATATCGCTGGTTATCTTGAGAGTGGCGAGCGTAAAATATTTAATTTTGAAGTTAGAAAGGGCGCGAACGGGGAGACCCAGTATGTGGTTGACTGGAGCAGGGTTACGGGTTATGCCGGCCCAAGCAAGACACTTAATATCGCTGCGCAGGACCGGCAGGCGCTGGGTCTTGATGGCCGGACGTTCATTCTGGCCGAAAAGACTAATGCGGCCCGGCAATTGCAGAAGGTGTATATTATCGATCTTCTGACCAATAAAGAGATTGGGGCTATTAATCTGGTGAGATATCAGAACGGGCCGGGACAACAGTATAAGGCGGATATTTATACCAAAGACGGAAAGTTGAAGTCGTATTTGCTTCAGTCTAAGGATGTTGATGGGAAATTGAATCTGTCGATTAGAAAAACGATCTCGACGGCCGAGAATCTGGCGCCGATCGGAATGGAAACATTGCAGAAAAGGGTTGGGCCTCTTTCAGGGAAATTGAAGGAGAGTGTTGAGAAGCTTGCCAAAGAGATCGGGATCGCACCGGGTGATATTCGATTTGTTCCCTCATATAAGAACAATGAAAACAATGGCGACAATATGTTTTACCGGCTCGCGGCGGCCCGTGAAGGCAGTACACTGCCGCCGGATGTTGATCCTTTGGCCCGCGTTATTGTTTTTCATGCCGGCCAGGATATGCAGGAGTCTTTGGTTATTGTCAATACGGAGTTCGATGGTGATAAACCCACGGCGGCGTATGAACGGACCGTGCTGGGTGAGTTCAATAAAGTGGAAACAGAACGATCGGGGTTACTCATAGGTGATCTGGAAAAAGAGCTTCAGCTTGCCACGGTCGTTGATTTTGAGAAATATAAGCCCCGGTTGTCTTACCGGCATTTTGGCAATAACAAGGACGACGGGTTTATTGAGGTCAAAACTTACCGTTTGACCAAAGGTCTGGAAAAAGAAGATGAGTCTTCAAAAGACCTTATCAGTACGATTTATTATGGTGGAGGGAACGCTTTGCCATCTAAGGAGATAGAGATCAATTCGAAGGGGACGGTTCGGTTCATGAAGAATGAAGATGCGCCCTCGCTGGATCATGGCCGTTCGCCGCTGATCCAGTCTGGTGAGGTGGCTGTATGGGTCCCCACGGAGGGCAGTAAGGAAAAGGGTTGGGTTGTTCGTGAGACGCAATGGCTTAAACATCGTGAGAAGGACAAGTCATTCGACTATTATTCCATACATGAGAATAATAATGGTCGTATTATTACGAATCCTGTTGATCTGACATTTCGTTATTACTATGGCCGGGGTGAAGATGGCATGGGGATCGATGGCTTGATCGCTGAACGATTCGGGGTTCAGGGGTACGTTCTTTATTCCATGTCTAATATTCCTTTAAGGATCGATGCTTTACCGAATATCCTTAAAGGCAAGAATGCTTCTGATATGCCGCAGAGTTCTTTTGAGGTGAAGACCATGTTCCGCGATGGCCTGATGTTTCGCCTTATCAAGGAGGTGGGTTATCCGGGGGCGACGAAGGACCGTCCGTATATCCACCGGTTATTTGTCAACGGGTTCCCGATGGGAACCATGACGGATGATGGTTCTGTTGAATTAAGTGGTTTCGGCAAGCCTTATATCAATGTCTTCCGAAATACACCGGTCGCCGGGATAATGACCAAACTCGGGATCAAAGTCTCTGACTTTGTGGCCGAAGTTCCGGGCCAGCCCGGACGTACGATCGATGTCAAGAAAACGATGGAAGAGATGATGTCGGCGGTGTCACCCGCGGTTGATGTCATGAATCTTAATACCCCTGAAGTCGGGAAAATGATCAATAAACATTATAACCCGGCTCCCTACAGGAACTGGATCAGGGATTATGTGCTGCGTCCGATCAATCTGATGTTGCCCCTGATAGGGGTGGCGCTTTTGAGTATCCTGTCTTCGTTCCGATTCCGCCGCCGGACCATCAGGATGAACGCACCCCGGTTGTCGGTCATGAAGAAGATGGAAGGCACGCAAGGGAAGAAGAAAGACACGGATCTTCCTGATGGCCTGGCTGAAAAATGGTGCGTGTTCATTGCCACGAACAAGGCGGTGGTTGCTAAGCAATATGTCGGGAAAGACAGCAGCCGTGAGGTGGCCGGGGACAGGCTCAGGACTTTATTGTCGAGTACGCCCGGATTCTTTACGCCCGATGAGGTTGACAGCCTGGTAGCACTTTTCAATAAAGGTGAGGTGTCTTTTGACGAGGTTCCCCAGAACATCGCGGATATCGCGCCTGCCCCGGATTTTGACCTGCCGTGGGTTACGGACCAGAGGGCGGAGTATGAGAGTGATTACCCGTCATTGGTGGCCTTGCGGTATGCTTTCAGTAAAGGCTGGGTGGAAGATAGCAAACTGATCGAGCTGATGGCCGGAGTGAGAGGCAGGACCACGAATGTTCTGAATCGCGCGACCCAGTGGGACATGCTTTTTGGTGATGTGCGCGACCTGTTACTTAACCGGGCCGTGAGAGGTGAACAGCCGCTGGAAAAAACATTTCCTGACCCCGAGGTGGGGATGTACCGGACTCTTTTAGCGAAAGGGTACACGGATATCGAGGCCTATGTTCAGAACCCGGCCAATGGAGAGACGGTAAAACAGCGGATACAGGCATATTGTGAAGACCGGATCGCATTGCCGCTGATATCCCAGATCCGTTCCGATGTCCCCAGGCTCGGCGACAGCATGCAGGATTTTCGCAGGGAGCAATTAGAGACGGCGATCCTCAGCGAGTTCTATCGTTTTATGATGCTCAATCCTTCGATCGTTCCCGATGAGCGGGACCGCCGGGAGGAGCGTGTTGACGGAATTTTGAAATATTCTTTCGACCACAATGTTTTTGACCGGAAGTTTAATCCCAATATTATGCTGCCGGATTCCGAGCCGACGACTTTCCGTGAGAAAGTCTACTTCAATTTACTGTTCCTGCCGCCGTCCGAGACGCAGGGGATCTCCCTGGGGACGGACGGCGCGATCGCGGCATCGACGCTGCTGCTTTCAAGGCGCCTGATCATGCAATTCAATGCCATTGAGGCCAATCCGGAATATCAGAGTGATCCGGTAAAGATGAGGGCCGCGAAAGACAGGGCCGTGACCGAGCTTCATCATCATACCCGCTTCTGGAAGTCGGTTTCTTTTACCAATAATTGGGCCAGTATTTTTGGAAAGCCATTTTCACCGGGGTTGTATAAACGCATCACTGAACCTGGTGGCAATAAGCCGGACATTCAGCCGAATCTTTCGCTGAGCGAGATCATGTTTGACGCGACGTCGGCGACATTCTTCGGGGGCATGGTCGATGACGCGGTGAGGGACGGGAATACTAAAGTTTATGATGGTATGATGCTGGCGTTGCAGAATAACGAAGATCTTTTAAGGAAACGGCTGGTATTGGCGCAGGGATATTTGGCGGATGATGGTTTCTTGAAGGCGTTGGCATCAGCAGAGCAGGATCCGCTTAATAAGGATTTCTACCTTAAGCAGGTGGCTGACTGGAAAGCCGAGGTTGAGAGCCTTCTGACAGCGACGCAGCCCTGGACTGAGGAACAGCGATCGCTGGCCATGGCCCTTGCAGGAGAGTCTCTTTACTGGGAGCTGATGTGTATCAAGAATGTGGCGGCTGACAATAAGAAGGTAGAGGCATTCGTCCATGGCCCTTATTCAGCCGTGATGGATCCGTTTTTGAAGGCCACCGAGCAAAACCGTCTGGAACAGAATTCCTATGCGTATTTTGTCAACGAGCTGGTCAAGACCTGGAAGGGCGGTTCGCATATGTGGATCATGCGTCGGATCGTTCCTGAATTAGCCATGGGGCCGGCCAGTTGGCTGATGAGCCGTACCTTGGGGACCATGAAGTTCAAGGCGCGTGAATTCAATGAAACAATGACGCCTGGGGCTCTTGTTGCCGCGATGGAGGAATCCGGGGTTAAAGATCCTCTTAAATATTTGAATCAGCGGATGGCTAACACGCATTTGCATGAAGAAGCTGATATGCAAAGCCCTGATCCGATGGCGGTTGCGTTGAGGATAAAACTTTCCCAGAATAATATTAATGTCCGTCAACGTGAGAAATGGAACCGGGAGCTCATTGAGGCCAATTATCCGATGGTTACGCCCAAGAGCCTTAAGTTCTATGATGAACAGGGGAAAAGGTCCTATAGATTGCAGACGTCTTTAGAAGATTTTTATGGCATCGAGAACAAGTACGCGCGTGGCGCTATTGTGGCGGCGCGTGCGATCCTGACGCCGGTCGCCCTGGGCCTGGCCTGGGCCAGTTCGGTGGGGCTTGGCGTTATTGTGCTGGCGGCGGCCTGGGGGTTCTTGCCGCTTCTGGTGTCGACATATAAATACGCTTCTCATAAGAAATTCTCTATTGCCGAATGGACTGGTGGTACGGCCATTGTGGCATTATTTGCGGAATTGCTGTTCGGTAAAGGTATGGCTGTTTCTTTTTCGGCGTTTGGAACGCTGGTCACAGGCACTCTGCTCTGGTGGCTGATCCCGGTGACGCTCATGGTGGCGTATTACGTTGTCCTGTTCGTTAAATCCCATCGCGTGTATGCCGACAAGATCTGGAATGCTTATTGGCGGGTGCGTACCGGTGGGTGGCAGACGGTGTTCCTGTTTCGACCTATCCGGAATATTCCGGGCGTGAAGAGTAATTTCTTCGGGAAGTTCTATGGGCAGATGATCTTTAATCTTCTGCAGTACCAGCATTCGCGCGGGGCCCTTTTGCCCTTGCAGTGGATGCTCGAAGATAAGCTTTCTCATGATTTCAAGTATAAGCTTGGGAGAACCGGATTATTGGGTCCGGACGAGGTGGCGTCGTGGACGGCGTCGGTTCAGTTTCTTGCTTATTATCGTAAAGGGATCAAGGAAGGGGATCCTGGTTGGGATAAGCTGGTTTCTGCGGCGCGTGACTTTGAGAAATTTTTTGTGGTCAACGGCCACGGTCAGAAAGACAAGGATGGCCGTGAATACCTGAGTCTTCCCAACGAGGAGCTTGTAAAGCTCAAGCGCCCTTTTACGCTCATCGAGCCGAAGCTCATTGATGCCAGGGAATATTTATTTCATATATTGGAGACTATTTCATTTACCAATCCTGTTATTTCACCTTTTGCCGTTCTTCCTGGTGTTACGACCAATGTGGTGTCGCACAATGAAGAGGTCAACGCGACATTATTTAAATATGGTCCGGTGGGGACATATAACATCGCGGGCGCCAGGGAGTTTTTACCGAAATTGCGAAAGGATTTCCGTCGGTTCCTGGAGTCAGCCGGGTTAACAAAGCAGCAGATCAATGAGAAAGAAGCGATCCTTGTGGCCGCGTATGGTGTTAATGATTTTCCGATGACTCTAAAGAATATCGTCGACAGGACGAAATTCGTCGGGGCTGAAAAAGAATGGCTAGAGACCCAGTTCAAAGCGAACAAAAAGTTGGCAGAGACCAGTTTGCTGGGCTATTTGTTGCGCAAACTTCCCGATGCGCGTGAGAATATTCTTAATATGTTATTAACTCTTGAAGATAAAGAGGCGTTCCAGGCGTTCAAAGAGGTCATGGAGAAGATGCAGGATACGGATGATGTTGTCGTGGCGTTCCGGGATTGGGCGAGGGGGCGGCCAGCCAATGTTGTGACGGCGGCGGAAGACGCGCTGGCGGCGTTCATGAACGAATTTTTGCCTAATAATATATCCATGTTGCGCGATGTCGGTGAGGATGTGTTGAACATGCATTTGTTCGCCGCGCTGGAGTATAACGATCATGAATATTACAGGCTGGCGCTGGACATGTTCGGGAGATACGGGTCGCTGAAACTTGCTGCCGAGAGCCTGTCGGATGATCAGCCCGATAACGTGACGTTCAAAAAGAAGTACACGTTCTATCAGAAGTCCGCCAAACTTAAGACCAGCGGGATAATGCAGTACGGCATGATCTGGGGCGGGCCCAACAAGTTCTGTACCTGGCGGGGCCTGGAAAACCCCGGGGATTTTCGTGAGGATATTTCCGGGTATACCTATGTTGCCAGGTCCTTTGAAAAGCTCATGGCGTTTAGGACGAATAATGCGGATGATCAGGCGATCGTGGACCGCTTGAGGCTTAAATACCGGGCGGCACTGGACGCGCAGCCGGGGGTAAAGGTCATTACGACCACGGACGGAACAAGGGCGGTGCTGTTCTCCAGGGAAATGCGCGATGTTTCCAAAGCGTTCTTTGAATTCAGGAAGAATAACATTAACGATATTCTGGCTTTGTCGAACGGGTCGGCGGCGGGGTTGTTCCTCGATATTTATCAGATGATGCTGTATGTCGAGGAAAGCGCCCGCGCTGAGGCGGTTGTTTCCATGGTTGATGCCCGGCAGGATAATCAGGTTTCGCAGTTCAAGAGCCCGAATATTGCCAGATTTATGTATAGCTTCCTGGGCTTGGCATGGTTAATGGATGCAGGGGTGCGGGTTTATACGGGGCATTCGTTCACAAGGCTTTTTTTCGCGTCCGAGGTCGGGCGTAATCCCGAGCAGGTCATTATGAATCCGGGATTGATCATTTCTTCCAGTAATCATAACGCGTTTCCGATCGTACGGATCTACGCGCTCGGCCAGCACATATTCAGCAGGGTCATGGCGTTCATTCCGAGTTGCTTCGGCAAGATCGGCGCCAATCCGCTCGTTGCGGTCAGGGAGAAATCAACACCCGTTGAGGACAGCTCGAGTCTGGATGGCGCATTGGGAAGATATCCGTGGCTGGTGGCTACGCAGCGCTGGAATATAAAGTGGTTGTGGCCGCGGCCCGCGATGCTCATGGAGTCGATCTTTGGCACAGAAACATCGCGTTATATCGCGAACGTGACCGAGCTTTTAATGGGCATTGCTCCGTTTACGCTTAATCTTAATCCCAAGGTCGGGGTTGACGTGAAAAGGGGCAATTTTAATTTATATAATCATTATCAGCTGTCACAGATTGCCAATAAATTAATGCTGTTTTTGCCTGGGCTTCAGGGGTTTAGCGGTTTCGCCTTTTTGGTGCCGGTCGCGATGTTTGTTCCCCTTGCATTATTGTCCATGCAGTCGATCAATTTTCTGAATTATCTGTTTCAATGGCGGACATGGGGGAATTTCTGGGTTGGGGTTGTGGTAGGGATTTATGGGACTTTCGAAAAGTTTGCCTATGCGGCCAGCATGCCCACATATTTTATGAGAACGCTGCATTCCACGAGCAACCAGGTCTTTAAATTTCTTGCGACCGTGAAGACCATGATCCAGGGGTTTATGGACAGTGAATCAAGATTCAAGAGCGCAACCAATATGGCATGGGTCAGCAGTATTAATGAGCCGAGGATCAAGGCATTCAAGATCGCAGGGGCGGTTGGCGTTGCCGTTGGTTCGGCCCTGGGCGTATTAAGTTTTATGGGGTTGGTTTCGGCGAATATCATGTGGGTCGGGCCTCTGGTCGGGATACTGGGGTTGTTCCTGGTTTTCAGGGGTTATCTGATGGATTATAGTTATGAGACCGAGGTCGACACAAACGGGCATGGCAAGATCACGGGCGCCATACCTATCCCTTTTGAAAGTATCATTCTTATCTCAACGATCCTTGGTTGGTTTGCCGGATTCTTTTTTACCAAGACGTATGGTCCGGTGGTGACATTACTGTATCTTCTCACCGGGATTGGGGGGCTTACCGGTGGCGATGTCCATAATGCTTTTACCAAAGAAGTGACGGATGCAGACGGCAATAAGCGCTTGCAGGTAGATGGGATGAATTTATGGGCCATGTTCACCAAAGATCCAAAGGCCATCGCGTTTAAGATCTTCCTGGGTGCGACTTTAGGCGTGGCGGCGGTTATATTTCTTCCCATGATGCTGCCGGCATCTTTGGCGATCCCCGCAGTCACATCCCTATGGTTGATCAGATCCTTGGCCGGGGTTATGGCCCTTGCTACTTTGGGTGGTGCGTTTTCGTCGGTCACGGAAAAATTTGGTTTTGCGGGGCAGGAGATCATGAAATCCGTGAAACGTATCGGGGCTGAAATGAAGAGGCGCCCCGCATATAAGGCCGCTATGGCGCGTGCTTCTGCTGAGGCTGCGTTGGGGGCCGATCAGAACACTCCGGCCAATAGTCGGAATCCGATAGTGAATAATCAAAACGTGTCTTTGGTTGATCCTAAAGCGGCGGACAAGGTCCTTGCTGCCGAAAAAAGGAAGGCCGGGTTGCAGCAGAAATTGCGGGCCCTGGCGGGAATTAAAAAATATTATGAAAAATTGCGGGATCAACGCAATAAAGGCGACAATGCCCAGGTCAAAGACAACGTCGGCGGCATCAACCTCAACGATGCGCACATGACAATTACCATTAAGGTGGACGGCGCGGGCATGCCCCTGCCGGTGAAGTTCCAGGATCCCTCCATGGTCAACATCCAGGGACTGTCGCCTGTGATCCGGGATATTACACCCGTAAGCCCGACGAATATGCCTGTATTTGAGGAATTGATGAAGTAAGCGGGTGTTCTCCAATCAGATCAATTCATACCGGGTTTATACTTTTGTAGCTTTTAGAAATTCCCAAAACATTGAGAATATGCTGAAATCTAACAATTCGAATAATTTTTCGATGGGACGTAGATTAATGGCATGTTGTGTTCTCACGGCATTCTTGTTAAATAACGGGATTGTGCCGGTTCGCTTCGCTTGCGCTCAGGAAATACTTTTATTGCCTCAGCCCGGTGCTCGGATTAATCTGAGCCAAACTTTTAATCCCTCTCTTCTTAAGGGTATTAAAGTCCATCCTGATAATCCATTCAAGCTCGACTTTATTCTCGATAAAGGTGATTTGAAGGCTTCGACAGCAAGCCTAAAAGCGGCATCGACGCGCCTCATTAAGTATTTCCTGGCCTCGATCACAGTTCCTGAAAAAGACTTGTGGGTGAATCTTTCACCTTATGAGAAAGACCGCATCATCCCGGATGGCTTTGGTGTCACCGAGATGGGACGGGATCTCTTGGCGCAGGATTACATGCTTAAACAGATAACGGCATCGGTAATTTATCCGGAAGAAAATATCGGTAAGGAATTTTGGGATAAGGTCTATGCCGAAGCCAGGAAAAGATTCGGGACAGCAGATGTCCCTGTCGATACTTTCAACAAGGTTTGGATTGTTCCAGAGAAGGCCGTCATATATGAGACTAAGGACGCGGCGTATGTTGTTGGGAGCAAACTCAAGGTTTTGCTGGAAGAGGATTACCTGGCTCTCGATAAAAACGTGGTCGTTGCCGGGCAAATCACGCCAGCGACCAATAAGCTCGGATCTGACATCATTCGTGAGGTTGTGATCCCGATTCTTGAGAAGGAAGTTAATCAGGGTAAGAATTTCGCGCAGTTAAGGCAGGTCTACCATTCCCTTATTCTGGCCATTTGGTTTAAGGATAAGATTAAGGAAAGCATCTTTGGCCGGTCTTATGTTGATCGTGACAAAGTTGCGGGAGTAGATATCAAGGACAAGTCTGCCAAGGATAAAATTTGGGCACAATATGTCGAAGCATTCAAGAAGGGGGCATATAACTACATTAAGGAGGATTGGGATCCAACGACTCAACAGACCGTTCCAAGAAAATATTTTTCAGGAGGGGCGGGGTTGTATCGAACCCGAGGAGTTCTTTCTAGAAGTCACGACAGGGCGCAGTTGCCTCAGGGTGTTTCTGATCGGATATTGGTTATTCAGTCTGAATTTGATTTTGTCGACATTGTTCGACATGTCGATAGCGCACAGGATGCCTTGGCTCAAGAGGATAGACGGCAGCTTCAGTCAGGGAGAAGGCGTTTGCTGGAATTGGCAAAGGAACATCCAAAGGATTCTGGGTATTTGCATATGCTTGCGGCACATCTTTCTAGTATCAATTTACGCAAGAAGACCCATATGGTCCACGTGGTCGAGAATGCGTATCGGTTAATAAATTTTAATGATAACGATGTGGAGTATCTTTTCTTTCACCTTAAAGAAGTTCAGGCCAAAGGTGATTCTTGGAGTGGTGCGGAAAAGGCTGAGCGTCTTGCAGCATATCGTAAAGAATTGAGTAAGGTTAAGGCTTTATACGAGCAGCTTCCCTCTGAGTATCAGCGGATGCTTGTGCCATTGGCGATATTCCATGATATTGGGGCGCTTTCCCCGGAAGGGGATAAACGTTGGCGGGGGCAGGGGATTCCGGACTTAGACAACCATGAGGTTGCCTACGATTGGGTATAATGGCCCCAGAAATCTAGACCACTAAAACGGCGGTCAGAGATATAATCTGATCACAATTAGGAGGTCCAGATGGCCAGAGGCAGACAGTTTGGAGATGAGTTCAAGGCAAAGGTGGCTTTAGAGGCGCTCAAGGGCG
>CAILQW010000051.1 GCA_903836515.1 Candidatus Omnitrophota bacterium | reverse complement strand
CTTAAAGCTAAAAACATCATCCGCCGTGCCTATGGCTACCGGGATGACGAGTACATGAAGCTAAAAATTATCCAGGCGTGCTCGTCTTTAAGGTTTTTTCAGCCGTGGACGGTGGCGTTCAACAATTCAGAATGAGCCAAAGAAATAAATTGAATTCTTCGCGCTCAAATCAATATTTTTCGGCCCTTCTCCAGGAAGAAAAACTTCGCCTTTCTTTTTTAAATCCTCTGAAAAAGATTTTATTAGCTTTTTCAACTCAGTATCTTCTTCAAAACGTTTCCAACAATTAAATAACTTCAAACAATCGTTTTCTTCTTCTGAAGACATTTTTACCTCCCTATCATCACAATTCAATTCTGGAATACCCATGCCCTAACATCCCTTCCAATACCCCTCCACCATCCCCTTAATCTCAGCCTTAAACGCCGCAGGTTCCAGGACCGTGAGCGTGGGGATCCAGTGCATGATTATATGCTTGATCTCATCGGGATTGGCGGGGAATGTCTCGAGGAGAATAGAGCCATCGGCACGTTCTTCAACGATCTTCTGCAACGGGAAGTACTGACGTTCCTTGAAATATTGAGCGACATCATGGGTGGCCTTGATCAGGACGCGATCACCGCGGACCTCGTCAAACCAGACATTCACGCTATCACCCAGGATTTTATCGATATTGACCGAAGGAGCAAAAGACTCCTCCAGGATCAGAACATCCTTGATCCGGTCCACACGGTATTTCTGGATCTGCTTTTCCCCCTTCTTGACCGCGATCAGATACCAGAAGCCGTCAAAGAACGCGATCTTGAGCGGCTCAAGGCAATACTTTTTCTCGACCTTGGCGGCAGAGACATACTTGATCTCAACACGAGTACTTTCCACGATCGCGGCTTCCAGAAACTTGACCTGGGATGTTGCCGGCAACGGCGCATGCTTGGCCGGAAGCTTGGCGTAATACGGGGTGTAGATATCCCTGGTTATCAAGCGCTTGAAAAGATCGCGGAAAGACGCTTCAAATGTCTCACCCAGGCCAGAGGCGACCTCGAACATGAACGACAATAAAGACGCCTGCTCTTCATTCAGCGACACTTTCCTTAAAGAAAAACTTTCCGCGAACTGATACCTGTTATTGTCCAGGTCCTGGATCGGGTACCCTGCGCTCCGAAGGGTATTCAAATCCCGCTGGATCGTACGCTGATTAACATGAAGCTTGTCAGCAATCTCCTTCGATGAAATTGACCGGCCTTTATCAAGGATCGAGAGCATAGTGATGAGCCGCTCAACAACCTTTTTCTGGCCGTCGGCTTTCTTGCCTTTTCCCGTACGTGTGAATGTTACAGTCTTTTTATTGCTTGTTGTATTCTTCTTTTTAACGATTTTTATTTTTGAAGACATATTTTCCATTATTTTGTTTTAACCCTGATAACCTTTCCAATACTTTTCAATCTTCCAGAAACCATCTTGGACGTCATCGTGAAAACAATCTCTGATTCTATTAATAACTATTTGATATTGGTCCTCATTAAAATATGACCAAGAAGGAAAGGCCTCAACCAATCTGTCCACTTCCCCGACTTGTCTTAATTGATTTAACACGTCAGGGCAAAGAAATTCTTCATTTTGTTCATTCAATTCCTGAAGAAGTATTCGGTCAATCGGTGGATGGAGAACTTTTACTCTTTCGTCATGGCACAATCCGCTACAAACAAAACGAGCCTTTAAATAGCAATTAACAAGTTTTGCTACAATACCATACGATAAACCTGTATTTAATCCCTGTTCTGCACAAAACAAAATATTCCTACACCAAGTTCTATGCAAAGAATCAATCTCTTGAGGGTTCCCCAAGTCATTACATGAGAAATTCTCATCAAATCCACTTTGTTCTAAGAGACATACGCCAAACTCAACACGAAACCTAAAATCTTTTCTTGAGCTTGCCGCTGTTGCTGCCGCCCAAGCTGCAAAACGATGTTGATGCTCTTCAATGGTATACGGCATAGAACCTCCCTAGTTTAATCATATCGTTATTGTTGCTCTTAACTTCCCCAATATATCCACCATCGCCATCGTATCCAACCCGCAATAGGCTTCAAGGTCTGCGTAGACTTGATCGCGGTCGGCAGGGTCGACACCCTCGCCATATGTAACGCGGGTGTATTCTCCGCTGGCCTGGCCGCCGTCGGCAATGGCCATGCCTTCATACCCTTTACCCACCAGCGCCGGGTACACTTTCTTGAGTGAGGCCGAGCCATGCTGGGCGGGATGATAATAAAAGAAATTTCTGAAGGGGACGATCAAGTCTTCCGTGCGGCTATTGATATCCGCAGACCATGGGGCATATTCCGGAAAGGCCTCGCCCAGTTCCTGGATCCGCGCTTTCTCAAAACTCATGTGATAGGCCAAAATCATCCCATGAGATCCCAGGCAGGCCTTGAGGGCCTTAACGAACGCCGGACGTGGATCATTGGAAGATTTATGCAGGAAGGCGACATGTTCAAGTGCGCCGCCAGGCGTCTTTTGGATATGCACGGAAAACTGGAACGGCACCTGTTGATACGGGCGCGTGCCTTCAAAACGCGGGAGAGCCTCAAAGATGGTTTCAAAATCCATGAAATAGAGCGGGTATTTTAATCCGGCGATAAAAGCCGCGATCTTGGCCTGATCAATCCAGGGCTTGCCGCTTACCGCGCATTGATACTGGATGGCATGAGCATCGGCCAGTTTTTCAGGGTCAGGGATATCCTCGATCTTCTCAACACCCGATTGAAGGTATTTAAACGCTTTTTCCTTCCGCCCCCTCAACTCTGTCACATTATTGGGCGGCAAAAAGGCCCAGCACAAGGCCTTCATCGGACAGGTGTACGGCTTCCCGCAACAAGGTCCGATGGAAACCCTGGGGCACTCAGGCATATCGATGATCTTAAGGAGCCCCTTCACCAGTTCCGGCAACCCAACCATGTAAGAATTGACCCTCTGCGTCTCATCAACAATTGTAAAGAGGCCTTCAACATCAATATCGCCGTTACGGACATACTCATTGTTGATGTGCATCAAATAACACCGGCCGATCCTGATGCCGGCCTGTTCAAAGCAATAGCGCTGAAAAGCAATATCCTGGGTATAAACATCTTTGGGTCCCGTGGAGCATTTGACCTCAATGATATCCCAGGCCCCAGGTGTGGACGGTGAAGGAGAAAGGATATCTGCCCTGGCATACAGGCGCCCGGCCTGAATACCCGCCTCATAGACCGGCCTGGGATCCTTGGCTGCTAAAAGCGCGCGTGTATCGTCGATATTCTTAAGGAAATCATCTTCCGCAACGCGAACACCACCGGGAAATCTTTGGGTGGCAAGCTCACCTACCTGATGACCGGTCTCGAAAATGTGCTGCAACCTGTCGGAAGGCAGCGGAATCGTTGCGGGGGCATGGCAACGGGTCCACAGCAGTTTGGGGCACTGAAGACCGTTAAGGAACTTGGACTTGGTGAGGATCGTGGGAGATTTTACGGCTTTCTTCTCAAGAAGAAGGTCATAAAAGATGTCGTACTGCGCTTGCTGATCTTCGAATGATTCACTCATATGAATATTCATGATTGAAGCGACCCCGCTTGCCTGGATCAATGTTCTCACGCAATCTTTTCGCGCGCACCAGTATAAAATACTACAGCGACAGCGTAATGTCGCGCGTATCACCCATTGTGCTGGCGCCAGCAAAATGGTCCCCCACCAAGATGCATTATTTAATCTTTCTTCCCGTGATCCGCTTCTTTTTGCCTTGGACTTTCTTTCGCAGGCTTTTGATCTCCTTGATGCTTGTTACACCAGGCAGGTCTTCGGGCATGGTGCCGCCTAACTCATGGATCGTTTGACGTACCTTTTCTCCTACCTCAAGATGCGTTTGATTGGCCCTGTCTTTTCCTTTTATCCCTTCACGCCGCAGTTTCTCTTCGGTCTGCGTAGCGCGAAATAGATTGGCGGCCAACTCAGTGCTACCCATATGATCCAGGATCTTTTGTGAAGCCTGAAGCTTCTTGCGTCGATGGATATCCGCCTGCCCCAGCCCGCCGTAAAGCCCGCGATAACCGTGGTCCTGAAAAATGGCATAATCCAAAGGTTTAACAACACCGGCCTCTCTGGCCGCAGAAGCCAGCTGCTTATTGTGTGTTTTCATCTCTCCCCGCAAAAAAATGCGTTTTGCTTCTTCTGATTTCAGGCTGGTATATTGTTTGTTCTCTAAAAGCTCCTGCTTTCGAGTCTGGACAGCAAAATAGGTTTGGCCTAAAGCGACTACCTCTTTTGAAGGGTCTGCGTTCTGCACAATGAGATAGCAGGCATAGCGGGACAACATAAAATCTTCTTTTTCACGCTGAGCCCCGGACCCAATCGAAACCATTTTTACCATATGGGAAAAATGGTCAGCTGTGACATGCCCGGAATTACTACACGCCTCTTTTGCCTTTTCTATAACATTAAGAAACTTATCCCACGTTGTGTATTGCAAAACATTTTGAATATCACGCGCAAACCAATACTCCTCCCCTGGCGTTCCAGTTTTCTTAACCTCTTCAAACACCGAAGAATGATTTTTTGCTCCCGTCAAATTCTTTTCTTCAAACATATCTTACCTTTCTGAAAAATATCTTTACTCCATGGGGGTAAGACAATAATACCACCCACCTGTGTGGCTAACAAGTTATTTTAGGAGCTCCCGACTCTCCGCCGGCTTTTCCGCGGCAAACGTTTCACACGCGCCTCAAACACATGCCTAATAAGCACAAAACAAAAACCCGAGCTATGGCCCGGGTGATTACATTTTAAAAATTGTTATTGCATCAAACGATAATTTTATCCGGGAAAAATACATTATTGCTTCCCCTTCTGTTTAATTAGTTTAATTTATTATACCTCTTTCCCGTACCTGTCTATGGCTAAAGGGTGCTTTTTAATGACTTTTTGTAAGAATCTTCGATAAAATATAAATCAACAATGGGGTTTAAGGATGCGGAGTAATGGCTGAGATCACAATCTCTCCACGCTCTGAGCCGTAATAAAAGAATATGCGGTAGGCTGCTGGTGTATCTTGCTCGGCGTAAGCCTCAAAGATCTTTTCTCCGTCAGGTCCTCGCAAAGAATGATATTGATGCGTTTGAAGGCTTGGATGTTTCGGGTTAGTAATAAGAAATTGGAGTGTCTTCTTTACCGCATTGTACCGCTTCTGCAAATTCGGTGCCTCCTTAAGGAGTAGAAGGTCTTCTTTCGCAGAAGGTGTAAAGCTAAGATAATATGTCATAACTTATCCAAAAAGGCGTCCAGGTCGCGCACAACTTCCTTCTTCCCCTGCTTCGCCTCATCCAATCCCTTCCGGATCCTGCCGATCACTTTTGGATTCTCATAGATCCACGCTTCTGAAGCTGGTATGGAAACAGCTGGTCGCAATAAAATATCGCCGCCCTTACCCACCAACACCTGGTAAGAGTCAACCTTCCTCAACCTTTGAGAAACGGTCTTCATTAATTTCCCACCTAAAGTAATGCGGTGTTTGGAATCCAACGGCCGCGTATCAAATAAGGTAAATTCTTCATCCACCAAGACGCTGTCAGTATCTTTGGTCATTATGATTTTCATATCCTTTGATCCTTTCTGACCAAAGTATAGCATTTGTGGGAATTTTAGCAAGTGGGAATGTGGGAAACGCGGGTGAAGGTGAAGGGGGGTGGGGGGTGAAGGGGACTGTCCCCTTCTCTTTCTCTTTCTCTTCTCGCATCTAATAAAAAAGCCCTCAAAAAAATGAGGGCTTTTTTATTAGATGGTGGGCAGGCATGGATTCGAACCATGGAAGCGCAAGCGCAACAGATTTACAGTCTGTCCCCTTTGGCCACTTGGGTACCTACCCATTCGATCAAAATGTATAAAAAAAGCCGACGAGAGGTTTCGAACCCCCGACCTGCTGATTACAAATCAGCTGCTCTACCAGCTGAGCTACATCGGCGTGAATCCTCTACCCAGCGGGGCGTATATTAGCAAAACCGATAATTTATGTAAAGAGAGAATGTTGCTTTCTGATTTTTTTGGTATCATAGGCCTATGCTTGAAAGCCTTACTGTCAAAAACTTCGGTATCATTGAGACCGTGTCCCTCGAACTGACCCCGGGATTGAATATCCTCACCGGCGAGACCGGGGCGGGGAAATCCATCCTCATCGACGCCCTGCGCTTTTGCCTGGGAGAACGCTTCCAAACGAGCTACCTGAGAAATGACGGCTCGCCCTGCACGGTGGAAGCCGTGTTTGAGCTCCCGGCCGCGCTTTGGAAAAAACTGGCCTGCCTCAACGATTTTAAATCCGATGACAAAACCCTCATCATCCAGCGCACGGTCACTGCTGACGGCAAAAACCGCGTGAAGGTCAACGGGCTCTCGGCTCCTGTGGCCCAGCTGAAGGAAATCGGCGATGCCCTCATCGATTTCCACGGCCCCCACGACCACCAGCAATTATTGGCGGAACACCATCACCTTGAGATCATTGACTCCCTCACAGATCTGGAAGGCCTGCAGGAAGAATACGCGTCTGTCTACCATGACTTCAGCGCCATCCGCACCAAGATAGAACAGCTCAACGCCCTGGCCAAAGGCCGGGACCACGACCTGGAACTCCTGGCACACCAGATCAAGGAGCTTGAACAGGTTCCCCTGGATACGGCTGCCCATGAAGAAACCTGCAGTCACAGGATCAGGATCTCCAATGCGGAAAAACTTCACGACAATATCAGCCAGGCTTTAGCCATCCTGGAGAATGAGGATGCCGGTGTCGCGCTTCTGTTGGGACGGACGTTCAAACCCCTCCAGACCCTGGCGGGTATCGATGAAAAGGCCGCTTCCTATCTGGACCAACTCGCCTGCGTCCAGGAGCAGGCCGGCGACCTGACGGCCGCCCTCAAGGATTATGCCGATTCACTCTCCTTTGACCCCGACGATGCCCGCCGGGTGAACGAACAATTCGACGCGTACCACGACATCCTGCGCAAATACGGCCCCTCCATGGACGATGCACGCCGTTTTTACGACGAAGCCAGGACAAAATTTGCCCTGTTAAACGACTTTGAACACAATGCCGATGCCCTCAACCAGGAACTCAAGGCCAAAGAAGCCGAACTCACCCGCCTGGCCAAGAGCATGTCCCAGCGGCGCAAGAAAAGCGCGGAAACCCTCAAGCGCACGATCGAACAGGAATTGCACGAACTCGGGTTCAAATCTATTGCCTTTGAGGCCAGATTCGATAAAAAACCCCTGGCCGAGGATGGTGCGGACAAAATTGTGTTCTTTATCAGCACCAATGCGGGAGAAGACCTCAAGCCTCTGGCCCAGATCGTATCCTCCGGCGAAGCCGCGCGCATCATGCTGGCGGTCAAACGCGCCCTGATGAAGGCGGACCCTGTGCCCGTCCTGATCTTTGACGAGATCGACGCCCAGATCGGCGGACGCCTGGGCACGGTCATCGGAACCAAGCTCAAGGAAGTCGCCAGCCACCGCCAGGTCATTTTGATCACCCATCTTCCCCAGATCGCCGCCTTCGCACAAACCCATTTCAGGATCACCAAGACCGTTGACAAGGGACGCACACGCACCGTGGTGGCGCCCATTGACGGAACGGCACGGGTGGATGAACTCGCGCACATGATGGCCGGCGACAAGATGACGGCTGCCGCCATCAAGCATGCCAAAGAAATGATCAAGGAAGCCTCCCATAACCGCGGCTGAACATGTTCAAAAAATCGCTTGCCCGCTGGTTCACCCCGTGATAATTTAAGCACTTCAATCATGTCAAATTTGAACGACGAACAGGAGTTCTCTATGAAAAAGATCGGTATTCTGACATCTGGCGGCGATTGCGGCGGGTTAAACGGCGTTGTCAAAGGCGCGGCCCAGATGGCCAACAGCCTGGGCATCACCCCCTACGTCATCCCCAACGGTTACGCCGGGCTCTACAACCTCATCGACATGGACAGCCTCACGGCCCTGTCCCCCGAACGGGCGGACAGGATCGACGCCAACCTTGCCGGTTCCGAGGCAGGCCATTCCCGCGTCAAGGTCAAGAAGATCGAGGATCCCAGAAAATACGAGCGCATCAAGGAAGGCATGAAGAAATTCGGCATCGACGGCCTGGTCATCTCTGGCGGCGACGATTCCGGCTCTGTCATGGTCGACCTATACGAACAGGGCATCAAGTGCGTGCATGCCCCCAAGACCATGGACCTTGACCTGCAGACCTACTCGGTCGGCGGCGATTCCACGGTCAACAAGATCGCCACCTATGTCGAGGAACTCAAGACAACCGCCGTCACCCACAACCGCATCATGGTGCTCGAAGTGTTCGGACGTTACGCCGGGCATACCGCCTTCCGCGGCGGCGTTGCGGCCGATGCGGACGCGGTCCTGATCCCCGAGATCCCCACGGACCTGGATATCGTCTACAAGCACATGAAAGCGCGTTATTTCGGAAGGATATTTAGCAGTGACGTTCTGGCCGGGCAATATATGATCGTAGTGGCCGAGGGGTTAAAAACGGCTGATGGTTCGGAGATCTATGACGAATCCGCCGGTATTGACTCCTTTGGCCACAAGAAACTTGCTGGCGCCGCCAAGTATATCTGCCAGGAGCTCACCAAGCGCCTGAAAGCCGATCCGGAGATCAAGTCTCTCATGAAGAAAGCAAAAATGTACGTTGAGAAGATGAACGAGATCCCGGAAGTCCGCTCTGTGGTCCCGGGGCATCTGGTGCGCTGCGGGCACTCTTCCGCGTTCGATGTGTGCTTCGGCAAGGAAGCCGGCGCCGCGGCAGTCATGCTCCTCAAGCAAGGGATCGTGGGCGTCACCATTGTCGGGATCGACGGCGCGAATGTCCGTTACATGGAATCCAAAAAAGCCATTGAACAGCGCCATGTGGACCTTGACCAGGTCGCTGTTTACGAACAGATGGGTGTTTGTTTCGGACGCCCGGCGAATGCTTATACGCCGAAATTTGAAAAAGCTGAAGGCAGGATCACGCGTCACCTGTAAGAATATATCCTGATCACAAAAAAAGCCCGGCTTAACCGCCGGGCTTTTTTATATATCACCACCCCCCTTACGGCGGGCTGTATGTAAAAATCCAGGCGACTGGCACCGATGCTCCTGGCCTGATCGGCCGAAAGACAACCTTGGCTTCGACAAATCCCATGGCCGCCAGCATCTTCAGCTTTTCAGACGTCACGGGATACGCCCAGGCGGGCTGAATATACTCCCACACATCAACCTCAAGAATAACTTTTGACCGGGCACCTGACACCACATCCTTAAGTGCCTGGATCGTCCGGGGCAACGGCTCCAGACGGCCGCCAAATTCCTTTTCGCGGATACCGGAACAATAGTGCATGGCACGGATAGACCCCGCCAAAACCATCGCCCGGCCATCGTCCTGCACCTTGATGGCCTGCCCTGCCTCGGCAAACCCGGTATAGCTATGATTTAGAGTCCAGGCGCCAGCCCCCTGGCCAAGATTCAACACAGGGACCAACAGGACAAAAGCTAACCCGCAGCGCGCGACCCCCTGCAACTTATCATGCTTCAAAAATACATCGACGGCACGAGAGATCCCCATGCCCATGACCAGGACGGCACATGGATACACCGGGAGGATATAGCGCAGATCCTTTTCACTGACAAAGGAAAGCACGACCAATTCAACCAGGATCCAGGGGATGATCAAAGCCTGGGCACGGGCATTGCCGCCTTTGAAAAGATAAAAAAGACCGGCTGCCCATAAAACAGTCCCCGGGAGGCCTCCCAGGAAATACGGGAAATGCTCGAGGTAATACCAGAACGGCGCCGGGAAAAAAGTGACCGGCCCTCCGGAGCGCATCACAGGAATAACCTTGAATACAAGGTAGGGAAAGAAAACCAGCGCGATCATGCCCAAAGGCACGACCATCTCCCCGATGCCGCGCCGTGTCACCCGGCCAGACCAGAAATACGCCAGAACCAGCCACGGGATAATGAACACAGCGGCATACCATTTCAAAAGGACCAGAAATATCCCCAAGATCCCAACCATCACCCCTTCCCGCCTGCGGCCCGTGGCCATATGCCGCCACAACGCCATGGCAAAAAGAAGATGCCCCAGCGTTAAAGCCCCGTCGATGAGAACAAGGTTCGACTGCAGAAGATAATACGCGTTGCCCGCCATGATCAATGCCGCAGCCACCCCCGCGAACACGCCAAACATCATTCGGCCCAGGAGAAACACCGCGAATATGGTTGTAACATTAAGGGCCGCCGCCATGATCCTGTCGCCCAGGATCGAATCGTGCCAAAAATGTCCCAGCGCCAGGATCAGAGAAAAAAGCGCAGAATGATGGGTATTGGCTTCAGCCGAAAAAAGAAACGCCGGCGCCTTGAAGATCTGCGCCGCGTACGACGCATACAGGGCTTCATCCGGCCACAAGCGTTCCGTATCCAGAAAACCGCAGCGTGTTAAAAGCGCAACGCCAAGCCCGGCCACCAAAAAAGCATAAAGGATGTACACCTGGATCTTTTTCACGGAAGCTCCTTGACCGGAGCAAAAACCTTAAGGAACATGTAAAATACAGCGACAGGCATGATCTGATAAACAAGGCGAGACATGGTAACAGACATTCGCCAGTCAAGATCGGTCGTACATCCCACATAAAGAAACGCAAACAACAAGAAGAAACCACCCAGAACACGTGCCAGGAACCTGAGGAATAGTCCAGCGGGCTTACGCGAGGTCAAAACACCAGCAACAGCCAGCAGCAGCATGAAGCATCCAGCACGTGGTTCCATAACCAGAAGTCGTCCTACCCCCCGTATCAATTCGATCCAACGAGAAAGGTCAAATAAAAGACGTAAATCCAGAGAAGAATACGGTGACCAAATAACAGTCGCCGGCAATACCTGTGTTCGCATCAAGATTTCAACATAAATAACAGCCATGAACAAGACCCCGAAAAGAACCAGGAATGACCTACGGGTGAAAGGGTTGTTTGTTACCAGCACGGGAGAAAAGATCGCCATCAAAAAGGCCAGGACAATACCTTCATCCTTGGAGAAAGCTAAAAAAGCCAAGAACGCCGCAAAAAGGAGCAGATGTTTTCTCATGTTATGCGCCAAGAACAGACGTAAGGCGACAGCTGCAGACAATAAATAAAAAGCCGTAAAGATATCCGCATACTGCGATGCACAATGATAAATGAAGAACGGGACTGAAACAAGAAAAAGCCCGGCAAGAAAAGCATACTTGAAAGGAATAAAACAGGCGAGTCCGAATACAAGCACCCCAACGACGGACATCGTCATGAAAAGCGTGGTGAATATCGGGACAATGACCGTTTCATGCCCAGCCAACCCCCAGCCCCAGACGGTCCAAAAAGGAAGCAGCCAAGGATGTTTGCCCTGCATTTCATTATGAAATACAGGCCACCAGGTATCTGCTGATCGATAAATGGCATTGGCCCTAAAATTCCACAACGACCAGGCATCCCAGTCACCATAGGGCAAATTAATGCTCACCGCAGTAACAAAGAAAAGAACCGGGACCATCAAGAGTAAAAAAGAGATTATCGCTGAACGCGACGGCGCATTCACAATGAATGACTCTTTCCGTCGCAAAAGCTTCAAAATAACAATAAGGAGGAAAAGTCCGGCAAACACTAACAACAAATGCGGATCAAACCCATCGCAAACTACAACCTGATAAAAAGTGATTTGGGAATAAAGGCCAACCCCCAATCCAAAGGATAGAAAAAGGTCCAATGGCAAATCAATTCTCTCGCCGCGTCCGCGCATCAGTTGCAACACAAGAAATCCAGTCAATATCGCCAACAAAAACCCGGTCATCTCAAACATTATTTCTTCCTCATTAATAACAGATTCTTGCCAATGGCCGCGACCGGAAGAAGCCTCAGACGCGTCACATCATTCTTCTGACACCCCTCGTTACGACAGTCAAAAATAATAAGATCATGCGTATAACGCCCCTCCCAGTCCATCTGAACCGGAGAAAGGGTGTATTGATAACGCTGGATATAGGTCGCGAATTCAGGCTGATACCAAGCGCCAGGATGGTAACGGTCCGTACAATACCCTACAACCCGTACCCCCTTAAGATGCTCTTTAAACGGAGCCATACGCCAGCCTGGAACCTCTGTTCGTAAATATTCAGGCCAAAAGAAGGCCTCCTCGTAAACCATCGGCCACATGTAGATATTAACCAAACACAAAAGCAAAACAAGCGCAGGAAATAACTTATTGCCCACAAAAACCTCCGGTAATTAATCGATCGATGATATCGGACGCGATCATGGCACAACGGCCTTTCTGACGGGCCGCCCGGTCCCCTGCCGCCCCATGCGCATACGCCCCCCAGCGGGCCGCTTGAAAGGGTGACAGGCCCTGGGCCAGGAACGCGGCGATCACGCCCGTCAAGACATCCCCGCTGCCGGCGGTGGCCATACCCGGATTCCCGGTGGTGTTGACATACACATCCCCCTGAGGCGACACCACAAGCGTGCGCGGGCCTTTTAAAAGGACAACGCTGTTCCATTGACGGGCCAGATCAAGAACGATCTTCCGATTGAAACGGGCCTCTCCCGACGCAGGAAGGCCTGCCAGGCGCGCCATTTCCCCGGCATGCGGGGTCAATACCCTGGGGCCTTTGGCCTTGGACAATAATCCCGTATGGCCGGCAAGGGCATTGAGCGCATCGGCATCAACCACCATGGGCAACGGACATGCCGCGACCATCTGCCGGATAAAGCGCAGGGTGGCGGGTTGCAGGGACAACCCCGGGCCGATGGCCACAACGTTATACCTGGTCATTTTTCTTAAAAGGATATCAGCTGCCGGAAGAGAAAAGGTCATCTGACGCGTCTGGGGCAACGGGCAGGTCATCACCACACACGACAGCTTTTCCTGGAGGGTCAGGTTAAGCCCGCGCGGCACCGCGGCGGTCACCAGGCCGGCACCGGCGCGCATGGCGGATAAACTTGTCAGGCAGGCAGCGCCCAGCATGGCCGGCGATCCGGCCACAACAAGCACATGGCCGAAATCGTTTTTGTGGACGTTATTCTTCTGTCTCGATAACGGCGCTGGCAACCGCATAGAATTTGGAATGGGAGATGGATAAATGAACCACATAGCCCTCGGGGAGGCCCTTGACGTGACACACCGGTTTCCCGTCGTGATCATTGATAACGGTCATGTCCTTCCATGTCATGTCCCTGCGGCCGAGCGCCTTGTAGACAGCCTCCTTGGCCGCGAAACGCCCCGCGTAATGGGGATAAGGCACGGCATGAGACTGGGCATACGCAATCTCTCCCGGGTTAAGGACCCGCTCCAAAAACCGCCCGCCCCATGTGGTGACTGCTGTACGGATGCGGCCGATCTCGATGATATCCACCCCGGTGCCGATGATCATGCCTGCTCCCGTGCAAGTGCCCGCATCTCTTTAACCGCCCGTTCAAGCCCGGTAAATACCGCCTGCGCCATGATGGAATGGCCGATGTTCAGCTCGTGCATCCCGGGTATCCGGGCCACAGGAAGTGTGTTGTGATAATCCAACCCATGCCCGGCGTTGACCACAAGCCCCAGGCTGCGGGCATACGCGGTCATGGCCGCAATCTTGCGGAGTTCCCGGGTGCGCGCCGCTGCTGTGCCGGCCAAAGCGTAACAGCCGGTATGAAGTTCGATCACCCCAACACCCAGTTCAACGGTCTTGTCGATCTGCACCTTGTCAGGGGCAATGAACAAACTGAGCTCGATGCCCTTGTCTTTCAGCCTGGCGCACGCGGCCTTCAGACGCCTGAACCCGGCGGCCACATCCAGGCCCCCCTCGGTGGTCAATTCCTGGCGGCGTTCGGGCACCAGCGTGGCCTGAAGAGGCTTGACGCGGCAGGCCAGGTCAACAACCCCCGGCGCAATGGACATCTCCAGGTTGAAACGGATGGAAAGTTCCTGGCGCAAACGCACCACATCCTTGTCCTGGATATGGCGCCGGTCTTCCCGAAGATGCGCCACAATGGAATCCGCCCCGGCCTTTTCACACACCAGCGCCGCCTGGACCGGATCGGGATAAATCCCCCGGCGAGCCTGGCGCAGGGTGGCCACATGATCGATATTGACGCCGAGTAAAGGCATGCTTACCTACTTGAGGACTTCACCGTTCACATAAATCCATGTGATGACGGCAAGCCCCAGCGCGATGATTTTAAGCGGCATGTTGACAGTGAAAAAGTCTTTCATTTCTTTACCTTTGAATGGACGATGAGAAGATCCTTAAGGATATGCTGAAGGCGCTCGATCCCGGTCACAGGGATAAATTTCCCGTCGCAGGCGACAGAAACTTCCCCGGTCTCTTCCGAAACAAGCACCACCACCGCGTCCGTATGTTCGGTCAATCCCAGCGCGGCCCGGTGGCGGGTGCCGATGATTTTACTCAGATTCTGGTTATCAGTCAGGGGGAAAAGGCAGGCCGCGGCGGCAAGGCGCTGGCCGCAAAGCACCACCCCGCCGTCATGGATCGGCGACTCATGTTTGAAGACGGCCTGTGTCAGCTCGGAGGAAACTATGGCATCGATCTGGACGCCGCTTTCCACATACATGGTGAGTTTTGTCTCACGTTCAATGGCAATGAGGGCGCCTGTCTTCTTGTCGGACAACTTGAAGGCAGCATCGGAGATTTCCTGTATCCCGGCCAAAAGATCGGATTCCTCCAGAAAAAGATTGAAGAAATGCCCCCGTCCCAGGCGCGCAAGCCCCTGGCGGAGTTCCTGCTGGAACAAAATGACCATGGCCAGGATGGATATGGCGAAAAACTGCATGAGAAGCCAGTTGAGGGTGTGCAACCCCAACAGCTGGGCGACAAGGAACATGATCGCCAGATACGTGATACCCTTGAGCACCTGAAAGGCGCGCGTCCCCTGAAAAAATAAAAGGATACGGTAAAAAACCCACCACAAGATCAGGATCTCGCAAATCGGTTTCATGATTGACCAAAGCTGCAGAAAATTCATGCCCATGACCTTCTTCCTTGCTTTAAGCGGTACGGATGGCATCCGCCATCAGCACCGCCTGTTTCATGGCCTTCACATCATGCACGCGGACGATATGCGCCCCGGACATGGCCGCCAGCGCTACCGTGGCCGCGGTCCCGACCAGTCTGTCGTCGTCTTTGCCGCCCAAAACCCGGCCGATGAAAGACTTGCGCGATGTCCCCACAAGCAGTGGATACCCCAGCAGAGCAAACTCATCCAGATGGCGCAGGATCTTCAAATTCTGCTGGGGCGTCTTGGCAAAACCGATGCCCGGATCCACAACAATACTTTCTTCCCTGACCCCAAACCCCGCACAATCCTTCAGGGTCATCCCGAGTTCCGCCTTCACTTCAGCCACAACATCCCGGTATCGTGTCATGGCCGCTGTCTGCATGGTCAACGGGGTCCCGCGCATATGCATGAGGATGATCCCGGCCCTGGCCTCACCGGCGGCCCGGAGCAATTGCGGATCCGCAGGGGTCCCCTGAATTAAATTAACGATCGACGCTCCGGCGGCCAAGGCTTCAAGGGCTACCAGCACAGAAACAGTGTCCACGGATATCGGCAGGCGAACCTGCTTGGCCAGCGCCGCGATCAACGGCAGGACACGCCCGGCCTCCACCCGGTCACCGGGAGGAACCGACCCCGGACGGGATGAAGCACCGCCGATATCGAGGATATCCGCCCCCGCGCGGGCAAGTTCAAGGGCGTGCGCGAGGCCGGGAACTTTTTCCCTGCGCCCCGGGGCAAGCACCCCGTCTCCGCTAAAGGAATCCGGCGTCACATTCACGATCCCCATGATGAGCGTCCGTTCGCCCAGCCGGATACGGTGGCCCCTCGCCTTCCATATGAACTTCCCGCGGGCGCAGGGCATCATAGGATCACACCCCCGCCGTAGTGGACGCCCCGTCTACCGCGGCCGCGGGCATCCCCAGGATAATACGCGCCTCATCGATATCGATAACTTCCTTCTCGATGAGGTGATTGGCAATGATGTCCAGCTTGGCGCGATGGTCGGTAATGATCGATTTAGCCCGCTGATACGCCGCGTCGACCAGCTTCTGAACCTCGGCGTCGATCTGCTGGGCTGTGGCCGCGCCGTAATCCTTTTCCTCAAAGATATCCCGTCCCAAAAATGCCGGATGCGTGCTGTGGCCATAGGCCCGCTTGCCCAGCTGATCGTTCATCCCGAAAGAACAAACCATGCTCCGTGCCAGCGACGCGACCTTTTCCAGGTCGTTGGACACCCCGGTTGTCGAATCATTCATGAACGTCTGCTCGCCCACCAGCCCACCCAACAGCACGGTCATCTGGCCGAAGAGTTCTTTCTTGGTGTAATAATGCTTGTCCTCTGTCGGAGGCGTGAGGGTGTAGCCGCCGGCCATGCCGCGCGGGATGATGGAGACCTTGGAAAATGTGTCCACCTCCTCAATGAGAAGGCTTAACATCGCGTGACCCGCCTCATGATAGGCGGTCATTTCTTTTTCTTTCCTGGAGGTGGTATGGGATTTCTTTTCAGGCCCCAGGGTCACACGCTCGACGGCGGCAAGAAACTCCGCCATGCTGACGGTGTCACGGTTGCGCCGGGCTGCCAAAAGGGCCGCCTCGTTGCAGACATTAGCCAGGTCAGCCCCCGAGAAATAAACGGTCTGGCGGGCAATGCGGCGCATGTCGACATCCGGATCTGTCTTGATATGGCGGGAATGGACCTTGAGGATGCCTTCGCGCCCGTTGATGTCCGGAAGCCCGACGACAACGCGCCGGTCGAAACGCCCCGGCCGAAGGAGCGCCGGGTCAAGCGTATCGGGGCGGTTGGTAGCGGCCATGACAATAAGCCCGCTGGGCGCGTTAAATCCGTCCATTTCAACCAGCAGGGCATTCAAGGTCTGTTCGCGTTCGTCATTGCCCCCGCCGATCCCGGCAAAACGCTGGCGGCCGACCGCATCGATCTCGTCGATAAAAATAATGCACCCCTTGCCCAGGACCCTGGACGCCTTGCGGGCCTGCTCGAAGAGATCGCGCACGCGCGACGCGCCAACACCCACGAACATTTCAACGAAATCCGAACCGCTGAGTGAAAAGAACGGAACGTCGGCCTCGCCTGCGACGGCTTTGGCCAAAAGGGTTTTTCCCGTTCCCGGAGGCCCGACGAGCAGGACGCCCTTGGGTATTTTTCCTCCCAGACGCTCGAATTTCTTGGGTTCCTTAAGAAACTCGATGATCTCCTGCAGCTCTTCTTTGGCCTCATCCACACCCGCCACATCGGCAAACGTGATCTTGTTCTGACCCTTCTCGGTCACTTTCGCGCGGGATTTCCCGAACGTCCAGATCTTGTTGCCCATCTCGGCGCCGCGGCGTCCGATGAACCAGATAAAAAAGATGATCAACAGGACCGGCACAAACGAGAAAAACGCCTGGCTCCAGAATGTTTCCAGGGGCTGGACCGTCATATCGGAAATATTCTCGCGCATCGCGGCCAGAAGGTCCTTGTCATCCGCAGGGATATTCAGGCGGAACTCGGAATTGTCCTTGAAATTGCCGTGGACGACGTTTTCCGTACCTTCCGACAGCGTGACTTTCTTGATCGCCCCGGTATCCTTGTTGGTCTTGACCATGGCATAAAACTGGCTGTAGGTCACCTTGGGCGTGGTTTTACCGCCGGTGGTCGGCTGGTTGGCGATGATGAGAAAAATAGCCGCGATGATAAGCCAAAAAAGCCAAACCCCGCTGCCATCTTTATTGTTGCCCAGGCGGGGCATTTTTGGCCCCTGGGATTTCTTCGGTGATGTTGATTGCTGACCTGCCATAAGTGGAACTCCTAGTAATTTTGTTCAAAATCCATTTTGCCGCGCGCATCAAAACCTTTGCGTTTGACCTTGGTGCCATTCACATAAAGATCGATATAGGAAACTTCGCCCTGCTGATTGAAAATACGGGTTTCACCTTCCATTTTCCCGCCGTGATAATTCTCCTCGCTCAACACCGTACCGGATTCATAAAACGACTTTGAGGTACCTTCCTGCGCCCCGTTGACAATGAGGAACTCGCGCTTGACCTTGCCGCTGGGATAAAACTCGCGCATCCGCCCGTTCTGACGGTCATTCTCATAGGTCACTTCCATCCACGGAGCGCCGTTCTCCTTGAACTCGCGGGCCAGGCCCTGTTTGACCCCGGCCTTGTACCCCCAGTCGATCCAGAGCTTCCCGGCCGGATAATATTCACGGCACACGCCGTCTTTCACGCCCTGCTTGTAATTGCACTCGCTCTTGACCCGCCCGCTGTCATGGTACTCCCTGACCAGGCCTTCGTACTGATTGGCCGCATACTCCGCCTCCAAAAGAAGACTGCCTTTACGGCTGTATTTCCGGCCGGCGCCATTGATATCGCCGCGGCTGAAGGTCAGCACCCACTCGGGCTTGCCGTTATCATAAAATGTGCGTGAAACCCCGGATTTCTGACCGCCCTCATAATTCCAGATGGCATACAGGGTGCCGTTTTCCTTGAACTCGCGCGTCTCCCCGTTGAGTTCGTTATCACGGTAATGAACGATGCTCGTCAAAATCCCGCGGGGACTGTACTCACGGCTTTCGCCGTTCAACTGCCCCCGGGTGAATTCCAGGGTATACTTTAAAGTCCCGTCGTCGTAGAAATACCTGCAGGGGCCATCCAGATTGTCGTATTTGAAAGACTCGACGCTCTTGGGGTTGCCATTCTCGAAAAACTCGCGGCTGATACCGTGCTGGAGACCGTTGACGTAATTTTTATCCATGAACAGGGTGCCATCCCCGTAATAGGACTTGTAAACTCCGTCCAGGCGCCCCTCTTTGTAGGCTCCCACGGAAAGAACCTTGCCGTCAGGATAATATTCACGGAAAGGACCATCAGCGGCCCGGGCCGCCCCGGTGGTCAGGAACATGTAAACAATGATCAGGATGAACTTCTTCACACCTTGCCTCTGGATAATGCGGTCCGTCTTGATGAACAGTGTCATTTTATATGGATTAAAAAATAATCTCAAGAAAGACTTATAAATTTATCTGTAATAACAGCCCGATGTCCGGCAGGAAGAGACAACACCGTTCTGGCCCCTTCAAGACCCGCACGCTCAAGCGCATCCACATGGCGGCACGCCAGCGCACCGGCCGGAGTGCCCGTCAGACGCGCCATGCCTTCACGCAGGATCATCCGGCGCATGGCGGCAGAAAAGGCGCTCCACGATGCCCGCGCGATCATGACCTTGCCCGCGCGGATACGCACCACCTGCGGCAGGACCTTCATGAGTTCCTCCTCCAGGAACGCGTAATCGGACGCCGCATTCAGGGCCAGTTCCGCCAGTTTGTCAATGACCGATGGCGTGAATTCCCTGGCGATATACGGGATCAAGCGATGCCGGACACGGTTGCGCAAAAAATCATCCCCGGCATTGGTCGGGTCTTCCCGATGAGCAAGGCCTTCTTCAACCAGAAAAGCCTCGACCTGGGCGCGCGTCATCTCCAGCATCGGCCGCAGGAATACGGTACCGTTGATCACCCGGCGCGGTAACATAGCCCTTAAGCCGGCCAGGCCTGTGCCGCGCAATATCCGCATCAGGACGGTTTCCGCCAGATCATCTTTAGTATGCGCCAGGGCCACCGCATCAACGCTGTGCGCCCGCGCCATACGGGTAAAAAAATCGAACCGGCGCTGGCGTGCAAAATCTTCAACGGACATCCCCGCAGGCTTCCTGACGGCATTGCGTTCCCAGACACAATTTAAGCCGAGCGACGCGCTGATCTTGCGCACAAAGGAACAGTCGCTGGACGATCCCGGACGCAGGGCATGGTCATAATGGGCCACCGTCACCTGCAGTGCCAGTTCATGGCGTAAGGCGTAAAGAAGATGCACCAGAGAAACCGAATCCGCGCCGCCGGAAACACCGACCATGATCCTGGCCCCGTGCGGGATAATCCCCTGACGAAGCACCATGGCCTTCCAGGTCTCAAGGACGCGGTGCGCCGGACCAACCCGTTGCCCTGACCTGCGGGTCACCATTCGCCCTGCAGGCCGCGCATCGCATGGCGGGCTTCCTGATACGCCGCACGGATCTTCTCCGCATACTTCATGTTGGGGGGTGTCAATTTCAGCGCCGCGTAGCCCGCGCGCACAAGTTCGGCATTCAGCAGTTTGCCATCCGGCAAGATCACATACGCCAGAATGAATCCCTCATCATCGCGGCGCTGGCTGTCGAATTCAATCCGGACAAAACGGCCTTCGCACAGATCGCGCGTAAAACGGATCGCTTCCTCTTCGAAAGGGACCTTCGGATCATCCTCCGGGAGGATGAAGCCATGCTCATCGCGCCTGACATCTTTCATGTGCGGCGGCCGCGGGCCCTTGATCCCGATCAGGGCGATCTTCTCTCCGTTCTCCAGGAGCAGGCGGTCCACAGCCCGGACGTGGGCCACACGGATGTTCTCATACTTCATCGATGCTTCCAAAAGAGGGTTCAACCCGTCAGCCCGAACGGACGACAGACAGAACATACTTATACAGATCGCAAGAAATAAAATTTTATTTTTCATCATATTTTATCCTTCTTTAGGCTTCTGCCATGGTGTTCATATTACCACAGATCACCCCTGCCGGCTGAAACCTTTTGCGCTTGTCCGGGAACGTCTAAAACCTTGAAAATGACATAACCGCCGTTAGACCACACGGGTTTGAAGCGTTCCGGGGATGCTGTGATAAACTTGAATGAAATATCAGCTAAATTATCCCGTGCCACAAGGATTATATAGCGGGCATGCAGCCTGTACACCTTCGCTTCCAGGTCATGAGGGCCTTGATCCATCAAGGATGCCGCCAGGTTCCCTGTCATCAGCTTTAACGCCCGGGGCTTGCTGAACATGACAACCTCATCCCTGGGAATATGCTGCCGCACCCACGAAAATAATTCCTGGTTATCGCGGCGGAAGAGAACATCATCGTTGAAATTATAGATAAAAAGGATATTCAGGCCATTCAACGCCAGGACCAGGGCAAACACCACATTGGCCAACAGCATCCGTTGATGACATACGTGGGCTGAAACGGTCTTTAAAAAATCGAAAAGGTAAAAGACAGCCATCACATACACCGGCAGAAGAATCCGCGACAAGGCAAAAGCGGGTTCAGGAAAAAAGGCCCAGACATAGGCCGCGGCCATGTAGACCCCAAAGAAAATCCCGGTGAATGAGAGTGACCGGGATACCCCTTTCTTAACGAGCACCAGGATAAGGATCAACGGGACAAGATATCCGGCCGCATCCAGAGCTCCGGCCATACAGCGATTGAGCGCTGATGAGATCAAGCCCTGCCCCGGCACAAAAACCCAAAACAATGCTTTAAGGGCCAGGGGTGCCTGATGGATGATCTGCCGGAGACTCGTCCAGGGATGGGCCAATATCAACGGCCAATACCCCTCCCCGCCCCCCAGGCACACCCGCTGGAACACCGCCGTCAGGAGCATGGCAACAAATACAAGGCGCGCCTGACGGTATTGTTTTCCTGCCACAAGATGGATGATCGCGGCCGCCAATAGGCAAAACCCCGCCGATCGTGTCAGGCAGGCCAGCACGGCGGCGCCGATAAAAGCGTAAAGCAACTTGTCCCTGGAATTCTTTTGAAAATATTCGTAGGCGAGAATGGCCCAAAGGACCAGTGCGCTGAAAAAAATATCGGAGAGGACATTCTGTTTGTAATAAAAGAAATAGGATGACCAGGATACCAGCACCGTATTTCTCAGGGCATGGTCATCGCCCTTGAGCCTGAAGAACCTGTAGGCTCCCCACACCAAAAATCCCCAGAAGACCACATTCAGCATTTTAAGAACGATAAAATTCATCCCGAAAACATACAGGCAAGGGATCAGGATCACGGCATAAAAGGGAGGATAGACAACCGGCAGGTCGACCATGATCCCCTCGGTCAACGGGCGTCCTGCCATCAGGTTCTGGGCATAAAGGATGTATTGGGCAAAATCATCGCCCCAATTGTGTCCGTTCTTCAGGGTCCATACATTAAGGATAAAAGGCAGGCTGATCAACCCCAGAAGGACAGCCGCACGCCAACGACCCATGTTTTTATCTGGCATTATTTCCCCCCAAAAAAAATGGCAAAAACGCTCTCCCCTAAGGGGTGGAAGGTCTTTGCCGTTAAGAAAATGGACCATAAAGAAGTGCCGAGGGAGAGACTTGAACTCTCGACCTAGCGGGTATGAACCGCTCGCTCTAAACCAACTGAGCTACCTCGGCAAAAAAACATTTGGAAGAAACTCGACACCACCAAAATATTGCGGAATTATAGGATAAACCTGCGGAAAGTTCAAGCAGGAATTTAATATCCTGTGAAGAAAATAATATACAGGAGGACCAGGATGATCACCAGCGCGGCGATATACACATCATTGTACATGATAAAGTCACGCAGGCGTTCCCGGGGCGTATAGGGAAATTTAACGGTTTCGGAAGCGACATCGCCGGAAGCTTTAAGGCTCATGACATCGGGACGCTTGAAACGGACGTACTGCCCGGCGATGTGATACGCCTGGAGCTTCTTCTCGCCGACAAGCTCCATCAGCTTGCCCTCGGAAACCCTGAGGATCTGCGCGGCCTCACGCACGGTCACATACGGGCTGTTGATCATTTGGCAGTCCCTGTTGCGGCCCAATGATCGATCTGGGCACGTTCGAATTTAAAGGCGGCCCCTTCCTTGACCACCGGGATCTTGCCCGCGCGGACAAGCTCAAGGATCACGCCTTCCTCGATCTCAAGGTAAGCGGCCACACCCGCCAGGTCAAACCACTCTCCCCCCGGGGCCGCGGGCAGCACATCATTGACCGTCATGTGGCACGTCCCCTGAAAAACAGCCCCTTCGACCACGTTGAGTTTGGGGGCATGGATATCCCCGATCAATACCGCGGTGGGCATGAGCGTCAACAGGCGTGTGGCATGCACCTTGCCCTTCACCTTGCCGGCGATCACGACATAATCGCCCGTGATGTCGGCCTCGACATTGGCGCGCCCTCCAACGGTGAGCGCCCCTTTCACATCAAGATTCCCGGTAAAATGGCCGTTGATCCTCAAGTCCACAGGCTCCTGGAACGCAAGCGACCCGTTCATCTGGGCATTAAGCTCAATGACGTTTAACGGGGGTGGTTCAGGTGCCTTGACCGGTTTCTTATCGCCAAAAGCCATATATACTCCTGTCATTGATCATACCGTTATGAGAGCAGAATAACAAAAGCCAGCCTAACCGTCAACGGGCCGTGTGCGAACATAAGCCAGGCCGGCCACCATCGCCGCATTGTCCATGCACAGGGAGATCGGGGGAAAACTGACCTTCACCCCTGCCGCAGTCCCCAACGTCTGCAGCCGCTCGCGCAGGGATGTGTTCGCGGCAACGCCTCCCCCGACAAGCAGGACATGACGTTTCCTGGAACGGCAGGCCGCAAGGCTCTTCTGGGCCAGCACGGAAATAACGCTTTCCTGGAAGGCGGCCGCCACCTTGGGGACCGAATAGCCGGCGCTCCCCGCGTACTTGCGGATATGGTAAAGGACCGCGGTCTTGACGCCGCTGAAACTGAAATCATCGCTTCCGGCAAGCTCGGCCCGGGGAAATTTAATATCGGTGGCGCTGACACTCCGCGCCAGGGCATCGATCACAGGCCCGCCCGGATAACCCAGATCCAGGATGCGCGCCACCTTGTCGTAGGCCTCGCCGGGAGCGTCGTCGCGCGTCTGGCCGATCACCCGGAAATGCCTGAAATCCTTGATTGAAAAAAGACTCGAATGCCCGCCGGACACAACAAGGCCTATCGCCGGGAGCGGGAGATCGGCATAAATTCCCTCGAACCTGGGAGAACCGCGCTCCACCAGGTAATTGGCATAAATATGGGCATGGATATGGTTCACATGGATGAGCGGTTTCTTGAGGGCATATGCCAGGGCACCGGCAAAAGTGATCCCCACGAGCAGGGACCCGATGAGGCCCGGCGACTTTGTCACGGCAATGGCATCGATATCCTTCATCGCAAGCCCGGCATCTTCAACCGCTTTGGCGGTCACGATATTGATGTATTCCAGCTGGCGGCGGGAGGCGATCTCCGGGATGATGCCCCCGAATTTCTGATGTTCACCCAGGCTGGTGGCCACCACATTGGACAGGACTTCCCTGCCGTCGCGGACAATGGAGGCGGATGTTTCATCGCAGGATGTTTCGATGCCGAGGATGTTCATGGATGCTGGGCCTTGATAAGATCCCGCACACGCATGAACGTATAGCCCTGGGCTTTCAATTTGCGGATCTGTTCTGTCAGGATCTGCATGGTCAAAACCCGGTCATGGCCGATGACCACCACAAACCCTTTCTCCCGGGCGATCCTGGCTGCCAGCGCGAACTGGTGTTCAATGGCCGCACGCTCGTTGCGGTTGTCGAGAAAAATATTCCGGTGCGCAAAAGGGATCCCCACCCGGGAAGCCACCTGCGGGCAAACGCTTTTGGCGCTGGTGAAGCTGTCCACAAAGAAAAGTCCGCGGCTCTTTAACCCCGTCATGACCGTTGTCATGAGCAGGGGGTCTTCCGTGCCCTTGGACCCTTCGTGGTTATTGACCCCGACGATCCCCTGAAACTCATCGAGGACCTTCTTCAAAAGGCGCTGGACCTCGCGCTGGGACATTTCTGTGGTCAGCATATACCCGCGGGGATATTTCTCGTGCATCACCGATGGCTCAACGGGCAAATGCAGCATGGCGTCCTGGCCCGCGTCCATGGCGCACTGCAGGACCTCACGCGAAAAAGGAAGGTCCGGGAGGATGGCCGGTGTCACGGGGGCATCGAAATTGGACAAGAATTTGCAATGGGCACGGTTGTACCCCCAGTCATCGAGAATGACCGCAATCCTCCCTGTCACGCCGAGGGCAGGCGGCCGGGGCGGCTTGAGGGGCGGTTTGACCACAACAGGACGCGCTGGTGCCGGCGGAGGGGCCGGTTTTCTTGAAAAGAAGAAATAGCCCTGGAGGCACAGAAAGGCCGCCACGACCCATACGATCACAACGGGCCATGCCGCTGTATTTTTTTTCTTGCCCGGTGACGCCATACGTTATCAGTTCTCGAAAGATGTCAATTTCTTGTAAACCCGGATCCCCTTGATCACGCTGATCGCGCTCTGGACCTGGTTGTCATCCTGCATGCGTTGTTTCATCGTTTCATCCCGCTTGCGTTTCTCGATCTCGTTGGGATCCTTGACCCCTTCGAGCTCAAGATTGTCAAAGATCTTCTTGGCGGCCTTGTCCTTCTGTAAGGACTTGACCGGCCTGGCGTCCGCATCCCCGGCATCACTGTCAGGGTCTTCCTCCGCCGGGGAAACAACGCGTTCAACCACGATATCGGGGGTGATCCCTATCTCGTGGATGCAAACACCCGAAGGCGTAAAATACTTGCTGGTGGTCAGGCGCAGGCCGGAGCCATCCGGTAAAGGGATCACCGACTGCACAGACCCCTTGCCAAACGATTTGACACCCAGCGTGACCGCGCGTTTGTTGTCCTTGAGGGCCCCCGCCAGGATCTCGCTCCCCGAGGCACTCCCCTCATTGATCAACAAAACAATGGGCCACTCGGCAAACTCGTTTTTCGTGTTACGGGAAACGCTCACCGTATTCTGCGCGGGATGACGGCCCCGGGTCGAGACGATGGTCTTGCCGGAAGGCAGGAACAGCTCGCTGATGCGGATGGCCACATTCAAAAGGCCCCCGGGATTATTGCGCACGTCGAGGATGAGCGCGGTGGCGCCCTGGTCCTTGAGCTTCTTTAATTCCTTCTCCATCTGTTCACAGGAATCCTCGCGGAACTCGACCAGCCTCAGGTACGCGATATGGTCGGCAACGATCTGGGGGTCTTTGATATCCTTGACGTGGATGATCTCGCGGGTGATGTCGAAATCATGGACCTTGAACTCGGGCTCGCGCATGACCGTAAGATGCACCTTGCTCCCCGGCGCGCCGCGCAATTTCTTGACGGCCTGGCTCAAGGTCATATCACGGGTCAGATCCTTCTCGATCTTGACAACACGGTCGCCGGCCTTGATCCCGGCTTTCCACGCCGGGGTGTCCTCGATGGGCGTCACGACCGTCAGCAGACCGTCGCGGATCGAGATCTCGATGCCCAGCCCGCCGAACTTCCCTTCCGTATCGGTCTTCAGTTCCTGATAATCTTCCGGTGTCAAAAACTGGCTGTGCGGGTCGAGCGACCCGAGCATACCCGTCAACGCGCCATAGATCACATCCTTGGGCTTTTTTTCCTCGACATATTCGCCCATGATCGTGGTGAGCGCGTAACTGAACAGCTCCACCTGGGAATAAAGATCCTCGGGGGCCTTCCCCGCCTCCGGTTCCTGCGCCGCGGCGGCAGGCAGAACCGTAACGGGTTTCGGCGCGGCCGCCGCCTTTTCCGACGGGGATACCGTTAAGAAGACTGCGCCGGCAATCCCGGCGATAAAAACGAAAGCAAAGAATATTTTCTTACCCATGGGTTAATCTCCTGGCAATGATCTCATTGATCTTTTTGGGGTTCGCCTTGCCCTGCATTTTCTTCATGGCCTGGCCGACCAGAAAACCTGTCACGCCGGCCTTCCCGGCCCTGATCTCCTCGACCGCCTTGATGTTGGCCGCCAGGACCTCATCCACCACGCTGACAAGCATCGCGTCATCCGAGACCTGCGCCAGGCCTTTGGCCGCGATAACACAATCCACATCTTCACCGGAAACAACGATATCCGCCAGGACATCTTTCCCGGCAAGATTGCTGATCGTCCCGTCCTCGACCCGCGCCGCAAGTTTCACCAGGTTGGCGGGCGTGAGCTTGAGCCCGGCCAAGGGACAGCCGCGGTCGTTCAATTCCTTCATCACAGGGCCGTTCAACCAGTTGGCCGCCTTCTTGGGCTCCGCGCCGGCACTGACACAGGCTTCGAAAAAATCCGCCAGCGCTGGATCCTGGACGAGGATGGAGGCATCGTAATCATTTAAGCCATGCCCCGTCATCAGGCGCGCCTGTTTGGCCGCGGGCAGTTCCGGGAGTGTCCGCCGGACATCCTCGATCACCGCCGCATCGAAAGTGAACGGCACCAGGTCAGGCTCGGGGAAATAACGGTAATCGTGCGCGTTTTCCTTGGAGCGCATGGACACGGTCCGGCCCTTGGCCTCATCCCACAACAGGGTTTCCTGGACAATCTGCCCGCCGCCAAGAATGACCCCCTCATGGCGCCCCGCTTCAAATTCAACCGCGCGCTTGAGGGCGCTGAATGAATTAAGATTCTTCAATTCGGTTTTGGTGCCAAGCCTATCCTCACCCAGAGGGCGGATGGACACGTTCGCGTCACAGCGCAGGCTTCCCTTTTCCATATCGCAGTCCGACACCCCAAGATACGACAAGGTGAGCTTGAGCGCGGTCAGATAATCATAGGCCTCCTGCGCACTGCGCATGTCCGGCTCGGAAACGATCTCGATCAGGGGCGTGCCCGTGCGGTTATAGTCCGCCAGCGAACACTGATGCGCCGCGTCATGAACCAGCTTGCCCGCATCCTCTTCAATGTGGGCGCGCGTGATGCCGACATGTTTTTTCTTGCCGCCTGAAATAAACGCGATCCTCCCCTGCTGGGCAATGGGAAAATCGAACTGGGTGATCTGGTAGCCCTTGGGCAGATCGGGATAAAAATAATTTTTACGGTCAAACTTCACGAACGTGTTGATGCGGCAGCCCAGCGCCAGCCCCACCTTCATCCCGTCGAACAGGACCTGGCGGTTGAGCACCGGGAGCGATCCGGGCAGGCCCAGGCACACCGGGCACACATGACTGTTGGGCGTCCCGCCAAAAACATTGGGGCAGGCACAAAAAATCTTGGTCCGGGTTTTGAGCTGAAGATGAACCTCCAGGCCGATCACGGTTTCGAACGTGCTCATAGGCTGGCCCTCGCCTGATGCCAGGGTGCGGCTTGTTCGTAAGCGTACGCGGCCGCCAGAAGGGTTTCCTCGGCAAAAGGTCCGGCCATCAACTGCAGCCCCACGGGCAGTTTAGCCCCGTCAAAGCCGCAGGGAATGGAGATCGCCGGGATGCCGGCCATATTCGCGGGAATGGTGAAAATATCCGAAAGGTACATGGCCACCGGATCATTCATTTTTTCACCGATGCGAAAAGCGGTCGTGGGCGTTGTGGGTGACAAGATCACGTCACAGGCGCCAAAAGCCTTCTCAAAGTCCTGCTTGATGAGGGTCCTCACCTTCTGGGCGCGCAAATAATAGGCGTCATAATACCCCGATGAAAGGACATAAGTGCCCAGCATGATGCGGCGCTTGGCCTCGGCGCCAAAGCCCTGGGCGCGCGTCTCTTCATACATGTCGATGAGCTTCCCCTTGCGCGGCACTGCCGGAAAAGCCCTGAGGCCATATTCAACCCCGTCGAAACGCGCGAGGTTGGAACTTGCCTCGGCGGTCGCCACAATATAATAGGTTGCCACCGCGTATGCCGTATGCGGCAGGGCAATATCCACGATCTGTGCCCCCTGCGCCTTGAAGACGTCAATGGCCGCACGCACCGCCGCCAGGACTTCCGGCTGGATCCCCGGGATAAAATATTCGCGCGGGATCCCGATCCGTAAGCCCTTCACATCCCGGCCCAACGCCCGGGTATAATCCGGCACCGGCGCGTTGACAGAGGTGGAATCTTTGGGATCAAAACCCGCGATGATATTCAACAAGAGCGCGCCATCCCTGACATCTTTGGTAATCGGCCCGATCTGGTCTAAAGACGATCCGAAGGCAATAAGCCCATAACGCGACACGCGCCCGTACGTCGGCTTCAACCCCACCACCCCGCAAAAAGCCGCCGGCTGACGGATGGACCCGCCCGTGTCACTGCCCAGGGCCCACACGGCCTGGCCTGCGGCCACCGCCGCGGCCGAACCGCCCGATGAACCGCCCGGCACACGTTTGAGATCCCAGGGATTGTGTGAGGGCCCATAAACCGATGTCTCGCAGGAAGACCCGAAGGCAAATTCATCCATATTGGCACTGCCCAGAATGACACCGCCTGCAGCTTTGATCCTGGCAACCACCTCTGCATCATACGGGGGACGGAACCCTTCGAGGATCTTCGAGGCGCACGTGGTCAGAGAGCCATTGACACAAATATTGTCCTTGATGGCGATGGGGAGCGGGCAGGCACCCTCACCCGCCGTGATCTTGTCGGCGAAACGGATGAACGCATGGGTCCCGGGATTTACTGCCTGCGCTCGCGCCAGGACATCGTCCACGATCCGGGCCGGAGTGATGCCGCCGATCTTGATCCGGTCCATGAGTTCATGGGCTGTCAGGGAGGCGGTGTTCATTCAATGATCCTGGGGACTTTATAGGCATTGTCCTGGCTCTCGATGGCGAACGAGAACGCCTGTTCGGGCGTCAGGCCGGGGGCCGGCACATCGTCCCGGAACACATTTTCAACGTTAAGGACATGGCTGGTCGGCGTGACCGATGCCACATCCAGGGCATTGAGTTTTGCGGCATAATGCAGGATAGCCTCAAGGTCGCCCGCGAGTTTGACCGCCTCCGGCCCTTCCAGATGAAGGCGCGCGAGCGAACTGATGTAATTGACTGTTTCCGCTGTGATCATATTTTCCTGAAATCCATGATTAAAAAAAACACCGCCATCATCCACGGTCCTTAAAGGTCGAGTTATTTTAGGAATCTTATAGAGAAGAATCAAGGTAAATATTTGAAAGTTGTGCGGGGAATTATGGAATGGAATTATGGGGACATGTACCAAATCCGTCCTTTGGATTTGGTACGTGTCCCCATAATTGTTCTCCCATAATGTTCTTCTGCAGGACCTATTCAGCCTGGATCTCAATAACTTTAACCACATTCAAATCCTTGTCATATTTGACAAGCTTCTCCCCAATGACCGCGACAACACCACCGTCGGATGTGGCGACCATGGATCTGACCATCGCACCCCGCATCCCCGGCATCATGGGACGCCTTGGCTTGGCAAGCTCCTTGGCCGACACATCGACGCTCTGGGCCAAGCACAACGCCCCGGTACCCGAAAACACCGCCACCACAAACATCATGACCATCAATTTCCTCATACATCCCTCCTGGATTTTGTACGTGCCCACCCCTAATTCCGTACGTGTCTAATGCTGTGCTATCTTAAGATTGATGCCCTGAAGAATCAAGTAAATACTCCAGCAATCCTGCCCTTGTTAATTATTCGCTTTATGTGGACATTAAGATTTATTTCATCTAAAATTATAAATATAAATTTATATGTCCGATTTGGACTGCACGTTTCGGTGAGCAATGAAATATAATATTTTACAATTAAAGGAGTATGACAATGACGTTAAAAGCCCTCATCCTGACAACAGGCCTGATCTTGGGCATGAGTGCCCTCCCGGCCGGTGCGGAATCGATCACCCTCACGACCTATTACCCCTCGCCGTCGGGCAATTACCAGAATCTGAGTATCAGCGGTAACATGGGTGTGGGGACCACAACCCCCGTTGAGAAACTCGAAGTCAAGGGAAATCTCAAGGCAAATACGCTGGCCTTAAACACCACCACACCCAACCGGGTCGGCGACCTTGGCCTCCAGCCGCAATCCGGAGACCCTGCCACCTGGACCGTGGGCAACCAAGGCCAGGTGGCCTATTCAGCGGACAACGATCAAATTTATTACTCCAACGGCTCCGCCTGGGTGGCGCAGAGTTCAGGGCAGAGCATTATCAATATCAGCTGTAGCTGGGGCTGTATAGGAGCATTAGGCTTCTATTCGAATTCCGTACCTGCATGTATGGCTGATGGTGTCGTGCCATCTTGTACTGCGCCATCCTGTCCCAGCGGCTGGACATCAATTGCAACTTTTAGTGAAATAACAAGTGTATCTCCATCCAATTATGAAAGTGCTGATAATATTGCAGGCAAAACAGTACGTGTGTGCACAAAATAATTAACTATAGGGACATCTACCGCATCCCAAGGACGCGTGCAATACCATTGCCCCGTAATTCTACCAAGTTTGGCGTAGACAATAAGACTTGATTCGCAAAACCAGCGTTATATACTTCCCGTACTATAAGATCACAATAGATAGGAAGATCGCATGACAACCGTTACCCTATCTCCAAAATACCAGATCGTTATCCCCACCCAGATGCCTAAAAACTTTGCCATCGGTCCGGGAGAAAAACTTCAAATGATCGCCTTCAAGGACCGTCTTGAAATCCTGCCTGTTCACACAATGAAGGCCATGCGCGGATTCCTTAAGAACATGAGCACCATCTTTGAAAGAGAGTAAGAAACCTAAAGACACCGTTTTCCACCCATGCCATGATGAAAAAAATCATCCTTTCCCTCTTCTGCGGCCTGTGCCTGGCGCCGGCATGTTGGGCGTACACGATTGAGAATAATGGCCCCGGAATTTCTGTGGTGTTTTGCGCCCTGCATGAAGATAAAGAGACATTCTTAAAAGATGTGCACGTGCTTACCTCCAAGCTGGGGGCCACGCCCCCCTTCTCGGCCTTCCCGCACGATATCGCTCTCTACCACATTGTCCTCTTGCCTGAAGAGGCGGCCCGGATCTTTAAGGAAGCCCCAGGTATCCCCCCGCTTCAGGTGCGCCGGGATTTCCTGCAGACCATCGCCGTCCGCCTCAAAGGTCCCTACAAACTCGTGATCATCGATGCCTCGGGCGGCACATCTACCGCCGAACTCTCGGACCCGCACACGACGTCCCTCATCATTCTGGGTAAAGGCCGGTACACGACCGCGGACAGTTTTGCCAAAGGCTTCCTGCACGAGCTGGGGCATTCCCTGGGATTACGCGATGAAGGGGTGAGCGGGACCGCCGGACTTGCCCCGCCGGGGCCGCCCAATTGCGCCGCGACAGAGGAAGAGGCCAAAGCCTGGTGGGGCGATCTGGAAGGCAACGTTGCGCGCGTCGGCTATATTCACGGCTGCGGCGGGAATAAAAACTATATCCGGCCCACCATTGCCTCGTTCATGAATGATCCCGACAAGGCCGGCGATTACGGCCCGGTCAACACGCGGTATCTGTCACGTATCTTTCAATGAGACATTCAAGCCTTTGGGGATGATGACATGAAAGGCTGAGCCGCGGCCTTCCTCGGACACGACCCAAACCTTCCCGCCATGATCGTCCACAATGCTTTTAACCAGGCTCAACCCGACGCCTGTTCCCTCGTATTTCCCTGAGGTGTCAAGCCGCTTGAAAATGTCAAACACCTCATCCAGGGAGCCTGCCGGGATACCGATGCCGTTGTCCCTGACGATAAATTCGTAGGCCGCCTCACTTTCACCCGCCTCGATAGATATCTCGGGCTGAACGCCGGGACGCCCGGATGAAAACTTGATGGCGTTGGTCATGAGGTTCAGAAAAACCTCTTTGAGCTTGATGGCATCGCACACGATGTCGGGCATCTCTTGAGGCAGGCGGAGTGTCACGTTATTCTGCCTGATCTTGTAATCCAGGGTAGCCGCGACCTCATCGACCAGCTGGCGCACCGGTATCTTCTGGTAAGGATTGTTGATGCGGGAAATGCGGGTCAAGGCCAGCAGGTCATTGATCAGGGCATTGGCGCGTTCCACCCCGCGGCACACCCCGTCGATGCTGTCCTGGCCCTTCTTGTCGATCTTGTCGTAGTGATGAGATTTGAGGAATTCCACATACCAGGCGATGCCCATGAGCGGCGAACGGATATCGTGGCTGACCGTGTGAACAAAACGGTCCAGTTCATGGTTCACCTTCTCAAGGTCCCTTTTCTGCCGCGCGGTCAAATCAAGGTTCTCCTGCAGGACCTGGCTCTGCTCCTCGAGCCTGGCGCGGGCTTCAGACAACTGGCCCGACATGCGGTTGAACTCGCGGCTTAACTCCCCCAGCTCGTCGCGGGATGATTCATTAAGTTTAACAGCAAGGTTCCCCCCGCCGATCTCGTGCGTCGCCTTAAGGAGATGGCGCAAGGGCTCGTTGATCCCGCGGATGATGGACACGCTCAGCGCCAGCCCGGCCAGAAGGCTGACAATGAACATAAGCCACAGCACGCGTTCCGTGGTGGTCTCATAACGGCGGGCATTGGCCACGGACGCCTGGGTGAAGGTCTGCACATCATCGAGCAGTTTCTTGAGTTCCCGGGTCAGCTTGCTTTCGTCGGTGTGAATCTGGTCGACAGCTTCGGTGGATATCTCGTAGACCCCCGCGTCGATGCCCTGAAAAATACTCGCAGACACCGCGTCATAATGGATATGGGCTTTTTCGATCTCCTTGAAAAGCGCAGCCACACGCGTCAGATCCTGGCGCGCCCTGGGGTCCCGCACGGCGCGCAGGGCATCCTCCACCATGCGTTTGGCGTCGACAATATCGATCGCCCCTTCCTTGGAAAGTCCGTCAAAATCATTCTTCGCCAGCTTGACATGGAACAGCAAATGTTCCTTGCGCGCGGGGGTGACCTGCTGGTAGGCCAGCTCCTCGGCGATGCGGCGCAGGCGCTCGAGGATAACCGCCTTTTGCAGCTGGTGTTTGGTGATGGCGGTGGATGTTTCCAGGAGGACAACATCCTGGTTGACAATGGCCTGGAGTTCGCGGCTGACGCCTTTGAGAAGACTGAAACTGATGAACCCGTTCACGGCAAACACCACCAGCAAGACCGAGATGAGCACGATGATCTTGGCGGATATTTTCATAAGACAGCCAGCCTTTCTTTCAGTTCATCCGGAAGGCGATGATAAATTTTGTGCTGTACAGGCATTGGCGATCCTTGCGTATTGGGCGATGGTCACATCCCCGGCCCTGGCCTGGGGATCGACCCCCGCGGCTTTAAGCAGCGCTCCGAGCCGGTCTTTGGGACCGAACAAGGCCAGGGAGTTAAGCAGGTTCTTGCGCCGCTGTTGAAACGCCTGGCGCACGACCCGGATAAAACAGGCCTCGCTGTCGACCGCCTCGGCAGGCCTGCCGCGGCGCAGGTCCACCTGCATGAAACACGACATCACCTTGGGTGCAGGCGCAAACGCGCCGGGGCTGATCTTAAAGAGGATCTTCGGGCTGGCGAACATCTGCACAAAACAGGACAACGACGAATAATCCTTTGTGCCCGGCACCGCCACCAGCCGGGCGCCAAACTCGTACTGGACCGTGATAAAAAGCGACGTGAACATCTCCCTGTGCTCAATGGCGCGCGCAATGATCGGGGTCGAAATATTATACGGGATATTCCCCACCACCTTGACCGGGTGCGGCAGGAGGGAAAGATCGAACTTCAGGATATCGGCCCGGTGCACCGTCACGTTTGCCGCTCCCAGCTCCGCCTCGAGCCTCGCGGCCAGCGCCGCATCTGTCTCGACCGCCACCACATGTTTCACGTGCGGGAGAATGACACGGGTCAGGGCTCCCTGCCCGGGACCGATCTCAAGGATCGTCTCCTCCAAGGACAAGGAACACGCCTCAACCACCCGCCCGATGACCTTGCGGTCGACAAGAAAATTCTGGCCAAGGCGTTTCTTGGGCACGAATGCGTCCACCGGGCGGCTGAGGTTCCTCACGCGAGGCCTGCGGCCAGCGTGATGGCCGCGCGCATAGAGCCCGGGTCTGCCACACCCTTCCCCGCAATGCCAAAGGCCGTGCCATGCGCCGGCGATGTACGGATGAAGGGAAGCCCCACGGTCACGTTAACGAGCGTGTTGAAATACTGGGCCTTGAGCGCGGTCAGGGCCTGGTCGTGGTACATGGCCACGATCAGGTCATACCCGCGCCTGATCCCCGGCTCGAAGAGCGTATCGGCCGGCAGCGGACCGGCTACATTCCAACCGGCCTTGCGGGCGCGCGTAAGGGCCGGGATGATACGGTCAATCTCTTCACGCCCCATATGCCCGCCCTCGCCCGCATGAGGATTGAGACCGCACACCGCGATCTTAGGCTTGCGGACGCCCAGACGGTCACGCACAAAAGCGGCCGTTGTATCCATCACCGAAAGGACCTTGGCCGTGGTCACCAACGCCGCAACATCCTTAAGCGGAACATGGCGCGTCACCAGCACCACGCGCAAGGCCTCCGCAACAAAAAGCATCTCGACATGCCGCGCCGCGAACGCATCGGCGAGAAACGTCGTATGCCCCTTGAACCCGGGATGAAAAGCGATCACCGCCTCCTTGGACACAGGGCCTGTCACCAGGCCGTCAACCGTCCCGGCCTTGAGCAGCTTGACCGCGTATTCCAGGTACAACAAAGAATCAAGCCCCGAGTCCGGCGTCGGACGTCCGGGCCTGTGCGGGGGGCGGGAGGTGTCGGAAAGATGGACAACGGACGGAAGCGGGATCTTGCGCGGCCAGTAACGTGCCAGGGCCCCTGCGTTGCCGATGACAATAAATTCAACATGTGTGTAACGCGGGTCCGCGCACACCGCCGACAAAGCCGCGGCCGTCACTTCAGGCCCAACCCCGCAGGGGTCGCCCAGGGTCAGCGCAATGACTTTATTTTTTGATCTCGACATAGGACTTCTTCCTGAGGCCGTCGATCCATGTGGTGAAGCGGTCCTTGAATTTTTTCTCGAACAGGTTCTGGTAGATCTCTTCCTTCACCTTTTTAAGCGACGGATCAACCCCGTCGGAACGGCCCGCAAGCTTGAGGATATAAAGCCCGTCCTCCGTGACGATCGGATCCGATACCGCCCCGGTCTTCATGGTGTCGACCACGGCCTTGAACGCGGGGTTCAGGCTGTCGAGGGCGACCTCGCCGATATCCGGGAGTTCGGAATACTCATGCGCCACAGATTGAAAATCGGCCCCGGATTTGAGCTTCGCCAGGGCCGCCTGGATCCTGGCATTGGATTCACCCTGGCTGAAATCGGTCTTGACGCAGATAGACTGGAGATAAACCCGCGCCTGCTTGCGGTAGCTGTCCAGGTTGGCATTGTAGTAATCCGTAACCTCCTGCGGATTGACATAGATCTTGTCACGCACCTCGCGGGTGACGATATAGCGGGCTTTGAACTGATCCTCGACTTTCTTGCGGATATCGGAAATGGTCACGCCTTCCTTGTTGATCTCGCTCAAGAATTGCTGTGTCGAGGGATACTTCTTCTTGATCTCGCCCATGCGGTCTTCCACCGCCTGGGGGCGGATCTGCATGCCCTGGCGGTTGGCTTCCGCCAGGATGAGACGGTCCTCGATGAGCTGGTTGACCCCTTTGGACTGGTACTGGCCCATGATCTCCCGCATTTCGGCATCGGTGCGGCCCTCGATGCGCAGCTGGGAATAAATGCCGCGCAGGTAATCCTGCAGATCCTTGGCTGTGATCACATCATCATCCACAACCGCAATGATCGCGTCCTCAACCGCCAGCACCGGACGCACCGGCATGGCCATGAACACCGTACTAAGAACGATGGGTGTCACCAGAACGCTCCAGATGAATTTCATCCGCATTCTTAAGCTCCTTTTCTTTTAACTCGCGCCGCAAGTTCTCCACGGATTCCCGCAGAAGACGGCAGTAAAGATCAAACCCGACCGATGAAATATACCCGTGTTGCTGCTGGCCCAGAAGGTTCCCTGCTCCGCGGATCTGCAGGTCCTCAAAAGCGATATTGAATCCCGCGCCCAGGTCTGTAAACTTGGCGAGCGCCTCAAGCCGTTGACGGGCCACCCCGGACAGAAGCCCCTTTTCCGGCACGATAAAATACGCGTATGCCTTGACATCCATGCGCCCCACCCGGCCGCGCAGCTGATGCAGATCCGCAAGCCCGAAACGGTCCGCACGGTTCACGATCAGGGTGTTGGCATTGGGGATATCGATCCCGGACTCTATTATAGTGGTGCACACCAAACAATCAATCTCGCCCTTGAGAAATTTCAACATGATCTCCTCGAGCGCCCGGCCGGGCATCTGCCCGTGCCCCACGGCCAGGCGCACGCGGGGCACCAGGCGGCGGATCACGGCGGCGATGGGATCAATGTCCTCCACATGATTATGCAGGAAAAAGACCTGCCCCCCGCGCCTGAGTTCCTGGTCGATGGCCGCCCCGATGATATCCTCGTCGAAAGGAATCATGTGGGTGGAAACAGGGACACGGTTCTGTGGCGGGGTTGAGATCACGGACATGTCGCGGGCCCCGGCCATGGCCATATACAGCGTGCGCGGGATCGGCGTCGCGGTCAGTGTCAGCACATCCGCGAGCAGTTTCATGTGCTTCAAGCGTTCCTTGGCGGAAACCCCGAAGCGCTGTTCCTCGTCAATGATGATAAGGCCCAGGTCCTTGAACCCCACATCCCCGGACAACAACCGGTGAGTGCCGATAAGGATATCCACGTTACCTTCCCGGGTCCCGGCCACGATCGCGGCCTGTTCGGCTTTTGTCCGAAAACGCGACAGCATGCCCACTCGGACGGGAAAATCCTGCATCCGGCGTGAAAAATTGAAATAATGCTGTTCTGCAAGCACCGTCGTGGGCACAAGGACCGCGACCTGTTTGCCCGCCGCCACGGCCTTGAAGGCCGCACGCATGGCCACCTCGGTCTTCCCGTACCCCACATCCCCGCACAACAGCCGGTCCATGGGCTGAAGCGCCTCCATATCCGCCTTGACCTCTGCGGAGGCCTTGGCCTGGTCAGGCGTTTCTGTAAAAGGAAACTTCTTCTCGAATTCCGTCTGCCAGGAGGTGTCCGGCGGAAACGCAAACCCTTTCAGGCTTTCCCGGACGGCCTGGACATGGAGGAGTCCCGCGGCCAGGTGCTGGAGGCGTTTCTCGATCTGGCGCTTGACCTTGTCCCATTCCCGGCTGCCCAGCTTGAAAAGACGCGGCGGCTTCTTGGTGAAACTGATGTATTTTTGCACCAGATGGAGGTCGTGCCGGGGCACATAAAGCTTGTCCCCGCCCTCGTATTCAATGACAAAATGCGCCAGAGGGGCCGCCCCCCCGGCCTCAAGATCCTTGACACCCAGAAACCGGCCGATGCCGTGGATATGATGGACAACATAGTCCCCCCGCTCTATATCCACAAAATGATTGAGCGGGATATCGGCGGTGAATGCGGCGGGCCGGTCATCGCCCCCGGCACGGGGCGGACGCGCCGGCAAGAGGATCAGGGCCTTATGCTCCCAGATATTCTTGCCGGTCAGCAGATTGTACGTGTAGATACAACGGATATGTTCATCATCCATATCCATGCGCACCGGGGCATCGAAATTGACCGGAAAAACATCAAGGATACTGCCGCGCACGGCAAACTCTCCGGACGCCGCCACGCTCTTGACGCGCACATAACCGAACCCGGCCAGGTCACGGACGAGGCTCTCGAGGGCAATGGTCTGGGACACGAAGTATTGGAGGGATTTGAACATGCACGGAACCAATGAAAACCCCGGCTCCGGCAGGATCCGCCTGCCGCAGCCGGGGGAAAGGAACGTCTGTTACATCACTGCCACTTCTTCTGGGACAGAAGGACAAGCGGGGTGACGATGAACATCGTGGAATACACGCCGCAGATAAACCCGATGATCAGGACCAGCGAGAACGTGTTAAGCACTTCTCCCCCGAAAAGGAAAAGCGCAATAACCACCAAAAGTGTGACAAACGTGCTCAGTACCGTCCGACCCAGCGTCTGGTTGATGCTCAGATTGATCACATCCGCCAAGGGCATCTTGCGGTTTTTGGCCGAATTCTCGCGCACACGGTCGAACACGACAATGGTGTCATTGACCGAATACCCCGCGATGGTCAAAAGCGCTGTCACGACCAGAAGGTCGATCTGCCGGCCCGCGATGACCGATAACCCCAGCGCCACCAGGATGTCATGCACCAGCGCGATGACACCCGCCGCGGCAAACCCGAAATTCTTGAAACGGATCCCCACGTAAATAAGGATGGACGCCAGGGCCAGAAGGATGGCCCACAGGGCGCGTTCACGCAAGGCCTTGCCCACCACCGGACCGACCTTTTCAATGCGCAGGGTCTGAAAACTGTTGTCCTTGAATTCCTTCCTGAACGCCGCCACAACCTTGGCATCAGTATCTTCGCTGGAACGCACGATCACATCTTCAGGGTTCTTGTCGAACTGCTGGATCACCGCGTCCTTGATGTCAGCATCCTTAAGGGCCTGGCGCAGGCTCTCGGCGGAAACAACTCTCTGGAAACGGTATTCCTGCACCTGGCCGCCCGCGAAATCGATCCCGTAGGCCATGTCCTTCTTGGAGATGATCGCAAACAAGCCCACGGCCGTAACAACGGCCGAAAGAATAAGGAAGAAATACATGGGCCTGACGAAATCAATGTGCGTCGGCTTGAACAGGCGCATCATTTTAAGCGTGGTGAGTTTGCGGTTGTCCAGAAGATGATCGAACATGGCGCGCGTGATATAGACCGCCGTGAACAAACTCGCCGCCAGACCGATGCTCAGGGTGATGGCAAACCCCTTGATGGGGCCGGACCCGAACTGGAACAACAAAAACGACGCGATGAGCGATGTGACATGCGAGTCGATGATGGCGCTCAGGGCCCTGTCATAACCGCTGGCAATAGCAGCCGCCAGCGTGCGCCCGTTCTCAAGCTCTTCCCTGATGCGCTCGTTGATAAGGACGTTGGCGTCAACCGCGATCCCCAGCGTCAGCACTATACCCGCAATACCCGGCAGGGTGAGCGTGACCTGCGAGCCCGGCATCATGACATTGATAAAACCCATGGCCCCTACGATCATGACCAAATTCAGCATCAAGGCCAGCGACGCGATCATGCCGCCGATCCAGTAATAAACGATCATGAACGCCAGCACAAAAAGCGATCCGAACACCGTGGCGCGGATACCGGCGTGGATTGAATCCTTGCCCAACAGCGGCCCGATCGTCCGCTCTTCCTCTACAAACATCGGCACCGGCAACGACCCTGAACGCAGGGCCAGGGCCAGGACCGACGACTCGTCATAGGTGAACTGCCCGGAGATCTCCGCCGTGCCGGTCGTGATAGCCTCGCGGATATTCGGGGCGGAAAGCACCTCGCCGTCCATCACAATGGCCAGGCGTTCACCCACATGCTGGCTGGTGAGATCGGAAAATTCCTTGGTGCCCTTCCCGTTGAACGTCAGGGATATCTTGGGCATCATGGTCTGGGAATCAAAATCAACCTTCGCATCCGAAATGGCATCGCCCTGCATGATGGCCTGGGCCTGCACCAGAACGGATTCCTTGCTGTCACCCTTGGTAGCCTTGAGTTCAAAGCCTTCCGGAACCTTGCCTGCCAGCGCATCTTTCAGCTTGAGGGGATCATTCTCGACCAGCCTGAACTCCAGATGAGCCACGCGCTTGACCATGTCAACAGCCTTGTCGCGGTCGGTAACACCGGGAAGCTGGACCAGGATCTGGTCTTCGCCCTGACGCTGGATCGCGGTCTCACCCACACCCATGCTGTCGATACGGTTACGCAGGATCTCCATGGCACGCAGGACCGCATCCTCTTTCTTGGACTTGTCCGCAAGTTTGGAGGTATCGACCTTGAGGATCAGGTGCATCCCGCCCCTCAGGTCAAGGCCAAGGTTGATGCGCTTCTGGATGGGCCACGCAAACGCCACGCAGGCGGCGATAACACCAAAAATGATCAGAAACCGGGTGCGAAGATTCTTGCTCATGACTTCCCTCTTGTTAGAAAGTTACCCCCGATCAGGGGATTAGCCCGCCGTCACTCACGCCTTAACGTCACTCGGCCTTCTTTTTAAGGACCAGGACCGCATCCTTCTCGAACTCGACCCGGACATTTTCGTCCAGCCGCAGGACAACGGTCGTATCCTTGACATTGACCACGACCCCGTGCAGTCCGCCCGACGTCACCACTTCGTCGTTCTTATGGAGGTTCTTGACCATCTCCAGGTGGTCTTTCTGCTTCTTCTTCTCCGGACGGATGACCAGAAAATAAAATATCCCGAAAATAAGCAACATCGGGACCAACTGCATGACCAAGGGAGGCTGCTGCGGCATAAAAGGCGACCTTTCGCTGTTATTTCTGTTTACTGGCCTTGTTGTAGAGTGAACGGACCGTATCGGACATCCGGGCACCCGTCTTGATCCACTTTTCAACCTTGGCCGTATCGATCTTGTAAACTGCCGGCTTCTTGGAGGGGTCATAATGCCCCACGATCTCAAGGACCCTGCCATCGCGCGCGGCAGACTTTTTGATGACAACGATGCGCCAGTTGGTGTTCTTCTGGGCCGGATCGCCCGCTCTCTGCATTCTGATCTTGACTTCCATTGCTCCTGTTTCCTTTCTTCGTTCTTACTGTGCGTTAGCGCCTGTGGGCCAATTCAAGGGCCTTTATCTGCGCTTTTGCCTTGTTGACTGTTTCCTTATACTCGCTCGCCGGATCCGAATCCGCTACAATACCGGCCCCGGACTGGACATACGCTTTGGCATGGCCGGGACGACCCGTGATCACAATGGTGCGTATTGTAATACAAGTATCGATATCTTGCGAGAAACTTATATATCCCACACATCCGCCGTAAGGACCGCGGCGCGCCGGCTCAAGGGCCTCGATGATCTCCATCGCCCGGATTTTGGGCGCCCCGGACAGCGTCCCCGCCGGGAATGTCGCCTCCAGCGCGGCCATGGCATCAACCCCTGGCTGAAGCCGGCCCTGCACACTCGAAACGATGTGCATGACATGCGAATATTTTTCCACGGACATGAAATCCGTGACCTTGACCGTGCCCTCCACGCAGACCCGCCCCAGATCGTTACGCCCCAGGTCCACGAGCATCACGTGCTCCGCGACTTCCTTGGGGTCTGCCAGAAGCTCCACGGCCAATGCCTCATCTTCGACCGGCGTCTTGCCGCGGGGCCGCGTGCCCGCGATCGGACGCGTCTCCACCAGGCCGTTCTCGCAGCGCACCAGCAGTTCAGGCGAGGAACCGACAATGGACATCCCCTCCATATGCAGCAGATACATGTACGGGGAGGGATTGAGCGTCCTTAATGTCCTGTAAATGTTCACCGGGCTCGTCGTGATATCCACCTCGAAACGCTGGGACAACACGACCTGGATGATCTCCCCGGCCTTGATCTCTTCCTGGGCCGCGGCCACCATCCGCTCATACGCCCCCGGCTTGCAATTGGAACGCACCTTCAAAAGGCGCGGCGCTGACGGCTTGGGACGCGGCAACCGCAACGGGCTGGAAATGGCCGCGATCAGACGATCGATGCGCCCCATGGCCGCACGGTATTTCGCCCGCAGGGACACACGGCTTTCGCCGGCATCTGTTTCCACACACGCCACCACCTTGATCGTATGGTGCAGGTGGTCAAAGATCACAAGGTCCTTGGCCATCATGAGCACCACATCCGGCAGGTCCAGGTCGTCGGGTTTCTGCGAGGGGACTTTCTCGAAGAAACGCACGGTATCATAGCTGAGATACCCCACGAACCCGCCGCTAAAACGCGGCAGGCCCGGTATATTAACAAATTTATAATGGCTTATCAACTCCCGCACGAGTTCAAGCGGCGAGCGTTCAAACGTACGGATTTCCTCCCGGCGTTTCCCCCGGACATAACGGATGATGCCGGCCTTGCGCCCCTTGGCGCGCAGGACCAGCTCCGGATCGCGCGCGAGGAAGGAATACCGCGCCAGCTTCTCGCCGCCCTCCACCGATTCGAGGAGAAATGCATACCTGGCCCTGGCCGAGAGCTTCATGTACGCGGCCACCGGGGTCTCCAGATCGCCGTAAATTTCTTTATAAACCGGGACCAGGTTACCCTGGCGCGCAAAAGCAAGGAATTCATTTTCTGTCACATGGTTCATGGGATCCTCTAAACCCGCACGGGGATATGCCTTGACCTTAAACATGACTTGACCTCGCTCACCTTGATCTCGCCGTAATGAAAGATCGACGCGGCCAGCCCCGCATCCGCACCGGTTTTTGTAAAAAGTTCCGCAAAATCCTCCACCCGGCCCGCACCGCCCGAGGCAATCACGGGGATATTGACCGCAGACGCCACGGCCATGGTGAGCGCCAGATCAAACCCGTCCTTGGTCCCGTCGGAATCCATGCTCGTCAGGAGTATCTCGCCGGCCCCCAGGCGCTCGACCTCACACGCCCACGCCACCGCATCCTTGTTCGTAGGGCGCCGTCCGCCGTGGGTGAACACCGTCCACCCGTCCTGGGTCCTCTTGGCGTCAATGGCAACGACAATGCACTGGCTTCCGAAACGCTCGGCCGCCGCGCGTACCAGCTGTGGATCAAGCACCGCCGCTGTATTGATCGATGTCTTGTCCGCGCCGGCATTCAACAGCCGGCGGATATCCTCAAGGGCATTAATCCCCCCGCCCACGGTGAGCGGCATGAAGATCTGTTCGGCTGTCCGGTTGACCACATCGAGGAACGTCTTGCGGCCTTCGTGGCTCGCCGTAATATCGAGGAACACCAATTCGTCCGCCCGGGCGGCATCATACACCTTCGCCACCGCGACCGGATCTCCCGCATCGCGCAGGTTCAGGAAATTAACGCCTTTGACAACGCGCCCGTCCTTGACGTCCAGGCACGGGATGATACGTTTTGTCAGCATGTTCCCCGCGTCAACCCGACCGCCTCCTTAACGTCCAGCGTCCCCTCGTAAATAGCCCGGCCCGTGATCACGCCGTAAAGATTCTTTTGGCCCAACGCCGCCAGCGCGCGGATATCGTCCAGGCTCTTCACCCCGCCGGAGGCAATGATGTTCACCTGCGTGAGGGCCAGCATGGCCTCAAGTCCGGCGATATTGGGCCCCGCCAGGGTCCCGTCACGGGCAATGTCCGTATAAATGATATATTGCAGTCCCATCGCGGCCAAATCCCGCGCCAGATCCGTTCCCTTGACCCCCGAAGTATCGACCCAGCCGCGCCTGGCGACAAACCCATCCGCACAGTCGATGCTGACCGCAATACGGCTACCCCACACCCCAAGGACATCCGCCAGAAGCGCGCGATCATCGACCGCCTTGGTTCCGAGGATAATGCGGTCGATCCCCGCCTCCAGATAAGCATCGACCACCTCACGGCTGCGGATCCCGCCCCCGGTCTCCACCGGTATCCCTACGCTCCGGGCGATCTTGCGGATAACATCCTGGTTGCGGCGCACCCCCGACTCGGCCCCGTCAAGATCGACCACGTGCAGATAGGCGGCGCCCAGCGATTCCCAGTGCCTGGCCGTGTCCACAGGATCCGATCCATACTCGGTCACCTGGTCGAAGCGGCCCTTGAAAAGCCGTACGACTTTGCCGTCCTTGATATCGATCGCAGGGATGATCAGCATGCGGTAAAATTCTCCAGTATCTTCAATCCCACTTCCTGGCTCTTTTCCGGATGGAACTGCACCCCCCAGACATTCCCCGCACAAACCGACGAAACATACGTCAGCCCGTAGTCCGTCAAGGTCGCCTGGACCGACGCATCCCTCGGCCTGACATAATAGGAATGGCAGAAATAGACGAACGCCCCCTCCACGACACCACGGTACATCGGGCCGTCCCGTCGGGCGATGTGCAGGCTGTTCCATCCCATCTGCGGAACCTTGACAGCATCCGGGAACCGCTCGACCGTGCCGCGCAGGATCCCCAGGCCTTTCACCATCCCGCCCTCTGAACTTGTGTCAAAAAGAAGCTGCAACCCCAGGCATATCCCCAAAAACGGCTTGCCCGAGGCCGTGAAAGCCTTGATGGCCTCCACAAGGCCGAGTTCTTCCAGGCGGTCCATGGCCGGACGGATCGCGCCCACCCCCGGCAGGACAAGTTTGTCAGCCGCCGCCACATCCGCCGGTGATGTCACCAGGCGTGTCTGCGCGCCAGAGGCCTCCAGGGCCTTCTGGACACTGCGGAGATTACCCATGCCGTAATCAATGATGGCGATCATCAATCGATGATCCCCTTGGTGGACGGGACAATGCCTTCCCGGCGCGGATCGACCTGTGTGGCCTGGTCCAGGGCCAATCCCAGCGCCTTGAACACAGCTTCCACATTGGTATGGATATCATCCGAAACATTCTGGACCGTCACACTGACCGTGGCTCCCAGCGCATGCGCAAAGGATTCCATGAAATGCTCCAGGTACGTGAAGGAATATTCTTCCTTGTCTTTGAGCTGGACAACCTTGTCGTCCTCGATGTTCAGCTTGAAATAACCGCGTCCGCTGATATCCAGAATGACACGGGCGAGCGTGGCTTCCATGGGCGCCCCGGCAAACCCGAAACGGTGGATCCCCGCCTTGTCGCCCAGCGCCTCACGGAAGGCCTTGCCCAGGACAATGCCGATATCTTCGTTGGTATGATGGATATCAATGGCCGTGTCGGACTTCACCACCTCAAGCTCGAGGTCGAAAAGGCCGTGGAAAGCGAAAAGTTCGATCATATGGTCCAGGAACGCGATCCCGGTCTTGACCTCGGTCCGGTCCCCGCGGCCGTCGACATTAAGTTTGGCCTTGATGTGCGTCTCTTTGCTCTTGCGTTCAACCACGGATGTTCTCATTGTCATTTCCTTTCCGCGGGCAGGCATGCCGCGCGCCATAAACCTATTTAAAACGGACATTCACGGATTCAGCGTGCTTGACCAGCCCCTCGATCAGGGCAATGCGCTCCAGCGGTTCACGCACTTTTTCAAGCGCCTTCCTCGAATACGAAACAATATGGCTTGTCTTCATGAAACTGGAAAGGCTCAGGCCCGACGAAAAACGCGCCGTGCCCAGTGTCGGCAGCACATGGCTTGGGCCTGCCACATAATCCCCCAAGGGGGTCGGGCTGTAGGGGCCCAGAAAAATCGCCCCGGCATGACGGATCATCCGCGCCACGCTCATGGGATTGCTGGTAAGGATCTGCAAATGCTCCGGCGCGATCCTGTTGGCGATCTCGCATGCCTCTTCCATATTCTTCGCATAAATAGCGTACCCGCCCTGGACACGGTTCTTCACCTGGCGGATCAGCTGTTTGGACGTCGACACCAAAATGGCAAGGCCGCCCGCATGCTCCACCTGGGATTCCAGGTCCGCGACCACAAAATCCGGATTGCTCAGGCGATTGGCGATCACCACAAGTTCCGTCGGCCCCGCCAGCATGTCAATGTCCACATAACCGAACAACTGGCGCTTGGCCTCGGTCACATACGCATTGCCGGGCCCAACGATCTTGTCCACCCGGGGGATGGTGCGCGTCCCGAACGCAAGGGCCGCAATAGCCTGGGCGCCGCCAACCTTGTAGACCTCACTGACGTTGAGCAAATTCGCCACCGCCAGGATATAAGGGTTCACATGGCCGTCCCTGCCGGGAGGCGTCAGGATCACAATGCGCTTGACCCCCGCGATCTTCGCCGGAACGACTGTCATGTACACGGACGAAACAAGCGGCGCGGTCCCCGCGGGAATATAAACTCCCACGGTATCGATGGGCCGGAATTCTTCCTTGAGAAGGATCCCCTCCTCGCTTTTGATACAGCAGGGCTTCTTGATCTGACTGCGGTAAAAGGTCGTCACGTTCTGAATGACCATCTTGAGCGTGGCCACAAACTCGGGCTTGATATTCTGGAAGGCCCCGCTGATCTCGCTCTCGGCGACACGCAGGTCACGGGAAGCCAGTTTCACATGATCGAAACGGGCCGTGTACTTGAGCACCGCTTCATCACCGCTCGTACGGACATCCTCGAGGATGCGTGCCACCTTGTCGACCACGCTCTTGCGGCGGTAATACAGGTTACGGTCATACAGCTGGGCTGCGGCCTTGCTGTTCATTTTCAACAATCTCATATCAAAAAGCCCCTTTCACGATCTGCCTGGCCTTTTCAATGGCTTCGGCAAGCCTGGAGGGATCCTTGCCGCCAGCCTGCGCCATGTTCGGCCTTCCGCCGCCCGACCCGCCGATAACAGGCGCTGCCGCCCGGATGATCTCGCCGGCCTTGAGCCCTTTAGCCACCAGGTCATCGGTAACCGTCACCAGCAAGGACGCCTCACCAGGGCCCGCGGAAGCCCCTAAAAGATGAATGGATGAAGGGCATTTCTGCTTGAGGAGATCGGAAACCCGTCGGAGCGTATCCATGTCCACATCCTTAAACACGTGCGTAACAATGGCGCTGGCCCCGATCTTTTCAGCATGGGCAAGGACATCGTCGAGCCCGGCCTTGATGATATCAAAATTCAGGTCGCTCACGTCCTTGTGAAGTTCTTTCAGGCGCCTGGACTGCTGTTCAATACGCCCTGGCAGATCGTCAGGGGAGACCTTCAGCACCGCCGCCGCTTTCTCGAGGATCTTCTCGCGCCCGCGGGCATGCGCCATGGCCCCTGTCCCGGTCACACCTTCAATGCGGCGGATGCCCTGGGCCACAGCCCCCTCGGCCACGATCCTGAAAAGACCGATCTGCCCCGTCACGGACAAATGCGTTCCTCCGCAAAATTCCCTGGAATGATCGCCGACCGCCACCACACGGACCGTATCGCCGTATTTCTCGGCGAAGAACGCCAGCGCCCCGCTTTGGGACGCCTCCTCCCGCGTCATTTCCGTCATGGCCACCGCATCACAGCGCCGGATAAAGGAATTGACCAAATCCTCGATCTTCTCGAGCTCCTCGCGCGCAACACCTTTGGGATGGGTGAAATCGAAACGCAAATGGTCGGCATCAACCAGCGATCCCTGCTGTTGGACATGCTCCCCAAGGACCAGGCGGAGCGCCGCCTGCAACAGGTGTGTCGCCGTATGATTGCGCGCCACAGACATACGGCGTTCACCGTCGATAGCGGCTTTCACCGCCCCGTTGACCTTGAACACGCCTTTTTCCACGACACCCGTATGCACATAAACATCGGCCACCTTGCGGGTATCCTGAACACGCAGGACACTGCCCTGGCCTGAAATAATCCCCGTGTCCGCGCACTGCCCGCCCTGCTCCGCGTAAAAAGGCGTCTTGTCGAGGATAACGGCGGCACGATCGCCTTCTACAGCTTCTGCCGCGGCCTTGCCTCCCACAAACAGCTTGAGCATAACACTCTCGCACGCCGGCTGATCGTACCCGACAAACACCGTGCGGGCCAGCCCTTTCACATCCACATCGCCCGACAAAAACACATCCCCCTGCATCTTGCTGGCCGCGCGCGAACGTTCTTTCTGTTCCTGCATGTTGCGTTCCATCACGGCCGCGGCACCGGCAACGATCTCCGGCGAAAAACTGTCCCGCACCTTCGCCTGGATCAACGGCATTGGCAAGCCGTAGGTATCCCGGTACACAAACATCTTTTCGCCCAGTTCCTCCATGAGACCCGCCGGCGCCCCCTGCCGGAGCTTGACCTCGGCCAGATAGGCGTCAAGTTCAGGCACCTTTTCATTGTTCAGCCGGATCACGGATTCTTCCACGCGCCGGACCGTTTCGACAATATCCTTCTGTTTGCCGGCAAGCTCGGGATAAGGTCCCTGCATCAGCCCGACGACCTCGGGAACAAAGGTATGGATCAGCGGTTTCTTGATGCCCGCCTGGATAAGGATATTGGCCATATCCACCACCAGCTTGCGCATGACATAACCGCGGCCTTCATTGGACGGGATAACCCCGTCGCACACCCCAAAGGTGACCGCACGAACATGATCGGTGATCACACGGGTTTCCCGCAAGGTCAGGCGCCCCCCCTCGGCCGCCACCGCCTTGCTGACAGCCGCCATCACGGGCGTAAAAAGATCGGATTCGAAATTGTTGTGCTTGCCTTGCATCACCGCGGTCAAACGCTCCAGACCCATGCCGGTGTCAATGTTCTTGGCGGGCAAAGGCTCCAGAAGCCCCCCGTCCTTGCGGTTATACTGCGTAAACACAAGATTCCAGACCTCGCAAAAACGTCCGCAGCTGCAATCCGGATCGCACGCGGGATTGGTACAGGCCCCTTTCCCCCAGTCGAAAAATATTTCCGAGCACGGTCCGCAGGGGCCGTTGGGGCCGTTCAACCGGGCGTTCGACGGCCAGAAGTTGGACTTGTCCCCCAGCTTGACGATACGCGCCGCCGGAAGCTTGATCTCGTTTAACCATAGGCCATAAGCCTCGGCATCATCCACATGCACGGAAACCCACAACTTATCGCCCGGAATACCAAGCGTCTTCGTCAAAAACTCCCAGGCCCAGGTGATGGCCTCGCGCTTGAAGTAATCCCCGAAAGAAAAATTGCCGAGCATTTCGAACATGGTGTGATGGAAATCGGTAACCCCCACCTCGGCCAGGTCATCGGTGCGCAGGCATTTCTGCGACGTAGCCGCGCGGGTGAATCCCGTGATATGCCCCATGAACTGCGGCTTGAACTGCTGCATGCCCGCCGTTGTAAAAAGCACCGTAGGATCGTCCTTGGGCACCAGTGAATCGCTCGCGACAACGGTGTGGCCCTTGGACCTGAAGAATTCAAGAAATTTGCCGCGAATATCATGACCGGTCATAATCAATCCCTGTTTTGGTCCATCCCCCGCCCCGCAGGGATGACTTTATAAATAATGTCCGCCGTAAAGCCCCGGCGGAGCAGATAATCCGTCAAACGCCTGTTCCTTTTTTCAGGATCGAGCCCCGCGTAGCGGCCCATCCTTTGGGCAACAAGGGCGCGCACCACTTCGGCTTCGTCGTAATCTCCCCGAAGCGCGTCCCATGCGCGACCTATCATGTCCGCGGGAATACCCTTGTCCTTGAGTTCGCGCGCAACACGCTTGAAACCCAGCCTTTCCAAACGTGCGCGCAGCCAGACACGCGTGAACGCCGCGTCATCACAAAACCCCTTGCCTGCCAGGTCTGCGACAATGACGCTCACCAGAGGCTCGGCGTACCCCTTTGCCATCATCCTGCGGCGGAGTTCATCCGTCGTACGCGGCCTTGTTCTTAAAAGGCGGAGGGCGTAACTTTTTGCCTTCTTGCGGCCATCCTCATCAACCCCGGGGACATCGGACACAACCTGGGGGCTATTCCGTCTTTTTCACGGCAGCAGGCGGAACCTTGGCCTTTTCGAAGATCAGTTTTTCGATCTTTTGGGCCACCTTCGGGTTCTCCTGGAGATACCGGCGGACATTGTCCCGGCCCTGGCCGATGCGCTCACCCTCGAAAGCAAACCAGGCCCCCGACTTCTCGATGACATTATATTTACTGCCCATATCGACCAGGTCGCTGGCCACAGAAATCCCCTCGTCGAAATGGATCTCGAACTCGGCTTCCTTGAACGGGGCCGCAACCTTGTTCTTCACGATCTTGGCGCGCACCCGGTTTCCGACAACATCATCCCCCCGCTTGAGGGTTTCAATGCGGCGCAGGTCGATGCGCACCGATGAATAGAACTTCAGGGCATTGCCGCCGGTCGTGGTTTCGGGATTGCCGAACATAACGCCGATCTTCATGCGGATCTGATTGATAAAAATAAGGCATGTGTTGGATTTGCTGGTCACAGCCGTGAGCTTGCGCAGGGCCTGCGACATCAGCCTGGCGTGCAGCCCCATATGGCTGTCGCCCATATCGCCCTCGATCTCGGCCTTGGGTGTCAGCGCCGCCACCGAGTCAATGACCACAAGGTCCACCGCGTTGGAACGCACCAGCGTTTCGGCAATCTCCAGAGCCTGTTCGCCGGTATCCGGCTGGGAAACCAGCAGATCTTCAAGCTTGACCCCAAGCTTGGCCGCATACGCCGCATCAAAAGCATGCTCCGCGTCAATAAACGCCGCCACGCCGCCTTTTTTCTGGATCTGGTGGATCACGCTCAACGTGAGGGTCGTCTTGCCCGACGATTCCGGGCCATAGATCTCCACCACACGTCCGCGCGGAATCCCGCCCACGCCCAGCGCGAGGTCCAGGGCAATGGATCCTGTGGGGATCGAATCCACGTCCACGCGGGCCTGACCGTCCAGCTTCATGATCGACCCCTTCCCGAACTGCTTTTCGATCTGCGTCAGCGCCAGGTCAAGCGCCTTCTTGCGGTTATCCATCTCCGCAGGTGTCATTTTCTTTACATCCGTCATGTTCAAATCCTCCGCTGAAACACTATTAATAAGAAGGGGTGGATGATTATACAAAAGGGGGGGCTGATTGTCAACGCAACTTCCGGCGATCCCGGAGAGATTCCCTGAGCTTTTCCAGCCTGGGGCCATCCCCCCAGACCCGCCTCACCATCTGAAGCCCCTTCTCAAGGCCGGAAGCTCCTTGCGTTCTATCCAGGGCTTTCAGTAAATTCTCAGCATTATCGTCGGTATCGTGAAGGGCAAACGCCCGTTGGAGGTATGGAACGGCCAGGGCATGCTGCTTGCTCGCATAATAATAATGCGCCATCCCTGCATATCCCCTGTCAGAAAACGGGGCCTTGGCCATAAGCCCTTCAAAAGTCGACTTCGCCTCCTCCCTGCGCCCCTCGGATAAATAGGAAAAACCAAGCTGATAGTCAAATATCTGGTTGGTACAACGGGGATCCTGCAACGCCAGGCCAAGGTTTTCCGCCGCCTCTTTATATTTTTTGTGCTTAAAGAATTCAGTCCCTTTCACACCATACCCCATATAATGTTCAGGATAAGCCTTCACCCAGGCATCAGCGACAGTAAAGTTATTCCTCCACACCAGGTTACTGCTCACAGCCGGAAGCCCCAGTGATACTACCCCCACAAAACCCAAGAAAACACGCATGGACGGGCTAAGCCTGTCCCTGCAGCGCCCCCACACATGGACCAAGCCCAGCGCGGCAAGAAACGCGAGTCCGGCAAAAGGGACATACACATAACGCAAGGCGGCCGGATTGGGATTAACCCAGAAAATCAAGGCAGGCAAAAAAAAGACAAGCCCCCATAACGCAGCCCAGGAATACTTACCACGCCTCAGGATCATGGCCAGCAGGAGCCCCCCTGCCCCGGCCACAAGCACTCCCTGAAAGATCATGGCCGGAGAAAAAAGCGGGCGCGGCAAAGGCCAATATAGCGCTGGCATGACACCGGCAGAAAAAACGAAGAATATTTCTTTCAGGTAAAGCGCGACGATCTGGATAAAGACCGTAACATGGCCCTCATATCCATCCGCTATCTGAGGCGCGTACACAAACGCGGTATTCGGAAAAACATAATAATAAATATATAAATAAAAAAGAGCGATAACCAGGAACGGAAGATACCGGTTGCGGCGATCTTGCGGGATGAATGCAGAGAAATTGACCCTGTCAATAAAGAAAATAACACAGGGAAAAAGGAGGGCCGTTTCTTTGGAAAATAAAGCAAAGAAATACCCCGTATAAGAGATTGCGGCACACCTCCAAGATCCATCCCGTCGCAAGGACAGCCACGCCAGCAATGCCGCCAGAAGAAAAAAACAGGCTAAAAGATCAGACCTGTACCCGATCGCAGCCACGGCTTCTGTGTTCACCGGATGGATGCCAAAGATCAGCGCGGTGATAAAAGCAACCTGCGGTCCCGCGACGACAACCGCGATCTCATACAATAAGAAAACATTGGCAAGATGCCACAAAATACTGGTCAAATGATAGCCGGCCGGGTTATCCTTCCAGATAAAACTGTCCATGAAAAAACTCATGGTCGTGACCGGGCGATAACCTACAGAACCTGTCCCTTTGTCCGCGGCATCACCATACTGGACATCCTCCGGCGCAACATTATAGCCGGGACGGAATATCCGTGCGATATTGGAGGGATTCTTGTAAAAAGAATTATTCACAAAAAGAAAATTATCGTCCCCGCAGAAACCGTTCCACAGGATACAGGCAAAAAAAGATACCACCAGAATACCAAGAACGACCCTGTGCTTTACCATTCCCATCCCTTGTGACGGTACCATTCCATATTTAAGACCGCGATTGCGCAAGGCCCCCGGCAAATTCCCTGACTTTCTCAAACCGGGGGCCATCCCCTAAAATCCTGCCCACCATGTCAAGGCCTCTGGCAACCCCCGAAGCCCCTTCAATGTTGCTCAAAGACTGCAAAAGGTGGCGTGCATTATCATCCGTATAGTAAGAAACCAACGCCCTCTCTAAATAAGGTATCGCCAGGGCGTACTGCTTGCCAAGATAGTAATACTCACCCATCCCCAGATATCCCTTATCAAAAAAAGGCGCCTTCCTGATGATACCTTCAAAGACCGTCTTTGCCTGATCATTCTTGCCCAGGGCCAGATAAGAAAAACCAAGCTGATAATCAAAGAGCAAATTATCACACCGGGGGTCTTTGCGGGCAAGCGCCAGACTCTGGGCCGCATCGTCATATCTTCCAAACCGAAAGAACTCCGTTCCCTTGAAACCATAACCCATGTAATGTTCAGGATACCCCTTGACCCAGGCATCGCCTACAGAAAGATTGTTCTTCCATACAAGGTTACTGCTGACGGCCGGAAGGCCCAGCGATACAATACCGCTGAAACATAAAAAAACACGCATCGGCAATGTAAGCCGGTCTTTCCACCGCGCCCAGACATGAACAAGTCCCCGTGCGGCGAGAAAGGCCACTCCGGCAAAAGGTACATACACATACCGCAAGGCGATCGGATTGGGATTGACCCAAAAAACAAAAACCGGCAAAAAGAAAACAACACCCCATAGCGCTGCCCACGCGCACACCGCCCACCTGAGGATGATGACCAATAACAAACCTCCTGCCCCGGCGGCCAGCAGTCCCTGGAAAATCAAGTCCGAAGACAAAAGCGGCCGCGGTAAAGGCCAATACAACGCGGGCATGATCCCTGCGGAAAAAACAAAGAATATTTCTTTCAGGTAAAGCGCCAGGATCTGGATAAAGATCGAGGCATATTCTGCGACACCGTTTCCCATCCGGGGAACATACGGCAAGGCGGTATTGGGAAAAACACCATAATAGATGTAGAGGTAAAAGACAGCCGTAAGCAGGAAAGGAAGATACCGCTGTCCCCGGCCTTTCTTGCTGACAGCAGGAAAATTAACCCCATCGACGATGAGAAGAAGGCAGGGGAACAAAAGCGCCGTTTCTTTGGAAAACAAGGCCAGGCCATAAGCCCCGCAAGACGCCGCGGCCCAGCCCCACGTTCCCTTCTGCCGATACAACAGCCATGCCAGTAACGCCGTCAGAAGAAAAAAACAGGCCAGAAGATCGGATCGATACCCGATGGCCGCCACAGCCTCGGTATTGACCGGATGGATCGCAAAGATGAGCGCGGCAACAAAGGCGACTTGAGGCGAAGCCAGGACCAGCGCGACCTCATATACCAACACCACATTGGCCGCATGCCATAAAAGGCTTGTCAGATGATACCCGGCAGGGATATCTTTCCAAAAAAAACTGTCCAGAAAAAAACTTGCGGTCGTGACCGGGCGATACCCGACGGAACCCGTCCCTTTGTCCGCCGCATAACCATACTGCACCGCTTCCGGGGACACATTGTACCCGGGACGAAATATCCTGACGATATTGGAGGGATTCCTGTAGAAGGAATTGTTCACAAAAAGAAAATGATCATCCCCGCAGAAGCCATTCCACAGGACACACCCGAAACATAAACACAGCAGTAAAAGAAGCGCCGCCCGATGCGTTAACATGCCCCTTCCCCGATCATGCCGGCGGCTCATTCAACACCGCAAAGGCCATGACCGCCATGGCCGCTGTATCAACTTTAAGGACATTCGACCCGAGCGTTACCGCCACTGCCCCGGCCCCGATGGCCAGCGCCGCCTCCTGGGGCGTAAAATCCCCTTCCGGACCTATGAAAAAAGCAACCTCACCGGCTCCTTTGTGCGCGGCAAAGGCTGTGGCCAGAGAAACCCTGCTGCCTTCAAGCCACGGGAAGAATACGGCCTTCCCCGGGCCGGATACCATGCTGATGGCTTGCGTCAAAGTCACCGGCGCCATGACCTCGGGAAACCAGAGCCGCTGGCACTGCTTGGCCGCGTTGACAACAATACGTGCGTACCGGACCTGTTTGCTCCCGGCCCTTTCCCCGCTCAGGTCAACCTCGGTCCTGGCTGTCATCAAAGGAATGATCCTGTCAACGCCGAGCTCCGTACACTTTTCAATGATGGTCTCAAATTTCGCTTTCTTAGGAAGCGCACAAACCATGGTAAGGCGAGGCGCAGTACGCCCTGGGTCCTGGGATATCTTTTCAAAGGCAATGACAGCCAAAGCGCGTCCGACCTCCCGGATCACACCGAAAGCCAGGCCGCCCTGTCCATTCACGATCTCGACCGCATCGCCGGGCTTCAGGCGCAGCACACGGGCCAGATGCATGAATTCATCCGGGTCATCGAGGGTGATCTGTCTATCGTGGGGTTGGAAAGGATAAAAGAAACGGTGGCGGGACATGGCTAAAAACCTCCGACATTCTCTCGGAGGGCGACATACGCCTGGGGATTGTCGGTTGTGCCGGATGTCAGCACGCCGCCGGTAACAGCCGCTCCGGCGGAAGGGGTCTTGCGGCTGACCACCGTCATCTCAAAATAAAGTGTCCCGGCATCCGCATCGGCCGTTACAACCGGATCCGGGATCGCCGCATTCGTAAATTCGTCGGAAACAACCGTCCCTTCAAACGTGCCTGAGGCGGTGCACTGCCCGGGAGAACCGTCAAACGTGCAGCTGTAGACATTCGTACCGCCGCCGCCCGCGACCTGGGTATAACACACCCAGCGGTCATCGGTGTAATCGCCGGGTGTATAGGCACCGGAAATCATCAGATCCTGACGAAAACAGAGCGTCTTCGTGCCGATATTGACATCCATCCCCGTGTCCTGCGGCGAGCCATGCACAGACCTGACACTCATGCGGATCTTTTCAGCCAACGCTCTGGTCTGGATAAAAATCTGGGCATCACTGGAGACCTCCTTGTTTTTCAGGCGCAAGGCATAATCTGTCGCCCAGATGGCCGCCAGCATCATGCTCATGATGACGGATGCCACAACAAGTTCAGTGAGGGTCACCCCCGAGGAAGAATGTTTCATGGTCACCAGCTTACCGTCACCGTCACCTGACGGGTACCATCGGCTACGGCCGCGACGCTATAGGTGGGCGTGTAACCGGCAATGCAGTTGGGATAGGATCCTGCCACCGCATAAGGACCGCCGATGGCCATGGCCCCTGTGTCCCAGGTTGAATCCGCCACTTCCTTGCTCAAGCCGTCCAGCACCTCTTTGCCGCAAAGGGTCGCGCGGGAGCGTGCATCTGATACCTTGACACCAACCTGTGTCTGGGCCACGGTGGCAAAAATACCTGCGGCCGCGGTGACAAAAACCACAGCCGCCACCAGGACCTCGACCATGGAAAAACCTCTCCCCGTGCCGCGCCGGCTCATGGCGATGGCGGGCAATTGGTCCCGGCACACGATGGGTTTGAAGCATCCGTCAGTGGATTGGCCAAAACGCCTGTCACCGTATAATTTGTGCCTGATGCCTGGCATTGGGTGGCGCCTGAACATGAGTATGTCGCCCCGCTTCCGATGATATTTAATCCCAGCGTTGTATTGATCGTTCCCAGATCTGCGGCATTTGTATTGAAGCCGTGACGCGCGCGGTAAAGAGCATTGGCGGCGTGGATGATGGCCACATTGGTCACGGCGGAACGGGCACGGGAACGGTTGATGGTCGTGGAAAACTGGGGCAGCGTAAAAGCGGCCAGAATAGCCACGATCATCAGCACAACCATCAGCTCGACAAGTGTAAAAGCCTTACGCATAGGATACCTCATGGCGGACAACTCGTCCCTGAACAGGAAAGATTGGTATTGGCCTCATCAAGCGGATCGGCTAATGTTACCGTGACCGTAAAACCCGTGCCGGTGGCCTGACACGTCACGCCATTACAGGTATACGTCACCCCATTGGCAACAATTTTTAACCCCAGTGTTGTATTGATCGTTGCCAGTGCCCCGCTGATATCAAGATCCGTGCGTGCCTTGTAAAAAACATTGGCGGCATGGATCATCGCGATATTCGATTTGGCGATACGGGCACGGGAACGGTTAATCGCCATGGTGAACCGCGGCACGGTAAAAACGGCCAGCACGCCAATGACCAGAACAACAACCATGAGTTCAACCAAGGTGAAAGCACGGCGCATCAGGCACCTCATACGCAACCGTTAGGACAAATTCTCTTAAGACGGGCAGGACACGCCGCGCATGTGAATTGCCCCGCCGAATCCACAGACACCGTATAGGTGCCTGAAGCAGGTTGTGCGGCCGCCTTGACTTTTAAAGAAACAGCTCCACCCGCCGTACATGTGAGCGTATCGAAATTAACAGGCGTAACGGCCACATCAAGGACGGAACAATCGGTGGTATAACTCCCGTCACTCTTCTCCAGCGCATACCGCAGTTGAGCCGCGTGCAGGGTGTTTAATGCATTAACCGCTTCGGAAAAAACAGACTGGTCCTTTGACCCGCTCAATCGGGGGATCATGATGGCCGCCATCACCCCTATGATGACAACAACGATCATGATCTCAATCAGCGTAAATCCAGGTTTTCTGTTCATACCCGTAACCCCTTTTAAAGAAAATGCCCCCTTGATCTGATACTATGACAGACCAAGGGGGTATGTATCACACAATGGTACAGGCTTAATTCTTCAGCGCTGAAAAGACGCCAGTCTTTCCCTTGGCAATCGTGCCCGCTGTTGCATTGAACGTGAAGGTGATCACACCGGCCGAAGAACTCTTCAATGTGGCCGTCGCCGTACATGCGGTTAACGCACCACACGTTGTGGCGTTAAACGTATATGTAAAATAATTGGACGTCGGCAGGGAATATCCTGAAAGTTCTGCTTCCGTATCGCACTCGGTCATATCTGCCGTGTTGGACGCCATGGAATAGCACTGCTGGACATTGCGCATCAAGGCACCGAGATTGGTATATGCCTCGGCCGCTTTTGAGACATCGATCTGCGCGGTGATACGCGGCAAGGCAAGCACGGCTAAAACACCGATAATAATGACAACGATCATGATTTCTATCAGTGTAAAACCTTTGTTGAGTTGTTTTCTCATAAATCCTCCGAACGTTTAACTAAAAAATAAACCTTAGCATAGAAGTACATATCATTTTTAAGTATATGATAAATAATACCGCATAACAACTGATTTATCGGATTTCTTTTGTGTGTCAACCTCCGGTAGACATGGTGAGCATCGGCAGGAACATGGCGATGACAATGGTGCCGATGATGGCGCCCATCACCACCAGCATGACCGGTTCGATCAGGATCCCGAAACGCTTGAGGAATTCTCCCACATTCCGCTTGTAATAGACCGCCACATGGTTGAGCATCTTGCCAAGCTCCCCCGTCTCTTCCCCGACCCGGATCATCTGGACCGCCATGGACGGAAAAAAACCGCTCTGCTCCATGGGATCCGCCAGGAGTTTGCCTTCCCGTACCCCTTCACGGACATCTTTAATAACCTCTGCGCATACACTGTTATCCACCAGGCGCTCCGCTATCTCCAGCGCATAAAGGATCGGGACACCGCTGTCCATGAGGATCGCCATCTGGGACGTGAATTTCTCGACCACGATCAACTTGACGACCCGGCCAAAGACCGGCATATGGAAGAGAAACTCTTCGAATCCACGGCGGCCACTCCTGGTCCTGATATAATTTGAGAAAACAAAGAAAATCCCGATCGCACCGGCAAACAAAAGCAAGAACTGCTCCTTGATCAGTTTAAAGATGACCATCATGGCTTGCGTGAGCGGCGGCAGGGTGATATTCATATCCTTGAAAACACGCTCGAAGGTCGGCCCCACAAAGACCGCGAAGAATATGACCGCGCCCACACAGATCACAAAAAGGACCGCCGGATAGATCAGGACACCGATAATGGTTGAGCGGAACGCGGCGGCATCTTCCATATAAACCGTCAATTTCTCAAGGATCTTGGGCATGGTGCCGGAGGCTTCGCCGACCTCAACCAGGCTGACCCAGAAGGCAGAGAATATCCTGGGGTGTTTGGCGATCGAACGGCTGAACGGCTGGCCCTGCTCGACATCCGCGACAACTTCCTCAAGAACATGGGCAAGCTCACGGCTTTCCACCTGGTCGCTTATAACGACGATCGCGCGCAGCAAGGGGATCCCCGACTCAAGCATGGTCGCCAGCTGGCGGGCAAAAGAAATAACGTCTTCAAGGGACGCCTTGTCACGCGAGAATTTGCGCTTGCTGGCCGGCGACGCCGAAGGCTTCCATGTCAGATACTCCTCCGCCAGCTTTTTGACCGCCGTGACAAAAAGCCCTTTACCCTGGATCTGCCTGACGGCCTGATCCTGGTCAGAGGCTTCCACGATTTCGTTAAAGATATGCCCTGCGGCATCTTTGGCAGCAACAAGATATTTTGACATCAACTCCCCCGTCAACCCACCGTTACGCCCAGCACCTCGTCCAGGCTGGTGATCCCCGCTTCAACGTTTTTAATCCCCGACTCAAACAGCGTTACCATTCCGTTCTTGCGGGCGGCATCGCGCAAATCGTTATAGGTGGCGTTTTTGCCGATCATGCGCTTGATCATGTCATCGACCACCAGGACTTCCGCGATGACAAGGCGCCCCTTGTATCCTGTATGGGAGCACTGGTCGCACCCCTTGGCGCGGTAAATAAGGTCGGTGGACAGCTTGATCTCGCCGAGTTCCTCCGGCTTTGGCTCATACGCTTCCTTGCAATGCGGGCATAATTTACGCCCGAGGCGCTGGCCGACGATCATGGTCAAGGACGGGGTGAGCAGATACGGCGGCACACCGATATCCATCAGGCGGGTGATGGCCGATGGCGCGTCATTGGTATGGAGCGTCGAGAGGACAAAGTGCCCTGTCAGGGCGGCGCGCACACAGATCTCGGCGGTTTCAAGGTCCCGGACTTCACCCACCATGATGATATCCGGATCCTGACGCAAGAAAGAACGCAAGGCCTGCGCAAACGTAAACCCGATATCAGGCCGCACATGAACCTGATTGATGCCGTCAATACGAAATTCCACGGGATCTTCCGCCGTCATAATATTTTTTGTCGGATCCATGACCTCGTTGAGGCAGGAATAAAGCGTGGTAGATTTACCGCTTCCCGTGGGGCCTGTAACAAAAAGCAGGCCATAAGGAACTTTCAAGGCTTTACGGATGATCTCCAGCTGCCGCACATCGAATCCCAGGGCCGCCAGCTCCATCTTGATCGCATCCCTGTCCAGGATACGCATAACGACTTTTTCACCCCAAACCGTAGGCAGAGTCGACACACGAAGGTCCACGGTGCGCTGTTCCAGCTTGGCCGAAATACGGCCGTCCTGCGGCAGGCGGCGCTCGGCAATATCCATATGGGCCAAAATCTTGACACGCGACACAATAGGCTGATGCAGATGCTTGGCTGGCGGCGGAATCTGGTAAAGCTCGCCGTCAATGCGATAACGGACCTCAAGCCTGTCTTTGAAGGGCTCGATGTGAATATCGCTGGCCCTCTCGTCAATGGCCTGGCGGATGATCAGGTCAACCAGTTTAATGACCGGAGCCTCTTCCGCCTTGGCGATCAGTTTATCAAGGCTCAGTTCCGTTTCAGACTTCTCCTCGGATGATGGCGAGGGCTGCCGGGCCTGGGAATGCGCCTTCTCCACAGCTTTGCCCCATGCCCCGCCCTCTTCTTCGAGATAAAATTCCTGGATCGCCCTGATAATGTCAGAACGGGTCGCAATGACAAAATTGATCTCACAGCCTGTCATCTTCTTCAGGTTGTCGATCATGATAAGATCAAAGGGATTAAAAATCGCGCAGGTAAGGGAATTCATGTTGCGGTTAAGCGGCAGGACAAGATGTTCCCTGGCATAATCGTAGGGCACAAGCTTTTCGAGCCCCTGGGCCTTCTGCGGCCCCAGAAGACCGGAAGCCTTCGAGGCATACGGGATAAGCAACTGGGTGCCAAGAGCCGCGGCCAGGTCGTCTTCTTTAATGACGCCCATCCTCACCAAGATCTCGCCGATATGGCTCTTGTCGGTCTTTTGGGCCTCCACCGCAGCCTGAAACTGGGCTTCGGTGATCAACCCCTGCTTGATGAGTATTTCGCCCAGTCTTAATCTAGCCATAATTTAATCCGAAAACCCGCTGTCGCCCAGATGATCCAGGGCGGAACTGACGGCATTATCCCGGGGGAGCATGCGGCCTTCGCGTGCCCCAAGGCCAACAGCTGTACGGTCAGGCGCCATGCCGCTGGTATTTTCCACCAAACGCGGGGTGATAAAGATCAACAGCTCCCGGTCCTGGGTCGTGACATTGTCGTGACGGAACAAGCGCCCCAGAAAGGGAATGTCTCCCAGCAAGGGCAGTTTGTTCACCACTTTTTCCTGTTCCTTGCGCAGCAATCCTCCCAGCACAATGGTATCGCCATTATGGATGCTCATTTTCACCTTGGCCCCGCGAACCTCAGGATCCTTGTACGTCTCACCATTGAACGTCCCCCCTGTCCGCGCTTCAATGACTTTGGGCGACACCGCCATCAGAATATCCCCTGTGATGAGATTAAGCTGCGGCGTCACGGTAAGCACGATCCCTGTTTCGGTCCGTTCCGGCTCCTGGGTCTGTGCGGTATTGGCGGTTGCGGCCGTTAACTTGACACCAATGACCTCCTGCGCCGTGATCTTGATCTGAGCTGTTTCATTATCCATGGTCAACAGCCTCGGCCTGGCCAGACTTTTGGTGTCTGTCCTGGTATTTAAATACTGCAGGACCGCCGAGAAAGAACTTCCGCTAAGAGCGCCGCTCGTGTAGCCCAGTGTCCCGCCTTTATTGAGGATATTCGTCTGATCAAAGGGAAAATAAAACTTCTTCCCGCCAAGCCCGTTGATTTGATACAACGTATTCCCGAATTTGACGCCCACCTGGTCGATGGCCTGTTTGGTGGTATCGATCATCTGCACTTCAATGAGGATCTGCGCCACAGGAACATCCAGCTTGGCAAGGATGCGCTCGATGGCAGGAAAATTGTCTTCCTGGTCGGATATAATCAAGCTGTTGGTGCGGGGATCTTCCGCGATCTTGGCCGAAGACGACAGGACCGTTTTCAGGGAATCCACCAAGGTCCCGCCGCCCGAAGACCCGGATGACGACCCGCCGGATGATTTGGATGATGCCCCGCCCGACGATGACCCGCCGGAAGAAGAATCGCCGGACGATGAGCCTCCGGAAGAGCTGGAATCGCTGTCTTCCGAGATGCTGAATGTGGACAAAAGTTTTGAAACCGACACCGTAGCGTATTTGAGCGGGTAAACGCGTGTGATATTTTTCTTGTCAACATCCCCGGGATTAATGACCAGGATATTATCATTCTGGTCATAGTGGGACGACAACCCGCTGGCAGCCAATATGGCCTTGAGCGCATCTTCAACAGGCACATCCTCAAGCATCACCGTCACAGGACCGGCCTTAACCTTATCCGAAATGATAAAATTCGCCCCGATCTGCCGGGAAAACGCCTTGAGCACATCCCTCAAATCCGCATCCTTGAAATCAAGGGAGACCCGTTTGGAATACTGCGGAAGAATAAAATCACTCTGCGCCCCTTTAAAAATATCCGCAAAAGCCGGCGCAAGCAACAAACAGAAGATCGGGAAAACCATCCACAAGGAACGCACGAATTTTTTCATGATCACCCCGTTATTCATCATTAAAATGGATCGCATAATCAGTGCCCATGAAACGGACATCGACAAGGCCTTTGCGGATACCGACAATCTTGACCCCGTTGATCTCGCCCCCTATCCCAAGGACTACCCCATTAACAATGACAACAGGATGATCGCTGTGATAAATGATTCCGGACACTTTCAAGAGCGGCAGGGATGTCTTGACAACCAGCGCTGGATTACCACCTGGCTCATCATCCAATCCCTTGGCCGGTACATGCACAGGGTGTTCAAGCGCTTGTTCAAGCCCCTCACGTTCAACATCCAGATCCATGGGTGCGGCCAGGGTTTTCATCCCCTTGGCAACCCGTTTGACGGCCCCTTTCACAAAAGCCTGCACTTCCAACAGGGAACGAAAGGGATCCTTCAGGGAATTAATGAGCGTCTCCAGGGCGCCGCCGGTGTCTTCAGCATAGGCAGGAGAAGTCAACGGGCCCGATAAACAGGCCATGACCCCTACTATCACAGCATAGCGAAGAAGCGTCTTTTGGCTACTTTTTTCTGGAACTTTTATTATCATTGCTTTCCATCAGTTTAACCGAGGAAACAGCCACCGTCATCACAACGCCGGTTTGCGCCCCTGCTGTTTCAGATCCGTCTGCGGCATACTTCTCCGGCGCTTTCTTCATCGTCCAGGAATCGACCTTGATCAGATACCCTGATGCCTCCATATCATGGATAAAAAGCAGAGCATCCTTAAAACTCAAGGCAGAACAGGAAAAAACAATATTAACCGAACTGTAAAACCCTCCCGGGACCAGCTGCAATGGCTCAAAGGCATCGATCGTTATATGGCGAAGAGTCGCAACACTCGTGACATAGGGAATAAGCCTTTCTCCCGGCAAAAACGGCGGGATCTTGCGCCAGAAATCGCCCTTCAGTTTAACGGACTGCTCATACCCGCGGACAGGTTCTTCCTTGAGCTGCAGGACCTCCATCTGTGACTTGAGCGACTGGTACTCCTGTGAACGCAAATTAAATACATAAATCAGAATAACAACAACGGCCATTATAATCACAATGGTCAGGGCAAGAACCTGTTGCTGATTGACAAAGTCCCTGACATCGCCCAGGGAGAAACTCCGGATATCATCCAGATTGATCTTTAGTTTCTTCATCCTGTCCAGATTCATTGCCCCTCGCAGACAATCGTAAACGCCGTTAATCTTTTGCTCTTCAATTCCTGAACCTTCAGGGCCGTGATATCAATATGCGCAAAGAACGAACGCAGCACATCGTCACTCCTGAGCGTATTGACGAATTTATTGACTGTTTCAAATTCAGTATTGTTGTCTTTCTGATAAGCAAACCCGGAAATAATCATTCCCGCTTTTGTCCTGATCCGGCTGTAAAGCAACTCCCCTTCTTTTTTCTGCCCCTGCTTCTCGGGCGTATCTTTGAAGGTGAGGGCAATCCCTTCAAACCACATCCCTGACGGCAGGCGTTTGACAAGACGGATCAACAAGGGCGTGACGCGGCTCTTGAGCGGCAACGACTGCAAGGCCTGCAATTTTTGCTGTTCATCCAGGCGCTTGGCATCGGCTTCATCCTGGGCCATCCCCACGTTAACACCTATCTTTTGCTCGTGCGCGGCAATATCCGCCCGCATGCGATCGAATAAGATACCGCTGGCGATGTACATCCCCGTGATAACAAGAAAAATAAGCACACCGATCACGAGGGGAAATACCAATTGGCGGTTCCTGCGCTCGATTTCCTCTTTCTTGAGGGACACCTGCTGTTGGGCCCCATCGAAAAGATTGAAATCAATGACAGAACTGACTTCTCCGGCCATGGCCGCGCCAAACGCATGGGCGGCAAACACACCATTTGATTCGCCGCGCTCGATGAGGCGCGAGATATCGACGATATCAACATTGACGCCGGTATCTTCACTGACACCGTCCCACAGGCGTTTCTGCAGGGCTGTGGCGATGACCACCATCTTGTCAACCTCGGCCCCCCCGTACTGGCGTGAAAAAAACTCGAAGGAAATACGGATCTCGTTAAAAAGCCTGGCGCGCAGCACATCATCATCCGCAACACCCGTCATCACGCTGTCGACAGACCCCGACTGGATCTTGAAATCACGGATGAACTTGACATAACCTTTGGAGGCAATAAGGATCTCGCCGGTATGATCATCGACATGCACGATCGCGGTCAGTTGATCCGGATTGACGATCTTCCTGAAAACAAGCGCACGCAAAAGGCTCATGGGCGCCGGCTCACTGTAGCCCAGGTTCATCCCGGACTGGATCAGGGTGCCGGCATACCGCTCCAAAACATTCTTGCGAATAGCCACGAAAAGAATGCCAATCTGCCGCTGATCATTGGTGCCAATGGTCGTGGGATAATAGGTATACGACATCTCCTCGATGGGGAAAGGGACGTATTTCTTGGCTTCAAATGCAACAACGTTATGGATCTCGCTCGATTTCATCCACGGGATAACAAACCAGCGGATAACAATGTCTTTGGAAGGGATGGAAAGGGATGTGTCTACTGTCGAAAAACCTTTGTTCCGGACAGCCTTCTGCAGGATCTCCAGGATCTGTATTTCCTTGGAAACCCCCGATGTATTGAGAACACCTTCCCCCAACGCCTGCGGAAAAGGAACGAACGCGCTCACAGCAGGGACGCCGTGAACGACCTCGACCAGGGTGAACCCCCGCTCTCCCCAGTGAATGCCTAAACGTTTATGACTGGCCATGCATGATCCCCATGACTACCATTAGACCGTCCCTCAAGCCGTTTGTCAAAATGTTTCCCGAAAATTCGGGATCAATACCCGACATTCACCGTAAATCCCGTTGTCCCGTCGGGACCTGCGCCAGGCGTTTGGGTATAATTAACCGTATATGTGACACCATCCACTTTATATGAAAAGTCAACCGGAGCTCCACCACCGGCATAGGCCGCATACCCCCGCCACGCCGCACCCTTCGCCAGCAGCGCTGCCTGGCTCCGCTTGAATTCATCCTCTGAAACCATCGCGCGTGACACATTGCGTGAAAGGATGCCGAGGACCAAAATCGACATGATCATGATGGCGGCAATGACCGTCAGAAGAATCATCCCGCGGTCCCTGACAATCTTTACTCTAGGCATGACGTTCTTCCTCCATATAACTCTGGCACACAGGACAGCGGATGATTTCCAACTTCGCGGGATTAATGATCACATGCGCACAATAAGGGCACTGGCGGATTTGCGCTGCGGTAACAGCATCTTCCCCCCGAGGACCGTTGTCCGGGGAACGCCACCACATCGCCCCGATCGCCACAAGGACCATCGACATGTAGATCGCCGCAGCCATCGCCATATCGATCCCCATCATGGCGCCCTCAAATGAAGATCCACCGACGCTCCCGGCGGAAGATCAACGCTACCTGCCGGCATATCCGCATCGACGGGAAAAACACGTTCACCTGAAAAACGTGGAATGGCCGAGTCCTGACGCACCGGGATATTATAAAAAAGCTCCGGCTTTTCAACCTGAATGGCCTGCAGCCACTCACCGGGACCAGGGCCCTGCACAGGTAAATCCGGGATATCTTCTTCTCCTGAAAGACTCGCATCCGCGAACATCAACGGAGAGACTTCCTGAGGCCTGAGGATATTCCCCCAAAAAGTAATACTGAGCTTGTACATATCCGGAGTTCCCCGGAGCGTCACGACCACACACGCCAGGATCAAGGCATGGGCAACAACGGCGGATACGACCACGGCTAATGGCGCGTGCAACCTCATACCGGCTATTCCTCCCGGTCTGTGGCCATGTTGATGCGTCCGATCCCCATGCTGCGGCCGAGATTCCAGATGTCCACAATACACCCCACCGACGCCCTGTGATCCGCCTTGATCAGGATGGCGCTGGGACTGCCGGCAAGAGGGACCAAAAGATCTTTAAGTTCCCTGAGCGTTGTCAGCTTCTTGTTCACATACATGATATTCTCACTTGTCACGATGATCGTCAGGTCAGCGGGAGCGGCCATATCGCTTGTCACCCATTTGGGTACGGCAACACTCAAAGATCCTGACCCTGAGAAAAAAAACGCAAGCAGAAAGAACACCGCCACAAGAAAAAAAACGTTCCCAAAGGGCACAATATCAAACTGCGGCGGAACAGCCTTAAGGTGCTTGCGAAAATCCATACGTTATTCCCCCGGCCCCGCTGCCGGCACATCAATGACATCCGTCATTGCGCGCACCAGGTCCGTCGCTAAACGCTCCATGTGTCCCACAGTACAATCAAGCTTCTTCATGAAATATTGGCACGCAGCCATCACCGGAATGCCGACGGACAAACCTGCGGCTGTTGTGATCAGCGACGACCACAGTCCCGCAGCAATATCCGTGAACCCGGCAGGATTCACCGCCGCCGCACGGACCTGGACCATATGTAAAACCCCGCACAGGCCAATAACTGTTCCCAACAGGCCCAGTAAAGGCGCGATCCGGGCAATCAACGCCAAAAGATCGAGTCCTTTGGAAATAACCTGGACCTGACGGCACGCGGCATCTTCCATGGCGGCTGTGATGTCGGCAGCAGGGTCACCAAAACGCAAAAGCCCTGACCTGAATATTCCTGCCAGCGGAGCCCCCCGCCCATCACAGGCAGCCACCGCGCCCTTGATATCATTTCGCCGCACACAGGCCACAACCTCGCGGGCGAACACGGGCATATCCTCATCCACTTTCGACAAAAAAAGAAATCTTTCCATCACCAGCGCCATGGCGCCTACGGAACACAAAAGGATCGGCCCCATCACAGGCCCGCCTGCCAGGAATACCTGCCAGGCTGTTATCGGCGCAACTGTATTGATCATGCCCCCAACCTCTTGGCTGTTATTTCTTGTCGCGGTGAGTGTCGATCGAAGCCATGCGCTCGTTGGCGAATTTGCTTTCTTCCACATCCATATCCGCCACCTTCTTGTAAGCGGCCATGGCCTTGTCCCAATCCTCCTTGTTCTCATAAATCCTGGCAATACGCAGATACGCCTTGATCACCCATGGTGTATCCTTGACGTAAAGATAGGGCACCTTGAAATACGCCTCGACAGCCCGGTCCGGATCATTGAGCACTTCATACGCATCCCCCACAGAAAACTGGATCTGCGCACTGGTCACGGCACTATCCCCTTTATCAGCCTCAAGGGCATCCTTATACGACTGCAGTTCATCCCTGGACCTGTTTTCGCGGCGGTATATCTGGGCGATCTTCATGAGCGCATCACGCTTGAACTCGGGGCTTGTCGCGATGATCCCGCGGTAGGTATCCACCGCCTTGCCTGTATCAAGTTCCTTGGAAAAAATCCCGGCAATGGCCAGCTTCGCCCTGGGATACAAGACGGGGTCTGTTTTGGGGTCAACCTGACGGAATTGTTCAAGGGCTTTGTCGAGCTTGTCGAGCGCCTGGCAGGCACGGCCAAGCTCAAAATGCAAAAGTCCTTTGTTAGAGGTGTCGGGCAGATCCGCCAACCCCTGGGCGTAAAGTTCTGCCGCGCGCTGGTAAAGGCCATCGGCCATATTGTACTGACCGACCCATAACAGCCCCTCGATTTCCGCTTCGGTCCTGGGGTAGCGATAGACAATATCCTTGAAACGTTTCAACGCTTCTTTGGTGTCCCCCATGGCATGATACGTCTTTGCCAGACCAACCTGTGCGTTCTGCAGGACCTGGGGACGATCCTGATAAAGCCTGAGGATCTCATTGAACGCGGCCACCGCCTTGTCAAAGTGGTGCAGATTGAACTGGGCCAGCGCCAAAATATAACGTGACTCCGGCGCGAACTCATCTGAGGGCGGCGTCCCCAGCACAAACGCCGTGAGGCCTTCCACGGCCGAAGACCAGTCTTTCTTGCGAAAATAGGCCATCCCTAAATAATACCGCGACTCGGCAATATACTTGCTCCTGGGATAATTGGCCTTGAGGGCCTGAAAAGCAAAAATGGCCGGATCGATCTTCCCGGACTTAAGCAGAGATATGCCCAGACGATACTGCACATGATCACCGTAGGGCGAATCGGGCATTTCCCTGAGTATCCTGTCATACACCGCGACGGCCTTGTCCATCTCGCCGGCTTGCTGGTACGCATCCGCGATCTGGGTGACAGCACTGACCTTGACCATTTTATCATCCGTATTGTCAGCCACGGCCTGGAACATGGCCACGGCATTCTGCAGGTCGCCGCTCTTCAAATAGGTCCACGCCAGGCCGAACCTGGCTTTCTCGATGACCTTTTCCTGGCCGGCCACAGCGGCATAAAGCGCAATGACCTTGGCATAATCACCGACCGCACCGGGAAAATTATTGGCCAGGTAACAGGCGTTCGCACGGCCAAGATAGGTTTCCCCCAAACGGGGGCTGGCCGGGAAGCGGGTCAACAGTTCCGTATAACTCGCCTCGGCGTCCTTGAATTTCTCCTGGGCCATGAAAAGGTTTGCCTTCCCCAGCAGGATATCTTCACCGGGGATTTTTGCCGCGCGGGCCGCCGCATCGGCCTCATCGAACGATTTGAGCGCATCGGCATATTTTTGAAGCTTGATCTGGCACCAGCCGGTCCCCACCAAAGACGCCACCAAAGCTGGCGGCTCCTTGGTCATGCCCCTGGCCTTCTGATAAGCGTCGAGCGCCTTGTCATACTGCTCGAGATTGTAAAAAGCCTCAGCCACGTTGAACTGGGCTTCATACAGGCGCGGCGACCTGGGATGCCCGTCGATGTACTTGTTGAAAAGGTAGACCGCCCCTTCATACTGAGCGGCATTGTAATCGCATTCGCCCAGCTTGAAGGCCGCGTCCTCGGAGAGATTATTGGAGGGGAACTTGTCGATCAAGGCCTGGAACATCTTGCGGGCAGATGGATAATCCCCCTTTTGAAAATAACACCATGCCAGGGAATAATACGCCTGAGGGGCGTACAGCGACGAGGGGAACACATCAATGACCTGACGGTACTGTTCCCGCGCCTTGGCAACATCCCCCCCTTTCAGGTAGGTTTCACCCAGCCAGAAAAGAGACGCATCCCTGTATTCACCGTGGGCAACAAGCTCCTTGAACACCGCAAAGGCTTTGACATATTGTTTCTTGAAAAAATAGCACTGCCCCTCCAGCAGCCTGGCTTCAACCACCTTTGTCGTGGTTGGAAATTCAGCCAAAAGCTGGTTCACATAACGCAGGGACACATCGTAAAATCCATCCTCGAACGCGCGCTGGGCCACAATGAAAAGTTCTTTTTCATTCGATCCCGCGGCCCAGGAAGAGGGCAATGGATAACATAACGCACAGAACAGCGCGCCTGATAAAAAGAATGACTGGAATTTTATTTTCATAACAGGATATTGTATCAAAAATCCCGCCGTTTCAGGGAAAATCAGAAGAATTTTTTCACGAACGATGCAGGCAGTGACGCAGATACTCACCTGTATAGGAAGAAGGATGCCGGGCCAGGTTCTCAGGTGTCCCGGAAAACACCACGGATCCCCCGCGATCGCCGCCGTCCGGCCCCAGATCGATGATATGGTCGGCGGACTTGATGACCTCGAGATTATGCTCGATGACAAGCACGGTGTTACCCTTGTCCACCAGCTGCTGAAGGACGCCCAGGAGTTTCTCGACATCGGCAAAATGGAGGCCGGTCGTCGGCTCATCGAGAATGTAAAGGGTCCGGCCTGTCGATGGCTTGCAAAGTTCCGCCGCCAGTTTGACACGCTGGGCCTCGCCGCCGGACAAGGTCGTGGCCGACTGCCCCAGCTTGACGTACCCCAGCCCGACATCGTTGATCACCCCCAGGACACGGCTGACACGCGGGATATTCCCAAAGGCATCAAGCGCCTCCACGATCGACATATCCAGCGTCTGGCTGATATTCCTGCCCTTGTATTCAACCTGAAGGGTTTGTTCGTTAAACCTGCCCCCATGACAGACTTCACACTCGACGTGCACATCGGGCAGGAAATGCATCTCGATCTCCTTGACCCCGTCGCCCTGGCACGCTTCGCAGCGTCCGCCCTTGACATTAAAGCTGAACCGCCCGGGGCCATAGCCCCTCAACCGCGATTCCGGAAGACCGGCAAATAAAGAACGGACATCCGTAAACACACCGGTATACGTGGCGGGATTCGAACGGGGTGTCCGGCCGATGGGAGACTGATCGACCACAATGACTTTATCGATATGGCCAAGCCCCTCGAGTTTCGCGTACGCACCGGCTTTCTCGCGGGAGGCGTAAAGTTTACGCGCCAGGGCTTTGTACAAGACATCATAAACCAGCGTTGACTTCCCCGACCCGGAAACACCTGTGACGCACACAAAAACACCCAGAGGAATATCGACATCGATATTCTTGAGGTTATGCTCCGTGATGCCCTTCAAACGGATCATGGCCTGGCGCGGCGCCTCGCGGCGCTTGAGCGGCACCGGGATGCCGAGTTCGCCTTTAAGGTAGCGTCCCGTCAGGGAAGCAGGTGCTGCCGCAATACCGTCAACCGGACCGGCATACATGATCTCTCCGCCAAACCGTCCGGCCCCAGGACCAAGATCCACCAGCCAGTCGGCACTGCGGATCGTATCCTCGTCATGCTCGACAACAATAAGGGTATTGCCCAGATCCCTCAAGGCCCGCAGGCTCGCCAGGAGCCGCGCATTATCCTTCTGGTGCAGGCCAATGGAGGGTTCATCAAGGACATACACAACTCCCACAAGCCCGGAACCCACCTGGGTCGCCAGACGGATGCGCTCCGCCTCGCCGCCCGAGAGCGTCGAACTTTTCCGGTCAAGCGTCAGGTAATCGAGCCCCACATTGATGCAGAAATCCAGCCGGCGGATGACTTCCTTGAGAATGGGCGCGGCAATGGCGCGTTCCCCGCCTTCCAGCTGAAGCCCGAGAAAAAACTCCCGCGCATCCTGGATGGACAGGCGCACCGTTTCGGCGATATTCTTCCCGCCCACCAGCACCATCAGGGCCTCGGGCCGCAGGCGCAGGCCGCCGCACGCCGGACAAGGCGCCTCGGACATGAACTTCGCGATCTCCTCCTTGAGCCAGTCGCTGTCGGTCTCCCGGAAAAGGCGCTGTAAATACCCCGTCACCCCCTCAAATTTCTTGCCCCAGATAATGTCATCGCTGCCAAAAAGAACCCTCTTTCTGAAATCCCGCGGCAGTTTGTCAAACGGCATGGCGGCATCAATGTCATAAAGCTGCGCAAGCTCGCGCAACACCGCACGGTAATACATCATGTACCCCCGCTGGCCCTTGCGCCAGGGAACAATGGCAGACACCCAGGGTTTGTCCGGAGCAGCGACCAGTGTCTCAACGTCAATCTCCATCCGGGTCCCGATGCCGTTGCATGCCGGGCAGGCCCCGTAAGGAGAATTAAACGAGAAGGTCCTGGGCTCAAGTTCCGGAAGATCAATGCCCTCATCGGGCACTGAAAAACTTTCGCTCAAGAACAGATCCGGCTTCCCGTCGGCAAACCCGACGACCAGAAACCCCTTGCCGACCTTGAGCGCTGTCTCGACCGAATCCGTCAGTCGCGATTTCACATCAGGCCTGACCCCCAGGCGGTCCACCACGATCTCGACGGAGTGAACCTTGTAACGGTCAAATTTGATCTTTTCACCGGCATCATACATACGCCCATCCACGCGCAACCGGGCAAAACCGGCCTTTGCGACTTCCTTGCCGATATGCGGGTAGGTTCCCTTTTTGCCGCGGACGTACGGAGCCAGGACATTGATCCTGGTCCCTTCAGGAAGGCGCAGGATCCGCTCAACCATTTCCTGCGCGGACTGCTTGACCAGTTTCTGCCCCTTGTAGTACGGGACCCCGATACGCGCGAACAGAAGCCGCAGGTAATCGTAAATTTCAGTCTGGGTGGCAACCGTGGAACGGGGGTTGCGGCTGATGGTCTTTTGTTCGATGGAAATGGTAGGACTCAGGCCATCGATGGACTCGACATCGGGCTTCTGGACCTGGTCAAGGAATTGACGGGCATAGGCAGAAAGGCTCTCGACATAACGCCGCTGACCTTCCGCATAAATCGTATCAAAGGCCAAGGACGACTTCCCCGAGCCGCTCAACCCTGTGATGACGATAAATTTATTGCGCGGCAGTTCCAGGGAAATATTCTTGAGATTATGTTCCCTGGCATTCTTGATGACGATATTTTGCAGTTGCATATAATGCGCTATCCCTTACGTTATGCCTCTTTGTAGTATATTGTACCTCAAAATTACAAAAAATTCATAAACCCAGATTTTACAGTAGCATCATTTTATCGACAAATCCCTGCGCACAAAATGATGCGGATGCAAAATCGTCGGCTTCCATATCTTTTCTCGTCCAGAAAAGCCGGGGTTATCCCGCGTTCATCTGCTCCTATTGCAAAATGCGGGAAAAAATATAACCCCTGCCGTCAAACGCTGACGACAGGGGTTATACCGCAACAATTCAGATGCCGAATTTCAAGAAGCGTGCATCACGGCCATGGGCCGCAAGCGCCTTACTTCTTGCCCTTCTTCGCCACCTTCTTCGCCGCCTTCTTCTTCTTGCCGCCCTTCACCATGGCAGCGGAAGAGATATCACCCTGTTTGTCGATAAAATACAAGAAACCGGCTTCCTTCTTGATGCCGACCTTGGCAACCTTCTTGGGCTTACCGCCCTTCTTGTCGCCACGGGCCATCGCCGCGCAGGAAACGTCGCCATCCTTGTCAATGAAGTAAAGGAAACCCTTTTCCTTCTTGACGCCCACCTTAGCAACTTTCTTGGCCATTATTATTCACCCCCTTTCGTCTACGTAACTTTGTTATTTTATTTTAATCGGCGCAATCCCGGCCATATCGCCGATAACATTCACCAGGTCACTACCCGGAGGCACCACGATCTTGGTATTGTTCTGAAGGGAATTCTCCACCGCCTGGATACGGCGCAGCAGCTGGGCATTGCCGACGAAATAGCGTTCTGCCGCTTCGTTAACAAGGCGGATCGCCTCGGATTCACCCTCAGCGGCCAGGATCTTGGCCTGTTTGATCCCTTCGGCGCGCTTGATCTCCGCACGCTTTTCCCCGTCCGCCACCGTTTCACGGGCCGTGGCAAAGTCTACCGCCGCGACCTTCTCGTTCTCGGCCTTGACGACCTTGTTCATGGTCTCCTGCACATCCTTGGGCGGATCGATTTCCTTGAGTTCCGTGCGGACGATCTCGATGCCCCATTCCTTGGTCTCGCGCAGGAGGACCGCCAGGAGATCCGCGTTGATCTTGCCGCGCTCGCTGTTGGCTGACTTGAGGGTCATGGTGCCGATGATATTGCGCAGGGTCGTCCGGGCCAGGTTAACGATCTGGTACTGGCAGGACTGGACATTATACAGGGAATTCTTGACGCTTATCTCGTCGGGACGAATCTTGAAATACACCTGGGCATCGACCCGGGCATTGAGGTTGTCAAAGGTGATGATTTCCTGGGGATTGGCCTCGACCAGGGCTTCGGTGATGTTGACAAGATAAATATTCTCAACGATCGGGATAACCCAGTTGAATCCGGGAACCACGAAACGGTTATACTTTCCCAGGCGCTCGACGACGCCTCGGTATGTCGGACGAACGATCCTGATCCCCGAAAGAAAGAACACCACCGCAAAAATAATGAATATAAGAATATTGCCCGTCAACATGATACCTCCTCAGGTCCCTATTTTGATATGATCCGCGAATCCCTTCAATGTGCGTATGCCCGAAAGGACCGCAAGATAACTGGTCTTGGGATTGTCGGGGCAGACCGTATTCTCGGTCCTGGTTGTGATCCGGCCGCATTCGCCCTCAAGGAGGATCTCATGGCTGTTGCGCCGGGCCGCTGGCGAAGCGATGATACGGACACGCAAGGCCGCTTGAGGGCCGGCTGCCAGTGCCACCGCCGCCGCAACATTGATATTCTGGGGAAAATAACGCACCGCCTCCATGACCCCGCCGTCGAAAAGGATTTTGTCCTTTTTAAGCGCGTGCAGGCGGATGCCCTTCTCTTTAATATAAACATTGCCGAAAAAGCCGGCCGGTGGTTTACGTGATATAAGGGTGATGGCGGTGATGCCGGCAAGCGCTGCGGCCTTGACCGCATCCAGGCCTGCCACAGCCCCCGAAGGCAGGAGGAGCTGGCCGGCCGAGCGGCGCGCCAAAGGAAAAAGACTGCCGTGATCCAGCAGTCTTCCAACGCTCATGGCCAGGACACTTTTGCCGGCCTGAAGTGATTTACGGACGATCCCGGCGGCTGCGGCCGTATTGACGGCCTCCACCACAACATCCGCCCCCTGGATCAGCGCGTCGATGGAAACAACAGCCTCCGCCCCAAGATCGAGGCGCCCTGCCAGATCGCGGGCCCTGGTATGATCAATATCATGCACGGCCGCCACGGTAAAAAGCCCCTTGAGCTCCTTACGGACACTCCCGGCGATCCTTGAGCCGATCGCGCCGCATCCGACAATACCCAGCTTCAGTAAGGGAGCGGCAAGTTTTGATGTTGGTCTTGGACTTTTCAAAGGGCGTCTCATCGAACCTTGACAACAATGTTATCTATCAGTCGGGTAGAGCCGATACGGGCCGCGACTGCCATGAGCGTGTCGCCTTCTATCCGACGGACAATCCGAAAACCGTCAAGCCCTACGCATGAAACATAATCAATGCTAGCACCCGTCCCGTCGCAAATCAACTTTTTTATTAGAGAATTTATTTTGGAGGCATCGCGCTCACCGTCGGCGATCCTTTTCGCGCCCTGGCACAGGGCCAGGTATATCGCCGGAGCCTTGGCCCTTTCCGCCGGAGAAAGGTATAGATTCCGGGAGCTCATCGCCAGCCCGTCCTGCTCGCGGCACGTCGGACAAACCTTGATACGCACCGGAAAATCAAGGGCCATGACCACCCTTTTCAACACCTCTGCCTGCTGCGCATCCTTCTGCCCCAGGTACATCGCATCGGGCTGGACGATGTTCAATAATTTGGCAACCACCGTGGCGACCCCTCGGAAATGACCGGGCCGCGCCGCGCCGCAGAGGATATCGCCCATGCTTCCCACCTCGATCGACACGGCCGCCGGACACGGGTACATCTCTTCAACCGTCGGCACAAAAAGAATATCAACCCCCGCCGCGCGCGCCTGCGCCGTGTCGCGTTTCAGATCGCGCGGATAACGCGCCAGATCTTCCGCGGGGCCAAACTGCGTCGGGTTGACAAAAAGACTTACCACGGTCGTGTCATGGGCCTTCACACTGGCCTTCATCAGGGATACATGCCCCTGATGGAAATACCCCATGGTCGGCACAAACCCGACCGCATGCCCCCGGCGCCTGTGCGCGGCAACAGCCGCGCGCAGCGCCCCTATCGTCTTGATAACTTTCATCTCTCTCCTTGCATCATGGCATCATCCCCCATCAATTCGATCGGGATATCTCGCGCCAGAAACCGCCCGGGGCGCTGTAGATCAGCCTTAAGGTATCATCCTGGCCCAGCGTGAAAGACACCCCGTAAAAAAGCTCCAGCCCGTCCCCGTTATGAAACTTCACGGTATGGGTGTCGCTGGTGCCGTAAAGGACAAGTTCCTGCCCGTCAGACCCCGCGGCGATCTGGGTCACGCCGGGGGTGATATCGACCGCACCCCCCGATCCGGCGATACGGATAAAGGAATTCCCCGCAACCCCCACCCCCGACCCCGCGGCTACCAGCACGACAGCGCCCGCAGGAGGCAGGATCAGTGTCCCGATCGACCCCTTGCCGCTGACATCCAGCGCCGCGCCGGGAGAAGCCGACCCGATCCCCACATTGCCGCCCGCCCCCACGTAAATGCCGGAATCCACGAGCGTTGTCGGCGACGCCGCGTAAGGCACCGCAGTGGCTGTCAGGCCGCTGACCGTGCCGGAAATATCCGTCAGCCCCGCGCCGTTGCCGCTGAACGCCGTAGCCTTGACCGTGCCCGCGACATCCAGTTTCTGCGCCGGGGCCGTGGTCCCGATTCCGATATTGCCGTTGACCGCGCTGGGCAGGAAATTCGCCCGCGCGCCAGGGACAGCCAGGACCAGGGCCGCGCCCGCGAGAAAAACGACCTTGCCGATATCCATGCAACCTCCGGTGTCAGGCGCGGGGAAAAGCCCCCGCGCGGCTAGAATAAGATGCCCAGGTCAAGGGCATTACGCGGCAACTGGTAAATATCCAGTTCGTTCTCGCCGCGGCCCGCGCCCCCCAGGAAACCGCGGCTCCTCTCGGGCGCCAGGATCATTTTCTGGAAAGGATCGAACTCATACAGCGACCCCGCGCCCGAAATATCCAGCTCCAGGTAATCCGTCCCGATGAACGTGAAATTGTTGAACTCCATGCCCGCGACCACGATCGTGTCGGTGTCCACGAAATCGGCCAGGACACTGATGAGCATGGTCTTGTTGTCCGGATAGGTCACGGTCAACGCCGGCGCGGACGCCGACACCTTGCCCGCCGCGCTCCCTGTGACCGTCAGGGCTGTTTTGGCCGTGTTCCAGGTCATGTCCAACGCGGCGGGGATGATGACGCGCAGGCCCTTGGCCGCCAGCACTCCCGCCCCGATGGCCGTGTCCTGGCGGATGGTCAGGGTGCTCGCCGCGGTCGAGGGATCGCCCATCGTGAAGGTCTGCACCGCGGCGCTGGTAAAGGTCATGAGCGTCTGCGCCGCGGTCAGGGTCATCACCTCGCCCCGGCCCGGCCCGCCGAAAAACCCCCAGCTGCGCGAATCGCCCAGGGCGTAGCCGTACCCGTCGCCGGTGCCGCCCCCGAAATAAAGGGCCTGCGCCGGCGGGGCGCACAAGACAACCCCCGCACAAAAAATCCACACAAGATACTGACGCATCATACGTCCACGAATATTTTATCCTCGTCTTATGGTCATGGCGCGGTATGCGCGGCGCGGGCGCCGTACACATAGGTGCGCAGGGCCGAAGCGACCGCCGCGAACCCCCTGTCGGAAACGCGCAGGCTCGCCGCCTGGCTGAGCCACGCCCCGCCCCGAAAACCGCTGCCGTCGGCCGCCGTGACCCCGCCCCCGCTAAAGCCCGGCCAATCCGCCTGCACCGCGCTGCCCGTAGCGGAGAGGGCCCCCGAACCGTGCGTCCCGGTAAACGCGCGGCCCGCCGCGTTCCCGACGGTCACCGTATGCTTCCAGAGGTTCCCCGAAAGGTCCATGACCCCGTAATAACTGCCGCCGGTCTCCTGGCGGTTCTTCGTGGCGGCGCTCGCGGCGAACACCCCGTTGCGCCAGGGCCCGCACACGTTGTTCGCCCCGCCGTAACACATCGTCGTGTAATACGCCGCGTTGCCCGTGCCCGCGGCAGGGTTGGCCACGGCCTCGGCCGCGGTGCCCGAAGACCCCGGCGCATAATCAGCCGAGGCGCCCGTAACATTATAAACCCCCGTATCCCCCCAGGCATACTCGTCCGCCACGGGGGTTGAAGGCCCGCGGGCCGCTTTCTCGAATTCCAGTTCGGTCAAAGGCCGCAGGCCTGCCCACGCCGCGTAGGCCGCCTGGTCCATCCAGCTTATGTCGTTGGCCGACACCCACCCGCCGTCGGCCGCCTCGTCCAGGACGCCGTTCTGGTTGAGGTCACAGCCAAACACAACAGGCGCTGTGGTGCCATTGCCCGATGCGGGGGCCGCGAGGCCGTCGCGGTTGACGACCAAAGACGCCCCGGACATCACATAACGCGCGTCGGGTGCACTGCCCGAAATGTCCGCCGCCACCCGCGCCGCCTGCTGGGCCCGCGTCAGGGCATTGAGAAAATCCGCGTACTGGCGCTGGGACACATCATACTTCATGACATAGAAGGCATTGTAACCGACAGGGAAAGCGGCGTTCAGGTTCGACCCGCCGGCGTACTTGATCCCCCCGGTGCCCGAAAGGCTCAGGCCCGCCCCGGGCGCCTGCACCTGGGCGTCGTCATCGTTGCCCCCCGCCGCGGAGGCGTTGACAGCCGCCGACCAGCCGGAAGAGATCTGCACCGCGCCACCGCCCGAAGCCGCCTGGAAATGCGCTGCCGGGTTACCGCTCCCGTCGCCGATATAAAACGACGCCGTGGGGATATAGACCATCTCGATGCCAAAAACCTTCACCCTCACCCGGTCATTGTCACCCACGCCGTCGGCGCCGTAAAGCCAGCGCAGCCGCGCCCGCTGCCAATCGACAGAACCGGTGCCCGCCGCGGCGCGGTAGAGGAAAATCCCCTTGCCCGCGTCCGCCCCCCCGCAGGCGGCGGAAGGCGAGCACCCGGCCTTGACCTGGGCCCCGGAAGGCGCGGTATGGTCCGCGTTGGTTTTCGACAGCGTGCAATGCGCCCAGGCCGACCAGGAAGAGGTGGCTGTGCTATAGACGGTGAACTTGGCGAAGACCCAGGCCGCGTCCCAGTTGGCGTTGGCCGCCGGGGCGCCCGCGATGAACCACGAATGGTCCCAGGCCGCGTCGAACTGGATATCCCACGTGCGGCTGGAGGCGTTCTGGCCCGTCACAAACACGTTGGACACCGCAATGCCACTGGCCCAGGCCCCGCCCGCGCCAAACCCAAAGGCCAAGCCCAGAAAAACCAATATGCGCATTGCCCTTAAAACCATCCCGTCATCCCATTAAATCATTAAAGGTACAGACGCAAAATCTTGCGTCTGTACGCATCATGGCGTCATCCAATCGCCGCGCCATTCGCTGTAGAGACGCAAGATTTTGCGTCTCTACGCCTTGCCCATAATCAAGAAATAAAGAATTTACTAATTGACATATTATCAATATGTGTTACATTAAAAACAACATTGACGCCCCTGTAGCTCAATGGATAGAGCCTTTCCTTGACTCAGAAAGGGTTGCGGGTTCGAATCCCGCCAGGGGCGTTGAAGGTTCCGGGGGTGAGTCAAGGCATCCCCGGAACCAAAATTTCTCTTGAAAACAGGAACCATATTCAATATAATTTCTTTCAGTCAAGGAAAGGCTGGCCTTAAGCGGGCCAGGCTACAGGTTCAAGGGCAAGATCGATAAGGTCTTGCCTTTTTTATATCATCCAACCGCCGACCCATTCGCTGTAGAGACGCAAAATTTTGCGTCTCTACGCACCATCGCGCCATCCGATATAACCCCATCATCCCATTAAATCATTAAAGGTACAGACGCAAAATTTTGCGTCTCTACGCACCATCATCCAACCATCATCCCGGATTTTCCTCATCCAAAGACCATTGCAACGGGTTATCCTCGATATATTTTGAAATACGGGCCAGGTCCTGATCGTGGCGAATAACATGATCATGATACCTTTCCAGCCAAACAAACGGGATGCCGCGATCACGGGCCGATGTTGTGACACCGGCCTTGAAACCGCGCACGATCGATCCGAGGTTCATGGATTGCGGCCCGAAGCGATTACCGTCAAGCGCCGACCCATTCGCTGTAGAGACGCAAAATTTTGCGTCTCTACACATCATGGCATCATTTGATACGCTGCCATCATCCAATCGCCGCACCCGGTCATGAATGAAAATGATCCCGTGGACATGATTTGGCATAACAACATAAGGCCCCAAAGACGTGTGAGGAAAATGTTCCGGCACAGCCAACCAGCAATCCTGGACGATCCGTCCACAATCGTTCAGGACAACATGTCCATCCTTAACCTCACCAAAAACACACCGTTTGTCTTTAACGCATATGGTTACAAAATACCCGCCTTCTGTCGCATAATCCCAATGCGCCAAACGCGCCGTGCCGGTACGGTATTTCCCGCCAAATTTCTTATCCATCCCCCGCCGCCCTCATGCATGGCCAAATCATTGGCAATTAAACCATTCGCTGTAGAGACGCAAAATTTTGCGTCTCTACACACCATCGCGCCATCCGATATAATCCCATCATCCCATAAAATCATTAAAGGTAAAGACGCAAAATCTTGCGTCTCTGCCCATCATGGCATCATCCAACCGCCGACCCATTCGCTGTAGAGACGCAAAATTTTGCGTCTCTACGCACCATCGCGCCATCCGGGTGTAAAGGGTTAAATCCTAAGGGGAAGTCCTCGCGAATCGGGCGCCGTTACCGATGTACCGACTACCATGGTCCATGGCCGCGAGGTAGCGGTCAGACACGCGCGCGAGGGAAGTGATATCGTACCAAACACCGCCGCGGAACCCCGAACCCGTAGCCCCTGTTACTTCACCGCCAGCCCCGCCGGTGCCGCTGTTGCCGGGCCAGTAATCCACATCGGCGTTACCCGCGGCGTTCAGCGCCCCGTTGCCATGGAGGCCGGTGAAAAGGCGGCCCCGGGTCGCCTCGCCCACGCTGACAGGCCTTTCCCACAAACTGCCGGAAAGTTCCATGACCCCGTAATAACTGGCGCCGGCCGCGGCGCGCGTGGTGGCCGTGCCCGCGAAAATACCCTGACGTACCGGGCCGTACACATTACCCGTGCCGCCATAATTGCAATTGGCGCCGGCATTGGCTATTTCCCCCGATTCCCCGGCATGGGTCAGGGCCGTGGCCTGCGTGATCGAGGTCGAGCCCCAGGCATATTCATCCGCCGCGGGAAACTGCGGCCCGCGGGCGGCTTTTTCAAATTCAAGCTCGGTGAAAGGGCGCAGGCCCGCCCAGTCCGCGAACGCGGCCAGGTCCTGCCATTCCAGGTAATTCGCCGCGATCCATTCCCCGTCATTGGACTCGTTGAACGTGCCGTTGCCCAGGAGGGTGTTGTTGTTGGCGCTGGTGATGGTTTTGCCGTCCAGGTCAACCCCGAAGGTGATCAACTTCGGGCTCGCCGGGATGCTGGCGGGGTTGCGGATCACACTGCGATAATTGATGAACTGCGTGCCCGACATCGTGTAATACGCCGCTGTCTGTACAGCGATGCGGGTGTTCTGCGCCGCGCGCGGCAGGGCGTTTAAGAAATCGCGGTATTGGCCGGAGGAAAGTTCGTACTTGGTCATGTAAAAGGCGTTATACCCTTTGGGGAACGCGGCCGGGAGCGTGCCCGCGCCGCCGATGGAATTGTAGCCGCTCGTGGAGGTGCCCCAGAGGTTGCCCGCACTCTGGCCGATGGTGATGACGCCCTCGGAGGCTATCTTGACAGGAATGGTGGCGCCCGACGTCCAGCTGCCGTCGGTAAAATTGCCCGAGCCCGTTGCACTGCCGTCGCCGACATAAAAAAGCCCCTGGGGGATATACACCATCTCGATGCCGAATATTTTAACCTTGACCGCGTCGGCAGGGCCGACCCCGTCGGCGGTGTAAAGCCAGCGCAGGGCCGCGCCGGCAAAGGAGGTCTTGTTGCCGCCCGCCTGGGTGAAACTGCCCGCCGCGCCATGGTAAATGAAGAGCCCCTTGCCGGTGTCGGACGTGCCGCAGGCGGCCGAAGGCGAACAGCCCACGGCGACGCGTGAGCCCGTAGCGGCCGTATTGCCGGTCTTGGCAATGGTGCAGTGCTTCCAGTCGTCCCACTTGCTTGTCGCGGGGAGCCACTTGGAAAATTTGGCGAAGACCCAGGCCGCGTCCCAGTTGGCGGTCTCGACCTGCGCGTCGCCGTTGCACGCCGCGCCCACATCGCACCAGGCATTGTCCCACGACACGCTGAAGCTGATATCCCACCCGCCCGCGTCGGGCGTGTCCTTGTTGATCAGGGAAGGCGCGGTGAGCGCGATGTCATTGGCCCAAGCCGCGCCCGCCCCAAGGCAACACGCCAGGGCGAAAACAACCAATATGCGGATTATCATATCATCATCCCGTTAAATCATGCGCCATCAAATCATCCGCTGTAGAGACGCAAAATTTTGCGTCTCTACGCATCAGGCATCATCCGATATCATGAATGATCCGATATCATGCCCGTCATTTGAAATCGAACGCCGCGCTGGCGTAATAGGCTGTCCCGTCGTAAAAGAAAGAGACCATGTCCGTCCCGCTGGCGGTCAACGTCGGGGCATTGCCGCCGGGCCATTTGACGGCGGGCCAGGTGATGGTGTAACTGCCCGTATTGACAATCTTCAGGTTGAAATTCCCCACACCCAGGGGGGCCGTGAAGTTCAGCGTGGTGCAGTTGCCGTTCAAGGTCAGAAGCTGTTTGTTGCCCGCGTTCCAGTTGATGGTCGCACTGCCGCTGCAGGTATTGGCCACGAGGGTGCTGAAGACCGCGGTGTTGTTGACCTCCAGGCGCTGGCGGGGGCTTAAGGTGCCGATGCCCACATTGTCGAGGAAGATCTCGTGCCCCGCCCCGTCATTGGTGGCGCCGGCGATGCCCGTGTTCAGGCACAGCATGGCAAAAACAAGGAATCCGGAGAATGATAACCGCATGGCATCATTTTACATCCAAACACAATCGGTTCAATCCCAAAGGAGGATATTTTCACATCCGCCATCATCCCATGAGGTCATCCGCAGTACAGACGCAAAATTTTGCGTCTCTACACACCATCGCGCCATCCAACCGCCATCCCATCCGCAGTACAGACGCAAAATTTTGCGTCTCTACCATTAACATATCCGATTTATGTTATAATAAATCTGCCAATAACAGACAACCCCTTGTCAAAGGACTATCCACCATGACCCGCAAACTTACAGCCATTATCGAACGCGAAGGCAACGGATACATCGCGCTGTGCCCCGAACTGGATGTCGCCAGCCAGGGCGGCACCATCGAGGAAGCCCGCAACAACATCCGCGAGGCTGTTGAACTGTTCCTGGAACACGCTTCGCCCCGCGAATTATCCCGGCGCCTGCATGATGAAATCTATGTAACGCAATTCGAGGTTACCCATGCCTAAAATTCCGGTTCTATCCGGACGTGAGGTTTGCCGCATCCTGGAAAAGAACGGATTTCTTGAAATCCGGCGCAAAGGCAGCCACATTGTCATGCAAAGAAAAACAGTCGATGGCACCATCACGATCCCCATTCCGGACCACAAGGAACTCCGCGTCGGAACCCTCCAGGCCATCATAAGGCAATCTTTATTGTCAAAAACAGATTGCTTTGTTGTGTAAAACCGTCATAGGGCATCATCCCCCGCCAAATCATTCATATTCAAATCATCCGTAATTATTCCATAAAATCATCCGCCCATGACCTCCCGCAACGGCCCCATCACAAAAGGCCTCTCCCGCATTCTGGGATGCGGGATCACCAGTTGCGGGGTATCCATGGCGATCTCATCATAAAGCAGGATATCGATATCGATCGTGCGCGGGCCGTCCTTCAGGCCGCGGACACGCCCCAGCTTTGCCTCTACCGCTTGTCCCGCCTTGAGGACATCCATAGGACAAAGAGCCGTCTCAGCCTTCAACACCGCATTCAAAAACAGACCCTGCGGGGGGCCTCCCACAGGGTCTGTTTCAATGATCGTCGATAATCTGACAGGGCTGACGCCTGCCGCGCCAAGAAGCTTGACGGCATCGCGGATATTCCCGGCGCGGTCTCCCAGATTTGATCCCAACCCCAGATAAACTGTTGCCAACCCCATACTCCTTGGGAAAGAAACCTTACGCCAGGACTTTGGCCATGCGGCCTACAGCCTCGTGGATCCGCTCCACCGGCACGGTGAGCGCCATCCGTACATACCCCTCGCCCTGCCTGCCAAAACCGACACCCGGCGTGAGCACAATATCCGCCTGGTCGAGGAAGGCCTTGGCACAGGTCATGGAATCCGGAAATTTCGCCGGGACCCTGGCCCAAACGTAAAAAGCCGCCTGGGGCGGATCGATCTTCCAGCCGATGGCCCGGCAGCCGTTGATCATGGCGTCACGCCGTTCCTGGTACACGGCGCGCATATCCTCGATCTCGGCAGGATCCATACGCAACGCCGCGATGCCCGCATACTGGATGGCATTAAAAACGCCCGAATCCATGTTTGATTTGACCCTGGCCAATGCCGCTACAAGCTGGCTGTTACCGCACGCCCAGCCCAGGCGCCAGCCGGTCATGAAGTATGTTTTAGAGAAGGAATGGAACTCAATGGCGATGTCCCTGGCCCCCGGCACCTCCAGGATGCTGGGCGGCTTGACCCCGTCATAATAAACCTCGGAATACGCCAGGTCGGAAATGATGATGATATTCTTCTGCGTGCACACCCGCACAAGATCCGTATAGAACTGTTTGTTGGCCACAGCCGCGACGGGATTGTTGGGATAACAGACAATGATAGCCCTCGGGTTTTTCGCTTCTTCTATATCCTGGATCCTGGGAAGAAAACCCTGCGAGGCCTTTAAAGGTAAATACTGGATCTTCCCGCCCGCAAACGTGACCGCCGCCTGATACGCCGGATAAGCCGGATCGGTCAGGAGCACCTTGTCGCCGGGATTAATGACCGCCAGCGGGAAATGCGCCAGACCTTCCTTCGATCCGATCAGAGGATGGATCTCGGTGGACGGGTCAAGGTCAACCTGAAAACGACGCTTGAACCACTGGGCGATCTCTACCCGCAGCTGCGGCACCCCTGCGTCAAAAGGATAATGATGGTTAGCCCCCTCATCCAGGGCCTTTTTCATGGCGTCGATGATGGGCTGATGGGTGCGCTGGTCAGGATCGCCCACGCCCAGGTTAATGACATCACGCCCCTCGGCCAGGGCCGCCCGCCGGGCCTTGTCGATCTCGATGAAAAGATACGGGGGGAGCTGTTTAAGCCGCTCAGAAACCTCAATATTCATACCACTCCTTCGGGCGGACACAAGGTCCGCCCCTACACACAAATCATCTTCCAACTAACGTTTGTCGACGAAACGTGCTGTCCACACGGGACATGTATGTTAAGAAAAAACGGTTCAATCGAGGCCAAGGACTTCCTGCATGGTGAACAATCCTTTATCCTTCTTGGCTAAAAACTTGGCAGCGATGAGAGCCCCGGAAGCGAACATGTCGCGGGTCTTGGCATTGTGACTGATCTCAAGGGTATCCGCAGGCCCGTCAAAGGTCACATGATGGTACCCCACCACTTCGCCCTCGCGCACCGAGGCGATATCGGCCACTTTCCCGCCGGTCACGCCCTCAATGACCTCGGCCATGGTTTTGGCTGTTCCAGAAGGCGCATCCTTCTTGTGAACATGGTGCGTTTCCGTGATCGAAACGTTGTACCCTTCAAGCGCAGAGGCCATGCGCTTGAGCAGGCCAAACACCAGGTTGACCCCCACCGACATGTTGGTGGATTGAACAATGGCCAATTTATCCGACGCCGCCTTAATAACCGCACGCTCGGCATCGGAAAGTCCGGTTGTGCCAATGACCATCCGCACCTGATGCCGCAGGCAGGCCTCGAGATTTTTCATGGTCGGCGCCGGAAGAGTGAAATCAATGAGCACATCCGCCCCCTTGATCGCATGGATATCCCTGGAAACGGCAATCCCATGCCATGCCAGCGGGACACCCTGACGATCAGGGCTCTCGATCAGCGCTACGATCTTGCAATCGACATCATTAAAAGCGAGCTCCCTTATACGCTCGCCCATCCGCCCCATACATCCCGTGATCGCCAATTTGAGCATATGACCCTTTATACGCGCGGCCAGGGCCGCAGATGTTAAATGAGTTGGTGATCCTTGAGAACCTTCTTGAGCTTCGTCAGGTTTGCCGGCTGCATCTCACACATAGGCAGGCGCAATTTCGGCGCGCACAAGCCCATCAGCCCGCACGCGGTCTTGACCGGGATAGGATTGGTTTCAAAAAACATGGCCTCAATCACGGGCAGCAAGGTCTTTTGTTTTGCCTCCGCCTCCTTGACCTTCCCTTTGAGCATCAATGCCACCACATCGGCCACCTGCCGGGGCATGATATTGGCCAGGACAGAAATAACTCCCGCCCCCCCCAGCTGCATCATCGGAATGGTCAGGGCATCATCGCCTGAAATAAGGTCGAACTTCTTGCCGCAGGCTTCCTTGACCGCGCGGGCCTGGGCCAGATTGCCGGAAGCTTCCTTCACGCCGACGATATTCTTGCAGTCTTTCGCCAGGCGGCGGACCGTTTCGGTCTCGATATTGCGCGCACAGCGGCCCTCGATATTGTAAAGGATAATGGGGATCTTCACACTGTCGGCCACAGCCTTGAAATGCAGGTAAAGCCCCTGCTGGGTGGGCTTGTTATAATACGGCGTCACGACCAGCGCCGCATCCGCCCCTGATTCCTCGGCGTGGCGCGTCAGGCGGACAGCTTCCGCGGTGGAATTCGATCCTGTCCCCGCGATGACCGGAATACGGCGATGCACCACGTCGACCGTGATCTCGATCACCTTGTCATGCTCTTCATGCGAAAGTGTGGGCGATTCCCCTGTCGTGCCGCAAGGCACAATGCCTTTGGTGCCGTTAACAATCTGGCGCTCGATAAGTTCAGCGAGTTTCCACTCGTCGACACCGTGATCCGTGAAAGGTGTTACCAGCGCGACAATAGAGCCTTTGAACATGATCCCTCCTGGGAATGAGGCCCCGTGTTATGCCACGGGACCGGGATAATAATAAACACCCTGGCCAATGAAGCGGCCGCTGCCCTTCAGCCAGACATGGGTGATCACCGGATTTCCGTCGACAACCTGCAGGTCAAAGGTAACAGCCAGCGCTTCGCCGCTTTTGGTCACGACCCGGATGGCCGCCCCCTGGCGGGGCACCGGCGCCGCCGACGCCTGAAGATAAGCGACGAGCGCCGACGCCACACTGCCCGTGCCGCAGGCCAGGGTTTCGCCCTCTACCCCGCGTTCGTAGGTCCGCACCGCCACGCACCCCTCATCAACACGTTCGACAAAGTTGACATTCGTGCCCTGGGGTGCAAAGGCTGTGTGATGGCGGATCAGGCGCCCGAGCCCCTCGACCTGCATCTGGCCCAGCCCCTCCACAAAAATAACGGCATGCGGAACCCCGGTATTGATGAAATGCGCCGTAAACTTCTTGTCGTCGACCACAAGCTCGATGCCGGGCCGATAATCCCTGGGCGCACTCAACTGGATCGAAGCTGTCTCACCAGCGACTGAGGCCTGGATCTTCCCTGCCTGGGTCTCCATGGTAAAGAACCCCGGCGCCAGGGAAAACTTGCGGGCGATATGCACCGCCATGCAGCGTGCCCCATTCCCGCACATCTCGGCCTCCGACCCGTCAGCATTGATAATGCGCATGCTGTAGCCGGTTAAAGAAGATCCACCCAGCACCATTACCCCGTCAGCGCCAATGCCCATATGACGGTGGCAGACCTGCCTGGCAAAGGAACAGTAATCCATCGCCGGGTCATGATCGATGATCACAAAATCATTGCCGGCACCCTGCATCTTGACGAAGGGGATCTCCCGGGTCCTGGTCATTTCAAATACTCCGGAATGAAGGACCCGCGCACAAGGTCCCTGAAAGTTTCACGCGCCCGTATCACATCCCAGCGGGTGCCCTTGACCATCACCTCGACCGCGCGCGGGCGGGCGTTATAATTACTGGCCATCGCATAGCCGTAAGCACCGGCGGAAAGGAGGGCCAGTAAAGCGCCGTCCTTGATATCGGCGACTTCGCGATCATGGGCAAACACATCGGCACTCTCGCACACCGGCCCGACCACATCGCAGACGATCTTGCGCGCAGCGGATTTAACGACCGGAATGATCTCGTGATGGGCCCCGTACATGGACGGACGCACCAGATCGTTCATCCCGGCGTCCACGATCATGAATTTTTTAAGGCCATTGTCCTTGGTGTAAAGTTTGCGGGTCACAAAAATACCCGCATTCCCCACGATAAAACGGCCCGGCTCCATCACCAGTTGCAGCGCCCGCCCCTTGAGGAGCGGCATAACCTTGCGGGCGTATTCCAGGGCGGTCTGCGGCGCCTCATCCTTGTAAATGATCCCCAGGCCTCCGCCGATATCGAGGTATTCAATCACAACCCCCTTGAGGGCGAGGTCATCCATGAACGCCAGGGCCTTGCGGATGGCCGCGACAAAAGGCTCTCCCCGGGTGATCTGCGAGCCGATATGGATATGAATCCCGTTAATGCACAGGGACGGGTAAGCTTTCCGGTCGAGGAAGATCCCGCGGGCGGTCTTCAAATCTATCCCAAACTTCTTCCTGAGGCTTCCGGTATTGATCTTCTCGTGGGTGGGCGCATCAATATCGGGATTGATACGCAGGGCTACGCGCACCGTTTTACGCATCTTGCCGGCGAGACGGTTAATATTTACAAGCTCCGGAACAGATTCGACGTTAAACAGGAGTATCCCCGCACGGATCGCGAGCAATATCTCTTCTTCGGTCTTGCCCACAGAGGCAAACGCGACCTTCTGCATGTCAGCGCCGATCATCCTGGCCTTGCGCAGCTCCCCCCCGGAAACAATATCAAACCCGGCGCCCTCACGGGCAAGCGCGCGCAAAACAGCCAGATTGCCATTGGCCTTCATGGCAAAACAAATGACAGGGTCCAGGGATTTGAACGCCGCGGCGATCTTGCGGTAATGGCCCACCAGGGTCTGGTGGCTGTAAATATAAGCCGGTGTCCCGGTTTTGCGGATGATGGACGCTACCGGGACCCCCTCGCAATAAAGCTCACCGCCCTTGTACCTGAAATCATGGATAGGATGGGTCAGCCGGCTCATTGGATGCGCTTTTTCCAAAGCCTGATCTGCGCCCGGACCATGTCCGGATTGGTGGAACCAAGCGATTTTTTGATCTTGACAGAAACATCCGGCTTGAGGAGGTTGCGCATGTCATCCTCAAACTGCATGGAATACTTCTTGAGCTGACCCACGTTCATATCCGAGATCTTCCTGCCATGGTCCAGGCACTCCTTGACCATTACCCCGACGGTGTTGTGAGCATCGCGGTACGAAACCCCCTTCTTGACCAGGTAATCCAGGATATCCACGGAAAAGAAATATTCACTCTTCACGCGCTCTTTAAGGACTTCCTTGTTCACTTTGATGCCGGCAAAAACATCCGCCATGATCTTCAGCATGTCCTCGATGGTCTCAACGGTATCAAAAAGGCCGGGCTTATCCATCTGCATGTCGCGGTTATAGGTCATGGGCAACGCCTTCATGAGGACCAGCGCCTCGACCAGGCGTCCCGGGAATTTGGACGCGGTGCCGCGCACCAGCTCCAGGACATCCGGATTCTTCTTGTGCGGCATGATGGATGATCCGGTGCAAAACTCGTCGCTGATAGTTATAAAATTAAACTCGCTGGTGACCCAAAGGATGAGGTCCTCGCACATGCGCGTCAGGTGCATGCCAGTAATGGCGGCGGCGGACATGATCTCGATCACGAAGTCGCGGTCGGACACGGAATCAATGCTGTTGGCGGAAGTCTTCAAAAACCCGAGTTTAGCTGTGACATAATCGCGGTCCGTCGGGAGAGATGTCCCCGACAAAGCGCACGCACCCAGCGTGTTGACGCTCGTGCGGGTGCGGGCGTCCCCAAAACGCCCCCTGTCCCGCTCCAGCATCTCGACATACGCCAGCATATGGTGTGCGAGCAAAACCACCTGGGCGGACTGCAAATGCGTATACGCCGGGATGATCACATCATGGTTCTTGTCTGCGAAGGTCACAATGGCCCCCTGGAGCTTGCGCACCAGGACCAGGATATGGTCCATATGGTCCATGCAGTACAAACGAACATCCGTCACGACCTGGTCATTGCGGGAACGCGCGGTATGCAGTTTGTCCGCAGGCTGGCCGATAAGCTTCCTGAGCTGGATCTGGATATCGGTATGGATGTCCTCAGACGCAGGATCGCATACATATTTCCCGTCGTTGATCATCTTAAGAAGCGCCTTAAGACCACCGGTGATCGCGCTGGCATCCTTCTTGGGGATGATCCCCTGCTCCCCCAGCATTTGCGCATGTGCCATACCGGCCACGCAATCATAGCGGGCCAGCTTCGCATCATAAGCCGTGCTGTAAGTGAACTTTTCCGAAAGCTTGCTCAGCTTTCCGGTGAAACGAGAACCCCATAAACGTGACGCCATAAAACCCCCTGGCACCCCCCGTACCTACACCGGGGCGCGGCATCATGGCCGACACGACCCGGGATAAGGTGGAGGTTACTGGTGACGCTGAAACGGAACAGTCCAAAGTTTAATGAAACCTTCCGCGAGTGATTGATCAAACGTGTCGCCCTTGCCGTAGGTGGCCATCTTTTCGCTGTAACGCGAAAAGGGCGACTTGCGGCCCACGACCATGGCGTGCCCTTTGTAAAGCTTGATGCGCACCGTACCGGTGGTATTTTCATGATACGCGTTGAAAAAGGCATCCATCTGCGCCTTGAGCGGTGTCCACCACAATCCATTATACGTCAACTCGGCGTATTTCTGGGAAAGGATCTCCTTGAAGCGCAGGCTGTCACGGTCAAGCACAAGACTTTCGATCTCACGGATGGCCAGATGCAGAACCGCCCCGGCGGGATTTTCATACAATTCGCGGGACTTGATCCCCACCAGACGATTTTCGATCATATCGACACGGCCGACACCATGCGCCCCGGCAATGGTATTGAGTTTGAGCACCAGCGGTAAAGGTTTCAGCTTCTCGCCGTTAACCGATACGGGAACGCCCTTGGAAAATCCGATTTCAACGTAACCGGGTTTGGCCGGAGCCTTGCGGGGGTCGACTGTCATGGTGAACACGTCTGAGGGAGGTTCTACCATGGGGTCTTCCAGCAACCCGCTCTCGATCGCCTTGCCGTAAACATTGGTATCGATGCTGTAAGGGCTCTTTTTCGTCGCGGAAACAGGAACCCCCTTGGACTTGGCGTAATCGATCTCTTCATCGCGGGATTTAAACTCCCAGACACGCACCGGTGCGATGACCTCCATGGAAGGTTCCATCAAACGGTAGGTGACCTCGAAACGGACCTGGTCATTTCCCTTGCCTGTACACCCGTGCACCAGCCCGGCGGCCTTTTCCTTGCGCGCAATAAGGACCTGATGATGGGCGATGAGCGGACGGGAAAGGGCGCACGCGAGATTATATTTCCCTTCGTAAAGCGCCCCCGCTTTCAAGGCCGGCAGGGCATAATCTTCAATAAGTTCCTGACGCAGGTCCAGGCAATACGCCTTGGAAGCGCCGGACTTGATCGCCTTGGCCTTCACCTTGTTGAAATCATCCCCCTGCCCCACATTCCCGATGACGGCAATGATCTCATAACCCCGGTCCTTGAGCCACGGGATGATGCAGGAAGTATCCAACCCGCCCGAATACGCCAGAACGACCTTTTTCATCGCACAGACCCTTTCTTTATCATGTATATAAAAAAACCATGACCGCCTTCTGCACATGCAGGCGGTTCTCCGCTTCATCAAAAATAACCGAATGAGGGCCGTCGATCACATCCGCGGCCACTTCCTGTCCGCGGTGCGCGGGCAGGCAATGCATAAAAATATAGTCCTTGTCGGCAAGGTCCGTCAACGCCCGATCGATGCAGTACCCCTTAAAATCCCTGAGACGCTTCTCGGTCTCGCTTTCCTGCCCCATGCTGACCCATGTGTCGGTGTAAAGCACATGCGCACCGGCAGCGGCCTCGGCCGGAGAACGGGTCAGGGTAACTTGCGCGCCGGTAAGCGCCGCACACGCCCTGGCCTTGCTGACAAATACCGGATCTGGCAGATACCCGGCAGGCGTGGCCACCGCGATGTGCATCCCTGTCTTGGCGCAGGCAAGCATGAGGGAATTGGTCATATTGTTCCCATCGCCAATATAGGCAAACTTGAGACCGGAGAGCTTGCCAAACTTTTCCTGGATCGTCATGATATCTGCCAGCGCCTGGCAGGGGTGCGACAGGTCGGACAGGGCATTAATGACCGGCACATCCGCGTAGCAGGCCAGTTCCAGAAGATCCTGGTGCACAAAAACCCTGGCGACAATCCCGCCGACATAACGCGACAAGGTACGCGCGATATCCGCGGTCGGTTCACGCTTGCCCAAGCTTATATCGTCGGGCGCAAGGTAAATGGCATTCCCCCCAAGCTGAAATATCCCCGTCTCGAATGAAACACGCGTGCGATTGGAAGGTTTCTGAAAAATGAGAGCCATGGACTTCCCGGCGAGGAGCCCGGCATGCAGTCCCGGCTGCTTTTTAAGCCGGTGGGCCTGTTCCAGGATATTGGCCAGGTCGGCGATGGAGCTGTCCGCAATGGATATAAAATCTTTTTTCTTCATAGTTGCCTTTTCTATGCCGCGCCCCTGGACGCCACTGCCGTGAAGGCCTTCTCAAGGATATCAAGGGCCTTGTCGGCCTGTTTGCGCGTGACATTGAGCGCGGGCATGATGCGTAAAACACAGCCCTGGGTACAATTGATGATGAGCCCGTCAGCCAGACAGGCTTCAAAAATCCCCTTCCCTTCGATGGAAAGCTCCACCCCGATCATGAGGCCGAGCCCGCGCACATCGCGGATAAAAGGAAAACGCGCCTGCATATCCCCCAGGCGTCCGGTCATGTGAAGGCCAATCTGGCGGGCGTTAACGAGCATCTTGTCCCTGCGGATCGCCTCGAAAACACCCAAAGCCGCCTTGGTGACCAGCGGGCTCCCGCCGAAGGTGGTGCCATGCATGCCGGGCTTGAGCAAGTGCGCCGCCGACCGGCACGCCAGCATGGCGCCGATGGGAAGCCCTCCGCCCAGCCCCTTGGCCAGGGTCATCACGTCAGGGACGACATCATAATTCTGGAAGGCGAACATCCTTCCCGTACGCCCCATCCCCGTTTGGACCTCATCGGCCATGAACAACAATTTTTTATCGTCGCACAACGCGCGGATGGCGCGCACATATTCGGGTGTGGCCACGTTGATCCCGCCTTCCCCCTGGACCAGCTCGATCATGACCGCAACGGTCCTTGGAGTAACCGCGCCCTGAAGCGCCTGGATATCGTTAAACGGAACCGCCGTAAATCCCTGCGGCAGGGGCGCAAACCCCTCCTGATACTTTTTCTGGGGCGTGGCGGCAAGGGCTCCAAGGGTGCGCCCGTGAAACGCGTTGTGGGCCGTGATGATCTCGTAACGCTCCCCGGCGCCGAACAGGCGGGCGAATTTGATCGCCGCCTCATTGGCTTCCGCCCCGCTGTTACAAAAGAAAACTTTTCCGTCAAAGGCGCTCCGCACGATCTCACGGGCCAGCTTCGCCTGGTTGACCCCGAAAAAATTATTAGGCAAATGAATGAGCCGCGCGAGTTGGTCCCGCACCGCGGCCATGACCTTGGGATGGCAATGCCCCACATTGGAAACACCCCAGCCTGGGAAAAAATCGAGGTATTTCCTGCCGTCAATGTCGGTTAAAACGCTCCCCTTGCCTTTGACAAAGACCACTGGCAAACGGGAATACGTCGGAAAAACAAACTGGTCGTAGGTTTCAAAAACGTCTTTTTTAGTCATAATCCTATGGTCGGCAACAGGGAATACGGCGGCCCCAGGCCTCTCACCCCTGAACGATCTGAGTACCGACACCGGTGTCAGTGAATATCTCCAGAAGAAGAGCGCGGTCCATGCGCGCGTCGATGATATGCGCCTTGGGGATACCTCCCAGGAGCGCTTCGATACACGCATCCACCTTGGGGATCATCCCGCCTGAAATAACACCCTCCTGCTTCAGCCGGTCCACGTCGGAACGGGTGAGCGTCGAACACAATGTGGAAGGATCGTTGGGGTCCCGCAGGACGCCCGGGACATTGGTCAGAAGCACAAACTTTTCCGCGCACAGCGACGCGGCAATGGCACTGGCCACCTCGTCGGCATTGACATTATGGGTCTGCTGCCCCGCCCCGACACCCAGAGGGGAAATGACCGTGATATGCCCCTGGTGCAGGTGCGCCTCGATGATCCGGCGTTCGATGTTGGTGATCGTCCCGACAAAACCCAGGTCGCGCTCGGCGTTCTTCTTCTCGACATAAACTATATTCTCGTGCCCTTTCAGGCCGGTCACGTCGCCCTTCAGGCCGCGGATCTCGCTGACGATCTGCCGGTTGATCTCATCGAGTTCCTCGATGACAACCTGCAGTGTCTGCCCGTCGGTCACGCGGATGCCGTTATGGAACTGCGGCTCGACGCCGATAGCCTTCAGGCGGCTTGAAATATGGGGACCGCCCCCGTGGATCAAAATGATGCGGATGCCGACATAGCTCAAAAAAACGATATCCTCAAGCACTCTGCGGCGGATCACCGCGTCGTGCAGGATGCTCCCGCCGTACTTGATCACAAAAACCTTCTTACGGAACTGCTGGATGTAGGGAATAGCCTCGACGAGAACGCCGGCTTTCTTAATTATAGTTTCCATTGATATCTATGTATTTATGTGTGAGGTCGCATGTGTAGACCGTAGCCGACGCCGGCCCGATCCCCAGGTCCGCATGGATATGAACCGTATTCTTTTTAACGGAAAACTCGATCCGCAGGGTCTTTTCGTTGACCCGGCTGAAACCGCAGGCCCCGATGGCCGCCGCCACACGCCCCCAGTTGGGATTGTCCGTATAATCCGCTGTTTTGACAAGATTGGAATTGGCGACTTTCATGGCCGCCGTCCTGGCCTGCCGGGCCGTCAGCGCGCCGGTCACCCTGATCTCGAAAAACCGTGAAGCCCCCTCCCCGTCGAGAACAATATCGCGGGCCAGTTTCACGCACACCGTCTTAAGTGCCTCGGTGAAGGCCGCATAATCGCCGCCCCGCGCCGCAATGCCCCGGTTGCCCGCCATCCCGTTGGCCATGAGCGACACCATGTCATTGGTGCTCATGCATCCGTCGACTGTGATGGCATTGAAAGAAACATCCACCGCCTCCTTAAGGGCTGCGGCAAGCATGGGCGTGCTGATGGCCGCATCGGTGGTAACACAGGCCAGCATGGTCGCCATATTCGGCTCGATCATCCCCGACCCTTTGGCGCAGGCGCCCAGCGTCACCGTTTTACCGGCGATATCAAAAGAGACCGCGACCTGTTTGTCCATGGTGTCGGTCGTCATGATGGCCTTGGCAAAACTCCCCCCTCTTTTGGGGCTCAAGCCCTTGAACAGGGACGGCAGCGCCTCGCGGATCTTCTCGTAAGGGAACGGACGCCCAATGATCCCCGTTGACATGACAAGAACATTCGCCGGAGCGATGCCAAATTGACCGGCAACAAGTTCCGTCATTTTTTTCGCATACATCAGGCCGTACTCACCGGTGAAACAATTGGCGTTACCGCTGTTGGCCACAAGCGCCTGGACCCGGCCGCCTTTGATATTCTTCTGGCAAACAAGAATCGGCGCCGCCTTTACGGAATTGCGCGTAAAAACCGCCGCGGCCGTGCACATGACATCCGACGAGATCAGGCCCAGATCAGGCTTGCCGGATTTCTTGATCCCGGCCCAAAAACCATTGGCCTTGAACCCGTGCGGAGAGGTGACCCCTCCCTTGAACAGCTTCATAAAAGTCCTTCCGTCTCGTTAAACCCGCACATGATATTCATATTCTGCACGGCCTGACCGCTGGCGCCCTTGACAAGATTGTCGATGGCCGATGTAATGACCACCGACCTGTTGTCGGCGCCGCCAACAAGGGCAATATCACAAAAGTTGGTCCGGACCACATGCCGGAGTTCCGGCTGAGCGCCGGGTCCCAGGAACCTGACAAAGGTCTCCGTGCTGTAGAAGCGGCGATAACAATCGGCCAGCCCCTTCGCTCCGATTTTGGTATTCAATTGCACGTAGATTGTTTCGAGGATGCCTGCGTCCACCGGCAACAGGTGCGGGACAAACATCAGGCCCATCGGCTTGCCAGCCATGCGTGAAAGATACTGCGCGATCTCCGGCGCATGCTGATGATCCAGAACCCGGTAGGCTTTAAAATTCTCGTTGACAAAACAATACATCAACCCTTCCGCGGACTTGCGCCCGGCGCCGGAAACGCCCGACTTGGCATCTATGGCTATGGACGTCACAGCGGAAGGATACATGGACACGAGCGGAGCCAGCGCGAGGAGCGCTGCCGTCGGATAACACCCCGGATTGGCAATGAACTTCGCCTTCTTGATCTGCGCCCGGTAAACCTCGGGAAGCCCGTAAACGGCCCTGGCCAGGTTGCGGGGATCCGTGTGATCGGCATGGTACCACTTTTTGTAAAGGGCACGGTTCTTCAAGCGGTAATCCGCACTCAGGTCAATGACACGTTTTCCCGCCGCCAGCAACGGCCCGGCAACATGCATGGATTCGGTATGCGGCAACGCCAGAAAAACCACATCACAGGCGTCGATGGCGGCAGCTGTATCGTACTTGGCACACACGAGGCTGGTCCGGTTGGCAAAGACCGGCCATATGGCATCAACCCGGCCCGTCGTTGCATGGGCGGCAACGTAGGTCACGCGCACATCCTTGTGTCTTAAAAGGATATCCAGGAGGACCCTGCCCGAAAAGCCGCTGATACCGACAATGCCAACCCTGATCATACACCCTCTCTTGCTCGATCTCCCGTCAGAAAAACAGACTTAAATAATAAATTAAAAAGCCTATCCCGTCAATAAAACTTTTGAAGGAATAGGCTTTGTAAGTTCTTGAAAATCTTGATTTAAACGGAGCGGACCAGCGTTAACGCTTGACCCACTGGAACTTCCGGCGAGCCCCCTTCTGCCCAGGCTTCTTTCGCTCTTTCATACGGGAGTCACGTCGCAGGCAAAGGCTCTTCTTGAGAACGGCACGGGAACCCTGGTCGAAGAGTGTCAGGGCACGGGAAATCGCCATCTTGAGCGCTCCGGCCTGACCGGTTAAACCACCGCCGCAAACGTTCACATCAATATCGAACCTGTTGAGGTAGTTGGTCAGTTTAAGCGGGGAAAGAATAAGGATACGGTCCGTTTCGCGCGGAAAGTAAACCTCAAACGCACGGCTATTGACCGTGAGCCTGCCGGCCCCCGGGGTGATGATGACACGCGCCACCGATGTTTTACGGCGACCAGTAGCTGCATACTTGACGACTTCGACCATTGATCCTACTCCTCTAATCTAAAAAATTAAATATCAAGGGGAACGGGCTTCTGTGCCTGGTGCGGATGTTCCGCCCCGGCGTATACATAAAGATGCGTCTTCACGCGGCTTCCAAGCTTGCCATGCGGAATCATCCGGTGGATGGCCAGCTCAAGGACCTTATGGGGGTTCTTCTCGATCATATCCGAGAATCGTATGCTCTTCAGGCCGGAATGAAAACCGGAATAACGATCGTAAAATTTGTCGTTCGTCTTTTTGCCGGTCACACGGATCTTCTCGGCGTTGATGATGATCACATGATCACCGGTATCCATGAACGGCGTAAAGGACGGCTTGTTCTTGCCGCGCAGGATCGAAGCTACTTTGGTCGCCAGACGGCCAAGGATTTTGCCTTCGGCATTGACGATGTAAAACTTCTTGGCGATCTGTTCCTTGGTAGGAAGTGTTGTTTTTTGGGCTGCCATGTTCCACTCTCTTAGATTTTTTTCCTGGGCTCGGATCAAAGGTAAGACACGCCCGAAATCCAGATCAAATAATGAGCCTCAAGTATATCACTGAATTATTAGAAGTCAACAAAAAATCATGCACAACGCCCCACTTCCCTGAAGAATGCCCGGACACCTTCAATACTTGACCTCTTCCAGGCAAAGGCCCTGGGGCAGCGCGGCGACCCCCGCGGCCCGGCGGTCCCTGGCCAGAAGCATGGTTGTCACGCTGCCAGGGGGGAAACGACCCGATCCGACCTCCAGGAGGGTGCCTACAATATTGCGCACCATCTTGTACAAAAAACCGTCCGACTCAATGGTAATACGGATAAAATCGCCGCTCTTTCGGATCTCCAGGCGCGTGATCGTCCTTACAGTACCTCCGGTGCGGGACGGATCCACATTCGCAAACGAACGAAAATCCTTACGGCCGACAAAAAAGGCCGCCTCCCGGCGCAGCAGCTTCATGTCAAGCGGACGCGGAAAAAAGCAGCACCGGTTGCGCTCCAGGGCGCTGGGATAACGGCGGTTGAGGACCGTATAGGAGTAGACCTTGGACACGGCCCCCAGCTGGGCATGAAAAGAAGAATCGACTTCCTCGGCGCCGACCACAACGATGTCCCGGGGAAGATGGTGGTTGAGGGCGCGCAGGATCTCATCGGGCGGCATGGGGGTCTTCACCCGGAAATGCGCCACCTGCCCGCGGGCATGCACCCCGCTGTCCGTGCGGCCCGAGCCGATCACAGGCACCCTGCCCTTGTCGAAAATCCTTGAAAGAACAGCCTCAATCTCTCCCTGAACCGTCCGGGGGGCATTGGCCTGAACCTGCCAGCCGTTAAAATCGGTCCCGTCGTATTCCAGGGTGAGTTTAAAGGTCCTGATCATCGCTAGTGTAGTGTCCCATAAATAACTTGACTTATTCAGATTTTCATGTATGATGTATCTCATGAGCAAACACGCCAAGCCAATCTTGTTGTCAGATGAAGAGCGAACAACAATTAACACATGGACACGTCAAAGAAGCCT
>CAILQW010000050.1 GCA_903836515.1 Candidatus Omnitrophota bacterium | reverse complement strand
GAGTCCATCATTATTTTTGTGTAAACGGCATTCTTAATCAAGTTGAACTCTCCCTGGAAAATGGATCATAAACTGATTGATCGCCTGCCGCCAGGGGCGGATCGGCATGGTCCATTTCTTCGTAATATTCCTGAGACGTAAATATATCACCTTCGCCACAGATTCATCGCTCGGGAACGCCCCGCGCAACTTGGTCACTTTGCGTAAATTGCTGTGAAGTGACTCGATCGCATTGGTTGTATAAATCGCCTTACGAATATACTCCGGGTACTTCAGGAACGGGATGATCCCTTGCCAGAGGCGTTGCCACATGGCGCTTATCGTCGGGTATTTCTCATCCCATTTCTTAGCAAAATCGTCTAAGGCCTCTTTGGCCTGCTGCTCATTGATGGCCGCATAGACCGGCTTCAAGTCCTTAGCCACCGCCTTGCGGTCTTTCCAGGAAACATACTTGAGCGAATTTCGGATCATGTGCACGATGCACAACTGAACTTCCGTATTCGGAAAAACCGCCTCCAGCGCTTCCGGGAACCCTTTAAGTCCGTCGACACAGGCGATCAGAATATCTTCTACGCCACGGTTTTTGATCTCCGTGATCACATTCATCCAGAACTTGGCGCCCTCATTCTCGGCGATCCATAAGCCCAGTGCTTCTTTGTTTCCCTCAAGATTCACCCCGATAGCCATGTAAACGGCCTTGTTCACGATCTGGCTGTTATGCCGGACCTTGATCCGGACGGCGTCCAGATAAACGATCGGGTAAATCCTTTCTAGCGGCCGGGTTTGCCAGGCCGTCACTTCCTCCATGACGCCATCTGTTACCGTCGATATTAAATCCGGCGATACTTCCGTGCCATAGATCTCTAAAAGATGTCCCTGGATCTCCCGGACCGTCATTCCGCGCGCATACATCGAGATAATCTTGTCGTCAAAACCTTCAAACCGTCGCTGGTGTTTCTTAACGATCTGCGGCTCAAATGTCGCTTCCCGGTCGCGCGGCACACCAATATCAATCGGGCCGTCCCGGGTAATGATTTTTTTCTTCGTCTGGCCGTTACGGGCGTTCTCGGCGCCTTCCGGCCGGCTATGATTCTTTTCATAACCCAGGTGATGGGTCATTTCGCCCTTCAGGGCTTGTTCCAAAAGAGCCTTGCTCAATTGCCGGATCAATCCGCCTTCACCGATCAAATCATCCGGCTTCTTGTACTCCGCCATCAATTCTTCTATAATCTCTTTGCGTATGGCCATGGCTGGTCCTTTCGTTGACCGTAATAGTGTACCGCCGTTGACCATTTACACAAATTTTATGACAGACTCGATTCATCAGGATTTAAATTATTTCTTGAGTATTTCAAAACCGCCAGATTCATTCCGTTACATTCCACGAAGGGTTTAAGTGATGACTTAATGGACATGATACTGAAAGAGGCGCATCAGCATCCTATAGGAGTATCTGTCAATAAAAGTGATATCAGGGGCATTAAGCCTGGCACTGCGCTGGACCCTTTGTTCAAATTCTTCTTTTCTTCAGATCCTCTCAAGGGGCGTCTTGACAACATGACGCCGGAGGGGCGTCGTGTCTTATATGCACAATTAAAGGATATGCCTATCCCGTCAGAATTCGACCTGGAACTAGAGGTTGATAGCCAGGGGCGGGCAATGTTAATCCCGTTGAAATTAGGATGGGCGGGGACAAACGACATTCCTTCGAAAGTAACTGACAGCGAAAGCTCTGGGAATCATGGGGAAGATGTTTTTCCGGGGTCATTTTATAAGCTTTCGCCTGAGTTCCAGTCCTTGGCGAGGAAGAATGCAGCATTCTTCCAATATTTCCCCCTTAATGTCGTGGCTTTCCAAGGGACTCCCGTGACAATGGATAATACCGGCGGTATTGACCTTACCCCCGAACGGTTAGGCCTGGAGACAATATCCGACAATCCTGGTCTGGTGTTCAGAATGGATCCGGCTGTTCTTGAGCGTTATCAGTCCGCGCCAGGGCTTGAGCCTGTGATCATCAATATTCAGCCCATGGATAACCTGTCGAGCTTCCTGGGTATCCAGCCTGTTGCCTTAAAAGGCGGTTAGCGATGCACAATTTTCATTTAAAAAACAAATTTCTTGAGAAAACCCTGATCCTGACGGTCTTGATCTCCTTTATCTGTCAGTCTGTTTTTTCATCCGGATTGTCCCAGGCGCAGGCACAGCAGATTGTGCCCGCGGTTGAAACGATCCCCGGCCTGCCGCAGCCCGGCGCCATGGTTGGTTTAAGCCCCGCCTATGATCCTGTCCTGATGATCGGCATGAAACTCCATCCTGAGGATCCGTTCCGGTTTGATTTCATGGTGCATCCCGGGGATGACAATCTTAAAGGGGATAGTCTGCGGGATGAATCCAGCCGCCTGATCAAATATTTCTTTGCGGCCATGACAGTGCCTGAAGACGAGATGTGGGTCAACCTTTCTCCGTATGAGAAAGACCGCATTATTCCGCAGGGATTCGGTGCAACCGAGATAGGGCGGGACCTTTTGGCGCAGGATTATCTCCTCAAGCAGTTGACCGCCAGCCTGATGTATCCCGAGAAAGAATTGGGGCGTACGTTCTGGAAGCGGGTAAAGGATAAAACCCGGGAGAAATACGGGACAAACGAGATCCCGATGGAGACCTTTCACAAGGTGTGGATTATTCCGGACCGTGCGTCGGTCTATGTCAGCGGAACATCGGTCTTTGTGACCGGATGTCACCATAAGGTTATGCTGGAAAACGATTATCTGGCCCTGGAGGCCAATCAGAGCCACACCCGGCACGGGCTGGGGGACGCACGCCCTGAGGATCTGACGCCGCTGAGCGATATCGCCAAAGAAATTATCCGGGAGATCATCATCCCCGAGATCGAGCGGGAGGTCAATACCGGCAAGTCGTTCGCGCATCTGCGCCAGATCTCAAACGCCGTGATCCTCGCAACCTGGTACAAGCGCCATGTGGCGGGCAGTGTTCTGCAGGATATTTACACCGATCACAACAGGACCGCAGGTGTAGATACCCAGGATAAACAGATCAACCAGAAGATTTATCAGCAGTATCTTAAGGCGTTCCAACAAGGTGTTTATAATTTCATTAAAGAGGATTATGACGAGGGCTCCAGGACCATGATCCCGCGCAAATATTTTTCCGGCGGCGTGGTGGAGAAGTATGAACAAATCAGCAATGAGTTGCAACTGCCAGACAAGATGCGTAAAAAAGCAACCGATTCTGTTATTGTTAGGACACGCGCCGATATTGCGTCGCAACGATCCAATGATGCCTCACAAGAAAATTCTAAACAACCAACGGATTCGCAAAAGTCTGGGGCGCTGTTTCCTACCGCCACAGCGCAGATCCGTGACAGTTTACAAAAACCTGAGGAAGAAAACTTTTGGACACATCACAGGCTGATCGGCGATCTGATTGACGCGCCATTAATTAACAAGGCGGATATCTTGAAGCGGCAGGCTGCGGTGAAATGTATTTTAAAGCTGAATGATGATAAACAGGCCCTGTTGGTGGAAAAAAGTCAGGGACTCCAAGGCAAGATCGGTTGGTGCATAAATTTGTTTCTTCGTTTGCCTGGGGCCACCGAGCCGCTCATTGTGATCGGTGTTCAGAATGCCACGGATATTGACGTCAATCATCCTGTTTTTTCGCGCTTCACTAAGGTTGCTGAGGATGTTGCGGCTTTCCTTCAGGATGTCAAAAAACTGGAGGATCCTTTATTAACCGAATTGGCGGATGAAGCCGACGCCTTGCTCACGGGATCACATATATCTGATATTGCAACACTTTTATCCTATGCCCGAGAAAAGGATTACAAGGCTCTGGCGGGACGCCGTAAAGAACTCGAGGCGATCTCTGCGGCTGTGGAACGGATTGATGTTTTTCTGCATTTTACATGGTGGGCGCGCCGGGAGGGATTTCACCCGGCAACATTCAATCTCGATGAGCATATTGGATACAAGGACGCCTGGATGCCGTACGCACCAAAAGAAGGTCAGGTCCTTAATGATTCACCCGAGGATAAGCCGCTGGTGATCTACCGGGGAGCAAATATGTCCGGCAAGACCTTTACCGGGCTCAAACGCGACTATCTGATCCAAAAGATGGTCCAGACATTTGGATATGGTCCCTTTGCAGATGGAAACTTCCGAATCTATAAGAAATTAGCCTTCGTAGATGATCGGGAAAGTTCACGTATTGAAATTGCCAAACTTTTTCCAGAAGAATCCGGCGTGACGCATGAAACGCTGGTCTGTCTTGATGAACCATTCTCAAGGTTGTCGCCCGAGGAACATACCTTAAAATTACAACTGCTTACAAATGAATTGCTTAAACGCGGAGCTAGGGTGAGGGTGGCGACGCATAATAGCCTTTTTGTCGATTCCAGGCTTAATGATCCTAAAACTACAGCGGTCTATCACTTTAAGATTGACCAGCATGATGGCCAGATCGTTCAGACCCATCAGATGCACCCGGGGCCGGATGATTCGCATGCACTTGAGGTGGCACGAGATCTTGGTCTTCCGGAAGACGTCGTGCAAACCGCGCAAAACTATCATGATGGCGTTGAGCGTTCTGTGGAGAATATCCGTCCTTTGCCAATGATTGCCCTTAAAACCTATTCTGAAAAGCAACGGGAAATTCTCAAGAAAAGAACCGGGAATTTCTACGGATTCTTTCCAGAAAGAGGCTGGCTTGTCCCGGTGGCAAAACGAGAAGGTTCTCATCCCTCGGTTGGCGGCCCGTTGAAAGAGAAGGAGTTGACCTATGATCCTGTATTCAAGATGTTTTCCAACGATATGGAATTATCGAATGGTGGATCGCCTTTTGATATGAGTAAAGAAGACATGAATATTTTGGGTATGTTTTATGGCCAAGAGATTCAGAAATTCCTTCTACAGGGAACTTCCCGTGACCCCCAAGAGATCTTCGAACGCCAAAAGATGTTTGGTCTTTTAGGAGCGCCGGAATATGCCCCCAATATTGAGAAAATAGAAACAGCCCTGGAGCGGATACAGGGCTTATTGTCAGTGACGTCCAGTGTGGATCGTGACATAGATTGGACACGGTTTAATCATGAACTTTTAAAATTCATGATTTATACCAAGGAAGATGGAAATATTAAGAGAGACTCCTATTTCATTCTTGTTGATGCGTATGTAAAAATGGTCGAGATGGTCTTGAGTTTGGGCGGCGATCTTACGCAGGAGAAAGTTGGAATTGATAAAGAGCTCAATGAAATTTACAAAATCAGACAGCAAGAGGGCATGCCATTACCGACAGTGATCCCTCTGATCGCGGACTTACAGAGACGCATTAATGAAATTCTTTTTCAAAAGGTCCCTCCGTTGTCGCTTTATGATGAAACACGCTGGGACATTGTCCGCGCGCAGATCGACAAGGTTGTTGCTTTTCTTGATAGACAACCAGGGGTGTGGGGGATGAATATCCCCGGAATGCCCAGTGTGATGTACGCCTATCGGATCAAAACGCTATTAATGCCGGGAGATGCCGTTAAGGATCTGGTTGATGCGTTGAAGAGTTTTGATTCGGTTTATTTGAATCAATTCGGCAATTATTTTGAAAAGATACTGCGACATTGGTTAGGAGATTTTAAAAATGGCATGGATTATCTGAGATTCCTGGCACAACAGGAGGCCGTGAGGGCTGCGGTACGGGGATATCTGATTGATGAGGAATCGCATATTGATATCAAGTTTGAGTTAAATAAAATGGGGGCCTTGATAAAGTTGGCTCGTTTTATTCAGAAACGGCAATGGACACTGGTTCAGTTTCATGAAAATCCGGAGGTTGAAATTAAGGGAGCGCGGAATTTTCTTAAATCCGGGAAGGAATACAAGCCGGTTGATTTTTTGATAGATGCCCATCGCCATGTTCAGCTTTACGGTGAACCTGAAGGGTCGTTAACACGCGAAGACTTGAAGACACTTGTCTTAAATCTGCTGTGCGCTCAGGCGACAGGGTATGCGCCAAATCAGAAGATGACAATGCCGGTGTTTCAAAAATTTGCATATTACGATGATACGCTTGAATACCGGTACCGGCGACCGGAGCTGAGCCTCTTTGGAAACAACATCAAACAGCTGACGGAATTCCTGGACTTGATGACATCGGATCAGCCGGTGTTGGCGGTGATGGCGGAAGCCGGGACAAGCACATCGCCGGACTATCAGTCCGCCCTTTATTATGCGCTCGCGCATCACATCCTGTCATCCGGACATTTTCTGGTTGCGGCATCAAAGAATCCGGACTTTTTTGAGCCTTTTGCGCGCAACAATCCGGCGTTCACACAGAATCATGATGCCGATGAGAGGATTAATAACCAGCCAGGCCAGAGCAGGATGGAGGCAACGGGAACAGCGGCTGAAGACAAGGCATCCATTATTACGGGTAATCAGGGATCAGGAGAAATGATATTGCCACCTTCAAGAGACCGTTCCGGGGATTTCTTGGAAAAGTATATTCATTCCATCGGTGAGCATGCGTTCCTGCCGATGTTCCGGGAGATTTTGAGCTCCATGGCAAAGTTCCCGGATACGCCCGGTATGAATTATGAGAAGCTGGCGCAGGAGTATACGCACGTTCATACGGACAGTGATGGCAATGCGTGGGGGTATATCCCCATCCGTCTCAATGAGGCGGGCCAAGCGTTTTTCGGAACATTTAGTGATACAGAAAGACCTGTGGCCAGCCAACGTGCCTTTCTGATTACTTTTAATTCCCAAGAAGGGAATTATGGTGGGAAATTTGACACTCTCCACAATTTGCCCATGGCGCTGGTTGTGGAGGATCCGATCCAAGATAAAAATATTCTTTTTGATATATCTTTCTTATGGTCTTACCCTGGAAAAATGGATTGGATATTGAAAAACGCGCAAGATGTCATCAATAAGACAAAACTGGCAACTTTTAAAGACTGGTCGGGACTGATCTTATCTCCGGAAAATACACAAGATATTAATGCGTCCCGGAACGTGGAAGGAAGGGATCAAGGATACAAGCTTTCTCTTCTGACAGTAAAGCCTTACACAGAACAGAAGACGGATGGATTCCTTCAAGAAGTTATGCTTGATGCTCTTCCACATGAGAAGATATTCTCGGCGCGCCATAATCGCAGTGCAGATTTTCAGAAAGCTGTTATTGAGAATGCCGGGATATTTAAAAACAAGACTGTTCGTGTCCAGGGGCCCGGAACCGGGATCGATGTCCTGCTGGCATTGTTGTCAGGGGCACGCAGGGTCACATACTATGATATCAATCCGGCACATAATCTGTTGACCGCGTGGAATGTGCGCTATGCGCGGGACACCGGACAGATTCCCATAGGCGGTGAGGTTGAGCAGTCTCGCGAGATGGGCGATGCCGATGTGTATCTGTTTAACGCACCGGCCGTTTATAATGAAGAATTCCTTGCGTGGTATCTTCGTCGTAGGGGATTCTCCTATAACAGCCGGGCTTATTATATAACACCTGGTGAATTCATTATGTTGTTTAATGAACTTAAAGAAAAGTTGGCGCAGAATAAAAATTCTCTGGCTCTCTGGCGGATAATTATTGGTCCGAGTTCTGGTCTTATTGATGATATCCCGGAAGCAAGTTATGAAATGCGGATCAAAGAATTTTTGAAGAAAAACAATCTGGTTGGAGATCCAGTAGAGGGTATCCTTCGCATCGCAAATGATGCGGCATTTTATCCGAATCTCTATCTATTCCATGCCGCGAAGAATGAAACCGCCGGATCAAGATCGTCCAGGAAAGATGGAGAGAAGAAAGATGGCGCGATGAACGGGAACCGTTTTATTGATGGTTTGGGTGGAGTTCCGGTATCAATGCCGGCAGAGGAAATAATATTGGCTTTACGGGCTAAACGAGGTGTTAATAACAGGTCTGAGAGCTCTTTTAAGAATGAATTTTATGCCCAATCGTTATATAAAAAACTGCCAGATGATAAAAGACAGCTGATAGAAGATATTATTAAACGTTATGGCTATGAGGTTGTTGACACTGTTGCTGGCGTGCGGCAATGGAGAGAACCGTTTTTTACGACAAATGGCGGGATGCCGTTTGATGGTTATTCCAATGAGGAATACCTGGAGTATTTTCCTGAATTAGGACTCAAGCTGATTCAAAGCTCGATAGAAAACGATGCTCGTCAACCCAATGTCGGTGCTGAGTTGGCCTTATCTTCACTGAAGACGTTAAAACCGTATTTAATCCATTCCCGTGAGGATATGCGGCGTATTCTGGATGAATTGGAAAATATGTATTGGACCATGGCGGCCGAGAATGATCTGGGTCGTGACGTTTGGGGAATATGGGAAATCGCCGTTGATGTGTTTGACGATAAAATCCCGCAATACTGGGATGATTTAAAAGAATTCGCGATCTTATCGGCGGGTCGGCGTCCCGGACAATATTTTAAGTTTTTGCCTGAAGTTAAGAAAATTTTTGGTCACAGGTTTTTTGATGAAATTGGAGACATCTTTAAGCTCATGTTTAAGGAACCGGATGCGACAAGCATGGGTTATTTAATTAACGGGAGTTTTATGGACTTAAAGGAACATTACGGCGAAAGTTTCTTTGAATATTGGCCTTCGATCAAGGCGATCCTGCTCAATCTGGATAGTTCACCGCACAACTTTATCTATTACCAACTAGAAGGGAGGATTGGGTTTCATGGGGCATCACTATCACTTGAGCAGTTGAGGATTTTTGCTGAAATGAGTTCACGTGTTCACGGACGTGTTGCTACTTTTTGGAATTTACTGATTAAAAATAACATACATGAGGCCGGATCTTTGAATGATTTTCGACAAGGGCTTGAACAACTCATTCCTTTGATTAATGAGAAAAAACCGGACCTTGGGAAAAACGAGAAGACCGCAATTCATAAGAAAGTTGAGGAAATTCTTAAGACCGGCAAGAAAAATGTCCTGCTGGTCCATAATCTGGATGAAGGCCTGGGAGATGAAATCATACGCAATGGATCACTCGTTCAAGCACTGCTGGATTACAACCCGGAGCTTGAGATCTATGTTTATACGAAACAAACGCAGTTGTATAATCATCCGCGGATAAAAGTGACACCTCCTTTTATGTTTGACGCTGTAAAGTTTGACATGATCATTCACCGTTATGACGCTGACAGAAAAATTCTTTCACAAAGGGCGGAAGATGCGATCCAGGATGTCATTAAAAGACAGCAACCTGCTATTTATATTCATTCCCCCTACGCCTACGGACGCAAAGGTTATGATATCATCCGTGTGGGAAATGACGTGTTGAGCCCGATAAACGATGACAATCAATATGCCCCCACCCTTAATCTTTTGAAGCAACTCGGCCTTCCACACAGGTCAGGTAACAACCAGGGAGTAACCGATCATTATATGACGACAGTTTCAGGTTCTGAGGCCGATCAGAAAATAAGACTCTTGGCCGAATTGGCTGAGAAAAATATCGAAAAAAGACCGGTTGTGTTTTTGAATCCGTTCGGCGGGGAGTTGACAGCCAAGGGATTATCGGAATTCGGGTTTCGCTACGGGGCCCGGCAAATTCAACAGTTGATTGAATCGGGATTCTTTGTCATTCTTATGCCGAACATGAATCATTTAGCAGGGTGGGGATTCAGCCGTTCTGAAGATGAAAAATCTATCATGAATTTTATTCCTGAGCAATATTTGAATTCCATCATGCTTGCGCCTGTGCCGCAACCGCATGAACGGGGCATCCTTTATTTAATGGAAGCCGCTGATATTGTTGGTACGGTTGAAGGCGGCATAACACATCTGGCGTATGCCTTAGGCAAGCATTATGTGAGTCAGGGTTTTGTTGGAATGGATGAAGATGGCTATGATGATCTGAGCTATTGGATTTCTTCAGAACATTCAACAACACAGCGGCATTATCATCGAAAAATCTATATGGCAGAGCACATCATTGAAATGGGCCAAGAACTTGGTTTGATCCCAGGGGAAAAGAAGGATTATTCTGCCAAGCCGGCTCTGGATGGGAATTCAATACAGCCGCTTGATAAAGGTGGTATCGATCTGAATCCGCGTAATACCGAACTGCACACCGGCGGGGATGAGATCTGCATCCGGTTCCCGGAATACCGCCGTCCGCTGCCGGAGGGGCCGATCCCGGGGCTGATCCCTGTGATCATGGATATACAGCCTGTGACCGATCTTCCCGCCCTGATCGCAGATGCGGTCCTGCCGGTCAGTTCCCGGCCTTGAATTCCGCCACAAGCTTCTGCACCACATCCTTGGCATCGCCGAAGATCATGCGCGTATTGTCATAATAGAAAAGTTCATTCTCGATCCCCGCAAAACCCGACGCCATGGAACGCTTGATCACAAACACAGTCCTGGCCCGGAATGTTTCAATGATGGGCATGCCGTAAATGGGGGAGGTCTTGTCGTGGATCGCGGCGGGGTTGACGGTATCGTTGGCCCCGATCACAATGGCCACATCAACGCTGTCCATCAGCGGATTGATGTGTTCCATTTCCACCAGCTGGTCGTAGGGGACATTGGCTTCGGCCAAAAGGACATTCATGTGCCCGGGCATGCGGCCGGCCACCGGATGGATGGCGTATTTCACATCAGCCCCGTTCTTTTCCAGAAGTTCTCCCAATTCGCGAACCGCGTGCTGGGCCTGGGCGACCGCAAGACCGTAGCCGGGGGCAATAACGACCGAACGTGCGGACTCCAGGATGAGGAATGCATCCTGGGGGCTGATGGGTTTGACTTCACCCTTGGCCGTTCCTGCGGCTTTCTTTGCGCGTGCGGTGAAGGCGCCAAAAAGTACATTGTTGAGCGAACGGTTCATGGCCTTGCACATGATGTAGCTTAAGATGATCCCGTTGGCCCCGACAAGAGCCCCGACGACAATCAGAAGGATATTGTTGATCACAAACCCTGTGGTGCACGCCACAAGCCCGGAATAACTGTTAAGGACCGAGATCACCACCGGCATATCAGCCCCGCCGATAGGGATCACCAAGAGGACGCCAAGGACGAGGGACAGGCCCAGGATCCATAAAAATACCGGATAAACAGAAGGATTCAGGAAGAACGGGATCGCCAGCAGACCTATGGCTGCAACGGTCAGGATGCTGATCATTTGCTGGCCGGGGAAGAGCAGTGGTTTCCCGGGAAGCCGTTCGCTCAGCTTACCCCAGGCCACAAGACTTCCGGTGAACGTCACCCCGCCGATGAGGATCGACAGATAGATCGCGGTGACGACAATCGCGTTATCCGGCGTGTGGTTGTGGTATGCGCTCCAGTCCACAAAAACGCTGGCCAAGGCCCCGAATCCATGGAGCAAGGCCACCATCTCGGGCATCTGGGTCATGCCCGCGCGCAAGGCCACCAGGGTCCCCAACGATGCGCCGATAATACCCCCGATCAGGATCCACTGGAAAGAAATGATCTCACGCGACGTCAGGGTCGCCAGCACAGCCAAGAGCATACCCATGGCGGAAAGCCAGTTGCCGCGGCGGGCGGTTTCAGGGGATCCAAGAAATTTCAGCCCGAACGCGAACAGGATACAGCTGATGATATAAACACCGTTGATCCAGGAGAGGTGGTTCATGATTTTGCCTTTGCGGTTGCAGCAGAATGAACGGAAACTTTTGATTTAAACATCTTGAGCATGCGTTCTGTCACCAAATAGCCGCCCACAACATTGAAAACAGCCATGGCGACGGCCGCGGTGCCCAGAAAGATGGTCAGCGGAGAATGGGCGTCACCGGACCCCGCCGCGATGAGCGCGCCCACAATGGTGATGCCGGAAATGGCATTGGCTTCGGACATAAGAGGCGTGTGCAATAAAGGCGGCACGCGGCTGATGAGCGCAAAACCTAAAAATACCGACAAGACCAGGATATACAAAAGATAGATAAAAGGGATGATGTGCTGTTCCATAGGACTCCTTATTTCAATACCTTTCCCTGATGGGTGATGAGACAGCCCTGGATGAGGGTATCTTCCTGGTTGAGGACAAAGGTGTTCTTCTCTTTATTCCAGAAATGCTCGATGAAATTGACAAGGTTAGCGCTGAACATCTCGGAGGCATTCACACAGACACGGGACACGAGATTCCCCGGACCGATCACACGCACCCCATTGACGTCAACCTCTGCGTTAAGCACAGAACCTTCCACATTACCACCGGATTCAACCGCCATATCGACGACTACACTGCCGGGTTTCATGCCCGAGAGCATGTCCCGGGTGATGATGACAGGCGCTTTCTTGCCGAATATCTGTGCGGTCGTGATGATGATATCGCTCTGGGCGCAAACCTTGGCCATGCCCGCGCGCTGTTTTGCCAGCTGTTCCGGTGTCAAGGCTTTGGCGTAACCATCCTGGGTCTGTCCGGTCTCACCCAGATCTACTTCCACGAATTTGGCTCCCAGGGACTGAACCTGCTCTTTGACCACAGGACGCGTGTCAAAAGCGTCCACCCGTGCGCCCAGGCGTCGGGCAGTGGCAATAGCCTGCAAGCCGGCCACACCGGCGCCGATCACAAAAATGCGTGCCGGGGAGATGGTGCCGGATGGTGTCATCATCATGGGGAATATCCTGTTGATCCGTTCGGCGGCAAGCACAACCGCAGCGTAGCCTGCCAGATTCGCCTGGGAACTCAAGGCATCCATCTTTTGGGCCATGGTCGTACGCGGGATCATTTCCAGGCTGACCGCGGAAATACCTGCCTGGGCCAACCCGTTGATGAGGTCTTTTTCATTGAACGGATCCAGAAAACTGATATGGATACTCCCGTTTTTCATCGCGCGGACTTCATCTATAAGAGGCTTACGCACCTTTAAAAGGATGTCGGCCCTGGCCAAAATATCGGCACGGGAAGAAAGAACAGCCCCGGCGGCCGCATATTCATTGTCGGCGATACGGGATGGGCCGCCTAGTCCGGCCTCAACCATGACCTGACAGCCTTTTTTAACAAGTCGCAGCGCCCCGGAGGGCACAAGCGCACTGCGAAGTTCTCCAGGGATCGTATCTTTGACAACGCCGATAATCATAAGGGCTCCTTGATGAGTTGCGCCTGAAATACCATGATGAACATAGCCTACCAGATGATGTTTTATTGTCAAGGCGCCGCACTTCAAAAAGCAGGTTAAATTTTTCTTATCTTTACACTAGACTTGACCGCTGATTGGAGTTATATTCTCTAAATTCACTTTATCCAGTTCTTCGCGTGAGCTTCGGTCCGTGAAGAAGTAATGTTATAGCCTCTGCGCGCGGAGAGAAGTGTATTTACAGTTTCCAGTGCCGCATGAGCAAAGTATTAATCTAAAAGGAGGAGTTTTGTATGAGGCGTTTTTTTAAGAATCTACTTAAACCCATGCTTTTGTCACCGCTGGTCCTTTTGACCGCAAGCCTGACACCCGCATGGGCCGGTGAAGCGGATTTGATCGTCCCCAATCTATCATCCGTGTCTTTTCTAGGTATTGACGGCAAAACCCTCTTGCTCTATGGGATGACGATCTGCGTGTTCGGTTTTCTTTTCGGGCTCGTCCAGTTTGTCAGCATCATGAAAATGCCCGTGCACAAGGCGATGAAAGACATCTCCGAACTAATTTATGAAACGTGCAAAACCTACCTGATCACGCAAGGTAAATTCCTCCTGATCCTCGAGCTGCTGGTGGGCATTGTCATGATCGCGTACTTCGGCTGGCTGCGCCACATGGAATTCGCCAAGGTCGTGATGATCCTCATTTGCTCGCTGATCGGTATTGCCGGCAGTTACGGGGTGGCCTGGTTCGGCATGCGCATCAACACCATGGCCAATTCCCGCTCCGCCTTTGCCTCGCTGGCGGGTTCTCCGTATCCCGTTTATTCCATTCCGATCCAGGCGGGGATGTCCATCGGCATGCTCCTCATCTCGACCGAGCTGTTGGTCATGCTTTGCATCCTCCTGTTCATCGATCCTTCCTATGCGGGTCCCTGTTTTATCGGTTTCGCCATCGGCGAATCTTTGGGCGCTTCTGTATTGCGTATCGCGGGCGGGATCTTCACCAAGATCGCCGACATCGGTTCCGACCTGATGAAGATCGTGTTCAATATTAAAGAAGATGACGCACGTAATCCCGGTGTCATCGCGGATTGTACCGGCGACAACGCGGGCGATTCCGTCGGCCCGACAGCCGATGGTTTTGAAACTTACGGCGTTACAGGTGTGGCGCTCATTTCCTTTATCCTCCTGGCCGTCAAGGACCCGCTGGTGCAGGTTCAGCTCCTGGTCTGGATCTTTGTCATGCGTCTTTTAATGATCATTGCCAGTGCCTTCTCCTACTGGCTTAATGGTGTTATTTCCAAGGCCCGTTATGCGGGAGCCAAGGAAATGAATTTCGAAGACCCCCTGACGTCGCTGGTCTGGATCACGTCGCTGGTCTCTATCGCTTTCACCTTCGCGGCATCCTTCCTTTTGATCCCGACGATGGGGGATGGCACCATGTGGTGGAAGCTCGCCTCGATCATTACCTGCGGCACGATCGCCGGCGCCATTATTCCTGAACTGGTCAAACTGTTCACATCGCCTGAATCTGCGTTCGTGAAGAACATCGTGGAATCTTCCAAAAAAGGCGGCGCATCCCTGAATATTCTGGCGGGATTTGTGACCGGCAATTACAGTGCTTACTGGATGGGGCTCACCATCGCGTCTCTTATGGCGATCGCCTACGGCATCAGCGCCCTTGGACTTGACGTCCTCATGCTGGCACCATCGGTCTTCGCGTTCGGTCTTGTAGCCTTCGGGTTCCTGGGTATGGGACCGGTCACCATCGCGGTCGATTCCTATGGCCCGGTCGCTGATAATGCGCAGTCGATCTATGAACTTTCCCTCATTGAGAAAGTTTCTCCTGCGGAGATCAAGAAGGACTTTGGATTTACGCCTGACTTTGAAAAAGCCAAGCATTACCTGGAATCCAATGACGGTGCAGGTAACACATTCAAAGCCACCTCCAAGCCGGTCTTGATCGGGACAGCTGTTGTCGGCGCGACCACCATGATCTTTTCGATCATCATGATCCTGACCGTGGGGCTTACAACGAACATCCAGTTCTTGTCTGTCCTATATCCGCCTTTCCTCCTGGGGCTTATCCTGGGCGGGGCCATGATCTACTGGTTTACAGGCGCATCAACCCTGGCGGTTGTGGCCGGCGCGTATCATACCGTCGAGTTCATCAAGAAGAACATCAAACTCGAAGGTTCTGACAAGGCATCGACCGAAGACAGCAAGAAAGTTGTCGAGATCTGCACCATGTTCGCGCAAAAGGGCATGATCAATTTATTTCTTGCCGTCTTGTTTGCCACGCTGTCCTTTGCGTGCCTGAATCCCTACTTTTTCATCGGCTACCTGATCTCCATCGCGATCTTCGGCCTTTACCAGGCTATCTTTATGGCTAATGCCGGCGGGTCCTGGGATAATGCGAAGAAGGTCGTTGAAGTCAATCTGCGTGAAAAAGGCACCGAACTCCACGCGGCATCAGTGGTGGGCGATACGGTGGGCGATCCCTTCAAGGACACCTCATCTGTCGCGCTGAACCCGATCATCAAGTTCACGACATTGTTCGGCCTCTTGGCCATCGAGATCGCACTCCAGTTGAGCGCCGCGCTCAATATGGGCCTGGCGATCGTGTTCTTCGCGGTGTCGGTGTTCTTCGTGATCAAGTCATTCACAGACATGCAGATCATCAAGGAAGAAGTCAAGAAGTAAGTACCTAAAGCGGTTATTCCGCATCTGTAGTGTTGAATTAAAGCCCCTGAGCACGAAAGTTCTCAGGGGCTTTTTTTATCCGGAATCAAAAAAATTGTTATTTTTATTTGTATATATTATACTTTTTACAAAAATTCCCGGCAATTGGTCTACCCATGCAACGACTTAAAACATATATTATTCTAACAATATTCTGTTTTAACATAATTATCCCTCCTCAGGGGTACGCCCAGTCTGTTTTTAATCTGCCCCAGCCGGGGGAGATGATCGGGCTTTCAGAACCTGTTACGCCGGTCCTGCTCAAGGGTGTGTCCCTCCATCCTGAAGATCCTCTCCTGATCGATTTTATTGTGGATAACGGGACGGCTGATCTGAAAGAGCAAACGTTGACCGATGAGACCACCCGTCTTGTAAAATATTTCCTGGCAGGACTGGCCGTCCCGGAGAACGAGTTGTGGGTTAACCTGTCGCCCGCCGAAAAAAACAGGATCATGGCCGATCCGTTAAGTCATACCGATGCCGGGCGCGACATGCTGGCGCAGGATTACATCCTTAAGCAGGTGATGTCAACCTTGATGTACCCGGAAAATGATCTTGGGCGGAAGTTTTGGGATACCATTTACAACCAGGTATACGCGAAATTCGGCCATGCCGATATCCCGGTGGATACTTTCAACAAGGTCTGGATCACCCCCGATGAAGCCGAAGTATATCAACACGACGGCAACGCCTTCGTGACAAAAGCCCATTTGAAGGTAATGCTGGAAAGCGATTATGTAGCCATGTCCCAACAGAAGGACATGGCGGAATCCTCGGCTCCTGCCGGGGACGTAGCCATGTCCCAACAGAAGGACATGGCACGGGCGGATACAAGGTCCGCCCCTACACTACAAAATGTTAATTCCATGAGCGTAGGGGAGGACCTTGTGTCCTCCCGTAATATAATCATCAAGGATGTCCTGCGTGACATCGTCATCCCCATCCTCGAAAAAGAAGTCAACGAAGGTAAAAACTTTGCCCCCTTACGGCAAATTTTTTACTCCCTGATCCTGGCGGGGTGGTACAAAAACAGCTTAAAGAACAGTCTGATCAATCGGATTTATATAGGCACAAATAAGGTAGTCGGCCTTTGAAATCGCGCAGAAGAACGCCAGGGAACAGGTATACGCGCAATACCTTCAGGCGTACCGGAAAGGTGTTTACAACTACGTGAAAGAAGAATTTGACCGCACGACCCAACAACCTCTTGCACGCAAATATTTCGCGGGCGGGCTTGCCTTTCACAAAGCCCTGCACCCTGATAACGCCAATAACAACTACGGCATAAGATTTAATGAAGATTATAAAACAATTACCTACCAGCTAAAATTTGATATGTCCACAGACAGCGACCAGGAATACGATGCGGCTCAACAAACCCACCAACGCCTCAATACTTACGGTTATTTCCTGGAAAAACTCAAATCCACAAATGGGGCTGATGCCCTGCATCGCAATTATCACACGTTCAATCAGGTGGCGCTAAACAACCTGTTTAACGCTCTCAGGACCCACAAAGAGTCTATGGGTGATAATATTAAAAAAATCAAAAAAATTGAAATGTTTATGTCCGAAGTTTATATGTTACAAAAAACACGTGCGGACGCCTTTCAAAAAAAATCCAGAGCTCAACCATGGCCAAAACGTTTCGTACCACCACGGCCTTACCGGACGCTCAGGGATCAAGCGCAAACATCCGGTTCTGATACGGATGATATGCCCCCCTGGAACACGGACAGGATGAAGACATGGTGGAAAAAATATTCATCTGTGGGCAAGATCTGCGCCGCCACGGCAGGCGGGGCATTCATCTCCTTATGGCTCGATCTTCCTTTCTTTCCTCTTTTCATGAGGATCATCGCGCGTCATACGGACTTGAATGATCAAACCACAAAAACAAAGATGAAGATATACAACGATATTTTGAACAGGCATTGGCTCGCTCTAAAGAAGCATTTCCGGAACAGTGAAGAATCCACTTCGATCGACACTGCTTCCCCCAACGGCGGTATTGACCTGGGGCAGGGGCATTATCTTCACGTGATGGGGATGAGCCCTGACGGCAGCTCTCAATTTAACCCCGCCGAAATCCTGCACCTTCAACGCGACCTGCGAGGCTTTCTTCCAGTTCCGGTAGGAAGCCCGCGTCCGGTCAAGATTGATGCGTTGTTTGGCCCGGGAACGGCTGTCCCGCCATCGGTCCCCGTTAACCCATAATCTCTCTTTTTCCGCCTGCCCATTGACGGCGCGACTTGTTTTTGCTACAGTTTCATACGTATTTTTCCATCCAAACGGTAACAGGATCTTCCTGGGGAGGTTGTTTTTCATGTCACTCTGGCAAATGCTGCAACTGGGCGGGGGGACTGTCATCCTCCTGATGTTCCTTTCCACGCTTTCCCTGGCGGTTATCATCGAACGGGCCATTCTTTATTACAGGTCATCCCGTGTCACGCGCGACATTTTCATGATGGATATTGCCGGACAGATCCGCCGGGGCAATTTTACCAAGGCCCAGGAGATCTGCCAGCACACCGAGACCCCTTTTGCCGCTGTTGTCGGTACCGGGCTGGCCTTGCGTAACAGTACGGGCGAAGTCATGGACAACGCCATGGAACGTCAGATCACCATCGAAACCATCAAACTGGAACGCCGCACGGCCATCATCGGCACCATCGGCAGTACCGCGGTCTATATCGGCCTTTTTGGCACGGTCCTGGGAATCATCCGCGCCTTCCATGATATCGCCCAGCAGGGGGCTGGCGGCATGGGGGTTGTTATCAATGGCATCGCGGAAGCGCTGATCTGCACGGCCGTCGGGCTTTGTGTGGCGGTCCCTGCGGTCATCGCCTTCAATTACTGCCAAAGCCGGATTGAACGTTTTGTGATGGACATGGACATCGCGGCTTCCGAAGCACGCGATCTTTTGATCGGAGCCAGGTCATGAAAAGGCGTCCGCGCACACGCCCGCTCGTCGCCGAGATCAATATCACGCCGTTCACGGATGTGATTTTGGTTCTCCTGGTCATTTTCATGCTGGCAACCCCCCTTATTTATCAGTCCAACATCAAGGTCAAGCTCCCGGAATCAAAGAGTGCCGAACCCCGGGATGCCGGCAAGGTCAAGCAGACGGTTGTGACAATCACGAGCGAAGGAATGGTTTACCTTGATGAAAAAGTCGTGACGCACAAGGAGCTAAAGAGCAAAATCGCTGCCATGAAGAAAACCAGCCCCGGCCTGAACGTTTACCTGAGATCCGACCAGCAGACCCGCTTCAAGGACGTCGTTGATGTCCTGGATATCATGACCGCCCTGGGCATATCCAAACTCGATATCGCGGCTGTGAGGGTCGAATAGCTCATGGGGGCGGGGACCATCCGGCGTCATATCCATAACGCGGCAACGCTTTTCATGGGATCTTCCCCCCGCTGGTACAAGATCCTCATCGCCGTATTTCTCACAACTAACGCAGCAGTCTATTTCTCTTGCGGTCCTTTTATCGCAGGGTGGGCTGTCCTCCTCGAATTCCTTCTCGTCCTGGGCATGGCCCTGAAGTCTTACCCGCTTTTCCCAGGCGGCCTTCTGGCGCTGGAAGCGCTCTGCCTGAACATGACATCCTCAACCAGTGTCATGCATGAGATCACACGCAATATCGATGTGCTGATGCTGCTCATGTTCATGGTCCCGGCCATCTATTTCATGCAGCCCCTTTTGGGATGGCTCTTCCTGCGCATGTTTTCAACCATTCGCAATAAAATCCTGCTGAGCCTTGTTTTCTTAATCTCCGGCGCCTTTCTTTCCGCCTGGCTTGACGCGCTCACAGTTCTGGCGGTGATGATCAGTGTCAGTGTGGCGGTCAGGAAAATTTATCTGTCGGTGGAACGCACATCCCCTGAAGAGACCGAGGCATTCAATGGCTTTTTAAGAAACCTCCTGATGCACGGGGCCGTGGGGACCGCTTTGGGGGGAGTGGCCACGCTCATTGGTGAGCCCCAGAATCTTCTTATCGGCAAATACGCGGGCTGGACTTTCCAGGATTTCTACCTCAAGATGGCGCATTTTTCCATTCCCTTGCAGGGAGCGGGTATCCTCGTCTGCCTTGCCCTTGAATTCTGGCGTGTGCGCGCCTTTGGATTCGGCTACCGCCTGCCGGAGCGCATCGCCGCATCCATCGAAAAAAAATCCGGGGAGTTGTTGGGAGAAAACGATCCTGCACACACGACAAAAATGATCATCATGTCATCGGCATTCCTCTGCCTTATGCTTGCGCTTGCCTTTCAGATCGCCCCTATCGGCATCATCGGCCTGGGATTTCTCATCTGCCTTCCGGTACTGACCGGACAAACCAACGAACATGAGATCGGCAAGTCGTTTGAAGAAGCCATGCCCTTTGCCGGACTCCTGGTCGTTTTCTTCGTAATCGTGGCGATGATCGAATCTCTGGGGCTTTTTTCACCGATCACCCATATGGCCCTGCAATCCCGGGGGAAAGGGCAGTTATACGCCTTCTTCCTGTCCAGCGGCATCCTCTCAGCCGTAAGCGACAACGTTTTTGTCGCCAGCATCTACATCCACCAGGCATCCAACGCATTGACCCAGGGCGTCATTGACCGCATCCAGTTCGATAAAATGGCGCTCTTAATCAACGCAGGAACCAATATTTTTTCAATCCTGACGCCTAACGGCCAGGCCGCGTTCCTTTTTCTCCTCACCAGCGCGATCGCCCGGCATATAGGCTTGTCCTATTTGCGCATGTTCCTTATGTCATTGCCCTATGCTGTCGTGTTGATCAGCCTGGCTTATGCGCTGATCGGTTAATTTTACTGTAACAGGAGGCCTTCCCATGAACATCGCGATCATATTTCACAGTATGTGCGGCAACAATTACCTCATCGCGGATCAATTCGAGAAAGAGTTGAAATCGATCGGCGCTGCCGTAAGGCTCCTGCGCACTCCGGACCAGGGATGGACCGAAAAACCGGGCATTTCTCCTGCCGCACAATCGAACCTCCGCGCGATGCGCGCGATCCCTTTAGCCACGCCCGACGCATTGATCAAAGCCGATGTCATCATCATGGGCTCTCCGACATATTTTGGCAACGTCTCTGCGTCGATGAAGGCTTTTATGGATTCCACGGGAAAACTATGGGTCGAAGGGAGCCTCGCCGGCAAGAAATTCGCGGCATTCACCTCCGCGGGAAATCCGCAAGGCGGCGGAGATCTTTGCCTGCAAGCCCTGCATACCTACGCAAAATATATGGGCATGCTGTGTGTCCCCCTGCCAGTCACGGCCCTGCCGGGAGAGAACACTAACGCCTTGGGTATTATTCATTTCTCAAACGGCCAATACGGTGAGAATATTGATCCGCTGACCGCGCGTACCATCAAAGGTTTCTCATCATTTCTGGTCAAAAAATGACCCTGTAAAAATCCCTTCCCAAACTATCTGCCGGCAGGGATAATATCCAAGTGAATAAATGATCATCGGGACAGGAGAATAGCCCATGGAACAACACGCTGTGACCAACCAACGCCGGCACAAACGTTATGAAACCGATGCCCGCCTGGAATTCCGCATCCAGTATGATTTCAAGGCTGAAGTGGACTTCAAGATCGATGAAGAAGTCATGGAAGGCCGCGAACATCAGTACAACGGCTTTTCAAGGGATATCTCGGTACACGGGCTATCGTTTGAAACACCCAAAACCCTGGAACCGGGCGAGTTATTGTGGATCGACATGCATTTGCCCAAGAGCCGCGAAGTCATTTTCATGCAAGGGGAGGTATGCTGGTGCCAGCCTGCCAATCCTCCGCCTGAAGGCAAACCCGTCTTTCAGGTCGGTGTCGAGATTGCCAAGGTCAATGGGGTGGATGTGGAGCAAACTATTTATTTCGACAAGGCCTATGGCGTTGTCTGGAGTGAACTCCTGGAAAAAGTGCTGGGCACTTTTGCCAGGATAAACCGCAAGAAATCCTGAGCTGTTCTCCCAATGGCTGACATCAAACCTTATCTTCTGGTATTGCGGGGTGTCCTTCAAGACACTTCAGGAAAAACACTCCTCATGCGCCGCGCACCGCATTCAAAAAATTACCCGGGATGCTGGGAATTCCCCGGCGGGAAAGTGGACGCGGGAGAAAACATGATCGACGCCCTTCAACGTGAATGGCGCGAGGAAGCCGGCATCAATGTCACCCCCAACGGCTTGCTTGACGCTTTTGAGTGGGAACGCGAGCATGACCGCATCCTTTATCTCATTTTCATGGTCAACGCCGATCATGCCGCGATAACCCTATCCGATGAACATGACGCTTTTGGATGGTTCTCCCCGGACACCCTCAAGAATATGGCTGTATCGCCATCGCTGGGCCGTGTGATCCGGACACTGGCGGAGCTTCCCATAAATCAAAAGGATCAATCAACATGCGCCTGATCAGCTGGAATGTGAATGGTATTCGGGCCGTACAAAAAAAAGGGTTCCTGACCTGGTTAAAAACCGAAGCTCCGGATATCCTCTGCCTTCAGGAAACCAAGGCTGACCCCCAGCAACTTGACGACGCCCTGCGGCATGTTCCCGGCTACACATCCTACTGGTGCGCGGCGCAGAAAAAAGGTTACAGCGGTGTGGCGGTTTACACGAAAAAAGAGCCCTTATCTGTGGGATACGGCCTGGGCGACCCTTCATTCGACAACGAAGGCCGTACCCTTGTCATGGATATGGGTGATTTTGTCCTTTTCAATATTTATTATCCCAATGGAGGGGCAGGGAACAAGCGGGTTCCCTTCAAACTCGCGTTCTATGAGCTCTTCCTCAAAAAAATTGAAACCTTTCACCGCCAGGGCCGCCATGTTGTCATTACGGGCGATGTCAATACCGCGCATCAGCCCATTGACCTTTCCCGTCCCAAAGAGAACGAAAAAAATACAGGGTTCCTCCCCGAAGAGCGGGCCTGGATAACCCGCTTCCTGAATAAAGGATATGTGGACACGTTCCGTCATTTTCACCAGGATGGCGGTCATTATTCATGGTGGGATTACAAAACCCGTGCGCGGGAACGCAATGTCGGCTGGCGCATCGATTATTTCTTTGTGGACCGGGAGTTTCTCACCAGGCTCAGTAATGCCTTCATTTTGAAGGATGTCCCTGGATCGGACCACTGTCCTGTAGGGATTGAAATTTTATAATTAAATTAGATGCCCGGCATCCCAAAAGGGTGTATATAATCTTTCTATGATGATGTTCTTCATCCTGTCCTTCACAGCCTTTTTCTTATCTTTCCCGGGTCCGGCATTCTGCTCACCGGAAAAGAAAACGCCGCCAGCCCTCTTCACATTGACCAGCTCCGCTTTTAACGACGGTACAGCCATTCCCGGAACATATTCCTGCAAGGAAGCGGATATCAATCCTCCGCTCGCATTTCATAATATCCCCGCGGGCACACGGTCCATGGTCCTGACCCTGCGCGAACCGGACAACCCGATAACACCCTGGACGCACTGGCTGGTCTACAATATCCGCCCCGGCACGCGTACAGTGGAAGCCAATTCGATCCCCGGGACGCAGGCCTTGAACGACTTCGGGAATTTTTATTACGGGGGACCTTGTGTCTTTGATGCCAAAGAACATCATTTTGTGTTCACGCTTTATGCCCTTAACAGCTACCTGGATGATGTCAACGAAGGAGCCACCATGGATATCGTGGAAAAGGCTATGCAGGGGCGTATCGTTGGCAAAGCCCAGTTGATCGGCACCTACCAGAACCAATTGTGGGAAAAAGACGAGGCCCCTTTGTGATCCTGTGGTGGCCGTTCAAATGGCGGCGCACACCCGGCGTCGCGCCTTTGGCTGATGCCTTTCGCCAAGAGATGGCCCGCAACCTGCAACGCGTCCAGGTGATGGAACAACGCCAGATCGTCAGCCGTAAAATGGACCTCGCCGCGACGGTCCCGCCGGGATTCGAACCCTACGCCCAGGCTGTCCGCGCCTTCAATGCGGCGTTCGATGAACATCAGCGGTTCCAGGCCGAATATGCTTCAAGCATGGACCATAAAACGCGCGCCAATGCCCTTATCCTGGACCGCAAGTACGAAACCATGATGGCCGCATTCAACGCCCTCAAGCCGCAGATCATCTTGGCGCAGCACATGCCGGTTTATCCGGCGGGAAAGAGGTAACGCCGTGTCCCGGGAATTCTTTACCGTATCGCAACTCAACAATCTTATCCGCGATGTCGTCACATCGGGTTTTCCGCAGGCGGTATGGGTATGCGGGGAAATCCAGAGTTATGACCGCAACAAGGGGAAACAGCACGCTTTTTTTGAACTCGTCGAAAGATCTTCCGACGCCAACGATGTCAAGGCCCGTCTTGGCCTGGTCATCTGGGCGAACACCCGTCCACGGATCGAAGCGGTCCTCAGGCGTGCGGAAAACGCTTTTGAACTCAAGGATGATATCGAAGTCAAGTTTCTTTGCCGGGTCGATTTTTACCCTGGATTCGGGCAGATCCGCCTCATCGTTGAAGATATCGATCCTGTTTATACTCTCGGGAAGATCGCCCAGGACCGTCAAAAACTCGTTGCTGAACTCACAAAATCGGGAGTCCTGGCAAAAAACAAAACTCAGCCGCTTGGCCCCGTACCGCTTGAAATCGGGCTTATTACCGCTTTCGATTCGGCGGCCTACAACGACTTTGTAGATGAACTCGTGCAAAGCAGCTGCGGGTTTCATGTCCACCTGGCCCGGGCCGTGATGCAGGGAAAAAACTGTGCGCCATCCGTCTGCGCGGCCCTCGCGGCGTTTAACGCCATGGAGAGACTGGACGCGGTTGTAATTACCCGCGGGGGAGGTTCTATCGCGGAATTAGCCTGTTTCGATTCCAAAGAGATCGCCCTGGCCATTGCCGCATCAAAACACCCTGTCATTACCGGTATCGGGCATGAAATCAACACAAGCATCGCGGACCTTGCCGCACACACATCAGCCAAAACACCCACGGCAGCCGCCCAGTTCCTGGCCGGCCGGGTCAGGGCCTTCGCAGAGAATTTGGATGAGACCTGGCAGGCGCTGCAAGGCATGGCCGATGAAGCCCTGAATGCCCGTAGAATATGCCTCAAGGATGCGGCCATCGACCTGCAAACAGCCTTAAGGCACATGATGACCGGACGAAAAGAACATCATGCCCGGCTTTTTGAGCGTTTGAGATCAATTCCCGCAAAATCTGTGTCCGATGCGCGCACGGGTCTTCAACGGTCAAGGGACCAGCTAAAAAAGACAATTCAATTGCGTTTAACGGCCTGTGTGACTAAAATAGGTCATTGTCAAAAACTGATCGAGATGGCTTCCCCAAAGAATGTCCTCAAGCGCGGTTTTTCCATCACACGGGCCCAAAACGGCCGTGCGTTACGTTCATCTGCCGATGTCCACCCGGGCCAGGCTTTACGGACCGAACTTTATGACGGCTTTGTCGGCAGTGTGACTGTCGAAGAAAACGATCTAAGGGAGAAACAGGATGCCGGACATTAAATACTCAAAAGCTGTCGAAAAGCTCGAGGAGATCATTCGCAAGATCGAGAACGAGGAGATCGACATCGACGAACTTTCGGAAAAAGTCAAGGAAGCCGTCACCCTTGTCAAACTGTGCAAGGACAAGATCGAGAAAGCTGAATTCGAGGTCAAGGAAATCGTTCAAAAGTTCGATGCCCCTGCGGCCTAACGGCGGCGATACCTAAAAAAGTATTGGACGCACCCATCAGGGAGGGATCATGATCTGGTTCGCTATTTTTATCAGCGTTGTACTAACGGTTCTGCTGGGTTTGCAGATTTACTGGATCGTGGCGCTGCGCAAGGCTCAAAAACTGTATCAGGAACGCACGCGCCAGGAAGAACCCACCATGTGGGATGTACGGGAAGTCCTGCGTGAAGGCGACAAGGACCTGGCCGTACAGCTTTACTGCGACATCTTTGCCATGGAAGATATTGAACGCGCCCGCAAGGAAGTGGAAGAGTTCGAACGCAATATGCACGCCTAGGAGTCTTCGATGCCCGATTGTGTCTTTTGCAAAAACATACCCCGGATCATGGAGAATGATTTGGCATATGCCGTTTACGATATCCGCCCCCTGTCTAAGGGGCACACCCTCATTATTCCCCGCCGCCACATCAGGGACATATTCGAAGCCACCAGGGAAGAATTCAACGCCATTCAGCAGCTCCTGGGACACATGAAAAATTCCGTCGAAAAAGAGCATACACCAGACGGCTACAATATCTGGATCAATTGCGGCGAAGCCGCAGGGCAGATCGTGATGCACGCCCATGTCCATCTTATCCCGCGCTATAAGGGGGAAGTCCTGCACATCCGGGAGCATCTTAAGGGCAACATTGAATGAAAAACCCTCCCGGGGAATCATGAAAAAACTTATCGCGTGGACTGCGGCCATCCGCCCGCACACACTCCTCATTGCCCTTGCCCCGGTCATGATTGGGTCCGCCATGGCTTATGGCGACGGATTCTTTCATTTCCCATCCGCCTTATCCGCCCTGGCCCTGGCGGTTGCCCTGCAGGGAGCCATAAATCTGTACCGCAGCGCCGGCAGCCGCATCAGCGGATCATCGGTTTTGACATCACGCGCCCTGCGGCATGGCTCTATCTTGTTGTTCCTTCTGGCAACTTCCGCAGGATCCGGGCTCATTGTCCGGGTGGGGTATCCTGCCTTGCTGGTCCTTGGGCTTTCTGTCCTGGTGGGGATCTTTTACAACACCGGACGATGGTCCTTGGCCAGGACCGGCCTGGGTGACCTTGCGGCATGCGTTCTTTTCGGCCCTGTGGCGGTAACAGGTACCTACTACGCCCAGTCGTTCGAATATAATGCAGCGATCGTTTTGGCAGGCACCATGACAGGCTTTATGGGAACGGCGGTGCTGGCTGTCAACAACCTGCGCGACATGACGACGGATGCAGCCAGCGGCCAACGCACCCTGGCCGTCCAGCTTGGCAAAACCTTCCCGCAAATCGAATACCTTTTTTGCGTGCTGGCCGCCGCCGCAGGCCCGGTGGCCATCTATTACCTGACAGATCAGCATCCCGCCACACTTTTAACCTCATTGACGGCCTTTGCCGCGATCCCGCTGATCCACGGGGTATTCACCCGTGAAGACACCACCAGCCTCAATTGGGTCTTGGGATTGACAATCCTTCTTTTATTCGTCCAGGCCGTTGGATATTCCTGCACATGGCTTCTTTAGTTATCCAAAGCATTCATTGCTATCCTTTCCTGCTGCCACTCGCGCAGCCTGTGACCGGACGCGGGCAAGAACATATTTGCCGGGAAGGGCTTGTCGTGCACATCATTTCCGACAGGGGATGCATGGGATTTGGAGAAATAGCGCCATTACCGGGCGTCAGCAGCGAACTCCTCAAGAAAGCCGTTCACCAGGCTGAAACCCTGGCGCGTGAACTTAAGAATGCGCCTGTCCCTGTGGATGGGCCGCACCTGCTTGAATGGCTGACCAGGCGCTTTTCGGGCGGGGAGATTTGCCCTTCGGTAAAATTCGGTTTCGAAGCCGCACTCACAGCCATGGCCGCCGACACCCATAATCTCTCCGTGGCCGCATTCCTGGGCACGGATGTGGCCCAGGAGGCTTCCAGTGCAGGATTCCTGCATGGGTCATCAACGGATATTGTCCGCCAGGCACGATTCCTTAGCGCCAAAGGTTATACAACCTTTCAACTCAAAGTCGGCAGCCGCAATATTCCCCTTGATATCCAGCGGGTGGAATCGCTCCGGCAGGTGATAGGGCCTGAAGGGAAACTGCGGCTTGACGCTGAAGGCGGATGGCGCCTCGATGAAGCGATCGTTTTTGCGGAAAATACCGGCATGGACCGCATTGAATATCTTCAGGATCCCGTGGCTAACTTCCTTCAAATCGAACAGTTCACCCGGCGTACGGCGATGCCTGTTGCTCTGGGCCTGTCAGGAACCCAACGGCCGCTCGAGGAACTCGGAGGGCTTGTCGGTCTCACCCATGTGATCGCATGCCCCATGCTCATGAACGGCATCAGCGGACATATGAAACTCCTTGATACCGCCAAAGATCTTGGGCTTCATGTGATCGTGGAGGGACTTTTTGAATCCGGTATCGGGATGACAGCCCTTGCGAATCTTGCATCCATGACCCCTGCAACAGCCAATCTGGGAACGGCCAACTGGTTTGACGGCGATCTTTTACTTCGTCCGGTCCTGGTCGACGCCGGACGCATCCCCAAAGACCGATTGCATATCGTCACAAAATTCTTTACCCCGTCATTGACGGGCCGGCTGAAAGCGGTGTAATCGCGTGGAACCCTGCCCGGTCTACCTCAATGCCTGCCGTTATCCGCAACGTACGGCCATATCCTGGGGCGGACGCAGCATCCTTTGGGGGGCCGTCAACAGTTACGTGCACAACACGTCCAGGTATTTGAAAGAAATCGCGGTGCACGCCGACACGCGGATCCTTCTCGTTGCGGAAAAATCGCCATCCTATTTCATCGTGCTTATGGCCCTATGGCGCATCGGTGCGCTTGTTTGTCCACTGCCGCCTGCCGCTTTAGGGCCTGGCCCTGAAACAATTATCGCTGACGTCAATCCGGGGCTTGTGATCAGCTCGCGGACGAACAAAAAAATTTTTTCCAGGAACTTGCGCTGGACCGATATTGAACATGCCGTCGCTTACGGGTATAATGATATGTTCCTTGGAAGCGATGCCGCCCTGGGTCCGAGAATTGACACGGACCGTTGCCTTATTTTACGGATCGTACCGGCCAGGACGCTGTTGTCCTATCCGATGCTGAAGGCCGACCCCGGAGACCTTCAAAATCTTTTTCATTGCCTTGAAACAGGGGACCCCCTGGTGATTGAGGAGAATTAATGTTTACCCATCATGCACGTATTTATTTACACCACACCGACGCGGCAGGACGGCTTTTTTTTGCCAACCAGTTTTATCTGATCCACGAAGCCAAAGAACATTTCCTCGAATCCCTGGGACTTGACATGGCTGAATGGATGGACCATCCGACCTTAACTTTTCCGCTCGTCCATGCGGAGGCGGATTACACGGCCATGCTCAAGGCCGGTGATGCACTGGATATCGCTGTGCGCATTGCCAAGATCGGTGAAACGTCCGTCGTATTCGCCTTTACCTTGACAAGGGAAGGACGGCCAGTCGGCACGGCCAGTACTGTCAACGTCACGGTAAACAAAAAAACGGGGGTAAAAACCCCCATCCCTGAAGAATGGCGCCGACGGTTCAACACCGCCTTGTAAGGCTTTATCTTCTTGGACGACTAAATTTTAAAAAACAACGGAGGATTTTATGGCTTATCAGTTGCCCCAACTCAAGTATGCCTATGACGCGCTTGAACCTTTCATCGACGCAAAAACCTTGGAAATACACCACAGCAAGCATCACAAGACCTATGTGGACCGTTTTAACGCGGCGGTGGCCGGCAAGCCTCTGCTCGAAAGCCAGAGCGCCGAAGATCTCCTGGTCCATATTGACACCGTTCCGGAAGATATTCGTGCGGCGGTACGCAATAACGGCGGCGGCGCGGTTAACCATTCATTTTACTGGGCGGTGATCGGCCCCCGGCAAAACGGAGAACCCAAGGGGCCCGTCGCTGATGCCATCAGGGCAGGGTTTGGCTCATTCCAGGAATTCAAGGCGAAGTTTACCGATGCGGCAACAACCCAATTCGGCTCGGGGTGGGCATGGCTCGTCATGACCAAGGACGGAAAGCTTGAGGTCATCAAAACCCCTAACCAGGACAGCCCGCTGTCTATCGGAAAGAAGCCCTTGTTGGTCATCGACGTCTGGGAACACGCGTACTACCTGAAATACCAGAACAGGCGCCCCGAGTACATCGACGCATTTTACAATGTGATCAACTGGGAGACGGTGAACGAACTTTATCTTGCGGCTAAATGAAACATGGGCGAGCCAGAAATAAAAAACCCTCCACGTGGATGAGAGGGTTTTTTATAAATAAGGGAGAAGCTATTACTTCTTCTTTTTTGCTGTCTTCTTCGCAGGAGCTTTCTTCGCGGCTTTTTTGGCTGTGGCCATGTTGTTCTCCTTTCCAAGGTTGCATGTTTTTTACTGCGTTTCTTTCTTTATAATAATATGTGTTTTATAATGTTCAAATAATTTATGATATTTTATAAACAATAAAATAATTATGACCGGCCTCTTTTTGATCTCCGACGAGCGCCGCAACACACCAATGAAAGGATGACCAATGAGCTTGAACTCTGTGAACATCATGGGCAATCTGACACGCGATCCCGAACTGAAAAACACGCCTTCCGGAAAAACTGTATGCACACTTTCGATCGCTAATAACCGGGTCTATTCCAAAAATAACGAGAAGGTCACGGAAGTATCTTACTTCGATATTGAAGTCTGGGGGCCTGTCGCTGAGAATTGCGGCAAATATTTAAAGAAAGGCAGCGGCATCATTGTGGAGGGCCGCTTGAAGCAGGACCGCTGGGAGAAAGACGGCAAAACGCAAAGCCGTGTCAGAATCTCGGCGAACAACATCCATTTCATGCCCAAACGAAATGATGACGGAGGCGCACCACGGACACGCCCTGAAGGCAGCTATGGTCAGGAACCCTCGGCGGATGCTGTCAACCCGTCGGATATTGCCTGGGAAGAATAAATAGAATGACCGGGAAAAATCAGGTCGTTTCTTTTCCCCGGGTCATCAAAAGTTTTCCGGAACGCACCATTTCCACCAGCCCGTACTTGGTGATAAGGCTTTCAAAGCTGTTAAGTTCATCGGTGGTTCCCATCTGGGCGATGATAAGGCTGTCGTCGGTCTCATCCATGAGTTTTGCCTGGTGTTCCCGGATGTGTTTGATGATGACAGCCCTGGACGCGCCGGCCACCCTGACCTTGAGCAGCGACAATTCAAGGTCGAGGGACGTCGCGGTGTTATGTTCGCTGGCGTGGATCACATCGATCAGTTTATTTAGCTGTTTAATGATCTGCTCGAGTGTCGCCGGATCTCCCTTGGCGGTCACGGTCATGCGTGAAAATTTCGGATTATGCGTCGCCGACACCACCAGAGAGTCGATGTTGTATCCACGCCGGGCAAAGGTGAGCGCCACACGTACGAGGACTCCGGGTTTATTGGCGACGAGAATGCTCAGTGTGTGAATTCCATCCTGTTTCATAAAAACCCTTGTTGTGGGGGAGCAGCCATCGCAGGCCGCTCCTCTATGTTGATGCCGATCAGGTGGAACCCGTCGGTTTTTCCATTTTTGTCTTGGGTGCTTCTGTAATGATATGATACGCTGATTTTCCCGCCGGGATCATCGGAAAAACATTACCTTCCTTGATAACTTCCGCGTGGATCAGGGCCGGCCCCTTGTGCGCCATGGCCTGGGCCAGGACTTTGCGGCAATCCTTGACTGAATCAATATGAAAACCCTTGACCCCGTAAGCTTCCGCAAGTTTCACGAAATCGGGATTCCCGGCGAGATCAACCCCCGAAAGACGGTTGTCAAAAAAGAGCGACTGCCACTGGCGGACCATGCCGAGGTACTTATTGTCAACAACAAGCACCTTGACGGGCTGCTTGTTGACCGCAGCGGTGGCCAGTTCACACAGGGTCATCTGGAACCCGCCGTCGCCGACAATGGCCACGACCAGTTCACCCGGACGACCAAACTGCGCCCCAATGGCCGCGGGATAGCCATAACCCATGGTGCCGGCGCCGCCCGATGAAAGCCAGTTGTGGCAATGATCCGTCTTGTAAAACTGTGCCGCCCACATCTGATGCTGCCCAACGTCCGTCGTGACAACAGCCTTCCCGCCGGTCACATGGTACAGGTCGTCGATCACACGCTGGGCCGTGAGCCCTTCCGCATCGGAATAATGGAGCGGGAATTCCTTTTTGCAGAATTCAAGTTCCTCAAGCCATTCCGCCGTATCCAGCGGGCTCACGTGCTTGATCAGTTCTTCGACGATGAGCCGCGCGTCACCCACGATAGAAAGGTCGGGTTTCACGATCTTGTTTATTTCCGCGGGGTCAATGTCAATGTGGACCTTCTTGGCCCCGATGCAGAACTCGTCATTATTGCCGTTGATGCGGTCGTCCCAGCGCGAGCCGATGGAAACGATCAGGTCGCAGGCCGTCAATGCTTTGTTGGCGTAGACCGTGCCGTGCATCCCCAGCATCCCCAGCGATAAGGGATGGGTTTCCGGGAAAGCACCTTTTCCTAACAATGTCACCGTGACAGGGGAATGTGTTTTTTCGGCCAGGGTCCTGACCGCCTTGTCCGCATTGGCGATGACCGCGCCGTGTCCGGCGAGGATAAGCGGTTTCTTGGCCTGCTTGAACATTTTTGCCAGTTTCAGGATATCGGCCTTGTTCCCTTTGGCCGGGATCGTATACCCAGGCAGGTCCATGTCCTGGTCAAGGGAGCCGGTGAACAATCCGGCGGTCACATCTTTGGGAAGGTCCACCAGCACGGGGCCGGGGCGTCCGGTTGAAGCGATATGGAACGCTTCTTTGACGATCCGCGGGATCGCATTGATGTCCTTGACCAGGTAATTGTGTTTCACCACGGGCATGGTAATGCCGGTGATATCGGATTCCTGGAACGCATCTTTGCCCAGCATGGGAGAGATGGTCTGCCCGGCAAACACCACGATGGGGATGGAATCCATCATGGCCGTCATGATGCCAGTAACGGTATTGGTCGCACCGGGCCCAGAGGTAACAAGGGCCACACCGACTTTGCCGGTCGCACGGGCATACCCATCCGCCATGTGTGTGGCACCCTGCTCATGACGGGTCAAGATCGTCTTGATCTTCGACTCATAAAGGGCATCGAAGATAGGGATCGCCGATCCACCGGGAAGGCCGAAAATGTATTGGACGCCATGCGCTTCCAGGCACTTGATGAGGGCCTGGGCACCGGTCATAGGTTTGGAAGGGGTTTTCTTCTTTGTCATCGCATTTTTCCTTTATATGATCCCGTCAAAAAAAAAGGCGCTGATCGTTTCAGCGCCCTTTTTCAATCAATGGTCGCTGTATTACTTCTTCAGCGGCGTCTTTTTTGTGTTGATCGGAGGAAGCGACGGCGCTTTTTCCTTGTTGAGCGCGATATACTTCTGCCACTTGGCAGGTACGTCGCCGTCGGGGTAGATGGCCTGTACCGGGCATTCGCCGGCGCACGCGCCGCAGTCAATGCAGACGTCCGGATCGATGACGAGCATATTGGTATCCTCGCGAAAAGCTTCCACGGGGCACACGACACAACAATTGGTGGTGCGGCAATTCACGCAGGGTTCGCAAACAACATGTGGCATACATTGACTCCTGATAAATGGTTGAACAGTGAAGAAAATATACCAGAGCCGGCGTGAATTGTCAAAACGATTTTTAGACAGGTTCCCATTCAGGGAATAGCAGGAATATAAATAATAATATATACTTTTGCGATCTTTATGAACATCAATCTACTTGGACAATTTAGAATCCCTGATGGATATATCAGCCGTCTAAAATTAGTCGACTTTCAAGATGCCCGTATCGCAGCAGGTCGTATGTCCAGAGATGAATTCGCCTTCTTTGTTATTGATGACTTGAGAAAAATGCTCATCAGTTTCTATAAAAGGTTAAGCCATGGGGATCTGAACAATTATTTTTTTGATTGCTGCAACCGTTTATTAAACCTGGGTTTGATATTACGGATTTAACATCCGGCCAGGAATTTCTAAACGGATATTTTAGAAAGGATCTGCTGAAACGGGATTTTACAGTAAAGAATGAAGAGAAATTATATTATTTTCTAACGAAACACAATAACACCCCTCGGGATAATTCGTTAAAATCACCAGTTAACCGGATACCCGATGTTGTTCTGCCCGATTCTGCGTCTCAATCTGGCACCGGCGGCATCGACCTGACCCGCGACAGAATAAACGTCAAGAATAATAATGGGGAAATTGTCCAGTATAAATTCGACCCCGCCATGATCCAGCGCCTGCAGGACGCCGCGGGCATCACGCCGGTCATCATTGACATCCGCCCGATGACAACAACAGTCCCGTCTTTTATGGGTGTGACCGAATGATTTTCTTCCAGAAATAATCGATGAATGCCCCCAGGCCGTAGAGTTTCCGTAGGAGATCTCCCACGGAACGGATGCTGACCAGCATGCGCCACATCTGAACGGGGCGCAGGTAGAATTCTTTCAGGCCGGTATCAATAAGGGTATCGATCTCTTTGTTGGAAAGTTGGGGATACGACAGCAGGGTTTTCTGTTCGCCTTCCGCCGTCAGCCAGTCGGTCCAGTCCTTGGCCAGCAGATACCCGTTCTCTTTGGCCCAACTATAAAGATGCGTGCCAGGGTATGTGGCGATCCCTGTGATCTGGATGGTATCCAGGGTCATGGACTTGGCATAATCGATGGTGGCGCGGGCGCTTTCATGGGTTTCCCCGGGAGCGCCGATCATAAAACACCCGTGCAGGGTAAACCCCAGTTCATGAGCTCTTTGGCTGAATCGCCGGCCCATGGCCACATTCACATCGCCCTTGCGCACCGCGCGCAGGGTCTCATCCGTGCCGAATTCATACCCGACCATAAGCATGCGGCAGCCGGCGTTCTTCATTAAAGGAAGCAGGGCAAGGTCCGTATTAATGCGCATATTGCAGGACCAGGATATCTTCGTGTGAAGGCCCCGCCGGATGATCTCCTGGCAAACCGCCTGAACATGTTTGGGATCGGCTGCAAAAGTATCTGTTTCGAACATGATCTCACGGATACCGGGGAACAACCGAAGGTCGAATTCCATTTCGTCGACGACCCGTTGGGCATCACGGTTACGCAAACGATAGCCATACATGAGCTGAGGATCACGGCAAAAACTGCAGGCATTATTGCACCCGCGCCCGGTGAACAGCGTCAAGAATGGGAATTTCTTACCCGCATCCGGATACCACTCCGGCTTGATCAAATGCCAGGCAGGGAAGGGAAGCTCGTTCACATCCAGGGCAGGACGGTCGGGATTGGTAATAACAGTCTGCCCGTTATGCCAGCTCATCCCCTTGATATCCCCAGAGGGCAAACCATTGGCCAGATCGCGCAAGGAGTGATCATATTCGCCGCGCAGGATATAATCCACGGCGCCGCGGGCTATCTCAAACGTATTCAGGGGTTCTGCACTCACATGCTGGCCGACAAAGACCACCCGGCAGTCATTCTGCGCCTTGATCGTGCGGGCCTGTTCCATGTCCGCATAAATCGATGGGGTCGTGGCATGGATCACGAGCAGTTCCGGCGTAAACGCCCGGATGACCTTGAAACTTTCCTCCGGTGACATATTGCATGCCGCGGCTTCTACGAAAATCACCTCATGGCCGGCATCCAGGAGGACCTGGGCCGCGATGAGCAAATAATCGGGATGACGCTGAACACGCCCCCGCGACCGGGCCGCCCAGCGGGCAACGCGGACAAAGTTCTTGCCAAATGAGGGGTTGAGGATAGCAATCTTCATGCGTGTACGTCCAGTCTGATTGAGCTTCGCGGTATGTCTTGCTGCTCAGACAGCAGAAACAGCTTTTTCCAGAAAGATATTGTGGTCAGCTTGGTTTCTGAACGCACATCAAGACATGCCGCAAAGCTCTATTTTCAATATTATTGATGCTTAGGATGAAATTTAAGCACATAAAACTTCACAAATATAGAATATTGGAGTTTCATTTTGTTTAGGTATATTATGCACAATGAATACCTTTTTCAAGAAATACCTTCAACTTCATTGACGTAAAGCCCTCCTTTCCATATAATTCATCCATTCTAACTTGGGGTGTCTATGGCATTTGATAAAACAGCATTAAAAAAATCATTGACCGTTGCGGGGAAGAAGTACGCGATTTTCTCTATCCCCGGACTGACGGGGCAGGGCTTCGGCAATATATCCCGGCTCCCGTTCTCGATCCGCATTCTCCTTGAAAGCGCTGTGCGTAATTATGACGATTATCAGGTGACCCTGGAGGATGTTAAAACCCTCGCTGGCTGGGCACCCAAAAACGAACTCAAAGAGATCGCCTTCAAACCGGGACGCGTGATCCTTCAGGATTTCACAGGGGTACCCTGCGTTGTCGACCTGGCAGCCATGCGCGAGCAGATGAAACGGATGGGCGGGGATGTCAACAAGATCAACCCCCAGGTACCCTGCGACCTTGTGATCGACCATTCGCTTCAGGTGGATGCGTATGGTTCTTCCAAAGCTTTTGACACAAACGTATCCCTCGAATTTAAGCGCAACAAAGAACGCTACGCCTTCCTTAAATGGGGACAGCATACGTTTCAGAATTTCCGTGTCATCCCCCCGGCGACCGGCATCATCCATCAGGTAAACCTGGAATACCTTGCCAGCGGGGTCTTGTGCACTCCAAAGAAGCCAGGCGCCAACCCTGTTCTTTATCCAGACTCCCTGGTGGGAACTGACAGCCACACGACCATGATCAACGGCGCGGGCATTGTGGGCTGGGGGGTTGGCGGCATTGAAGCCGAATCCGTCATGCTTGGCGAACCCCTTTCCATGGTGATGCCGGAGGTGATTGGGATGCGCCTGACCGGCAAACTGCCCCCCGGCGTAACGGCCACAGATCTTGTGCTTACCATCGTCGAAATCCTCCGCCAACGCGGGGTGGTGGATAAATTTGTGGAATTTTTCGGTCCAGGCGTAAAAACCTTGAGCCTCCCGGACCGCGCCACCATCTCCAATATGTGCCCCGAATACGGTGCGACCATCGGGCTTTTCCCGGTTGACGCTGAAACGATCTCCTTCTATAGGATGACAGGCCGCGTGCAGGAAGCCAGGCTGGTTGAAGCTTATTACAAAGCCCAGGGGCTGTTTGACCCTTACAAAGAATCAACGCCTCTTTTTACGGATACCCTTGAACTTGACCTTGCCGCGATCGAACCCTGCCTTGCAGGCCCCAAACGTCCGCAAGACCGCGTACGCCTGACGGACTTGAAAAAAAGTTTTGCCGCGGTACTCGGCGCTCCCGCAGGCCACAAGGGCTTCGGGCTGGCCGACGCTGATATCCAAAAAAATGAGCACGTCGGAACATCAAAGGATACCATCACCCACGGCAGTGTTGTTCTGGCAGCCATCACAAGCTGTACGAACACATCCAATCCCTCCGTCCTCATCGGCGCCGGCTTATTGGCCAAAAATGCTGTAGCCAGGGGATTAAAAGTTAAGAAATTTGTCAAAACATCCCTGACGCCCGGTTCGCAGGTCGTGGATGAATATTTGACCAAGAGCGGACTTATGAAAAGCCTGGACGCCCTTGGTTTCAATAATGTCGGTTATGGCTGTGCCACATGCATCGGCAACAGCGGCCCCCTTCCTGAAGCCGTGGCCTGCGCCATCGACCAGGGCCGGCTGATCGCGGCCAGCGTGACATCGGGGAACCGCAACTTTGAAGGACGGATTAACCCGCATGTGAAAGCCAACTACCTGGCATCTCCCATGCTGGTTGTGGCCTTTGCCATCGCAGGTTCGGTCCGAACAGACCTTCTTAACGAACCCTTGGGGACAGACCTCAAGGGCAAGGCTGTCTATCTGAAAGACATCTGGCCCGCTGAAAAAGAAATTGCCAGGGCCGTTAAAAAATACGTGACCGCAAAGGTCTTCCGCGGCAAATACAAGGATGCGGTCAAGGGCAGTGCCCACTGGAAGGCCGTCAAAGAGCTTAAGGGCGAACTCTACCCCTGGTCCCTGGCAAGTTCCTACATCCAGGAGCCGCCTTATTTTGAAACCATGGCTGCCGGACTGAAGCAAATCAAGGATATCTTTGCAGCGCGCGCCCTTGTCATGGTGGGGGATTCGATCACCACGGACCACATTTCTCCGGCGGGGAATATTTCGGCCGCATCGCCGGCCGGGAAGTACCTGTTGTCCCTGGGCATCGCCGCGCAGGATTTCAACAGTTACGGCGCACGCCGCGGCAATGACCGCGTCATGAGCCGCGGGACGTTTGCCAACATCCGCCTGTGCAACAAACTTGCACCCGGCACAGAAGGTTCATGGACAACACATTTCCCGACGGGTGACATTCTGAGCATCTTCGACGCTTCCTGCCGTTACAAAAAAGACGGCATCCCTCTCATTGCCATCGCGGGCAAGGAGTATGGCACAGGCTCTAGCCGCGACTGGGCCGCCAAAGGGCCGGCCCTGCTGGGCATCAACGCTGTGATTGCCGAAAGCTTTGAGCGCATCCATCGCTCGAACCTGGCGGGCATGGGCATCCTCCCGCTTCAGTTCCTTTCGGGGGATACGGCATCCGTCCTGGGCCTTAAGGGAAACGAAACATTCACGATCGCCGGTCTCGATGAAAATCTCAAGCCGCGCCAGGAAGTCCTGGTTACAGCTGTTGCAGGAGATAGCATGAAAAAAGAATTCAAGGTCATCGTCAGGCTTGATACACCCGTGGAGATCGACTATTACCGTAACGGAGGGATACTCCCAACGGTCTTGCGTAAACTCGCGGCGTCATCCTGAAGACACATCCACAGAGGAGTCATTATGGGTAAAACAATGTACCAGAAAATATGGGATGCCCACCTTGTCCATGACGGGGAGGGGACGGCATCCCTTTTGTATGTGGACCGCCACCTTGTGCATGAGGTGACAAGCCCCCAGGCGTTTGAAGGCCTGCGGGCCACAGGACGCAAGGTCCGCTGTCCACAAAAAACTTTCGCGACCATGGACCATAATGTCCCCACCCGCAGCCGGGACCTTGCCTCGACCAACGAGATCTCGCGCGCCCAGCTGGACCAGCTTAAAAAGAATTGCGACGCTTTTGGCATCAAATGCTTTGACCTTAACGACGATGATCAAGGGGTTGTGCACATCATCGGGCCAGAACTTGGCATCACCCAGCCGGGGATGATCATCGTGTGCGGCGATTCACACACAGCTACCCACGGCGCGCTCGGTGCCCTGGCCTTCGGCATCGGCACCTCGGAAGTCGAACATGTGCTGGCCACCCAGACGCTCCAGCAGAAACCGTCGAAAACAATGCTCATCAATATCAACGGCCGCATTGCAGACGGGGTGACCTCTAAGGATATCATCCTGTACGTGATCGGCATGATCGGTACGGCAGGCGCTACAGGATACATCATTGAATACGCCGGGGATGTCATCCGGGGGATGAGTATGGAAGGCCGCATGACGATCTGCAACATGTCCATTGAGGCTGGCGCGCGCGCCGGCATGATCGCGCCCGACGATAAAACATTCACCTACCTGCAGGGGCGCGACCATTCACCCAAAGGCGACCACTGGGTCAAGGCGGTCACTTACTGGAAAACCCTGGCGAGCGACCGTGACGCCTCCTTTGACAAGGTCGTCGACATCAAGGCCGAAGCCATCCTCCCGCAGGTCACCTGGGGCACAAGCCCGGGCCAGGTCACAGCCGTAAACTCCCAGGTTCCGGACCCGGCGCAATTCAAGGACCCCGCTGAAAAGACAGCGGCGATCAACGCTCTGCGCTACATGGGACTTGAACCCGGGAGGAAGATCACGGACATCAAGATCGATGTGGTTTTTATAGGTTCATGCACCAACGGGCGCATTGAGGACCTGCGTGCTGCCGCGGCCGTAATCAAGGGGAAGAAAGTCGCCGCGGGGGTGCAGGCGCTCATCGTCCCGGGATCAGGCCGGGTTAAACGCTATGCTGAACGCGAAGGCCTCGACAAGATCTTCACCGACGCCGGATGTGAATGGCGCTATGCGGGATGCTCCATGTGCCTGGCCATGAACGACGACCAGCTCACCCCGGGACAGCGCTGCGCGTCTACCTCAAACCGCAATTTCGAAGGACGTCAAGGCCCGGGAGGCCGAACCCATCTGATGAGCCCGGAGATGGCTGCGGCCGCGGCCGTAACAGGCCATATCACCGACATCAGGGAATTCATCAAAAGAGGATAACCCATGGAACCTTTTACCATTTTAACTAGTATCGCCGTTCCGCTGGACCGTTCCAACGTGGATACCGACGCGATCATCCCCAAGCAGTTTCTTAAAAAAATCGAACGGACAGGCTTCGGCAAACACCTGTTCCATGAATGGCGTTACATCGATTACGAAGGCATGCATGAAAACCCCGACTTCATTTTGAACAAGCCGCCTTTTCGCAAGGCCAAGATCCTGCTGGCACGAGACAATTTTGGCTGCGGGTCTTCACGCGAGCATGCGCCCTGGGCTCTTTACGATTACGGCTTTCGCTGCATCATCGCACCAAGCTTCGCCGACATTTTTTACAACAACTGTATCAAAAACGGCATCCTGCCTGTTACCTTAAAGGCCGATGAAATGGATGAGCTTTTTGCCGTCGCCGCTTTTGGCGGGTCCGGCTTGATCGCGGTAGACCTGGACAAACAGGTGGTGGGTGCCGCCAGTAAAAAATTTGCGTTCCAGATCGAAGCCTTTAACAAGGAATGCCTCCTCAGAGGGCTTGACCAGATCGGCTGGACACTCCAGCATGCCGGAAAAATCGACGCCTTTGAAGCCGCGATCGCTGTTTCAAAGCCGTGGCTGAAATAATCATCGCCCGCTGGCAAAGATCTGAAACGATGCTACAATCAAACCATCATCAGTGTGGTTTGACCATCAACATGTTCATGTGAGGCCGTTATGGCAGGGAACACCTTCGGCGAGATTTTTCGCGTCACGACATTCGGCGAAAGCCACGGCAATGCCGTCGGCTGTGTCATCGACGGAGTCCCGCCCAACATTATCCTTTCCGTAAAAGATATCCAGCAGGAACTCGACCGGCGCAGGCCTGGCCAAAGCGAAGTCACCACATCCCGCCAGGAAACGGATGAAGTCGAAATCCTTTCGGGTGTTTTCGAGGGCCGTACCACAGGCACACCCCTGGCCATGATCATCCGCAACAAAGACCAGCACTCCGCGGATTATACCCAAATCAAGGATGTTTTTCGTCCCGGCCATGCGGACTACACCTACTTCAAAAAATTCGGCATCCGCGATCACCGCGGCGGCGGCAGGTCTTCGGGGCGCGAAACGGCCGCGCGTGTGGCCGCCGGGGCTGTGGCCAAAAAAATCCTGGCTATGGAAGGCATCCGGATACTGGCATATACCCTCGCGGTGGGCGACATCCGCGCCGAAGTCATCAACTACGATGTCATTGAACAAAACATCGTCCGCGCCCCTGACCTGCGTCAGGCCCAGGCCATGATCGCCAGGATCAATGAAGTCAGGGATAACGGGGATTCCATCGGAGGTTTGGTGGAGGGCGTCGTCCTCGGCTGTCCCGCGGGCTGGGGAGACCCGGTTTTCGACAAAATGGAAGCCAGGCTCGGACATGCCATCCTCTCTATCGGCGCTGTCAGGGGGATCGAATTCGGGACGGGTTTTGCCGCAGCCAGGATGACCGGCTCCGAGCACAACGACACACCTGTTGTCGAGAATGCCTGCCTTAAAACAAGGAACAACCTTGCCGGCGGTATTATTGGCGGCATCACAACAGGGGAGGGGATCCGTTTCCGCATTGCGGTCAAACCGACATCCTCCATCGCGCGTTCCCAGATCGCCCCTGCCAAAGACCTTTCGCTTCAGTCTATCCAGATCCAGGGCCGGCATGACCCATGCCTTTGCCCGCGCATCATCCCTGTGGTCGAGGCCATGACAGCCCTGACCCTGGCCGATGCGTTCCTGATCCAGAAGACGATCCATTAACGCCATGGCCGTCCGACGCTCACGTGTTATCCTGATCACCGGATGTTCAAGCGGATTTGGACTGTTGTCCGCGGCACGCCTGGCCGGCGAAGGTCATCGTGTCCATGCCTGCGTGCGCGACCTTAAGAAATCTCAGCATCTGCACGTCGAGACAGCCTCGCGCGGCGGCGCCAAAAATCTTTCAGTACACGCCATGGATGTCGCTGACCCGGTGTCGATCAAAGCCGTGGTCACCGAAATAGCCTCCCGCGAAGGCGTCATCGATGTCCTCATCAACAACGCGGGGTTCGGGATTGGTGGATTTTTCGAAGATCTTTCGGACGAAGACTGGCGCAGGCAATTTGACACCAACTTTTTCGGGGTCCTGAATGTCACCCGCGAAGTCCTTCCTGTCATGCGCCCCCGGCGAGCGGGACGCATCATCAATATTTCCAGCATGGCGGCCTTTTCGGGATCACCGGCTTTCAGCGCCTATGCCTCCAGCAAATGGGCGCTCGAGGGATTCTCCGAATGCCTTTATATGGAACTTAAACCCTTCCACATCGATGTTATCCTGGTGGAACCAGGATCCTACCGCACCAGGATATTTACCGAGAATGCACGCTACGCCGCAAATTTCAACCGCAAGGACAGCCCGTATTACGCCATGAGCTGCCAGTTAAAATCATTTGTAGACAGTTACCTGCGCCGGTCACGGCGTTCTCCGGAAGAAGTGGCCAAAGTCATCAGCGCCCTGGCCACACAGGAGCATACCCGCTTCCGCAATATTATCGGCCTTCTTTCCCGCCTGCGCTGCTGGGTTGTACGCCATATCCCTTTTGAACTTTACGCCTGGGCTGTCGCCAGGATTTTCTTCCGTGGGACTACCAAACCCCATGCGTGAAGAAGCCTCATTCTTCCAGTGCTGTTCCATGGTCAAGAAAATACCTGTCTTTTCAGGTCTCAACTGGTACCGGGTCCAGGCCATTGCCCGATCCGGTGAAATTGTTTTCTACAAAAAAGGCGAAAGCGTTTCCCGACAGGGACAGGCGCCGGACTTTGTCTACTTCCTTGTTTCCGGACGGCTTGAGTCTTTCGCCCCCGATGCTTCCGGCGGCAAAGACGACATAGAATTCATCCACCGCGGCATGTTTTTCGGGATCATTTCCGCGCTCACAGGCGAAGTGCACTCCCAGACATTTGAAGCTATCAACGACTCTGTGATCTTCCGCATCTCATATTCCGAGTTCCGCCGGATACTCAAACAATCCCCTCAACTGGGGATAAAATTCAGCAAGATCCTTTCCCAGCGCATCCGCAGCAAAGTCACACGGACCCAGCTGGTAAATCGCAGCACAATTATTGCGGTTTACGCCCCCATTGCGGGGTCAGGCGGGTCGACCTACGCCGTCAACCTTGCCACAAGCCTTGCCAGGGAAACAGGGGAGAGGGTGATCTGGGTCAGCCTCCGCTCCAGAAACGTACCGGCCCACACCCCGATGTCCGACATCGAAGAGGTGCGCCCGCAATGGAACCAGCCGGCCCAGGATATTGTGGCCCTGGCAAAAGATTTCGAACTTATCCCTGAGCATATTATCAAAAGCGATATCGGCGTCGATTTCCTCAACGTCACCTTTGACAAAAATAACCAGTCTATCGTGGAACATATCAGCGAATTCATCAGCCGCTTCATCGATGAATACCGCTATGTCATTGTCGACCTTCCCAGCGACATGGACGCGGTGGTGATGAAAACCCTGTCGCAATCCGACCTGGTCCACCTGGTCATGGTTCGCAAACGCGAGGCCCTGGCCACAGGAAGATCTGTCCTGGACCGCATTGAAGAAACGTTTAAGGAAGACTTTACAGAAGAACGCGTCAAGGTCATCATCGGCGGCGTCCACGCCCACCGCAATATTTCCGAAGACACTGTCCGCAGCCTCCTGGACTATGATGTCACAGCATTCCTGCCGCATATCCAGCGCAAGGATTTTGACACCATGGTCAACCTGCCGGCAGTGTCTTTTATGGGGCTTGATCCTGCCAGCAATTACCGCAAGATGATCACGCGCATCTCAAGGCAGATATCGGGAGTTTCCATCGGGCTGGTTCTGGGCGGCGGGGCCGCATTTGGTTTGGCGCATATCGGCGTCCTTAAAGTCCTTGAAGAAGAAGGCATTCCGGTGGATATTGTGGCGGGCAGCTCCATGGGTGCTTTGATCGGAAGCCTTTGGGCCACAGGTTATATGGCTGCGGACATCGAAAAAATGGCCTATGAGTTCAAGAAACGCTCAAATCTCATCAAACTGATCGACATTGTTTTTCCGCTCTCGGGACTCATCAGCGGCAAAGCTGTCATGTCCTGGCTTCGTGGGAAATTCGGGCAACGGACATTCCGTGACACCAAAATCCCTTTAAAAATCATAGCCTACGACCTTATTCATCGGCGTGACCTCATCATCGAACAAGGCTCTTTGGTCGAAGCGATCCGTAAAAGTATCTCTATCCCGGGCGTTTTCCAGCCGATCGTTTCTCATGACCAGCTCATCATTGATGGCGGCGTCATGAACCCTTTACCAACAAATGTGCTGGTACAGGCGGGCGTGAAACGCATCATTGCCGTGAACGTGCTTCAGACACCGGAAGATGTGATCAAGGGGTATGAAAAAACACGCCTGGAGATTGAAAGATCCCTGCAGGTCCGGTTTGTTCAGGCCCCGTTGACTTACATGGGCATTCACCTTAAATTCTGGGTCAATCGGAGTTTCTTCCCGAATATTTCCGACATCATCGTGCGCACCCTGGAAGCCTCGGAAAACGTGCTGGCCCAGCAAAGCGGGCAGCATGCCGATATCGTGATCCATCCGGACCTTTCAGGATTGAACTGGTATGAGCTTAATCAGGCTGAAGAACTGATCAAGCGCGGGGAAGCCGCGACCCGAGCCAACCTCGAACACATCAGGCGAGTCATCACCAATCACAATCAACACAACAGGATCAGCTAGGCAAGACACATCGTAAACGCTTGGCAGGGTCGGCGTCAACTAAACGCCATTTTATGCATTTCATATATGCGAAGTTAACATAACATATATTATAGGAAGTTGCTGGAAGGCGGAAAGAATTGCCATGAACAAAATCTTTAAGGATTGTTTTCCAGGAGTTTAACCACAATCTTGGCACTCCCTGACGGCATCGGATACGCCGTCAAATCTCCAACGCTCACCCAGCGCTGATTGGCCCTGGGCTTAAAGCCGCCCTTCAACACAGCATTGAACGCAATCAACTGGACTTTGTTTGTTGTATAATAATGCCTCACCCGGCAGAATTCTTCATTCACCCGACATACCGCACCCAATTCTTCCATCAACTCACGCTTTAATGCCTCTTTGAACGACTTATCTGATGCTCCAACCTTTCCCCCTGGAAATTCCCACATGCCAGCCAAAAGTCCTTTCTCAGGCCTTTGCTGGATCAGATACTTCTTTTTATCCCTGACAAGACCAATAACGGCCGTAATCTCGTTTAAAGAAACTTTTTTTGGCTCCGGGATAAGCTCCTGCTGGCCTTTTTCAAAAGCCCGGCAATGCCGTGTCAGCGGACACATGTTGCACTTGGGCTGTTGACTTGTACAAACAAGAGCACCAAGCTCCATCAACGCCTGGTTAAAATCACCGGCGCGATGTGCCGGCATGACCCGATCCAGGAATATCAGAATATCTTTATCCCAAGTGCCTGATGCCGGGCCGTGAATATTGGAAATACGCATCATGACACGCCGCACATTGGCGTCGACCAGCGGTACACGCCGGTCAAAAGCGATGCTGGCCACGGATGCCGACATATACGGGCCGAACCCCGGAAGCTTTCTGAGAATGTCGGGATCTTGCGGAACATGCCCCTGGAATTGCGCTACTACGATTCCGGCCGCCTTGTGAAGGTTTCTGGCCCTGTTGTAATAACCAAGCCCCTGCCAGGCCTTCAGGACTTTCTCGATGGGTGCCGATGCCAGCGCGTACACATCCGGAAATGCTGCCAGCCACGGGGCGTAATACCCCAAGACCGTCTTAACGGTCGTCTGCTGGAGCATGGCTTCGGATATCCATATAGAATACGGATCGCGTGTATGCCGCCACGGAAGGTCACGCGCGTGCACACGGTACCAGCGCAGGAGTTGGATGGCAAATGTATCAGGCATGAACAAGCTGGATAAAATGAGGCGACGAAAACACCTCGGCACGGCTGGCGTACGTGAAAGGCAGCCTGACATGCGACCCGTCGACAAAAATCAGCCCGCGCGGCATCATGGACTCGATAACAATACGGCCGGGACGCGCCACAAAACCGCCGGTCAAATGATACCGGGCTCCGCGGCCGCAATAAAGCTCCCTGGGCTTATACTGAAGATCTGTCGAAGAAAGAGGCATCTGTACCCCGCCGGCCGAGGCAATGGCCCCGGTTGAACCTGCCGCCGTGGATATCCATATCCCCGAATCGCGCTGCTCTTCCTTTTCCCGGCCGACGGCGATCATGTAACGGCTCATGGCCGCCGGATTGGCATGACATATCAAAATGTCGTTGAGGCATTCCATGCGGCGCACAGTCTTGCTGTCATTAAGGCATACTTTAAGTTTATAAAGCCGGCAAATCCTGGCTTGGCCTGATAAAAACGCTTTAAGGAACGGCTCGAATGTGCCGGCATTGGCGTAACAAAACTTGCCCACACTCCAGGACGGATCCGAGTTAACCCCCAAAATGACCTGACGACCGGTCACCGCACGCGCCGCCCCCAGGACGGTCCCGTCACCGCCTACCGTGATAACAAGGTCATACGGTGCGTAATCCACATGCGGCCCGCGCACATGTTTGTGATACGGAATGCCGTTCTTGACGAGGACTTCTTCAACAACACGCAGGGTGGCACCATGCGCGGCATGGTTCGCCTGAAAACGCGCAATGTGGCGCAGGCGCGATGCCAGCTTGCCGGCAACGGACAATGAGCTACGCTTGTAAACGACAAGAACCCGAGGTATTTTCATAAGCTGTAATGCTGGGAGATAAATTTTTCAAGGCCATGATAATCACTGACAACCTTATCCGCCTCCTTAAGATAGGACTTGGGCAAAGATGTCTCCAGGGCCACGCAAACCAGCCCGGCTCTCACCGCAGAGGTGATCCCAAAAGGCGCGTTCTCCACCACCACGGCCCCTCCCCCGGGCATCCTCAGCGCCTTAAGCGCCTTCTGATAAGGCTCAGGATGGGGCTTGCCATTTTTCACGTCGTTCCCCGTGACGATCACCTCAAACCTGGCGATCAATTCCTTGGGAAGGATCTTTTCAAGTTCGTGCCGCGCCGTTCCTGTTACGAGCGCAAGCCTCACCCCACGCGCACAACATGTCTTAATAAAACGCCGGGCGCCAGGCACAAAACGGGTACGCACAATCCGCTTGAAAATGATCTCTTTTTTAGCCAACAACTCCCTGGCACGCATGGCTGAAAGCGGCTTCCCGTGCCGGGCAAAAATCTCCATGACACTGACAAGACCTTTTTGGCCTTCACGTGCATAAATCTCGAATGATGGCACATGGATCCCAGCCCCGGCAAACACCCTGGTCCAGGCACGCACATGATACGGCATGGTCATGGTGATGACCCCATCCATATCGAAAATAACTGCTTTTAACACTGGAAGTTTTCTGGAAGAGCCCATCAAGAAGATGTTTTGTAACGATTCCGACGCATCCGCTGATTGCGTTTGAGATCCCGCATCTTGATTTCTCTTTTCTTCCTCAGTTCTTTAATTTTCTTGCGGTCCTCGGCACTGGCCCTCGCCCTGGCTTTAAGCCGGTCAGCCTCTTTTCGCTTTAATTCAGCCCTTGCTTTTTGCAGGGCCTTGAGCTTGGCCAATTCGGCTTTCTTGCGCTCTGCGATCAGGCGAAGACGCGCCTTCTTGACAGCCTTGTCTTCAGGCTTGTACACTTTCTCAATGGCCGGCGCCTTTTCTACATCCTGAGGGTCAATATCTTCTTCAGTCGCCTCATTGAAAGGAACAGTCGCCGGCTGGATTTCCTGGGCGTGAAGCACAGGCAACGGCCTTGCCAAAAGGATGAAAAAACTGATGCCTAACACAAAATACCGCATGTCACCAACCTCCGTACGCCAAGTATAACATACCCCTAACACAACATAAGAACCCGCTCAACGACTTGCAAGATGAACCTGAACAACAATGTTCTTTGAGGCAACCTGCCCGCTGATATTAGGCGTGTCCCATTTCCCAATGACGCTGATCCCGGATTCCCCCGCAGGACAGCCAGAGGGAATTGTAATAGTGTACGTATTATCAACCCCAGGTGCCGCATCTTCGAAGGTGCGGCCAAAAGCAACGACAATGATCTTGTGAGGCGCCGCGGCCGAGCGGATCCGGACGTGCAACGGAAACATATCCCCAGGGGCGAAGACATCCCCGTTCCCGGGGCTTGCAATATCAATGGCATTGTTATCCCCATCATCGGCATAGCGGCCCAAAGAGAATTCAAGCCCCACTGGCGTATGAAGACCAATAATATCTGCCAGAACGTCTAACTTAAGAGAGGCCGCCTTGGGCACAGGCGCTTCAAAGAATAATGTGGTTGCACATGCGTCACCCGGGTAAACACTCGGAAAATTCGGTGACAGCTCATCCAGGGGCTTGGTGTAATCTTTAGGAACCGGGAGCTGGCGGTAATGATTGCCCAGGTTATCAGAGAGGGTATACTGAAAAGCGCGATCAAGGTCAACTTTACGGGAAGGCGTCTTGTTCGTGAAACGAAAAAATATAACGAGATACCTTTTGCCCTCCCAATCTCCGATAGAAACACTCTGGACGTCAAACCCGAAACCGCCAGCGTCGATGCTGGGCGATCCTGCGAATGCCCTTGGCATCAGAATAAGAAAGATCAGTAAAAAAACAGATTTGCGAAGTATAGCCGCCCAGCTCGTATCCTTGGACAAACCCATATCACCAGCCCTTCACGCTGCAGTTTAATATAGAAAACCAATTTTTTTAGTATAACATAGTAGTATTCTCAATCAACCCGGATTTAAATTTAATGGCACGCACTGGATTCTCCTCCCTTCTTTTGCACGTTTGCTGTGCCCCCTGTTGCGGCGGGATCGTGGCCACACTCCGGGATGAAGGAACTGAGTTCACCCTCTATTTCTATAACCCCAACATTTACCCCCAGGCAGAATACCTCCGCCGCAAGGATGAAGTCCTCCGGTTTGCCCAAAGGTCAGGCATCCCTTGTGTGGATGAAGACAATACCCCGGATCTATGGCTTGAACGCGTCAAAGGGCTGGAAGACGCGCCTGAACGAGGCCTGCGCTGCAGCGCATGCTTTGACATGCGCCTTGAACGTGCCGCCCGCTATGCCCATGAGAATGGATTTACTGCACTGGCAACGACTAACGGCATATCCCGGTGGAAAGATCCGGCCCAGGTAGGCCGGGCCCTGGTCAACGCCGCCGCCCCCTACCCCAACCTTGCCTGCCTTAACCGTGATTGGCGCCAAGAGGGGGGCATACAACGTATGCACACGGTGGCAAAAACAGAAAATTTCTACCGCCAGACCTATTGCGGATGCCGTTACTCCATGAAAAAGGCTAACAACAGAAAAGCCCTGTAAGACTATGCCTTACAGGGCTTTTGGGATCAACTTCAGGATATCTTAGATAAGGATGTCAATATTATCCCAACCAAAGATCTCACGCTGAGCCTGGTTGATTTTGATCGGTTTGTCTTCTTTCCATTCACTCATGTTGCACCTGCCTTTCTTGAGTTCTATATAAAAAGATCTGCCCAACGTGAACAAACCTTACGACTTGGATGAACTAACTATACACCATCAACGCTTATATTGCCAATATATTTTATGAACCGCAAGAAAAGATCAGGTTGTTCCTTGACGCGGCAACGCCTGACTGGCAAGAAACCGGCCATTGTGCCGAATCACGCGGATAAATTCATCCAGGGGGACCCCCTTGATATCTGCCGCCATGGCATAGGCGGCCTTTAAGGCTTCTATGTAATCTTCCGGCGATGTCCACTTGATCTGGTAGGGGAAATCCGTTTCAATCAGTATCCGGTCAATGGGCGCGGCCTTGACAAGCTCCTTCAATGCCTCATCCGGGCGCATCAATTGTTTGGTCGAGAAACTCGCATACCCTCCCAGATCCAGCACCTCTCCCAGGATCGGAGGCGCTGCATAAAAAGAATGCGCTATAAAAGGAACTCCCGGTGCATGCTCCTTGATAAGCGCGATCGCCTCTGCCCACGCACGGACAGAATGAAGGGCAAAAGGCCGATGGTAATCCCGGGCCATGCGCAAATGACACGCCAGAATATTTTTCTGGTCTTCCATGTCGATGTTCTTGCGTGTTTTATCAAGTCCGGTTTCCCCGACACAGGCCAGGGGGTATCTCTCCAGAAGGCCGCGGAGGCGCTCTTCCCAGCCGGATGGAGCTATATCCGCAAACCAGGGATGAATGCCGAAGAATGGAATAAAGCCCGCATAACGCAGGGAAAGAGACTCAACCATGTCCCAGTCAGCCGGCGTGATGGCACAGCCGTAGAAACAACCCACCTCATGCGCCCGCGCTTCTTCCAGAAAACGGGTTATCTGGCTGTCATTCTTCAAGTCCTGGATATGGATATGGGCGTCCTGAAACATGTCGGATGAGCTCACGGGGCGACCGCCGCTGCCTGACGGATAAAGAGCGGCAGGGATATCTCACTGCGGCCGTCGACCGCAAGTTCGAGGGCATATTCACCTGGTTTGGATAAGTTCAACCCCTGGATGTTCAGGACCACATCAGTCGAAGCTGAACGCTGGTTCTCAGGCATATTCATTGTAAAAGACCCCGTCGCCGGCGGCAGGACATTCTTCCCGTCCTCATCGATGAGGCGTGTGACCATCGCATGATCACCCTTTTCAATGGCCTCAAAACGCATCTTGACCGCAACCGCACAGTGGGGATAAACAGCCGGGAACTGCCTCACCCAGATGGTGTCAAAGGCGCCGAGGATATTAAGCTTGCCGCTGTCGGATGTCGCAGCGTCACAGATGGCAAAGACTTCAACCTGCATAAAAGAATCTCCCTATATTTTTTACTGACAAGAATGTATATCATGACATAAAAGATCAAATAAACAAACTCAAATTCTTGATCAGGGCTGGCGGATCAGGCTTTGCGCAAGCACAGGATTCTCGAGAAGGTTCCCGTAGTAGAAAACAAGACACGCCCTGGCGCCCGATGTTTCACATAAGCGAAACTGGTCCGCAAAAATACCCGGCGCCTTGATAAACTTGTAGGCCCCCACGCAAATATTGATCTTTGTGAAATCCCCGGCATGAGCCCTGGCTTCCGCGAGTTGTTTGACAAAATCCGGGACATTGTCAGGGTACGTCATGACTGAAACAAACTCCACCAGGCCGTCATTGACCCAGGAGGGCCAATCCTGAAAGGCTTCATGGTATGCCCTGGCGTAGGACATGCATCCGGTCGTGGAAATATGGATCCCGGGATGAACAGTACGCGCTTTGGCCGCCAGCAAACGCAACAGCTCCGTGACCTGGGTCCTCTTCCAGTTCTTCCAGGCGGGGCTGTCTTCCTTAATGAGATTGATCCCGGTCGCCGCCCTGAAACGATCCAGGTTCATCCGTGTATAGCCATAGGTAGGATTGATGTCCGGATAACGGATATAATCGAACTGAATTCCGTCCAGTTGAGGGTACTTCCCCAGAAGCTCGCCCACCATAACCTCAAGTTGATCGCGGACGCGCAAATCTCCAGGTTCAAGAAAATATTGTCCGTCGATCTGGTAATCCTTCAGGCTTCTTTTAGGGGCCAGATTCCTTGTCAGGATACCCCGCCCATATTTCTTGAGGATGGGCGCATGGACATTCTTGCTAAGGCTCATCAGATTAACCCAGGCATGTACCTCGATCCCCGCGGCGTGGGCCTTGCGGATAAAGAGCGCCAGAGGGTCCTCCCCCACAGCCTTCAATGCGGCTTGATACGGGGACGTATCCCCTGTCCTGGTAGGAAACCAGGCCTGGTTTGCCCGATAGACCTGAAGAAAACATGTCGTGATCCCCGCCTGCCTGGAAAACGCAATAAGGTCATCCATGGCCTTACGGCTGGCCAAAACCGTTTGTTTCTCGATAACACTGACAAATATCCCCCGCTGAGGCACGGCCTGCGCCTGGGTCGTCGCTGGAAAAAGAATGGCTGCGGCAAGGAAGAAAGCTGTAAGAATGTTGCTGGTAAGACGTAGGCGCATGTGTTCTATTGTGCTGTAAAAACGGATTAAAACAACAAAAAAAAGATTAACCGCACACAGATCACATTTCCTTGAAAATCACGTGCCATCCATCCCCGCCTTATCCTATCGGGTGATCGCCCGGCGGTAACGTTCGGGCCAAAGACAATGGTGTTTCAATTTGGCCCGGGAAGGTGGTCATGCGGATAAAGAGGATTTCTTTAGGGCCAGAAGATCGCTGATCTTCTTGCGGTGATCGCCCTGGATCTCGATCACGCCCTCATCTCCGGCGAGATAAAAAGTCCCGCCGCTGCCGGTCCTGGCCTTGATATCATGGGCCATGGCCTTGATAAAATTCTCGTCGTGCGGTAAACGCTCGATCAAGGTCACAACCTTGCCCTTGCGCCCCGACCTGTCCAGACGAAGCCTTGGCGTAAAGGTCATGGGTCGCGGCCCGGGAGGGTCAATCGACGGACAGGTACACGCGTTAATGATACGGCGGCATTTAGGACAAAGGAATTGCCCATGGGCATCCTTTTCGAAGAAGGAATCCGGTATATCGATCATCGCACCTTCACCGCGGCATGATCTGTCCCGACGAGCATATACATGGCCGGAACAACAAAAAGGGTGAACAGCGTTCCAATGGCAATCCCGGCGGCTATCACAAGCCCCATATTGAAACGGCCGGCGGCGCCGGCACCGGTGGCGAGGACCAGCGGCATCACCCCCAAAACCATGGCGGCCGTCGTCATCAGGATGGGGCGCAGGCGTATGCCGGCCGCTGTCTCAACCGCCTGGCGTTTGGCCATGCCCTGACGCTGAAGGTCATTGGCAAATTGCACAATCAGGATTCCGTGTTTACTGATCAGCCCGATCAGGGTCACCAGTCCCACCTCGGTATAAATATTGAGGCTGGCCCCGCCGATCCCAAGAGATATAAAGATCATGGCACCGCAGATGGACATCGGGACGCTGACAAGGATGATGAGCGGGTCGCGAAAACTTTCAAACTGCGCGGCCAGCACCAGGAAGATAATAAGCAGTGCAAAGAAAAACGTGAACATGATGGCACTGGACTCCCGCACAAACTGCCGCGACTGGCCCGCATGATCGACAGCATACCCTTCGGGAAGGACTTCCCCGGCGATTTTTTTCATGGCGGACAGCGTTTGCCCCAGAGGAATGCCGGGCATGGGTACTCCCGAAATGGTGGCCGCGTTAAGCTGCTGGAAATGATTAAGCGCCTGCGGCACCACACGCGTGGACAACGTCACGATGGTTGACAAGGGGACCACCGCCCCGCTGGATGTGGTGATGGAATAATTTCTGATCTGGTCGGGGTTTAAACGTTCTTTTTGCATGACCTGCGGGATGACCTTGTACGAACGCCCCGACAGGCTGAAATAATTCACATACCCGCCGCCCAGCATGGCCCCCATGGCCCCGCCCACATCCCGCATGGACAGCCCCATCCGGGCAGCCTTTTCGCGGTCAATGGAAACCTCGGCCTGCGGCTTGTCGATCTTAAGATCGGAATCCAGGAAAATGAACATCCCGCTGGCCCGTGCTTTATCCAGGAACGCTAAAGCCACCTCATTGAGGCGTTCAAAAGAATCTGTCGTCTGCAGGACAAACTGCACCGGTAGGCCTTCCCCGCCGCCAGGCAGTGACGGCGGAAGAAACGCGACGCCGTTGACACCGGCCATCCCTGCCAGCTTCTTTTGAATATCCTCCTGCAATGTAACAGAAGAACGTTTCCGTTCATCCCAGGGCTTGAGGACAAGTCCCGCGATCCCGGCATTGAGCCCTCCCAGCCCGTCGATCTGAAAAATGTGCGCGGTTTCAGGGTAAGCGGATAAAACCCGGTGGACCTCCCTGGAATAAAGCAGCGTTTGATCCAGCGAGGCATCAGGGGCCCCTGAATACAAAGAAAGGATAAATCCCTGGTCTTCCTGGGGCGCCAGTTCGCTTTTCGCATTCATATAAAGAAAATAATTGCTCGCCAAAATAAGGACGGCAAAAACAGCGACCACCGGCAGCGTGTCCAAGGCACCATGGAGCGTTTTCTGATACCCCCCGCGCAGGCGTTCAAACTTTGTGTCCACGAATGCGGTCAAAGACTTCCTGGCACCGGTGTCATGCTGGCGCAAAAAAACCGAACACATCATGGGTGAGAGCGTCAGCGCCACAAGCGCCGATACCGAAACGGCGCCCGCCAGCGTAAAGGCAAATTCCGTGAACAAAGCACCGGTCAATCCTCCCATAAACCCGATGGGCACATAAACGGCAACCAACACAAGCGTCATGACCAGGATCGGTCCGGCAAGTTCACTGGCACCTTTGATGGCCGCGTCCATCGGCGAAAGCCCCTCTTCAATATGACGATGGATATTTTCAACCACGATGATCGCATCATCCACCACAAGACCGATGGCCAGAACAAGGGCCAGGAGGGTCAGGAGGTTGATCGTATACCCCATGAGGAACATGACAAAAAAAGTACCCACCAGCGACAAGGGCATGGCGATCGTCGGGATAACCACCGAACGAAAAGATCCCAGGAAAAGAAAGATGACCAGCGTCACAATGATCAACGCCTCAACAAGGGTCTTTATAACCTCATGAATGGAACTATTGATATACTCGGTTGCATCGTAAACAACACGCCCTTCAAGGCCATCGGGAAGCTGATCCTTGATATCGGGAAAAACCTTACGAACGCCCTCGATCACTTTCAGTAAATTGGCGCTGGGGGCGGCCTTGATGCCGATGAAAACCGCATTATCGCCGTCAAAAGCGACCGCTGTGTCATAATCCTCGGACCCCAGGGTGACACGTGCCACATCCTCCAGGCGCACCACAGTGCCTCCCGATGACTTGATGATAAGCCGCCGGAATTCCTCGACAGAATGCATCCCTGTATTGGCGGCAAGATCCACACTCACCATCTGCCCCCGGGTCCGCCCTACGGCCGCGATAAAATCATTGGCCGCCAGCGCATCATTGACCTGGGTAGCGGTGACGCCGCGAGAAGCCATCTTTTCGGGGTCAAGCCAGGCCCGCAGGGCAAAGGTGCGGCTGCCCAATATCTCGGCCGTCTGGACGCCCTCGACCGTCTGCAATTTCGGCTGAACCACACGGATGAGGTAATCGGTGATCTTGTTGGTGGGAAGGACTTTGCTGTAGAAACCGATGTACATCGAGTCAACTGACTCCCCGACCGCCACCGTTATCGCAGGCTGCTGGGCCTCCTTGGGCAGTTGATTCACCACCGCATTCACCCTGGTATTGATCTCGGTCAGTGCCTTGTTGGCATCGTAATTCAGGCGGAGGTTGGCCTTGATGACGCTCACGCTCTGGCTGCTGGCCGATGTGAGATAATCGATCCCGTTGGCCTGGGCCACAGAATTTTCAAGCGGGGTTGTAATGAATCCGGCCACAAGCGCCGGATCCGCTCCTGTATAAACTGTCGTGACCGTAACCACGGCGTTTTGGGTCTGGGGATATTCGCGCACACTTAAAAGCATGACGGAACGCCAGCCCAAAAGAAGGATCAGGAGGCTTATAACAACGGCAAGGACCGGACGTTTGATGAAGATATCCGTAAAAAACATAAAGAATATTCCTTTATCCCGCCGGGTTTATTGATCCACCGGCTGCGGGGCCTGGTCTGAGGACGTCTGGATGGAGTTATTGATAAGGACCACACTCCCATTCCTGAGTTTATGCTGACCGCTGGTGACTACCAGGTCCCCCTGTTTGACCCCCTCGAGGATGCTCACCTGGTCGCCGCGCAGTTCGCCGACCTTGACGAAAACCTGCCTGACCGTCAGCACCTCAGGCCCCTGGGCATCCTTGGGCGAAGGCTGAACAATAAAGACTGTCTCCCCGTAAGGATTAAAACTGACAGCTGTCTGCGGGAGGGTCACATATTCCTGCGGTATCCCGGCTTCAATACGGACAGAAGCAAACATCCCGGGCAGGAGCGCGCCGCGCGCTTCGCCGATCAATGCCTCGATGAGGACATTGCGTGAATCCGGATCAACCTTTGAATTAATGGCCGTGATCTTCCCCCGGAACGCACGGTCCGGCACCGCATCAATGGCCATGGCGGCCATTTGCCCGACCTTCACCCGTGACAATTCCTGCTGGGGCAGATAAAAATCGACGAACACTTGATCCAGATCCTGCAGGGACACGATCTTTTCCCCTGGATTGAGGTATTGCCCGGCGTTGACCGCACTCACACCCAGCTTCCCGTCAAAGGGCGCACGGATGATCTTTTTACGGATGACCGCTGCCTGCTGGGCCAGCTGGGCACGGCGGTTTTTCAGATCCGCGGCATCCGCATCCACAACCGCCTGACTCACGGCCATCACCTTCAACTGCTTTTTATCGCGCGCATAAACGGTCTTCGCCAGTCCGGCCGCCGCCTCCAGGGCATGTAGCTGAGCCACATCCGTGTCCGTGTTAAGTTTCAGCAGGATCTGGTCTTTCTTGACAGCACTGCCGGATGTAAAAAACACACCTTGGATGATCCCCGAAACCTCCGTGGTCACATCCACGCCCTTGACAGCCCGCAGGGTCCCGGTTGCCCTGATCAAGGTCTGCCAGGGGCTGATCGTGGCTTTCATTGCAGCAACTGTCACAGGCGGCACTTTACCGCTGGACATGTATTTCTTCATCATGGAACGCATAAATGCCTGATAGCCAAAAAGGCCACCAAACACAATCCCGACGACCATCAGCATGATCAACATCCGTTTACCCATGATCATTTCTCCTTAGTACGGTTCCACCAACCACCGCCCAATGACTGGAATAATGCAACAGCATCTGCCAGACGCGTTGACCTGGCCTGAATGAGCGCGATACAGGCCTGTTGATATTGGCGCTCGGCATTTAACAGCAGAATATAGCTGGCCGCGCCGGAAACAAACTGTTCACGGGCCAGTGTCAGCGAATCACGCGCAGCGCTTTGCGCCGCAACCCTTGCCTGATAGGCCATACCATCTTCTTCCAGGGCCCTGAGCGCATTGGACACATCCTCGAATGCCATCAGGAGCGTTTGCCTGAACCGGGACGACGCCTCATCCATCGCCGCCACTGCTCCGCGGCGTTTGGCGCGCAGCGCCCCTCCGTTAACCAGCGGCTGCACCAATCCCGCCCCAAGATCCCATACCGCGTTGTTGGCATCAAAAAGATTTCCCGAACCTGCCGAAGAACGTCCATAACTGCCGTTTAACGTTATCCGGGGATAAAGATCTGCGGTGGCAACACCTACCCGGGCACTCGCCGCATGCAAGAGCGCTTCCGCCGCCTGGAGATCCGGGCGCTGACGCGTGAGAGATGCAGGCAGCCCGGAAGGAAGCCCTAGGGGCAAATGAAGCATGGCCAGATGAAATTTAGGAAAACGGCGCGCTTCAACCGGCATTTTTCCGGCCAATACTGTCAGGTGATACCGCAGCTGCGAAAGCTCACGACGCAGGGGGGGCAAAAGGGCACGGGTTTGTTCGAATTCCGTGCGCTGGGACAAAAACTCGGCACGCGAAACACCACCCAGATCCTGCTGTTTCCTGAGCATGATCAGATGTTTCTGCTGGATAGCCATGATCTGCAGGGTGGCCTGGACCTGTTCCCGCAAGGAAGCTTCCATGATAACCGTTGTCACGATATTGGCTGTCAGCGCCAGGCGTGCGGCTTCATGCTGGTAAGCCTGATAATCCACCAAAGACCTGAGCGCTTCAAGTTCCCTCCTGCCGCGTCCGAAAACATCAAACACATAGGAAACATTGACCGAAGCATGGTAGAGGGTAAAAATACTTGCCGGACCTTGCGGAAGCCCCATGGCCGCTGACGATGTCTTCTGCCGGGACGCTGAGAGGGAACCATTCACCTCCGGAACATATTCGCCCCCCGCTCTGGCGTTAAGATCTTCCCTCGCCTGACGCAACGCCGCCTGCGCCGCCTCAAGCGTAGGATTATCCGCCAGGGCACCACGGATAAGGCGATCCAGTTCCGGAGATTTGAACAAGCCCCACCATTCCCCTGGAATGTCCGCGGCCATCAAGGTGGCGGCGGGTGGGTGAAAATCAGGCCCCACCGCGCAACCGGCCAAAAAACCGGCACACACACATGTCATCATGCCATATACAAAAAGATTCATGTTTTTCCCATAAAAATTGCCAAAAACCCTCCGTACAACCAGAGTACGGAGGGTTTTAGATCTGTCAAGCAGATCAAGGATCAGCCCTGTCTATTTGACCGGCGTTAGTGAAGGAATACCAACAGATCTTTCCTTGTTTGACTCCAGGAGGATCTTGGTATCTATAAGTTCTTTCTTAACCGACGTCAATTCATCTGATAATGCCGCCGCTTTATTTTCAGCTGCCTTCAATTCATCTGTCTTGGCAGCCAATTCTTTTTTGGCGTTATAAACCTGCTCCGTCAAGGCAATGGCTTTCTTGTCCAGGACTTCAAGATCGCTCTTGGATCCCGTCAAGGCCTCTTTGGCATCTTTCAATTCGGCCTTCACCCCGTTTAATTCGTCGCTCAACGCGGCCGTTTCCTTATCTTTGACCGATGACTGCTCCGTCAATTTCTTGATGGCCGCATCGCTCTTTTGCCTGGCGGACACACTGTCACTGGATTGCAGTTCCAGCTGTTTTGACGCTTCAGCGCCATCAGCGTAAACTTTAACCAGGACAAGGATCACAACGACCAGGGCTGCAGCCAGAACCAACGCGATCATCTTGAGCTTTTTCTCTCCCATACCATCCCTCCGCGTCAAAGATTACGTATAATTTTGATAATCATATCATATTCTTTTATACGATGGCATAAAATTACAAGGAATAAAGGGAGGCACAAAACACCTGCGTCAAATGAAAGGGACCGCTTCATAGATTTTCTGGGTCGCCAGGGTGAGGTCGGGATGCTCGATGGATATCTTCAATTCAAGCAGATAAAAGACTGCGAATAAATCCTGTATCTCTGCGGTCATATCCTTGCGGCCAGAAAAGACCTCAATAAACTTCCTGAAGGTGTCCTTGGCCAGCGTTTTGGTTTCTTTATCCTTGACCAGATGTTCCAGGTACGCAATGATCTTTCTGAGCTCTCCCGAGCTTAGCCATACCCCTTTACAGGCACAGCACTTGTCGATCACAACATCGGAGTGCATGTAGCGGATCAACGCCATGCCATTATGGCAGCTGGGACAAAATTTCCCATGGGAGGGAACCCGCCTGCTTTCTGTCTCCAGACCGAAAGGATCGAAATCGATCCACCTTAACCCCTCATCCGTCTTGTCCTTGACCCGTTTAAGTTCATCACGCTCGAACCATTTCCCTTTACAGACACGGCATTCATGAATGATGATCCCGCGGCAGGAAGATACCTGTAATTTATTGTCGCAATCAGGGCATTTCATATCATCCTCTCAAGACATCGACGATGCTTTACTGGGGTGTTTAGCCAGGATACCCTCGACCTTCGCGATAACATCCAAGGGATGAAAAGGCTTCTGGAGGCAATACGAAATCCCGCAGGCCTTCAGCAAAGGCTCGTATTCTTCCCTGTAAAAACCGGTCATGGCAATGATCGGCACATCATAAAAACGCGGCAGATCCCTCAGCTCATACGCCAATTCAAACCCGGTCTTCCCCGGCATTTGAAGGTCCATGAGAACCAGATCGACGCTGACCTGGTCGACAATCCCGGCCACCGCGGAAGAATTGTCCATCGCGATGACCTGATAGCCGCTAAACATCAGCACCTCTTCCAGTTCCTTAAGAAAATCCTTGTCATTGTCCACGACCAATATTTTCTTGCTGTACATAGCCCCTCCTGGATGTGCCAAGATTCTCCGACGGCATAACGACGAGCTCATAGACGAACTATTCTCCACCAGCACAAATATCATCATACAGCATTAACCCTTGCGAGAGAAGACAAGATAATAAAAAGACGGCGGCGGTTAAAAGGTCTTCCCCCGAGGCTCCGGCCACAAACTGTGTCGTCTGCTTGACCCGTTCAAAAGAAGAACCTCTGGCTGTCAACCGGCTGATAAACTGGATGCTTCCCAGGATATCCCGGGTGTAATTTTTTTTGTGGCTCAAGCGCTTGAAATTGGCCTCACCGGCTGTCTCGATATTCAATGAAACCGCACTCGCCAGCGACAGCGTGTGCCGCACGTCCTCGTCGGAAGCGCCGGGAATGATTTTCAGCGGTATTGACCTAAACCCAAACCCCATGACATGGACGCTCAACGGGCAAGCCATGAATACCGACAGCGCCGGTCACGGTGTTACTTTCACCATCACCCCACAGCAACTGGCCTCCCTGCGCCATGACCTGCAAGGCCTCAAGCCTGTCATTGTCAGCATCACGCCGCACACGCCTGTGCTTTCTTTTCTGGAACTTTGATATATAATGACCAGATTATTAATCATCCATGACGAACAGGACCGCCCATGATAAATTCCCCGATGGAAAAATACGCGCATAAGCTTGTCAAAAAGATCCGCTTCCGCATCCCCGATGTGCCCGGTGCTCTCGGCCACCTGGCCTCGGCCCTGGGCGCGCAGGGAGCGGTCCTGGGCGATATCGTGACCGAGCATGTCACGTCCAACTACATCGTCCGCGACATCACCATCTTCTTTGATACCAAGGAACAGTTCAACGCCGCTGTCAGCGCCGTTAACAAACTTAAAGGTTACAAGGTTCTTGATGTGGAAGACGAAGTGCTTGAGATCCACAAGGGCGGCAAGGTCGCCATGACCCCCCGGGTCAAGATGGACACCTTAAGCGACCTGCGGATGATCTACACGCCGGGCGTGGCCCAGGTCTGCCAGTTCATCCACCGCTATCCTGAAGGAGCCAGAACCTATACCTCCATCGGCAACACCGTGTGCATTGCCACCAACGGCTCGGCGGTGCTGGGACTGGGCGATATCGGCGTTCTCGCAGCCATGCCTGTCATGGAAGGCAAATCCATGATCCTCAACAAGTTCTCCGGCGTCAGCTGTGTCCCTTTACTCCTGGAAAGCCGTGATGCGGGCCCCATCGTGGACGCCCTGGCGCTTTTATCGAAAACATTCAGCGTGATCATGCTGGAAGATATCAGTGCACCGCTATGCTTCGAGGTTGAAGCGGCGCTCCAGGAACGGGTGAATATCCCCGTGTTCCATGACGACCAGCACGGCACGGCCGTAGTGATCCTCGCGGCCCTGATCAAAGCCCTCAAGCTGACCGGAAAAAAGAAACAATCCGTCCGCACGGTCATCAACGGCGCAGGGGCTGCTGGCATGGCGGCGTGCAAACTATTGCTGGAATACGGTTTCAAGGACATCACCCTGTGCGACAGGACCGGCGCCATCTACGCCGGACGTAAGGATGGGATGAACCCCTACAAGGAAGCCATCGCGGCTGTTACCAACATAAGGAAGATCACCGGGTCTCTGGCCGACACACTTAAAGGCGCTGATATTCTTATTGGTGTTTCATCGGCGGGCGCTGTCAAATCAGCCATGGTCAAAAGCATGGCCAAAAAAGCGATCGTGTTCAGTCTGGCTAACCCGGTTCCGGAGATATGGCCCCAGGATGCCCTGGCGGCGGGTGCGGCCATTGCCATGGACGGCAGGACCATCAATAATGCGCTGGCGTTCCCGGGTCTCATCAAGGGCGCCATTAACGCCAAAGCCGGTAAAATCACCAGCGCCATGAAATTCGCCGCGGCCGAAACCCTCGCCTCACTCAGCGGCAAGCACGACCTGGTCCCCAACTTCATGCACATCAATGTCCACGAAAAGATCGCCGAAGCGGTTGAAAAAGCAGCTGTCATCCCAAACGGCCGAAGGACATAAAGGATACCCTGTTTTATAGGGTTACGAACGATATACAATGACCTGGATATCTTCCAGGGTCACAAGGCCTTCTTTAACCATGGCATCGATGCGCGGGAGGAAGAGTTCGATCTTTTCGCGACTGTCCACGATCTCGATGATCATGGGAAGATCCTCGGAAAGGCGCAGGATCTTGGCCGTATGCATGTGGCTCTTGCGGCCAAAGCCCATACAGCCCTTGACCACCGTGGCGCCCGCCATCTTTTCCTGACGTGCCAGCATGACAATGGCCTCATACAGAGGTTTTCCCTCCCACTTGTCCTGCTCCCCCACGAATATCCTTAAAAGTTGTCCTTGCGCAGGTATTTTCATCACGCCTCCCTTGGCTTGGGTATCAGATGAACTCGGCGATGACGGCCCCGAGTTTGAACGCGGCAAAACCGATCCCGAAACTGATCATCACATTCCCAAAAGCATACAAGAATTCATTCTCCCGGAGGAGATTCGATGTTTCCAGGATCAAGGTCGAGAATGTGGTGAATGCCCCGCAAAACCCCGTCATGAGCAGTATCCGCATGTTGGGACTAAGCATGAATTTCTTCTCAAAGAGAACATCCAGGAAGCCGATCACCAGGCATCCTGTCAGATTGACCGCGACCGTCCCCCACGGGAACCCCGCGCCCATGCGCTGGGCCACGGCCCCGGCCATGACATAACGGGACACCGTGCCAACGATCCCTCCGACGATCAGATAGATCCACTTTTCCATCTTTTACCCCGTTAAATGTTAATTAATATATGAATTGAACGCTTAATCAGGACATCAATAATCCGCCCTGGACAACTGGAATACTGAAACATACCCCTGGTAATGCGCCACGCGCTTGAAAGAACCAAAAAGGGACTTTTCAATAGCCAGGCGGAGCTTGCCTTCGATGTTCTCCCGGATCTCTTCCTGCTTGAATAAATAATATCCTGACCAGGCGCATATACGGCCAAACAGGCTGGTAGGAGTATCCACGTCCACAATAACAAATGACCCTCCCGGCTTAAGGACACGGAAAGCTTCATCGAGGGCCTTTACCTTCAATTGAAAATCAATATGATGAAAGAAGAATGTCGACAGCCCATGGTCAAAACTCTCGTCCCCGTAAGGCAAGGCCTCGGCCGCGACCACATCGAAACGGACATTGCTCCGGGCACCAGCCTTGCGGCGGGCCACAGCGATCATTTTAGGCGCCGCATCGACGCCGACAACCGTGCCGCCGCGCTGGGCGAGGATCGCGGCGATCTCAAGCGTCAGGGTTCCCGTGCCGCACCCCACGTCCAGCACCGCATGCACGGACGATTCCCGGATATACTGAAGGCAGGGCCTGGCCATGCGCTGTTCCTGTCCAAACAACATGAGCGGGCTTAACGCATCATAGACCGCGGCCACATGGTCAAGGGTACGCCCCCGGGTCAGCGGTGACAATGCCATTTTCAATGAACCCTGGCGATCTGTGCCGGTTCATGCCGAACCCCGCGAAAATATTCCACATCAGGCTTGCCAAAAAGCATCATATAACCGATCTGATGATCTTCAGGGATCCCTAGCTTGGTCCGTACTTCCGGAACAAGGTCGGTCAGCGCCCAATAAGCCAGGCCATCCCACAGCGTACCGACGCCCATGCTTCGGGCAAAAAGTTCAAAATAGGAAAGCGCAATGAAGCAATCGGCAGCAGGTGTCGCGCAGGTCCTTGGGGCCGAAGCGACCAGAAAATGCGGGGCACCGCGAAAAATAATATCCACGCCCTTGTTCTCCCAGGCCGCAACAATGTCCGCAAAACGTTCCCGGCCCGCCGGGAGTTTCTTGTCGCGGACCAGCCGCGCCAACGCGTCCATGGTTTGTTGACGAAAATCAGCCATGACCTTGCGGTCATCAATGACGGTCAACAGGACCTTGCGCTCGTTGCGGCCGCTGGGCGCCTGGGCTGTGACATCCAGCAAACGCTGGATGATGCGGGGAGAAAGATTTTCGTCTTTATAGCGGCGCACGGTCCGGCGCCCCCTGATCAGGGTTTCAACCTGATCCGCTGACGGCAGATGCCCTGCCAAAGGGCGGCACGCTTCAGGCTGCACCCCAAGGATCGAAATAGAACCTGTCGGGCAGACCGCCAGGCAGTGCTGGCACCTGTAACACCGGACCTCGTTTTCCGGAGGGATCGCCGGCCCTTCACTGGCCAGGGTAATGATATTGGCCGGACAATCAGCCACACACAGGCCGCAAACCGTACAGGTCTTCTTGTTTACCGAGAAATTGAGCATGATGACCTCCTGGGGATTGTTCCCCATACTCGGGAGTAATTAACAAACGGCTAGCTTCTTCCCCGAAAAAAGAAAGCCCCCGCAAAGAACACGAAGTTCACATACACGATGGCTGCCCCTGAAGGCAGGTTGAACGCATACGAAATAAGGATGCCGACAATAACCGATAACACGGCAAAAAGCGTTGCCAGCAAGATGACGGCCTTGAAATTCCTGGCCACAAAAAGAGCGCTCACGGCCGGAAAAATGATCAGGCTTGACACAAGCATGGTGCCCACCACCTTGATCCCCAGAACAACCGTAAGGGCCGTGAGGATGATCAGGACCCTGTTGATAAACCCGGCCCTGATCCCGGAAACCCGGGCATGGTCTTCGTCGAAGCTCACGGCAAAAAGATCATGGTAAAAGAATTTAACCACCCCGATGACCAACAGGGACAAAAGGACCGACAACCACACCTCCGCCGGGCTGATCGAGAGGATATTCCCGAAAAGGTAACTGAAAAGGTCAATGTTAAACCCGCCGCCGACACTCGCGATGAGGATACCCGTAGCCACACCCATGGCAGACAAGAGGCCGATGGCCGCATCCCCGTAGAGCATGGAACGGTCGGAAAGCTTTAGAACCCCCAGGGACGCCAGAACCACCAGGGGCACAGAAACGAAGACCGGTGTGATGTTAAGGACCAGGCCGATGGCAATGGTCGCGAAACTGACATGCGCCAGCCCGTCGCCGATCATGGCAAAACGCCGCAGGACCAGAAAGACCCCCAGAAACGCACAGGAGACCGCGACAAAACACCCTGCCAAAAGGGCCCGCTGGATGAAAGCATAATGCAAGGCGTCGATTATTGGAGATATCATATCAACCGTGCCTGTGACAGATAAGATGCTGGCCTGCCCCGAAATGGGTCCCCATTTCAGGAGAATGACAAAAAGCGTCGAACGTCCCGTAAAAAACGATCTTCTTGTCCAGATAAAGGAATTTCGACGCGTACTTCCCCATCACGCTGATATCGTGCGATATGAAAAGAATGGTCGTGCCCCGGTCCTTGTTGACCTGTTCCAGCCGGGTATAAAAATGCTCCCGGGTCGAGGGGTCCAGCGCGGTCACCGGCTCATCGAGGAGTAATAAGTCGGGATGATGCACCAGGGCCCGCGCCAGAAGGACCCGCTGCTGCTGTCCGCCGGAAAGACGGCCGATCATGCATCCGGCAAGGTCCGCGATCCCGAATTCCTGTAATGTTTCAAAAACACGTTCGCGGTCTCCGGGCCGCGTCCGCTTGGGATACGGACGGGACGCAATAAGGCCCGCCATCACCACCTCCTCGACATTCGCCGGAAAACGCGGGTCAAGGTGCGCGACACGCTGGGGCAGATAACCGATTTTCCCCCACGATGTGAAAGCTGATATCTCTGTCCCGAACAATTGCACCCGCCCTTGGGCGGCCGGCACAAGGCCAAGGATGGCCCGGATGAAGGTCGTTTTTCCCGAGCCGTTAGGACCGACGATGCCGACATAATCACCGGCACTGACCTTACAGGTGATCCCGCTGAGGACTTCAGTATCCCGATAGGTGACAGAAAGGCCTTCGATGTTGATCGGAGCTATAGGCACAGGTCGTCCGTCCTGGATGTTGGCATATTGTTTTTCATCATGCCCCCGTGAGGTAATCAAGGACACTGTCCATAAGACCATTAACAGCGGCATACATCTTGGGTGTGGCCGCGCGCAGGTGTGCAGGTGTCTGCACATAAGGGCCAGGGGCCATTTCGCCGGCACAATGCCCCAGGATGGCCTCCATGCCCTCCGGGGTTGTTTCCAGATGGAACTGCAGGCCTATCGCCCGCCGCCCCAGCTGAAACGCCTGGTTCACACAGGCTTTATTCTCCGCCAGACGGATCGCTCCGGCAGGCAGATCGAATGTCTCGCCATGCCAGTGAAAAACCGTGCTTACCGCCGGGAAACAAAAACTATCAGCCCCCCTGGAGGGCGACGCCGTCACAGGAAACCATCCGATCTCCTTGAATGGATTGGGATAGACACGCGCCCCCGACGCACTGGCGATCAGCTGGGCCCCCAGGCACACACCCAGGATCGGGATATTCCGTTGAATAACGTCGCGGATAAATGCTTTCTCGTCTCTCAGCCATGGCAGTGCCGCCTCGTCATTGACGCTCATGGGACCGCCCATGGCGATCACCAGGTCAAACCCCTGGGCCGCTGGAAGCGTCTCCCCGTCAAAAAAACGGGTGTAACTGACCACAGCACCATGCCGCGTGAGCCACAAGGCCATGCTGCCGGTATCCTCGAAGGGGACATGCTGGAGGACATGAACTTTCATTTTTACTCCTGGCCCGGCGCGATTACAGCTTGTCGACCTCTTTGAGAAGAACCTGTCGGTTCAAGCCGATGCGTTCCATGGCATCTGCAGGGTCGTTGCGGTAAGCGCGGCAAAATGTCGTGACATCCTTAAGGGTATGCACCCCGCGTTCATGAAGCTGTTTGAGCACCATGGCACGCACCAGGGTTTCATTGATGATCGCGCGCGGCTTGATGCCCGCTTCGCGGGCGAGCTTGTCGCGGTAAATCGTGCTGGGCGACATCAGGGCCACACGGTTCTGCTCGTAATTGTATTTATAGATCGACGACAACAGAATCTTCTTCTGCTCCATCCCGCCGGTCTCGCTGACCTCGTCGATGATGCGGAAAACCTTGTCCTCGACATGGAAACGCTTGAGCACCACAAATACATCGATCAAATTGACCAGGGCCTCGGGGATATTCATCGGCTCGCTCTGCAAACGGATGATCGCCTCGCGGGATGTGAGCGCATGGATGGTACACATGCAGAACTTGCCCACGTTCATGGCCGTGATCATGTCACGGGCCTCGACCCCGCGCACCTCGCCCACCACAATGCGTTCAGGGCGCATGCGCAGGCTGTTCTTGACCAAATCCGCAAGCGAAAGTTCCTCGTCGCTTTCCAGACGCGACACGGTATCCATCAGGAGGGTGTTAAGCTCAAGGGTATCCTCGATGATCACCACATGGTCCTTTTCAGGGATAAAACTGAAAAGGGCGTTGAGCATGGTCGTCTTGCCCGTGCCCGGTCCGCCGGCCAGAAGAATATTGGCCGGGCGTATGGACAGCCCGTCCACATAGATCCAGAGCTGGGCCGCCACCTCATAGGACATGGTCCCGCGCGCGATCAGGTCGATCACACTGATCGGGTCCACCTTGGCCTTGGTGATGGTGATCTGCGCCCCGAAAGGCGACACAATGATGTTGGCCCGTCCGCCAAGATTGGAAAGCTCAAGGTCAACCACGCGTTTCATGGTGTCACGGTTGGCGAACACCAGAAGTTTCTTGATAAAAACATCAAGCTCGCGGATATGTTCGAACTTCTTGCCGGTGTCCATGAACCCGTACTGCGCGTGGTGAATATAAATGGGCTGGAGGCCGTGGATCACAATATCCTCGACGTCGCTGTCGCACAACAGCGCCTCCACGATGCCGTAGGAAAGAAACGCGCGGATGAACGCCTCTTTGGACTCGACCGCGGAAAACTCGTTGGAAAACCGCCGCGCCTTGTCGTTGGCCAGGACGCTTTCCAGCGCGCCGGACGCCATCTCTTCGCGCTCACGGTCAGGCTGGAGGACCTGCAGACGGCCTTTTAGCTTGTCGAGCAACTGGTCTTCAAGTTCAAGTTGTATGTTTTTATTCATAGGAATGCCTCTAATCTAACACGTTAAAAAAGACGTGTAAACCTATTCTCCCCCCTTTTTCTCCGCGGCCCTGGTGAGAACCAGCGCGGCATGCGCCACGTCCAGGTACGCCATGGCCGCCGCACGCACATCCTCGGCGGTCACCGCGGCAATATGCGCGGCATAGGCATCGGCATTACTGTAGCCCAGCCCCAACAGCTCATCCACAGCGCGGGTCCCTGCCTGCGCGCCCAGCGTCTGCATGTCGCGGGCCATGTCGCTTATCAAATAGACCCTCGCGGCATCAAGTTCTTTAACGCTCACCGGCTCCCGGCGGATACGGGCAAATTCTTCCTCCATGATCGCCCGCACAGGCGCCTGGCTCTCGTTGGTGGTCAAGGCAAAAAAACTGAGCATCCCCGCATCCACGCCCGGGATCATGCCGCCGCTGACCGAATAAGCCTTCCCGAGTTCTTCGCGCACCCGCGTAAAAATCCGCCCGCCCATGGAAGAGCCGAGGATATTGACCAGGACCTCGGCGGCATAACGGTCAGCCGAAGAGATCATCGGCCCGCGAAAACCAAAAATAACAGCGGCCTGATCCTTCTGCAGGGGCAATTCCCTGACCTGCAGGGATGCGGGTAATTCTTCCGCAAAAACAGGCAGGGGCATCTTGCCGGGTTTCATGCCGCCCAAACGGCGCTCAAGGTCCTTGCGGACCGCCGCCGGATCAATATCCCCGAACACCGCGACCACCCCGTTATCCGGCCTGATGCAGTCATGAAAGACCCGGAGGATATCCGCGCGTGTCACCCGCCCGATGCTTTCCCCGGTCCCCAGGGTGTCCAGGCGAAAGGGATGCGTCTTGAACAGTTCCTCGACCAGGACACGCGACGATGTCTGCAGGACATTATCCTTGCGCGCCACGAGCGCCGTGCGTAATTCTTCCTTGGTGCGGTCGATCTCAGCCTCCGGGAACGCCGGACCAGCCATGAATTTCCCGAAATAATCCATCATGAAAGGCATATCTTCACTCAGGAAAGACATCTCCAGCCCGAAACTGTTCCGGCCCGCGTAACCCGAAAGCGAAGCCCCGCGGCTCTCGACATCACGATGGATCTCATCCGCAGACTTCCCCGGAAGGCCCTTGGTCCAAACTGAACCCAAAAGGGCTGACAACCCGTTTAACGCAAGGGTTTCACGGCGCATCCCGCCATTGAAAACCGCATTGACCGACACCAGCGGAAGGGCATGATCCTCCTGGAGCAAAAGAACAAGCCCGTTGGGAAGAACGACCTTTTCAATCCCGCTTTTGGCCTGGCGCGCATCGGGGCGGGCAGGCATTTCGACCGGACGGGGCCGCAAGATCACCACGCTCAACCGTGCGGGTGTCAGATAACGCCGGGCCACACGTTTCACATCTTCCGCCGTGACCGTACGGACCCCTTCGAGATAACGGGTTGAGAAATCCGCATCGCCTGTAAAAGCCTCATCCGCCGCAGACTTCCAGGCCATGCCTTCGGCTGTCTGACGTTCATAAATATTATTGGCCATCACCTGGCGCTTGACCTTGGCCAGTTCCTCGGGTACCAGGCCCTTCTCCTTGACCTCCTGGAACATGGCTTCCACCGCAGCCGCAGCCCGGGCAGGATCCTGTCCTTTCACCAGGAAAGAAACTTCAAAAAAACCACGGTCCTGGGGAGTGTCATTGACGGCGGCGATGGACTCAACCAGCCGGCGCTGTTTATAAAGATCAAGGTACAGGCGGGAGCTTTCACCCTGCCCCATGGCCATGGCCAGGACATCGAGCGCGTAAAGATCAGGGTCCAAAAGCGGCACCCCCTGGTACGCCATACTGACACGGGTAAGCGCCGTGGGATAGGCTATATCCAGTCGCCTGGGAGCGATCTGTTCCGGCTCCTGGGGCACATTGCGCAGAGGAAAAGACCTCGCCGGATAACCGCCAAAATATTTTTTAACAAGCTCCAGTGCGTCTTTGGACGTAATGCCGCCGGCCACCGCCACGATCATGTTGTTGGGCACATAAAGCAGGCGGTGATATTCCAGGAGATCATCGCGCTTGAGCGCGCTAAAGACATCCTCCCTGCCGATGATCTGGAATTGATACGGGTGAACATGGTAGACGGTGTTGTAAACAAGATCGTCGAGTTTGCGTTCGGGCTTGTCGCGGATCATGCGCATTTCCTTAAGGATCACCGCACGTTCGCGTTCCAGCTCGGCCGCGTCAAAGGCAGGGTTCATGACCATGTCTGCCACCAGGTCAAGGGCATGATCCAGTTTCTCGCGGGGGACGCTGAGGATATAGGCGGTATGATCGTACCCTGTCGAGGCATTGATGTACCCGCCCATGGCCCTGGCCTCCTCGGGGATCACGCCCGCTGCGCGCCGCGCCGTCCCCTTGAACACCATGTGCTCCACAAAATGCGTGATCCCGCTGGCCGCAAACTTCCCCTCGTTGGCAGACCCGGTCTTGACCCAGGCGTAAACCGCGGCCACGGGAGACGATGGCATCTCGCTGACCAGCACCGTCAACCCGTTGTCCAGCGTGAATTTCTCAACAGACGCCAGGGCCGTCGAAGCCGCCAGAAGCGTTAAACAGGCCGTCACAACCCCAAGGGCAATACGCCGCATATCTTCTCCCGGTTAGAATCAGTCTTGTTGGCGGCGGCGATAATCATCCATCAACCGCTTGAGGTCCATTTCACTATTGCGCCCGATCTGCGTGCAGATAAAAATCAGGATCGAGAACGGCCATGTCTCTTCATGCCCCGTAACAAGGCCGCGGGTCACATCTTCCTCGCGTTCAAGCTGGTTGGCCATGAAGGGCACCGCGCGGTCCATACCGCCCTCGAACACGTCCAGCGAGGAAGTCTTGTTATTATATTTCAAGGAAGGAAACGCGATGCCGCGCATCAAAAGAAAATTGATCACAGAACTCTGATCCGCTCCCTCGTCCTGCCCGAACTCGAAGCCGTCAAACTGGGGTATATTGGGAGGAAGGATCAGGGAGGGCTTCTGTACCACAACCTCGCCTTTGCGCACCACGGTATCCCCGTCGTTGATGAGCGATGGCGAGAGGAACACATACGGCACACGGGTATCCTCGAAGGTCTGCAGTAACGCGACCCGCCGGCGCACGATCTGTGTATTTTTAAGGGCATCTTCCCAGGCTTGTTGAAAATCCATGTCCCTCTTATACCACAAAACCTCAAACTTTTATTTCGCTTTTTTTCAATTGTGTTATTATAGGATTCATCTTCCACATATACATCAAAGGGGTTGGTATGAATAACAGATCAAATTTTACCCGTAACATCTTCCTGGTCTCTCTCGCGGCTGTCTTCACCGCGCTGACACTGCCCGCGCCCGCGCACGCCCAGTTCATTGACAAAGCCACGCGCGAAGCCAAGCGTCAGGACAGCCTCAAGGGGCTTCAGGAACGTTTCAGCTGGTGGCCCACGGACGCCATGCCCGCTCCGGTCAAGGATGAACGCGGCGGCTACTGGTGGTGGCCCAAACAGCCCGGTTCCGTGAAACAGAACTGGGGCAACCGCGGCTACGTCTATGTGCTTAAGGTCATCTACGATTACAAGGCCAACGACGAACAGAACAACCAGGAAGTCAAACCCAAGGAAGAACCCAAGCCGTCCTTGCTCATCAAGAAGATCATCCGCAACGTCAAGATCTACTTCGATTACAACAAGGCGGACCTGCGCGACGACCACATCCCCATCCTTGAAAAAGCGGTCAAGACCATGGGCAAGAATCCCGAGGCTGCCATCCTTATTACCGGCAACTGCGATGTGCGCGGATCGGATGAATACAACCAGAAGCTGGGCAAGAAACGCAGTGACGCGGTCAAGTCGTACATGCTGGAACACGGCATCAGCGAAGACCGCATCAAGATCGTGTCGCGCGGCAAGCTCGACGCGGTGGCCCCTGTCAAGGACCTGGCCGGCATGCAGAAGGACCGAAATGCCCAGTTCATGATCGCCGAGATCGACGAGTTCAATGTCCCGGCCGACCAGATCCCCGCGGATGCGACCGTCGAGAACGCGGACCAGGGCAAATACGTTGTGGAACAAAAGGAAAGCCTTGAATCCGAGCCCAAGGTTTCAACCCGCGAATACACCATCAAGACCAACGATTCCCTCTGGAAGATCGCCCAGCAGGAAATGGGCAACGGCAACCGCTGGAAATACCTTTACGAAATGAACCAGGACCGCATCAAGAATCCCAACAAGCTTAAAAAGGGCACGGTCATCATTATCCCCATCGAATAACACGATCACACGCCCCATCAAAAAAGGGAGCCAAAAGGCTCCCTTTTTTATTCCACAATGTCACAGCCAATATAGTGTTACCCTTACTTACCTATCTGTTCCGTTCCGATCCCAATAAATTGTGAAAGCCCTGGGATTGTCTGAATATCCAATATAACCGGATTAAACCCCACAGCACCTTGCAACTGCTCCAACATCACCGGATTAATATTGAATTTAATTTCGCCGCCAATATGCTCAAGCAAAAGATTGAGTTTCCCAGTATTAAAGTCAATACCGCCATTATCTACCTTGTTGTCTGAATTTCCTGTCTTACCAAATCGGTCTATATTCTTTTTTCTGCGGGACATTTCCTCTTGTGCCAATGAAAGAATACTAGAATAAACTTCTCCAGTGAATTTCATATTCTCAAAGATAACGGAATCACTTGAAGGATGAAAGAAATCCATTCTTTCATCCCATAATCTAGTGGGAAGAGATCGAACAGAATTACCATATCGTTTTGCCCAAATTGCTAGATAATTTTCATCTAATGATGAGAAATATGATTCAAATAAAACCTTCAATGCTATGGAAGGTGACGGGAACAAGATGCTTTTTTGATCATAAGGCAATCTTCGTATCATATTTGATAATGCATAAACAGTGCTAAACATTCCAGCGGTACTCAACTTACTTCTAATCAAAAGCTCTTTGTCATCATCCTGCGTGGCCAAACCTTTTAAAACCAATTGAATGTAATCTTGATACGGAACCCATTCGATGTTATCGGCCTCTTCACCTGCCAATGTCATATCTTGACTATGTAGTGTGACTTTAAACCATCCTTTATTTTGTTTTAACGCCTCGGCTTTCCCTCTGTTTTTCATTACCATTAATATAAGATCAGCTGCATTCAATCCAGTGCCAATAGGTAACAATCCAAGACCACTCAAAACCCTTGATAATTTGCGTGATAAATGTTGCAAACCTGGATCTGTTTGAACCAACTGAGGTAGCTTTACTAATCGCTGAGGCGTAAGTGTCCGATTAAATACAAGAACAGGGTTAAGATCACCCCCACCCGAAGGATTTTTCAATTCTGTCACAGAAACAAGGTTCCCATTCCCATCAGGTAAATCATTGATGCGCCGATATCCCAAAAACTGAACAAATTCACGGGGACTTTCTGTAAAAAAAGGCGCCCCTCGCATGGCACGTTGGGCATATTTCTCTGAGGCAACCCCCGTGTGCCGTGAATTAACAGGGTGTTCTTTGTCCTCCTCAGGGTAGTGCGGTAATTTCTTGGGGTCAATGAATTGTCCGGCGCCCTTAACACCTAACCATGTCCCATCAGGAAGCGGAAAAAATACTTGTCTTCCATTAGCGACTTGAAAAAGCGGATACATCGTATTATCAGACGGCCGGTCAGTGACTCCCACTAATAATTGAATCCCATCTTTAGACGCCAGATTATTCGTCTTCGCCACATCACCACTAACAAGAAAACTACTATATTGCTCCATATAATCCATCAACGTTTTTTGTCCGATTTTTTGATGAATCAAATTATTGTTTTCTTCAAGAACCACTATTTCTCCCATACTGTGCGTTGGAAGAATCTGAAGAAAAACTGGTCTTAACGCAGGATCATCCAACAACGACTCTTTCACTTCACGCGTGAATAAAGGCAATAATTTTTCATACTGCCCTAATCCCTCTTTCTGAATATATTCAGCCCATTTTTTCTCAAATACTTCTTCAGATAATTCGTTCGCCAATAATACCTTTGTGCTATGATCGCCTGCTCCTGAAACAGGGTCAACAACAACCGCAATCGCACTGAAATCTCCTGGCAAATCCGCACCAACTTGTGACGCGCCAACCTTCTTGATTACTAGTATCGGATCCATGGCATCGTCTGTGAACGATTCTCCACCTGAAAAATACTTCCTGGGGATTATTTCCCGTTTCACCGCGTCATACTCTTCTTTGATATAGTTATAAACACCTTTCCTGAACGCCTCAAGATATTGAGCGTAAATCTTCTCTTTCTGAGCCTTATCAACAAGATCAACGCCAGCGATCTTATTGCGTTCGACATAAACCTTATCAAGCATACTCTCTTTAATCTTCCGTTTGTACCACGCCGCCAAGATCAATGAGTGATATACCTGCCGCAAGAGCACAAAATTTTCCCCTTCGTTAACCTCTTGGGTCAAGACAGGGATAATGACCTCCCTGACAATATCAGACCCAATTTTATTCGTCATGGATGATGTTGCATTTTTCTCAAGCGCCAAGTAATCCTCCTCGACCATGACTTTAAGTTTACTATCAACTACAAATGCCATATTGTTATACTCATCCACCACCGCCTTATCGGGCATAACCCAAACTTTATTAAATGTATCTACAGGAATATCTATTGTCCCGTAACGTCGTTGCGCCTGGGCATACACTTTATCCCAAAATGCTTTACCAGTCTTCCCTTCGGGATCCATAAGCGACGCAGTAACCTGCTTGAGAATATAATCCTGCGCCAACATATCCCTTCCCATTTCTGTTACTCCAAGAGCTTCTGGAATAATTCGATCTTTTTCATAAGGCGAAAGATTCACCCAAAGATCTTTCTCAGGGATCGTCAACGTAGTCATAAAATATCTAATCAAGCGTCCGGCATCAATCTCCAAACGGCCTTGGGAACTTTTAGAATGACCCTTATCTAAAAGAAAATCAAAACGGAAGGGATTGTCTGGATAAACCTTTAGGCCTTTAAGGAGCGGGGGAACAGCCCAAGAACTCAAAGCCACCTTGTCACCCGCCGGAGGGAGCTGGATCCCCTGGGCATATGCCGGCGGGCACAGCAAACTCGCGGCAATGACCAAGGCTGTACAACGCCTCAGAATGGTATTTTTACGAAGAAGAACCATGTCAACTATCTCTATGGAATGTTGTTAAATCGTCCACCATAGAGATAAGTATATATTATATAATTTATTTAAACAACGCGCACCCAATTTAAACGGTTTCTCGCTCCATATTCTACACTTTGTTATCATTCATTAACTCTTTCTTCATCATGAAAAACACCGGAAGGGCCATGACGACCCCGCCGATCAGCATGGCCTCCACAACCTGTGTCAAAGATCTCCTCTCCCCTTGCGGCGCATCCCCACAGCCCAGAACCCCTGCCCTGAAAATGGCGCAGCCCCTGTACGGAAGACGACGTCATAGTTTTGCACGATCCATCCGAACAAAGACCGCGCATAATCTTTCCCGAAATAACGCGCCCCATATTCGCTCATGTCACGGTCGAGCAAAACGATCACTTCCGGCGGTGTTGACTGGAACGCACTTAAGACCCTGGCTTCCGTGACCATGTCGAAAAAGTTGGGCGTAAATTCAAAATAAGGGGTGGGATTGGTACGGCGGGCAAGGTAGTTGAGCATCACCCCTTCCGGCAAAACCGCCACGGATGTCCCCTCGGGCAATCCCTGCATAAAAGCCAGCGCCTGCGCCATGCCCGGCTCGCGGGGAGAAAAGCGCGGATCGTAGGACAGAAAACGATCGGCCCCGCCGGCAACAGGATAATGTTTCAACGCAAAATAATACGCGCTCATGTTCCGGTAATTTAAGACAACCGCCATAAAAACCATCATGACCAATGCATAAAAAATCACAGGCCGTGCCCTGATCCGCCCGCACAATACAGCCCCGCCGTCAAGGATCGCAACAACCAGGAAAAGCACCGCCGGCATGGCCAGGGCAAACCCGTAATGAAAAATATGGCCGTACACCGGGATCTTGAGGAGCATCAGCACGCCAAAGAGCGCAAACATGAACCTTGGAATATTTTTCGCCTCTTTCGGGGCCGCCGTTGACCTGAATGCCTGCCTCCCGACAAACGCAAGGGCCAGCAGACTGACGGGAAAAAGCGGCCGAAAAACCTCGAAGGGCGGCAGATAATTCTCAAAAAACATCCAGCATGCCCACGCCCAGGCCAGCACAATCCCGATCCCTGTCCCCCAGCCGATCCACCGCTTGCGGCTTCGGCCCGCCAGCCATGCCAAAAAAACAACACATACCGCAACAATCCCATATCCGCCCGCGGCCTTGCCCATCAGCCATACATTCTTTCCGGGAAGGGCCCAGCCTGAAAGTTCCTGAAAAAGAGGATTTTTAACCGACCCGGGGTTGAAAACCTCCGCATAAGGCCCCAGAAGAACACCCCAGGCTTGAACAGGGCCCATCTTTACAGAAAAAAATATCCAAAACAAAAGCACCGGGATCAATAGCCCGATGAAGAACATGCCCCCATGACGCGGCCAATACGCTTTTCCACCGACGCGCGCCGTCAGCAAACATCCCGCCGCCAACGTTCCGGCAAGAGCCATCGCGGCTTCGACCTTGGTCAAAAGCGCCATGCCTGTTGTCACGCCGATCAGGAAAGTATAGCCCCACGACGGGCGCTTGAGCGCGCGGGAAAAAAGATAAAGCGCGAGGCATGATAAAAAAAGCCCGTGCACCAGTTCATGGGAATACGGGGCCATGTAATTGTAATTCGCAATGCCTGTGTACTGGCCAAACGCAAAGAGGGAGAAGAAAATCCCCAGTGCGGCCCAGGATGCCCCGCGTGTTGCAAATGCCCTCAGCGTCCGGTAAAGAAGGACGGCAAGCAGGGCAAGGATGAGGGCGTTGGTGATGAAAACAAGAAGAAGGCTGGGAGAAAACACCCTGAACAGAAGGGCATAAAAATATTTGGAGAACGGGCCGTAATAAAAATGAATGTCCTGGTAAAGGACGTTGCCCTGGCTCAACTGCCAGGGGATATAAAGTTCACGGCCAAAATCCACCAGAAGATCCGGCCATTTCCCCCAGCTTAAGGCCAGCACATTAAAGCCCGTCAGGAACAGAAGGCCTGTCCCCAGCCATAGCGTCCATGTCGGCATCAAAACGCCCCTTAGATCAAACGCGGATGGGCAGAATGACGAACGGGATCCCGCTCTGATAAAACTTGCGCTGCAGGGCGAAAACCGTTTCGTTGTGCAGCCAGCGGGTCCATAATGTCTCTTTGGGAAATACGAGCTGTCCGCCGAAGATCACTGCCTGGGGAAACCGCTTGGAGACCACATCGATGACCTTCCCGGCTTCCTCGAGGATATCGACCCCCATATAGGCCATACCCTCGGCATAGAACCCCTGCTGGCTCATGAAACTGATATAACGGACAAGGTCCTTGTCGACCTTCTCCTTGAGATTAACGACCTCGGAAGCACCCTTGAAATTCCCGGCATCGATGATCCCCACCTGCACGAACACAAAATTCCTGAACTCCTTGCCGAAAAAGCGCCGGATATTAAAGAGCGTGTGCAGGCCAAGCCCGTTGAACCCGCCCACCAGAATGACCGCGGTGCGGCCCTGGGGATCGAAAGGAACAGGTTTTTCCGTCACAACGGGTGCTATCATCGCGGCATGCACCAAAGTGTTCAGCCGGTGCAGCATCTTGGCAACCTTGAAATAATGGCGCTTGATCATGATCGCCAGGATGGCCAGAGACCCTGTCACAAACAGGGTGATCCACCCGCCTTCATGGAACTTGATCAGGACCACCGAGCACAAAATGAACGTGGTGAGCACCAGGCCCGAACCGCTGATACATATCCGCCGCCGCCAGTGCCCCGGCTCCTTGCGCTGATTCCACCAGTGAATGACCATGCCCAGCTGGGACAAAAAGAACGTGATAAACACGTTGATACTGTAAAAAATAACAAGCAGTTGAACCTTGCCGTGCGCCAGGACCATGGTGATCAAGGCCGCAATCCCCATGATGAGGATGCCGTTTTGGGTAACCAGTCGGTCGCTCAAGTTGGCGAATTTACTGGGGAACCAGCGGTCGATGGCCATGCTCGCCAACACCCTGGGACCGCCCAGGAAACCTGTCTGGGCCGCGACAAAAAGAATGAATGCTTCGGAAAGAAGGGTCGTGACCAGGAAAACCACGCCCCATTTCCCCCAGTCATGCGTCATGGACTCAAATAACACCGCATTCAACGTCTTGCCGTTCTGGGGCACCACATGGAAGAGCAAATAAGCGACCATCAAGCCAAAAACCGTGAACGCCAGGGACCAGGCCATATAACTCATGGTGCGCTTGCCTGTCTCGACCTTGGGGTCGCGCAAAACGGAAAGACCGTTACTAACCGCCTCGATCCCCGTATACGTTCCCGCGCCCAGGCTGTAGGACCGCAGTAACAGCAAGATCACCCCGAACACCCCGATCTGGGCCGATGCGGTCTTGGCCTCGGATGCCGCCTGCGAAACAACCTCGGGAAACTGCCCGGCATGGGTCACAAAGGCATAAAGGATGATGAACGCATGCGTGATGAGAAACACCATAAAAACCGGAATGAGCGGCTCAATGGTTTCCTTGACGCCCCGCATGTTCAGGACCGTCAACAGAATTACGCCCACGACCGCCATATGGAGTTTGATAATCTGGAATTCGGGAGGCAGAAAACTGAAGATCGCGTCAGTGCCGCTGGCCACAGACAGGGAGATTGTCAGGACATAATCGATGATGAGCGCACACCCCGAGAACATCCCCAGGGTAGGATTGAGGAGTTTACTGGCGACCAGATACCCGCCGCCCCCCGAAGGGAAAAGCTCGATGATCTGGGAATAGCTCGCGCTGATGAGAAAAACCGTGCCCACCGTGGCCAGGCCCACAAAAACACTGAGATACGTATGCCCCTGCAAGGCCACAAACGCCGCCTCGGGACCATAACAGGACGACGACAACCCGTCCGCCCCCAGCCCGATCCAGGCTAAAAACGCGATGAGCGATATTTTATGAAAAACATCCCGATCGAAAGGACTCTTGGCCTGTCCGATAAAGATATTTTTGACATTCCTGAGCAATGAAGGCATAGCCGTCTCCGGGTTAAATAATGGATTATTTTAATCCCCGAAGTGGAAAAACGGAAGACATTTAAAGGAATTGTATTTATTGACACTGCCTTATTATGAAGGATTCAAGTTCTTGTTATCACTATATAGATGGCATTGAGTTGGCTTCAGCGAGGTTTGGTTGTTCTTCAAACATAAGCCCAGCCACATCTATCAATTTTAGCATTGCTCGAGGATATGCTACGGGTGGCAGATTTCTAAATGGCTCAATCGATGAAGTGAAAATATTCAACCGTGTTTTAACCGCAGCCGAGATCCTGTCCATGTACAACCACGAAAAAGGCAAGTTCAGTGTCGGCAAGGACGGGACCATGAAGGCTCTGGAATTTGTAGAAGACCCCGCCCTGCCCGTCCAGATGCGCAGCAAGAAGAAAAGCCTGACGGTCAAGGGGCAGTTGATCGAGCAGTAACAGGGCAAGGGTAAAGTCCCAGGTTGCCCTGATTTCAAGGCGCAGATCCTTCATTCCCAAGATGAGGGATCGTCGTTTGTTTATAGTTCGACTTTTCCAGGGTCTTAATGTAAACTTGACTTAAAGGATACGGACCATGAATAAAGAGAAGATATATTTTGATACGTCAGTGCCAAGTGCGTATTTTGATGTGCGTACGCCCGAGCGCATGCAACTGACAAAGGATTTCTGGCGCAAGATCGGTGATTATGACCTTTATGTTTCCACGCTTGTCCTGGATGAGATTGCTCAGGTTTCAGACCATGGATTGAAGGAACGCTTGTTAAGGCTGGTTGACGGTTGCACGGTGCTGGAAGTTGATGATGAGGCTGAGTCTTTGGCTGATTGTTATGTGAAAGCAGGGATCTTGCCGCAAAAGTATTATAATGATGCACTTCACATTGCTGTAGCGGCTGTGAG
>CAILQW010000049.1 GCA_903836515.1 Candidatus Omnitrophota bacterium | reverse complement strand
GTCCCCGTCTTGATTGAAGCAATCTATAAATTTATTGATAATCATAACCAAAATCCAAAAGTGTTCATTTGGAGTGCCCCGGTTGAGCGTATATTAGAAAAAATATCAAAAGTAAAGAAGTGTTAGGGACACTACACTAGAGCATATGATATTCAACAAGCTTCTCCGCGATCTGCACCGCGTTAAGGGCCGCACCCTTCCTGAGATTGTCGGAAACAACCCACAGGTTCAGCCCGTTGGCAATGGACGCATCCTCGCGGATACGCCCCACGAACGTCGCATCCTTGCCGTCGGCATCCAGAGGCATCGGGTATTTCCTGGCAGAAGGATCATCCACCACCACAACCCCCGGGGCCTTGGATAAAAGCTCGATGGCCTTGGCACGGGTGATCTTCTTTTCGGTCTCGATATTGACCGACTCGGAATGGGAATTAAACACCGGCACACGGACACAGGTAGCGGTGACCCTGATGGCATCGTCATGCATGATCTTGCATGTTTCGTTGACCATCTTCATTTCTTCCTTGGTGTAATTGTTATCGGCAAAAACATCGATCTGCGGAATAAGATTATGCAGGATCTGATAGGCAAGCTTCTTGACCGCCATGTCGCCCTTGACCTGATGCCTCATCTCGTCGATCGCCTCAGAACCTGCCCCCGAGATGGCCTGGTAGGTGGAAACAACAATGCGCCTGATCCTGGCATAATCATGCAAGGGCTTGAGCGCGACAACCATCTGGATCGTGGAACAATTGGGGTTGGCGATAATCCCCTTGTGCCACTTCACATCCCCGGGATTGACCTCCGGGACCACCAGGGGGACATCCTTGTCCATGCGAAACTGGCTGGTATTGTCAATCACCACGGCCCCTGCCCTGGCCGCCACCGGCGACCATTCCCGGCTGATATCAGCCCCGGGAGAGCTGAGGACCACATCCACCCCTTTAAAGACATCCGCATGAAGCGGCAAAAGCGGCAGGCCATGCATCTCGCCCTTGGCGCCGCTGGGAGAAATGAGACGCAGTTCTTTGACAGGAAATGCACGCTGGCGCACGATGTCGTACATGCACTGGCCGACAGCGGAACGCGCCCCTAAAATAGCCACGACATATTTTTTCATAACGGCTCCTCAAACGGGGGGGTGTAAAACCCAGACAAGGGCGGGTTACAAACCCGCCCCTACACATTAATTTCAAGATAATACAACGTGCTTACAAATGTTTGACGACCAGGTCCCCCACCTCGGTGGTGGAATAACCCATCTTGCCCGCGGCAAGATCTTTGATCTTTGTCGTGACAACCGTACGGATCGACGCCTCGATGGCATCAGCGGCCTTCACTTCCCCCAGCTCGCGGAGCATCAGGGCCCCGGCACCAATGGCGGCCAGGGGATTGATGACATTCTTGCCCGTATACTTGGGGGCCGACCCGCCGATAGGCTCAAACATCGAAACCCCCTGGGGATTGATGTTCCCGCCGGCAGCAATGCCCATGCCTCCCTGGATCATGGCCGCGAGGTCGGTGATGATATCGCCGAACATGTTATCTGTCACGATCACATCGAACCACTCCGGATTTTTCACCATCCACATCGTGATGGCGTCGACATGCGCGTAATCTGTCTTGATATCTGTATATTCACGCCCCACATCATTGAACGTCCTCTGCCACAAGTCGAAGGCATGCGTCAGGACATTGGTCTTCCCGCACAGGGTCAGCTGTTTACGCCGGCTGTATTTGCGGGCGTATTCATACGCGAAGCGCACACAACGCTCCACGCCGAAACGGGTGTTGATGCTTTCCTGGATCGCAACTTCCTGCGGGGTATCCTTGAACAGACTTCCACCCGCACCGGCATAGAGGCCTTCCGAATTCTCACGGACCACGGTAAAATTGATATCATCGGGCGTTTTTCCCTTGAGCGGGCAGAAACGCGCATCCAGCAGCTGAACGGGACGCAGATTGATATACTGGTTAAGGTCAAAGCGCAGCTTGAGCAATATCCCCTTCTCCAGGATGCCCGGCTTCACATCAGGATGCCCGATGGCCCCCAGGAAGATCGCATCGAATTTCTTAAGGTCATCGATGGCGGACACGGGGAGGACTTCACCGGTACGCAGGTAGCGTTCGCCGCCAAAATCAAACGGCACCGCATCATATGTGAAAGCAAATTTCTGCGCCGCAGCCTCAACCACTTTCATCCCTTCGCGGACAACCTCAGGGCCTGTTCCGTCGCCAGCTATGATCGCCAGTTTATACTTGTTCATGATCTGTCCCTTGATTAAACCGGCACAGAAGCCGGCATGTTATTCTTCACGCTTCAAAACGCTTCACGGTCAGCGTGGCATTGTGGCCGCCAAACCCCAGGGAATTCGAAATGGCCACATTGACCCTGGTCCGGCGTGCCTGATTGGGCACATAATCCAGGTCGCATTCAGGGTCAGGCGTGGTGTAATTGATGGTCGGCGGAATGACCTGGTCGCGGATCGCCAGCGCACAGGCGGCCAGCTCAACGGCCCCCGCCGCCCCCAAAAGGTGTCCTGTCATTGATTTGGTGGAACTCACCGCCAGTTTCCGGGCATGCGCGCCGAAAGCATTGCGGATCGCCAGCGACTCGATCTTGTCATTGAGATACGTGGATGTGCCATGCGCATTGATATAATCCACATCCTCCAGCCGAAGCCCCGCACCCTTCACCGCCATGACCATGGCCCGGGCCGCGCCGTCGCCGGAATCCTCAGGCGCCGTCGAATGAAAAGCATCCGATGTCTGTCCGAACCCGACGATCTCGGCGATGATATTGGCGCCGCGCTTCCTGGCATAGGCAAGCTCTTCAAGGACAACAACGCAGGCCCCCTCGCCCATGACGAATCCATCACGGTCCTTGTCGAACGGGCGGCTGGCCTGTTCAGGCGCGTCGTTACGCGTCGACAGGGCCTTCAGCGAGGCAAAACCGCCTACCCCCAGAACACAAATCGCCGCTTCCGTCCCTCCAGCAAAAGCCGCATCGATCTCCCCGTACTGGATCATCCTGAAAGCGTCGCCGATGCAGGTTGTGCCCGTGGCACACGCCGTCACCGAACATGTGGCCGGCCCCTTGGCCCCGGTCTCAATGGAAACCTGCCCAGCCGCCTCATTGATGATCATTTTGGGGATGAAAAAAGGAGAAATACGGCCAGGGCCTTTATCCAGAAACTTCTGGTATTCTTCTTCGGCGGAGCGAACACAACCGATACCGGACCCGATCACGACCCCCACACGATGGGGATCGGCCTGGTCCATCTTGAAACCGGCATTAATGACAGCCTCACGCGCGGCCACAACAGCATACTGGATAAATAGAGAAGTCTTGCGGGCATCCTTGGAATTGAAATGATCCTCGGACTTGTAATCCTTGAGTTCAGCAGCGATCCGGGCGTCGAACTGTGAGGCATCAAACCGGGTAATGGGACCCACACCGCTCTTGCCCGCCACGAGCGCTGACCAGAAATTTTCGACACCGGAGCCTACCGGTGAAAGAACCCCTATACCTGTGAGGACTACCCGTCGTTTTTCCATAGGACATACTCCCCGTCGTTAACCCAGATTTTGCAGCAGCACGAAACCCGTCATCCTAATAAAAATATTTGCCCCGACAAAAGACTGCCGGGGCAAATTTAATACCGTGATCCTGCAAAGAACCCCTGCGTGTTAAGCGGCAGCCTTTTCCTCGATATATTTGATCGCATCGCCGACCTTGGCCATCTTCTCGGCATCTTCATCGGGGATCTCGACATTGAACTCTTCTTCGAGCGCCATGATAAGTTCGACCGTATCGAGCGAATCAGCACCGAGATCGTCGATGAATGACGCTTCCGGCTTGACTTCCTCGATCTTGACGCCCAACTGTTCCGCGATGATGGATTTTACTTTTTCTGCGACAGCCATGAAAGCCTCCTTTTTACCTACCTTGATTTCATCCCTGTATTAATACGTAACCATACCACCGTCGACGAGGATCGTCTGCCCGGTAACATAATCTGCTTCTTTCGAGGCGAGGAACAAGCACACATTGGCCACATCCGAAGGGAGCCCCATACGCCCAAGCGGAACGGACTCAAGGATCTTGTTCTTGACATCATCCGTCAATTTATCCGTCATCGCCGTCTTGATATACCCCGGAGCCACCGCATTGACCGTAATATTGCGCGACGCAAACTCGCGGGCCAGAGACTTGGCCAACGCGATAACGCCGGCCTTGCTGGCCGCATAATTGGCCTGGCCCGCATTCCCCATGACGCCAATGACAGATCCGATATTGATGATCTTCCCCTTGCGCGCCTTAAGCATCGCCCTGGAGACGGATTTGCACGCGTTGAATGTGCCCTTGAGGTTCACATTGATCACCGCGTCCCAGTCCTCTTCCTTCATGCGCAGGAAAAGGCCGTCGCGCGTAATGCCTGCATTATTGACCAGGATATCGATGCGCCCATATTTTTCCAATATTTTTTCAACGCACTGGTCCACATCAGCCGAGCTGGTCACATTACAGGCAAAGGCATCCGCTTTGTACCCTTTAGCCTTAAACTCATCCGCCGTAAGCTGGCAATCTTCAGGTTTAATATCGGAAATAATGACCAAGGCCCCTTCCCGGGCATACGTTTCCGCTATCTCGCGGCCGATACCGCGCGCCGAACCCGTAATTAAGGCGATCTCATCTTTGAGTCTCATGGTCAAAACCTTTCTCATCCGGAGATGATTTGAAAATCCGGGTATATAGTAACAACAAAACGCCTGTTGGCAAGAAAAATCTGCATCTTTTCTATTCCACGACCTCTGCGTCCTCCACAGGACCTCGGCCGATACCTTCCGTCGTCCGCCGGCTTGCAGGACGGACAGGGGCGCCCTCTCCAGAGGAAGGCGTCACATGCCCGCGGAAGCCCGCCACCACGAAATACCGCACCACCCAGCGTGTGGGAGGAAAAACAAGGACCAACCCCATTATGTCACTGATAAATCCAGGAAAAACGAACAAAACACCTCCCAGAAAGACGAGAAACCCATCCAGCATTTCCTGCGTGGGCACGCGCCCCTGCGCTAAACAGGCCTGGATCCGGGACATCACAACCATGCCTTGATGTTTCGCCAAATAAGTCCCCCAAAAAGCAGAAAACACCAGAAGAATAACCGTATCCCAAAGACCGATATGCGCCGCAACCTTCATGGTGACCGTAAACTCAGCCACCGGAAAAGCCACAAAGAGAAGAAGGAGGAGAAGACAGCCCATCAGCAGCACCTGCCAGAGACTATGCCTGCGCCACCCGCCTTTTGAGCTGACATGCTAATGGCAACGCCACCGACCCCTTCTAACACAGCAGGTTTCTCCAATATAATACTGGCGGCAAGAACCTTCGGATCGCGCATCACGATATCAAGGATAAAGGCCGCCAGACGCTCCAGGAGCAAAAATCTGGTGCCGGCCACGGCCCCCGCGATATCCCGATGCATGGCCGCATAATCCACGGCGCAGCCCAGGGCATCGGTTGCCGCGGCAAGGGACGCATCGTATTCAAACGAAATATCCGCCTCAAGGTCCCGTGGCGCCTCACGTTCATGAGGCTCGGTCCCCATAACGGCCCGCAGTCGCACCTCTTTAAGACGGATCGTGGCGCGGGGGTCTGGTGTCATCGGATGAGACTTAGAAATTCGCTGCGCGTGGAGCTGTTGGAACGGAACGTCCCCAGCATGCAGGATGTTTTCATGACCGAATTCTGTTTTTCGACCCCGCGCATCATCATGCACAGGTGCTGGGCATCAATAACAACCCCGACACCGCGGGCATCGGTGTATTCCATAATAGTATCGGCGACCTGCTTGGTCAGGTTCTCCTGGATCTGGAAACGACGCGCAAAGACATCCACAATGCGCGCGATCTTGGACAACCCCAAAACCTTGCCGCGGGGGATATAGCCCACATGGCACTTCCCAAAAAACGGCAACAGATGATGTTCGCACATCGAATAAAGTTCGATGTCCTTGACAATGATCATCTCGTCGTTATCCGAAGGAAAAATGGCACCATTGATAATCTTGGGGATATCCTGGGTGTACCCCTTGGTCAAAAAGGCGTACGCCCGCGCGGCGCGACCCGGCGTCCCCTTGAGTCCCGCCCGGGAAGGATCCTCCCCGACGTCGGTGATGAGCTTGTGAAATATGTCTTCCATGACCATCCCTTTCAATGTTTCAGGATAATATCATAAACCCAGATTTTGCAGTAGCACAATCTTGTCTACGAATCTATCCACAAAAGATTGTGCGGATGCAAAATCGTCGGCTTCCATATCTTTTATCATCCAGAAAAGCCGGGGTTATCCCGCGTTCACCTGTCCCTATTGAAAAATGCGGGACAAATAACCGCCGGACACAAAAAAATCATATCCGGTTGTTCACCCTTCCTATTGTGTTATAATCCGCTCATGTTACCCGTTTCAGACTACCATATGCATACCCCCCTGTGCGGCCACGCTTCCGGTGCCCCGCAGGCCTACGCCCGGCAAGCCGTCAAGGCAGGCCTGGCACAGATCGGTTTTTCAGATCATGCCCCGCTTCTTTCGCATAAGGACCCCACCATCACCATGGACCGCTCACAACTGCCGATCTACCATCATATGATCGAACGTGTGCGTGCCGAATTCAATGATACCTTGAAAGTCTTGGTGGGGATCGAAGCGGATTTTATCCCGGGCTTTGAAGAGCAGACCAGATCATTGCTGGCCGAGTACCCTTATGACTACGTCATCGGATCTGTTCATTTCATAGAAAAATGGGGGTTCGATGACCCGATCCAGATGAAAGAATGGGATATCAGGGATGTGAACGAGGTTTACCGCGACTACAACCGCCTCCTGCGCCAAAGCGCCCAGGCACGCTTGTTCGATATCCTGGCCCATATCGACCTGGTCAAGAAATTCGATTTCCGTCCGACCGTCGACATGACCGCCGAGATCGAAGAGAACGCGCGCGTTTTCAAAAAGACAGGGGTCGTGATCGAGATCAATACATCCGGCCTGCGTAAACCCGTGCAGGAAATATACCCTTCTCTCCATGACCTCAAACTGTACTGCGCCCAGGGGATCCCCATCACATTCGGTTCGGACGCCCACCGCCCTGAGGATGTAGGCTCCCACTTTGACAAAGGCGTTGAACTGGCGCTTGCCGCCGGGTATAAGGAGTATGTTCTCTTTGAGAAACGCAAGATCGTCGGCACCGCAGCGCTGATCTGATCCGTAGTCAAATGCTCTATCCAATTGAGCTGCGGGCGCACCAAAATCCGGGTTTATCCACAAACATTGCTGTCCAAATTAAGCGTAGTATCGCGGAAGAGTTCATCAACCTGCTTTAACCAGTCTCCCCAGATTGAATCAAGCATGTCACCGCACCTTTTTGCCGCAGTTACCTGGGTTAAGCCCTCCCGGAAGGACATTCAATGCTTCGTTCAACAACAAAACCTCAAAACATCAAAAACCCAAAATGATCAGGGGGATGTCCTGGCCGCACGAGCGCCGCTACCGTAGTAACGAGTCGCATAGTCGCGCGATGCGTGGTACCGGTCGGAAACACGCGCGACTGATGTAGCATAGATCCACGTACCGCCGCGAAAACCGGACCCTGTGGTCGCGCCTGTGACTTCCCCGGTAGAATACCCCGGCCATGTGGATACCGTGGCGCTGCCGTTCGTACTTAACGTCCCGTCCCCGTGCATGCCATCAAACGAGCGCCCTGCCGACCCGCCCACAGACACCGGGCGTTTCCAGAGACCCCCGGAAAGGTCCATCGCCCCGAAATAACCGGCCCCCGAGGTGTGCCGTGTGGTGGCCGCCCCCGCGAACGTGCCCACCCGGTACGGGCCCCGCGGAACGCTGGAAGAATAATTCAGGTTTCCCCGGTCCGGGGTTTCATTGTTAGCGCCGTTGGCCGAAAGCGACGTTGTCGCGGCGTCGGCGGTCGCGTCGCCCCAGGCGAATTCGTCGTTGACCGCCTGTTGGGGCCCGCGCGCGGCTTTCTCATACTCCAGCTCCGTGAACGGCCGCAAGCCGGCCCACGCCGCGTACGCCGCCTGATCCGGCCACGAAAGCCAGTTCGCCGCCACCCATTCGCCATCGCTGGTGCCGTTGAACGTCCCGTTCATGTCCAGATCGCACCCGAAAGCGATACGGTCCGCAGGGACCGTTGCGGGCACGCGGATGGCGTTGCGGCACCACCAGTTGGGCGTCACGCACGTGGTGATATCCGTGCCCGACGCGGCGGCGGACATGGCATAGGCGCCGGCGGTGCGCGAGGCCGCGCGCGTGTTCTGCTGGGGGCGCGTGAGCGTGTTAAGAAAATCGCGCCACTGCCCCTGCGACACGTCATATTTCATGATATAGAAAGCGTTGTACCCCTTGGGAAAAGCGACCGGAATGGGGCCTGTCAGATCACCCGCGTAGGCATTGTCACTGCGATAATACAAATTCCCGGCCGATGTGCCGATGGTGATAGCACTCTCGGAGGCGATCTGGTAGGAACAGCCCGGCGAAGAACAGCCGTACGTGTAAAACGAATTGATATCGCCGGCATCGCTGACGGCGTCAACATCGCCGACGTAAAACGGCCCCGCCGGGATGTAGACCATTTCGACGCCGAAAATGTCAACCTTGACCGTGTCGGTGTCGCCCACCCCGTCGGTGCCGTAAAGCCAGTGCAAGGCGCCTCCGGTGAAGGAGTTGCTCCCCGTCCCGGCGCTGTTGCGATAAATGAATGCGCCCTTGCCCACGGCATCCGACTGTGAACAGTCGACCGAGGCCGTGCCCGGACGGTTGCACCCCATGGTCACCCTCGCTCCCGTCGGCGCGGACAAGCCGCCGTTGTCGCGGGCCAGCGTGCAGTGCGCCCAGTCGCCCCAGGTTGACGTGCCCGCATTCCATGTGGCGAACTTGGCAAAAACCCAGGCCGCGTCCCAGTTGGACGTCGCCACCTGCGCGTCGCCGTTGCACGCGCCGCCGGTGTCGCACCAGGAATTGTTCCATGAAATACTGAAGGAAATATCCTGGGTATGGGCACTCGTGTTCTTGTTGATGAGAGAAGGACTGGAAAGGACAAGGTTGCTGGCGCGGGCGGGCGGATTAAAAAAGAAAAAGAAAAAAGTCGCCGCGACGAAAAAAAGAACATGTTGTATGACAATTCTCACCGTCGGTACTCCTTGTATCAGATGTTGGTTCCCGCCACGCCATTGAACAGAGCCGTACTGATTATAATAATTGTAAAGTCAAAGTAAAGCGAAACCCGCGCGATCACCCTGGATCAAACGCCATGCAGATCAACCAAAAATGACCGTCTTGTTGGCGTAAGAAAGGATCTTGCGCTCCAGATGCCAGCGGACAGCACGGTAAAGGACAACCCGTTCAAGGTCCTGCCCTATCTCAACCAGATCTTTAACAGCGTGACGATGGCTGATACGGGCGGTATCCTGCTCGATGATCGGCCCCTCGTCGAGGGCAGGAATAACATAATGGCTGGTCGCGCCGATAAGCTTGACCCCCTTGCGGTGCGCCCGGGAATACGGGTCTCCTCCCACAAACGCCGGCAGGAAAGAATGATGGATATTGATGATGCGCTGGGGATAATGGCGGATAAACTCTTCGGTCAGGATCTGGTGATAACGCGCCAAAACCACCAGTTCAACGCCTTTTTCGTGCAGGGCCGCGAGCTGTGCCGCCTCAGCCTGAGGCTTGGTATCCGGGAAAACAGGGGTATGCAGAAAATCGATCCCCCACTGGCGCGCCAGGGGCTCGGCGTCGTGATGATTGCTCACGATCAGGCTGATCCTGGCATGAGGCAATTGCCCGGCCTTGTAACGGAACAAGAGATCGTGCAGGCAATGCAACTGCCGGGAAACAAAGACGGCGGTCTTGACCGGGGCGCCCGTAAGGTAAATTTCCCAGGACATCCCGAAACGTTCGGCCAAAGGCCGGAACTCACCGGCAATATCCTGGGGGCTGATGGCAAATCCTGAAAGCTCCCATTCGATGCGCATGAAAAAAGCGCCTGCCTCTTCATCCGCATGCTGGGCCGCGTCAACGATATTGCCGCCGCGCTTGAAAACAAAATCCGTGACAGCCGCCGTGATGCCTTTCTGGTCAGGGCAGGACATAAGCAGGACCGCGTGGGAATGCATCATACCCTCTTTCTATTGAAACAATATGAATTAAAACTTATAAATCAGCGATGTCTGGATCCTGTTGGAAATATTCGTCACCCCGTCAAGCCAATGGGTCGTGAACTGCTGGTATTCAAGCCCCACCAGCATGTCTTTGCTCAAATTGTATTTAAGGTTGGCATAGTAAGTCCTGTTCAGCCCCCAGATCGCCTGACGGTCCGCAAGATTGGGGATCGTGGTGTTGTCATTGACATCATCAAGGCCAACGCCGGCACTCGTCTCAATCTTCTTGAACGGCACAAAGCAAAGCTCCATGAATCCGCCCCTCACCCGGATCGGCTTGCTGGCGGCCAAAAAGGTGGTGTTGGAAATACCCGTGGGGCTCCCCCCCATAAAGTCATCCAGTTTCGCGCCGGAGAACCCTTCGGCCTTGAACGCCACCTGGTCTGTGACCTGGACGGTCACGCCGGCTGTGACCGCATAAATATTATTGTTCTTGGTGCTATGGCTGTTGAGATACCCTGTCGAATTGCGGCCCCAGATACCGCCCAAACCAAATGTGGCCGACCTTCCGAGTATCTTCGAAACATAATCCACATAGGCCCCGCCGACAGGGACACCGCTGTTCTCCTGAAGCGGATCATCGGAATCAATGACACCCACCTTGGTTGTCACTTCACCGCCAGCCGCATGCCCCCACCTGTTGGTGAGATAAACCTGGGGATGCCGCGCGCCGAGATTGCCTCCACGGAAAAGTGCGCCAGGATTAAGGATCGACGGATTAAGCGGCGCAAAGAAATCCCATGTCTGGCCGGCTGTGACCGCCCATTTTTTATATTCCACCTGCCCGTACGCCAGCCGGAGCCTGGGCTGATACGTTGCACCTGAATTGGCAAAAAGGTCCATCTCGAATTTTCCGCTCAGTTTCCCCCCATTATCCATGTCAGGGGCCTTCATGTTCAGGCCCAGGCGCGTATCCTGCCCGGAAATATTGAAGGAACGCTGGTGACCCCAAGTTGCACGCGGGGCATTGGTTGCGGAAACACTGCTGTTGGCGGCCGCTGATGCCGCAGGGTCTGATGTAGCGAATACCGCATCCGCCTTGATATACCCGTAAAGGTCCATGTCGAGCTTGGTCTTCAGGAAATTACCGGCCGGAGCTGTGGGCGCAGGCGGATATGCGGACAAGGCCACGGCGGCCGCCACGGCCTGGGCTGACTTGACGCGCTCATCCTTGAGCATGGCCACATCCATCCTGAGCGCCGCATTGTCCCGCTCAAGGCGGGCCATACGGGAAGTAACATCCTGCCGGGTATTTTCAGCCCCTGCCGGAAGGGCGGAAAAGAGCATCCCCCAGGCGGCCAGGATCACGCAACAACATTTCCTTCCAAAAGGCTTAAACATGCATTATCTCCAGCCCACCGTTAGTATTCCTTGTCGGATTCCGCACTTGCCGGGGCCGCTCTGTGCTGGGCCGCTTTCTTCTCGCTATAGCTGTAAAACCCCCAGAAAAGCCCCAGCGAAATCAGGATAAAAACAGGATAGGTCCACAGCTGTGGACGCTTGCGGCGCGGATCATATAATAAAGACATACCCACCCTCCTGGAATTTCATTTCAGCGTCTGGGGATATTCCCGATGCACGCTTCGACAATGACGCTTTTATCTTTCCAATAAGAGAAAATGATCTCCTGCTTCTTGAAAAGATCGTAATCGAATTGAGCCCCTTCGGGAATACTGTTCTTGTATTTGAGCGGTTCCCCGACCACCAGTTCCGGATAACCGTGCTTGACCATCGCATTTTTGAGATTGCCGGACAGGATCCCGCACAACTCTGCGCATATCCCCATCACCGCTGTTTCATCCTCCGCTTCTTTCGAGGAACGGCCGAAGGCTTTCACAAGCTTTTCCGCGGCATCTTCCTTCACAAAAAGCACGAATGTCCCGGCCGCAAAATGATCGGCCATGTCTTTGGACGTGCGGTAAAAATTGACAATGGAAACATACGCGGGGCCGTTGAATTTTTCCATCGGGAAAAGGCGCATGCGCCCGCCGAACTCGATGATGTTTTTTTCGTTGGCCACAGCCCCCGAGGCAGGGGTGACATGCAGGAGCTTGTCAAAGGTGTCTTCGACCACATCAATGATGGTGCGGGTCAGGAACTTGTTATCAAAACCATCCGCCATAAAAATCCCCGGGGGTTATTAATAATTTTATATAGTTTACAAGAATAACATCTTATAGGAAAGAAAAAAAGAGGAGGGAGTATCTTTCAACGCTGGCGGATGCAGTACAGCTTGTTTTCTTCGACACGGTAATAAAGGGGCGCCACCTTGATTTTGGGGTATCTTTTGGTCAGTCTGTCGGTTTCGCTGATGATAAAATCGATTTCATTGCCTATTTCATGCATCAGCGCCAGGTTCATGAAATGCTCTTCGGCCGCTTCCTTGCGCCAGCCCGCCCTTTTGACCAGGCCCGTGATGAACTCTTCTTTCCTGGAGATAAGGTTGAGCATGCCGCAATGATTGTGGCCGATCAAGGCAATATGCCCCACTTGCCCCACCGCAATGGCATACGAAACCTTGAATTCGCTATACCGCAAATTCGCACCCCCCGAACGGATAATGAAGGCAAAATTGTCCGGCATATGCAAATGCTTGCGGTTATCCATGCACATGCCGATGAGAAGCTTGGCCTGCGCATACGCCTCAAACGCCCGATCCAGATTATGATATTCCAGCAACAATCCGATGGGCGTATTCCTGTACTCCCTGGGAATATCGCTCTTCTTGATGATGGGGATGATTTTATTTTTCATAGAAAACATCGTTGCTGCGCCCTGCTACGCGCTTGCCATCCAACCAACTTCAATGGCGCTTCGCAGCGGCTTTCTTAAAAACACCGTTGCTGCGAAGCCCCACTGAAGTTCTTTACCCTGTAAAGGGCGAAGCAGAACGGGTAGTCGTGGACGAAAGGCGAACCCTACAACCCGTTGAAATCCAGCTACTTGTGAAACTCTACCGCAAACGTAGCATGGGATCATTAATATCCTTGGGCGAACCACTCGACCATTCCCTGCCATATAGTAGAGGAATCTTATCACAGCACAAACAAAAATCTATCAAAAAGCCGCTTAAAGCACCTATTAATTGAAGGCCGGTGCCTTCCTGCTGTTCTTCTTAAAGGCAAAGCCAACCTCAAGATCAGCCCCACAGGCAACCGCGATCTTTTGCAAGAGCGAAAGACTGTACCCCTGATAATTGTTACTCTCATACCGGGAAATGGCCGATTTTGTCGTATGGATCCGTTCGGCAAGTTCCTCTTGGGTCAGATGCGCCTTATGACGCAATCCCGCGATCTTTTCAGAGATGACCAGATTCTTGTATTCCTGCTCAAAGTCCTCTCTGAAACTCTTATCCGAAAATAATTTATCAGCGTATGTTTTTTGGCTCATAGTAAGCGCCTCCTTTAACGCGAAGTTCGTAATCCTTTTTCAGACTGACGGCTCTAGCCAATTCCCTGTCATCCACCTTCTGACCCTTCTTCCGATAGGCATTGGTCAAAATAATCTTTCTGCCCTCATAAAAGAAGTTGAAAAACCGTTCAGCCATTGGCTTGAACTCG
>CAILQW010000048.1 GCA_903836515.1 Candidatus Omnitrophota bacterium | reverse complement strand
TTCCCCTGTCCACTGCTGTCATTGGCATTGCCATTGAGCTGCCAATAGCCGACAAGACCTGTGGTATCAAACCCAAGCTCATCAAACTCGGTTGCGGTCAGGTCACCATCTTTGTTGATATCAAGTGCAGCAATAGCCGGGGGAGAAAAAATAATTAAAGAAATTAAAAGCAGTGATAGGGAGAGATGCTTGCTTGCTTGCTTGCTTGCTTGCTTGCTTGCTTGCTTGCTTGCTTGCTTGCTTGCTTGCTTGCTTGCTTATAACAGGAATTTTTCATGACTGCATTTTACATTTAAACATGAAGATTTCCATCACTAAATTATTCTTCTGATTTTATATTCCATGATTTCTATCCTGGCAGCATCAGGGTGATCGTCCCTGTGTGCCTACAACACCCTGAACGGCTTCCGGAAATCAAACAACCCACCCAGTCTGTTCAGCAAAGTTGGAGATCCACCCTGGATGGATAGCTCTCCTGTTTTATACCTTGTGATCTTAATCAAATTCTGCTGATCCTCGTAGGTGATCTTGTAATTTACAGGCAGGTTCACATCCAGGATCTCTGGCTGCCTCATTAAATCTTCAAGGCTGTGATCTGTGTTGCCTGCCTTTGATTCTTCTTTGATCAGCCTGGCTATAGTTGAATAATTTTGCATTTGTGTGCCTCCATGTTTTTCTGCTCATTTCTCTGACATGCCTTCGGTCTTTGGATATTCAATGCCAATCGTTGACGTTGTTGACGTTGTTGATGTTCGTTTATACCTGTCCATTAATTTGGTAAACAATTCATCACAGACCAGGTGTGAATATCCAGCGTTAGTGATCTTTGTATTTAGCCCTATCTTCCTGAGAATGCACCCCACCCCTTTATTGGTCATGGCACAGGCTGGTGGCATAGCAGCATTAATTGCCTGGGTGATGGCATCAGTAGGAATCATGCCCTTGACTACTGTATCCTTTAGGGAATACAAAATACCAGGCAACCAGGACACATCCTCGGGAACGAGTGGTTTCTTTCCATAATTTTCAACCAATAGAACACATTGCCCAAACAATCGTCAAACGATCACACACTAAAATCACATTTAACCCTACCGGTCTCTTGCTCCAATTATATGGAACCGTTATAGTGAAAACAAGCTGAAAAATAGCCAAAAAATAGACAACATAATAAAAATATGTTATACTTCAGACATTATTCTGACATTTAACAAGAGGAAAAGCCTATGCAAAATGATCAGGGAACGATCTTTAAGGGCATTTACGAATTCGAGGATTCCAGCGGTAGTCTAGTCGCTGCCAAACTCCCTGTAACTGGGACCGCGGACCTTTATTCCGGAACGATTATTATTGTCAAACCCAATCAAGTCGCCCTGTTCATTTATCAAGGACAGATCGCCGAAATCCTTCCACCCGGGAACCATCAGGTCAAAACCGGGAACTTCCCGATCCTGACGCGCCTGGCCAACTGGCAATTCGATTTTGAAAGCCCGTTAAGATGCGAAATATGGTTCTTTTCGACGTCCGTTTTCATCGGCCGCCGTTGGGGAACCCCGGATCCGATGATCTGCGGTTTCTCCGGAATGCCATCCGTGCCAGTGCGCGGCCACGGCATTTACAATGTTGTCCTCAAAGACCCGAAGAAGTTCTACCTGAACTTAATGGGAGCCAAAACCAGTTTTTATGACATCTCTGAGGTCGAGGACCTCGTTCAATCCCAGATCGCGCAGTTCCTGCCAAAATCTTTGTCCGAAGTACCAGATCTAGCATCGTTGAACAAATCCCAAGGAGAGATCTCAAAAGAACTGGTGCCACAAGTCAATCAGGGCCTAGAGCCCTATGGACTTGCCTTGGAGAGTTTACAGATCATTTCTCTCGTCCCCTCCCAGGAAGTCCTGGAAGCGCTGGATGCCAAAGTCGCCCTGAACACCATCGGCAATCAACGGGAGTACCTGCTGTACAAAGCGGCCAACAGCCTCGACGCTCACGGAATCGGCGGCAACGGAGGGAAAGAAACCATTTCCGGCGATTCCATGCAGTTAATGATGGGGCTCATGCTGGGACAGAGTTTTATGGGCCTTGATTTTCGCCAGAAAGAAAAGAACATGGGTCCGGCCGGTGAGGAAACTGCCGAACGATGGAAGGCCTGTCCCAAGTGCACTACTCCCGTCAAGTTGGGGGACAAATTCTGTTCAACCTGCGGAGGAGAAATCAAATGAACTTTGAAATCGCATGTTCGCATTGCGGATCCATTTCATCACCCGTGACCGGTGTTTGCCCTTATTGCAAGTCGGTCATGACCCAAACGGATCCCTCGACGCAGCCGGAATCCTTTCCCCAGATTCAATCTCTGTATGAGGACGGAAAAATAGAGTTTGCGCTCACCGCGGCGTCCGGGCTTGAAAAGAAAGACCCAGAGTCGTTAAAAGACCTTGGCTTTGTCCTTCTTTACGTAAAGATCCTGCTTGAAACGGATGCTCCGTCGAGCAAGGCAAGACTGTTGCTGAAGCAGACCCTCGCAGATAATCCGTCCAATCCCGACCTTCTGGAATATCTTGAACTTGTTGAAGCGGAATCCCACATCTCTCGCGACAATAGTTCTCAAGGAGAAGTTATCCTGACCAATATCGTACGGCGTTCCCCAAAGAATGTTCACGCACTATTTCTCTTGGGAAGCCATTTGTTATGGACAGAAGATGATCCACAAAGTGCATTGCGATATTTGGAACAGTGTGTCCGGTTCCGTCCGAACTTTATGAGAGCCAAGGCGTGTCTGGCGGCCACCTACAAGGCCTTGGGTATGCAGGATCCAGCGACCCGACTGTTGACCGAGTGTGCTAATAAAACCTCTGACGGCAATGTAAAACGCCTGTTTGAGAGTTTTGCGGCGCAATAATTACCAGAAAATCCAGAACCCGGGAAACTGGGAACCAACAACCCGCTTAACAGCGGGTTTGTTTTTTCTGGTATCCGCAGTCCATTAAAGACCTCTTTGCCGGACACCTAATTGGTGGCCATTTCGCCGTGGGGAATCTATGCTATCTTTTCTGGTCAGTCATTATCCACTGGTGCCCCATATGCCGCCATTGCCTCTGCCAACCGGCATTATATGCTATCGTTGCCTTACGTACGGACAAGCCCGCCTTCACAATCTCTTTCAGTCTCGCCGGCTCAATATCCTTCCTCGGGCGGCCGCCTGAGTACCCCCCTTATCTTTCTTATTCCTGAGGCCGTTCTTTACCTTCATGCTCAGATTGCGACTAAACATCTGGGCGAAATACGTGAACAGGTTCCGGACGATGTGCCACTTCACGTCATCGTTTGAATCTATGCCTTCGGCAAGGCTGATAAACCGGCATTTATAAAGATACACAATGCGATTCAATATCACGCCGGTCTTGCTGGGATGTTCCCGGCCGGCCGCAACCAGGGCTTCGCCTGTCTTGAGGCCCATGTTAGATTGAAGAATAATAACCATTCTGTTATAATGAAAAAAATACAACACCTTTGCAAGGATATCCCTATGCCATCCACCCAACTTCTTGTCATCGGCGCCGGACCCGGCGGTTACACGGCGGCGTTTCATGCCGCAGACCTGGGCCTGGCCGTCACGTTGGTCGATAACGGTCCGGCCCTGGGCGGTGTGTGCCTGAATCGCGGCTGTATCCCGTCAAAAGCCCTCTTGCATGCGGCACGGATCATCAACGACGCCGCCGCAGCAGAAAAGATCGGCCTTAAATTCGGCCCGGCAGAACTGGATGTGGCTAAACTGCGTACCTGGAAAAATGCGGTCACGGCCAAACTCACCGGCGGATTGGCCCAGCTCGCCCAGATGCGCAAGATCACCGTGATCCGCGGCCAGGCAAGATGCCTCAACGCTCATACAGCCCGGATCACAGCATCCGCCGGCGGCAGCGAACACGTCTCTTTTGAACACGCCATCATCGCCACAGGCTCACGGCCTGTCGCACTGCCTTTAATGCCCGCTTCAGCGCGGGTATGGGACTCCACCGGAGCGCTTGATTTCCCGGATGTCCCGGCATCCCTGCTCGTCATCGGAGGCGGCTACATCGGACTGGAGCTCGGCAGTGCCTACAGCGCTTTTGGAAGCGAGGTCTCGGTGGTCGAAGCCCTCCCCCAGATCCTTGCCGGCGCTGACAAAGACCTTGCGGACATCCTCATCCGCCGCCTTAATCAGGAGTTCAAGGCCGTGATGACCGCCACACGGGTCGTGAAGGCGGCAGAGGCCGCCGATGGCATCGAGGTCACATTCCAGAACGATAAAGGGGAAGAACGGCAGGAACGCTATGCCCAGGTGCTTGTGGCGGCCGGACGCCGGCCCAATGTCGATGAACTGGGGTTGGAAACCACCAAGGTCCAGCTGACGGAGAACGGGTTCATCGAGGTTGACAGCCAGCGGCGCACGGATGAAAAAACCATTTACGCCATCGGCGATGTCACCGGCAACCCCATGCTCGCGCACAAGGCTTCCGCTGAAGCCAAAGCCGCGGTTGAGGCGATCGCGGGCCGGGAAGGCGACTATGCCCCGCGGTGCATCCCTTCTGTCATTTACACAGACCCGGAACTGGCCTGGTGCGGACTGACCGAACAACAGGCGCGTACCCAGGGCATGAATATCGCCGTTTCCAAATTCCCCTGGGCGGCCTCAGGACGGGCTATGGCCACGGGGCGCACGGACGGCATGACCAAACTGATCGCAGATACACGCACCGGCAGGATCATCGGGGTTGGGATTGTTGGCGCGGGGGCGGGCGAACTCATCGCTGAGGGCGCTGTCGCCGTTGAAACCGGCCTGAAAGCCGAAGACCTGGCGCTCACCATCCATCCGCATCCGACCCTTTCGGAAACGCTCATGGAAGCAGCCCAAGGCCTTTTCGGCCAGCCGGTACATCTTATCCGCCCGAAAAAATAACGCCGGGCACAAGATTGTGGCGCCGGGCATCCCCCGCCGGAAGTTCGAGCACATAGAGCGCCTGGGCCGAAGGCGTATAAACCGGGCATGGGTCCGCGATGCACGCCGGGACATCCGCTTCCACATGGACAACCCGCTTGTCCTTGTCCAGCCAGAGAATATCGATGGGAAACGACATGTTCTTCATCCAGAACGAATAAACACCCTCCCGGTCAAACACAAAAAACATGCCCGTGCCCGCTTGAAGGCCGGGACGGAACATCAGGCCTTTTTCACGCCCATCGTCGGTAGCCACCACGTCAACGGCAAAACACGCCTGACCGGCGCACACACGGCCCGTGGAAGGCACGCATCCGGCCGCCATCCCAGCCGCCAACACCAGGGACAAAAACACCCGGCAGGGTCTAGCGGGCATAATCGTCACGCTCCCCTGTCAGACGGATATAATCCCTGAATGTAAGCTCGCCCTTGACCACGCGGTCCGCCGAGGCGATACGCTGGTGCGTGTAGGGATGGGTGCGGCCATACATTTTAGGACGGATGGGCTGATGGCGGTCATATTCCTGAAGATGTTCGAGCATGGTGACCATGCCCATGGGGGCATAGCCGGCGGCTTTCATATATTTGATGCCCAGGGTGTCCGCCTGGATTTCGTCATTCTGGGAATAGGCGAGGAACATGGATTCGACTGTAGCGGCCACCCCTCCGGCGAGGCGGGCATTGGTCTGAATGGCGGCCAGGATGAGCGCAAGGCTTCCGTAGGACGCCTGCATGCGTTTGATGCTGTGCCGTGCGGTAATATGGGCCATCTCATGGGCGATCACCGCGGCCAGCTGATTGTCATCGTGAATATAATCCAGAAGGCCCCGGAACACATAAATGTAACCGCCAGGCAATGACACGGCATTGACCATGGGCTTCTCGCCCTTGAGATCTTTCTCTTCGACAACTTTGGCCACGTACACAAGTTCCTGACGGCCGCACGCCTGCGCCAACCTGCGCGTGATCACATCCACCCGCGCATTCAAGCCCGTATCGTCGAGGACCTTGTATTGCTTCTCCAGCTCCTGGGCAATGGAAGCCCCGATCTGCTGTTCACGGTCTGTGGAATAAAAAGACGTTTCCTGGGAATCCGTGGCGGGATTAAAACTGGTCGTCACGCCGCCGCATCCCCCGCAAGCCCAAAGGGCCGCCCCAAGGCCAAGACCCCTGAAAAACCGCGTCATGCCCATGCCTCCTATAGCGCGTGAATACCAAACTGCCGCAGCATATGGACCAGTTTTGCGACCGGCAGGCCCACCACATTGAAATAACAGCCCTCGATGCGCGGGATAAAAAGTCCGCCGCGGCCTTCGATGTCGAATCCGCCGGCCTTGTCCATGGGAGGGACTTCCTTGTGATACCGGTCGATCTGGCTGTCGGTGAGGGGCGTCATGATCACCTTGGTCCGGTCATAATCAACCAAACTCTTGCCGGTCACGGTGTCGATCACCGCCACCCCCGTATACACCCAGTGCGGGGCAGCCATCAGCTCTTTGAGGTTCTTCTTGGCCTCTTTAAGGTCCTTGGGCTTAAGGACAAGCTTGCCCCGGGCGTAGACGACCGTGTCGGCCCCGATCACGAGCGCCGGGCCCTTCACGCCTTCGGCCACGTCGAGCGCCTTGATGAAGGCGTTTTCCTTCACCAGGTCCGCCACCGTTGTTCTGATCCGGCATATTTCCCGGGCGCGTGACTTTTGGACCACAAAAGGAACGTTTAACAGGCGCATGAGTTTCTTGCGCTGGGGGGATGCGGAAGCAAGGATGATCTTTTTCATGGGGTCAGTCTTTCAGGAATTCGGAAGCCGTAAAAAGCGACACGAGTTCCACCCCGCGTGCCGCCAGCGCCTCTTTGGCACCATCCTGGCGGTCGATGATGCAGGCGCATTTCACGGGCTTCAACCCGTCGGGCGCCAGGGCATCCAGGGAATGGATGAACGCCTTGCCTGTGGTAGCCACATCGTCGATGAACACGATGCGGTCTTCGGGGGTCAGCGCAGGTCCCTCGACCATCCGGCCCTTGCCGTGCCCTTTGGGTTCCTTGCGGATGATGAACGTCTTGACCGGACAGCCTTCGAGGAAGCTCACCGCCCCAATGGCGCCCACCATGGGGTCAGCGCCCAGCGTCGGACCGCCGATGGCGGTGGGATTCACATCTTTGACCAGCGCATGGATGAGCTTGCCGCAGAGAAAAGCCCCTTCGGCGGAAAGCGTCACCAGGCGCGCATCAAGGTAGTAACTGCTCTTTTTTCCCGACGACAGGGTGAAGTCGCCCTTGAAGAAAGCCTGGGTCTTGAGGATATGAAACAGCCGCTGCCGGCATTCCGCCACCGATGTGTCGAGCATCTTGATCTCTCCATGGATAATGATGATTGATCCGGATTAATTGGACAAGGGCACAACGTCCAGCTTACGACGCTGGATCTCCCACAAAAGCTGGATGCGGTACTTGATCATCCTCTTGTACTTCTTGTATTGCTTGGCTGTAAACCCGCTGGTCGCATGAAAGGTCTTGAGGGCCTCGAGCTCCACCGCGGCGTCAATGTAGGCATCCACCAGTTTCCTGTCGTCAAGCCCGGCGATATCCCCCGCGTCAAGGATCTTAAGATCGCTGTCATCATCCCTGGGCTCAAAGGTGTAACTCCCGTCGCCCGCCTTGCTTTCGGTCTTCTCCGGTACCACCGTCGAGGCATGCCCGATAAAAGGCGCCGCCCCGATCACCACCGCACAGCACGCCCCCCACCATATAAAACGCCTCGCCGGCACGCCGCCGCTCAAAAGATCACCGCCATTTTTAGGCCGATCTCTTTGGTGACATTGTCCGGTTCCATCACGATGCCGATAGGGGTGCCGTTCTGCACCCACGGTGAAATATCGGAATCCTGGATATGCCAATACCGGTAAAAAGGCCCGAAACTGACCTGCGCCCGGGGCCATACCCTCACCAGGCTCAGCTCGCCCCTCACGCCAAATCCGCTGCGCTGGGTGTTGGACGCCTGCGCATACCCCGCGTTGGCGCCTCCGGCATCCTGTATATCTTCAAAATGACTGATCTGACGGCCTTGAAGAAGATGATCGTATTCCAGATTCGCGGCCAGCCCCCATGGCGCGGACCATTGCCAGCGGCCTGTCGCCCCGACCGGAAGATAAATATAGCGTGATTCGCGGTTATATCCGCCGGGCTGCAGAGCTTCAAGCCCGTTATTAAGATAACGCAACCCCAGGCCCGCATAAGGCATCACCGTTAACGAAGGGCTCAGCACATATTCCTGCCCGGCCACACCCCGGAGTTCATACATATACTCCTTGATCCCGCTGAAAGTGACATTCCCCGTATAATCCACCCGGCCCGCGGCATAGCGAAGTTCCGCACGGAACACATTGACGATCTCACGCAGCATCGAATCCATATCCGCAGGGCGGAACGTATAGGCCGCCAGAAAACCGTTATAACGGCCTTTGGTGTCCATGAAATGCCGGTCGCTGACGGTTTCTTTATAACTGTAGTTGTAACGTTCAACCCCGACACTGAATTCATGCTGCCGACGGGCTGGAGGCACCGCCTTGCCGTTGACGGCCGTGTCGGTGACAACAGGGGCTTGCCCCCAGGCCTGGGAAGGCTCGGGCGCTTGCACCACGGGAGTGTCCTGCCGCTGTTCATACTGATCCAGCGCCTGCGCCACCCGGGCCGCATCCTGAGACCAGGCCAAGCCCGGAAACAACACCATCAACGACATGATCACCACAGGAATCGTATATAATTTTTTCATAGGTCTATTTTATATACTTTTTTTGTTTTTTGACACGACAAAATCATCTTTTTGACAACATCCTCCCGGACGCCTATAATCAGACTCATGTTCAAAAGCCTCTGCACAGGAGTTTTCGACCTGATCTTCCCCCGGAATTGCATCTTTTGCCGACGCTACCATCCGCGCACCGCCCGGGACCCGGTATGCCCCTCCTGCCTCGCCACCCTCCCGCTCAACACGCCGCCGTTCTGCCTGCGCTGTTCCCGTCACCTCGAGGAAACCAGCGAAGAAGGCCTCTGCCCTTCCTGCCGCGCCCGCCCGCCGCGCTTCGATGAAGCCTGGGCCATCCTGCATTACGAAGGCCTGGCCCAGCCGCTGCTGCAGCGTTTGAAGTTCCACAACAAGACATCCCTGCGCCGCACCTTTGCCACATTGCTGGCACAATTCATCGCGCGTTACAGCCTGGCTTTTCCCGACGCTGTCTGCGTCATCCCCATGCCGCTCCACCCGGCGCGTTTAAGGGAGCGCGGCTATAACCAGGCGGAGCTTCTGGCCGCAGCGGCCGCGCAGGCCCTTGGCCTCCCGCTTGAGACCGGCATCCTGGAACGTGTGCGCCATGCCCCGCGCCAGAGTGCCCTTGGCGCAAAAGACCGCTGGACAAACATCAAGGGCGCTTTTAGAATAAAAAACCCGGCGGGCATCACCGGACGCGTCCTTATCCTGGTCGATGATATCCTGACGACCTCGGCAACCGCATCCGAAGCTGCCGGCACCCTGAAAGACGCGGGCGCGTCCAGGGTCATTATCATCAGCCTGGCCATTGCCTCATGCGGATCCTGCGCAACTACATCCTCAACGAATGCCTGACGCCCTTTGCGATCAGCCTGGGCGTCCTGACCCTTGTTTTTCTCCTGGGATACCTTCCCCAGCTGGCCAACAAGGTGATCAACCAGGGTGTCAGCCTGCCAACCGTTGCCCTGGTCTTTCTGTACAATATCCCGGTCCTTTTGGCCTACACCCTGCCGGTGGCCGCGCTCGCCACCGTGATCCTCACCTTCGGGCGGTTTTCCTCAGATAACGAGATCATCGCGATACGCGCCAGCGGGATCCCGCTCAGCCGTCTGCTGGTACCGCTGATCATGACCGGCATCCTGCTCTCGCTTGTGCTCATGCTCCTTAACAGCCGCATCATCCCGCAGGCTTACGACAGGCAAACCCAGCTCATGCAGGACACCGGCGCAAAGAATCCCGGGGCGCTCCTTGAGGCGGGATCGTTCATCGACGCTTTCAACGGCAATATCATCTTCATTTACCGGCTTGACCGCAACAAGATGTACAATATCCGTATCTGGCAGCCTCAAGCCGACGGCAAACCGACACGCACGATCTCCGCCCAGGAAGGGGAATTCACGCCCGTCCCCGGACAGCCCAAGGTCCTACTCAAGCTTGTCAACGGCACCTCCGACGAGCCCGATTTCAAGAATCCCAACAATTTCTACAAGCTCAGCTTCAAGACATCCTTCATGACCCTCGACATGACCCGCAAAGGCGGCAAAAGGGAAAAGAAGCCCAAAGGCATGACCCTGCATGAAATCCGCGATGAAGCCCTGCGGCTTGGCAAACTGAACATCGACATCCGCCCGCTCACGGCGGAATATCACCGCAAAATCGCCTGGTCGCTGTCGCCCTTATTGTTCATCCTCCTGGGCTTCCCGGTGGCAGTCATCACCCACCGCCGGGCCAGGACCGCCAACCTGCTTATGGCGGTCATCTTCGCCGCGCCTTATTTCCTGTTATCGGTCGGCTGTGAAACCCTGGCCGCCCAGGGCATGGCCCACCCCGAGCTGATCATGTGGGCGCCCAATATCCTGGGCGCCGTCATCGTCGTCATCCTGAACTACAAATTATGCGCATCCTAGACCGGCACATCGCCCTTAACATCATCCGGATATTCATCGCCACGATCCTTTTATTTTCATTTCTCTACATCCTGATCGACGCGGCCGCCCACCTTGACGACTTTATCTCCAATAAGGTTCCGGGCATAACCATCCTGAATTACTATGCATCCTTTTTTCCGGTCATCTTTGTCCAGACCTCGCCCATCGCCTGCCTGCTGGCAGTGCTCTTCACCTACAGCGCGCTCAACAACAACAACGAGATCCTCGCCCTGCGCGCGAGCGGCCTGGACTACTGGAAGATCACCCGCCCGGCCATCATCTTCGGGCTCGTGGTAACCTCCATGGTGTTCATGGTCAATGAGCGTTTGGCGCCCCACGCCGCCTTGCTCGCCCAGGAGATCAAGAAAGATAAAATAGAAACCAAGGCCGCAGTGCGGGGAGAAAAACCCAAACCCATCAAATACCTGTTCTTTTACGGGCTCGACAACAAGCTGTTCTTCATCGATGAATATGACCCCTCGGCCAAAACCATGACAGGCATCACCATCGTCGGCCAGGACGCCCTCCAGCGCATGACCGACAAGATCACGGCCTTCCGGGCCGCCTGGACCGGGGAAAACTGGAAATTCTTCAACTGCCAGGTGGCGCATTACAACCCCATCGACCAGTCCCTGATGGACGACGTGCAGTTTTTCAAGGACAAGACATTCGACATCCATGAATCGCCGGAGGATCTGCTCAAACAGCGCCTCAATGTCACCTCCATGAACATCATGCAGTTGAAGGCCTACATCAAGCGCTTCAAGGCCAGCGGCGCTGTGGCCGCACTGAACAGCCTCAAGGTCGACCTCCACCAGAAGATCGCCTATCCCTTCGCGTGCATTGTCATCATCTTCGTGGGTATGCCCTTTGCCCTGGTCACCGGCCGGCGCAAGGGGCTCACCTTTGCCTCCATCGGGATCGCGCTGGCGATCGGATTTCTTTTCTATGTGGTCAACGCCGTCGGGCTGGCCCTTGGGAAAGGCGGAGCCCTCCCGCCCATCATGGCCGCCTGGTTTGCCCCCGCGCTCTTTGGCGCGGCCGGCTTCTACCTCATCCGGAAACTTTTCTAGGAAATATAACGGCGGGGCAGGCGGTTGCCGAGGCTACAGACAATCTCGTAATGGATGGTCCCGGCCCAGGCGGCCAGGTCATCGGCGCTGATAGCCTTCTTGCCCTGGCGGCCCAGGACAACGGCTGTATCTCCGGCCTGCACAACGCCGGCACGCAGAGCGGATGAAATGTCCACGACCGTCTGGTCCATGGTGACACGGCCCAGGACCGGACATGCCCTGCCGTTGATGAGAAGATGCGCTTTATTGGAAAAAGAACGCGAATACCCGTCGCTGTAGCCGATCGCCACCACCGCGGCAGGGATATCTTTCCCGGCCTTGAAGGTATGCCCGTAACTCACCCCGCATCCGCCCCGGATGGTCTTGACGAAGAGGACTCTGGCCTTGACGGACATGACAGGTTTGAGCCTGATGGCCGGCGCCAGCTCCGGCGCGGGATAAAGGCCGTACAACATGACCCCCGGACGCGCAAGGTTGAAAAAATGATTTTTGTAAGCCCCCAGGCCCATGCTGTTGGCCGCGTGCAAATATTTGAACGTCATGCCTTCCCGTCCCAGGGCCGTCACAAGCGCGCCAAAATCATCCATCTGTCCCCGGGTAAACACCGCATCGCTGTCGGCCAGGGGAAAGTGCGTGAAAAGCCCCTCGACACTGATGTTCTTTAACAGGGCCAGTTCACGGATGAACACGGCGGCATCCTGATGCCATACCCCCAGCCGGCCCATGCCGGTATCGATCTTCACATGCACGGGAACACGCTGGCGCGAGGAAATACGGCGGGCCGCACGGTCCAGGGCACGGGCGAAATCCATGGTGCACACCGCCGGGGTCAGGTCATGCTTGAGCAGAAAAGGAATATCCCCGGGCAGTGTCGCCTCAAAAAAAATAATACGGTGAGGACAGCCGCTCAGGCGCAGGGCCACGCCTTCCCCGGCGTTGGATACCGCAAAAAACCTTCCGCCCGCACGGGCGATCACCCCAGCCGCCGCGGCCATGCCGTGGCCGTAAGCATCCGCCTTGACCACCGCAAGGATATCCACGCCGTGTCCGGCGCGCGGCGCCAGCTGACGGCGTGCGGCGGCGCGGACCGCGCAAAAATTATGGCGGATGCTTTTTAAGTCTATTTCCGCCCAGGCCGAGGGCAACGGCGTCATGCCGCCCCCTTGGGACCGCCGACCTGGCAGTCTTCCGGATAAAGGTACAAGGGCACAAGCGCTTCCATGCGGTCAACTTCGCCCTTCAACAGGCGCTGGTATCCCAGACGCGCCAATTCCTGCGCTTTGGGAAGCCAGCGCGCCGGCGGCTCAAAGACCGGCTTGTAAACCCCGGAAGCGACCATGATCCGGTCACGGTAAAGCGGGATCGCGTCACCGGAAAAAACGACCTCCCCTTCAAGCCCCTCAAGGACCTTGTCGATGGTCTCAAGCTGATAGGCGCGGTGACGGACAAGGCTGCCGTCTTTCTTGTCGTACAGCGAGCTGTACACAAGACTGCGGCGCGCATCGTTGATAACACACACCTGCACCGAGCGGCTCACGCGCGAAGCGCGCACATTCATCGCCACGGCATCGAGGCTCGAAATACCCACCACAGGCTTACCCGTCACCATGACAAACGCCTTGACCATGGAAAGCCCCACGCGCAGACTGGTGAAGGAACCCGGCCCGAGCCCCACGACAAATCCGTCAAGATCGCCCAGGCGGACATTCGCCTTGGACAGGACGCGCTCGATATCGAAGGTGATGCTCATGGAAAGGTCCTTGCGCGGGGCCGCATTGCGGGCGCAAAGGACCTTGTCGCCTTCGCTCACGGCAAGGCTCAGATGTTTTGTGGATGTATCAACCGCGAGGATCTTCATAATTTTTCCGCCAAGGCCAGGCCCCTTGCCCTGAGGCTTTCACCGCGCACTGAAATGGTGATCGAACGGGCGTCGTCCCCGGCATGCTTGAGCAGCACATGCCAGTGGTCCCGGGGCAAAAGCGCCTCAAGCCGCTCGGACCACTCGACCGCCGTGATCCCGTTGCCATAAAAGAATTCCTCGTAACCGAGCCCGAAAAGATCCTCGGCGCGGATACGGTACAGGTCAAAATGATACAACGGTATACGGCCTTCGTAAATATTCATCAGCGTGAACGTCGGGCTGTGCACCTTCTCCGACCGGATACCCAGGCCCTTGGCCATCCCCTTAACAAAAACGGTCTTGCCTGTACCAAGGTCGCCGAACAAACAGACCGCATCTCCCCGCTTCAGGACACCGGCAAAAGCCGCGCCCAAGGCAAGGGTTTCATCATACGCGTGGGTGAGACGATGCACTGGGCGCATCAAAAATGCCGGAAACCCCGGTCCTTGAGTTGTTCGACCCGGCCGTCAGACCGGACCATGCAAAAACCTTCACGGCGCGGACGGACCACGCCAACCGGATAAAACCTGAACTTTTCCGGACCCTTGTACTCCAGAAGTTTCCTGGCGCGCACCCCCGGCATGGTGAACAAAAGCTCAAAATCCTCGCCATCGGTCAAGGCGCGATCGGGCGTCACCCCGCGGTGACAGGGAATGAGCTTTTCCTCGATAAGCGCGCCGACACAGCTGGCCTTGAGGATATGCCCCAGATCCCCGGCCAGGCCGTCGGAAAGATCCATCATGGCCGAAGGCTTGAATTTCTCGACAAGAAAACGGGCTTCCCTGACCCGCGGCGTAAACGTCAGATGCCGTCCGGACTTTAACGATCCCCCCAGCGGCCCGGATACAAAGATCCAATCCCCCGGGCGGGCGCCCTGACGACGGATCAGGCGGCGTTTTTCAACCTCACCCAGCAGGGCGATGTTGACAACCACTTTCTGGGAACGCACCGTATCGCCGCCCACAATGCTCACCCCGAATTCCTGCGCCACCGCCCACATCCCCGCGTAAAGGTGACTGACATAACGTGTGCTGATCTGACCGGGAATCCCCAGGGAAACCACCGCGAACAAAGGCTCCCCGCCCATGGCAGCCACATCGCTCAGGTTGCAAGCCAACGCCTTGCGCCCCACAGCCCGCGCGTTCATCCGCCGCGTGAAATGGACATCCTCCACCAGCATGTCGGTTGTAAACAGAAGATACCTGCCGCCCCTGACCTTGAGGACAGCGGCGTCATCACCGATCCCCTTGACCACGCGCGGCAAAAGGTTCTGGTAGGTTTTCAGCGTCTCGATCAGGCCGAACTCGCCCAGACGCGCCACATTCTTCATGCCCCGGCCCCCTTCACGGAGGATCCTGCCGCACGGGAAGGATCTGTCTCAATGCGCGGAAAAAGCGGCGGATGGGCCGTCAATCGCGTGCCGGATTTGAGCCCGCCCCACGCCAACCCGGTGCCGCGCGCCCCCAGGACGTCGAGCACCTGACCGGATTTCTCGGGCATGACCGCACCCAACAGCACGGCCGCCAGACGCAAGGCCTCGGTCGCCACATAAAGGACACGCCCGGCCGCCGGAAGATCCGTCTTGGCAAGCTTCCAGGGCGCCTGCACTTCCATATATTTATTGACCGCACGTACAAGATTCATGATCTCGTTGATGGCCGCGTCGACCTTGTACTCCTTAAGGAGGGCTTCCACCCGCCCGCCCAACGCCGCCCCCTGGCCCATGATCACCGTGTCATCCGCCGACAGCTCAAGCGCCGCCGGAACAACACTGTCGAAATATTTCCCGATCAACCCGGAAACGCGGTTGAGCAGATTGCCGAAATCGTTCGCCAGGTCGCTGTTGTAGCGCTTGATAAAATTCTCGGGGGTGAAATTGCTGTCAGCCCCCAGAACCATCTCGGCCATGAGGTAATAACGCACCGCGTCGACCCCATACTGTCCCACGAGGTCCAGGGGATTGACCACGTTGCCCACCGATTTCGACATCTTGCTCTCCGCGATCAGCCACCAGCCGTGGGCAAAGATCGTCTCGGGCAACGGCAGATCGAGGGCAAAAAGCATGGTCGTCCAGTACACGCAATGCGTGGTCAGGATATCCTTGCCGATCAGGTGCACGGACACCGGCCACCAGTGCCCGAACCTGGCGTTGTCGGCAAGATAACCGGGCGCAGTGATGTAATTGATGAGGGCGTCAAACCAGACATACGTGACATAGTCCCGGTCAAAGGGAATCTCGATGCCCCAGTTGAGACGGGTTTTAGGACGCGATATGCACAGATCGCTTAGCGGCTGGCGCAGGAACCCCAGCATCTCGTTTTTGCGGTGTTCAGGGCGGATGAACCCCGGATGCTCTTCAATGTAACGGACCAGGCGCTCCTGATAACGGCTCATCCGAAAGAACCAGTTCTTCTCCTGGATGCGCCTGACGTCGCGAAACTGCCCCGACTCGGCCTCTTTCTCGGTGATAAAACGTTCCTCCGCCACAGAGTAGAGGCCCTCGTATTCCTTCTGGTAAATATCGCCCTTTTCATATACAGCCTGCAACACCGCCTGCACCACCTTCACATGCCGCGGCTCGGTGGTGCGGATAAAATCATCATGGCTGATCTCAAGCTTTTCCCAAAGCCCGGAAAAACGCGGCGCCAGGTCATCGCAATGGGCCTGGGGAGTGAGGGCGCGTTTTTCAGCCGCCTGCTGGACCTTCTGCCCGTGCTCATCCAGCCCCGTCAGAAAAAACACATCGTCCCCCATCCCGCGGTGGAACCGTGCCAGGACATCCGCGAGGATGGTGGTATAGGCGTGGCCGATATGCGGATTATCATTCACATAATAGATCGGCGTTGTAACGTAAAATTTATTTTTTGTCATCTTTGGGGCTGTCATTTAATGGAATGTTCATTTTAACGATCTTGCCGTCGCCCATGTCCACATGGACCAGGCGTTTGAGGATATTAAGGTTGATCACCTTGCCTTTACCGTCAGGCGTATCGATCTTCCCGCCCATCCTGGGCAGGCCCCTGTTGAGTTCCTTGTAAACGCTAAACTCATAGGCCATGCAGCATTTGATGCGGCCGCACACCCCGGAGATTTTCGAAGGATTAAGCGGCAGGGCCTGTTCCTTGGCCATCTTGATGGACAGCTGGCTGAAATCCTTGATGAACGACGCACAGCACAAATGCTGGCCGCAGACACCGTAGCCCTCGATCATCTTCGCGCGATCGCGCACGCCGATCTGTTTGAGCTCGATGCGCACACGGAAGGTCTTGGCAAGCTCCTTGACAAGATCGCGGAAATCCACGCGGCCTTCGGCCGTGAAATAAAAGATGGCTTTCGACCCGTCGAAGGCGTATTCGCAGGTCAACATGTTCATGTCAAGTTTAAGTTCCGTGATCTTGGCGATGCACCCATGCAAAGCCTCCCTGGCCTTGGTGCGGTTGTGCTCGATCTGGCGCATATCTGCATCCGTTGCCTTGCGAATGATCCGCCCCGACGTGAAGAACTTCTTGTCAGACTCGCAGCGGGGCACAGACCGCGATGCCACCCGCGCGAATTCCGTGGAACGGTCGACTTCCACCACAAGATAATCGCCCCGGCGGCACTCCACATCCCGGTCGTCCACATAGACCACCGGACGATTCTCGCCCAGGCGTACCTGTATCAGTTTCCCCATAAAATACTCCTGTTATAAACCCGGATTTGGCATCCGCTCGATTTTACGGGATAAAGCGCCGCGGCCGCGCGGCCGCAGTGCCATTTTATTCCGGAATCCCTAAAGCATTTCCCTGACCACGGTCAGGACCACCTTGATGTTCTGGTTGCCGTCGATCCGCCCGATCGCCTCCGCCGTACGCCGGACCTGCGCATCCAGTTCGAGGGGCGTATAACGTTGCGCAAAACGCTGTATCTCGAGCTGACGGTCGCGATTGACAACCGCCTGGGGCGCGCCCGTCCTGATGAACAGCGCATCCCGGCACGCCATTAAAACAACACCGAGCGCCTCGCGCACGCTGTCGCGGTCCGCACCGGCCGCCTTGATAAAATCTTCGGTGCCCCCCGCTCCCAAGAACGTGTCCAGGACCGCACGCCGGCGCTCCATAAACCCCTCCCCGAGGTCCAGGGCGCGCCCGGGGCTCCCCTGGCCAAACGCCGCCAGCGCCTGTGCGTCGTCGGAGGGCATATCATAACGGCTTTTGAGCAGCTGCGCAAGCGCGCTGTTGGACATGGCCGGAAACCGGATGACCTGGCAGCGCGAACGCACCGTGGCCGGAAGCGCGGCCGGCACAGCGGTTGTCAGCACAAGAACAGTGCCGGGATGAGGCTCCTCCAGCGTCTTTAACAGGGCATTCGCCGCCTCTTCATTCATCCCCTCGGCGTCCCTGACCAGCGCAACCTTGACCCTGGCCTCCAGCGCCCGAAAACCCAAACGATCCATCAGCGCACGCACCTGGGCGATGGCGATGCCGGACTTATCCTCCGGCTTTTCCACAACCAGGATGTCCGGATGATTGCCTGCCGTGATCTTGCGGCAGGCAGCACAGGTACAGGCCGCGGCGCCAGGATTCTCGTGCTCACAATTCAACTGCCGCGCCACCGCCAGGGCGGTCTCGTGCTTGCCGATCCCCCGGGGGCCTGTGAACACATACGCGTGCGCGAGCCGGCCCGCGGCATGCAGCCGCGCGAACTGCGCCACAACAGCGTCATTCACAGGTGCCTTCATAATATTTTATCCACCACCGCGCGGATCTGCGCAAAATTCTCTTCCCTGGTCCGCTGGCCGTCAATAACAACGACGCGGCCGGGTTCATTGCCGGCAATCTGGTGATACCCCGCGCGGACGCGCTGATGATATGCGATGGACCGCAGCTCGATACGGTCAAGCTCGCTCCCGCGGCGGCGCAGACCTTCCTGGGCATCGAGGTCAAGGAAAAACGTCAGGTCAGGCTGTATCCCCCTGGTGGCAAAAAGCCCGATCGCCCTGATCGTGTCAACCGGGACCCCGCAGCCATAACCCTGGTAAGCCACCGTCGAGTCGAGAAACCTGTCACAGACAAGCACCGTACCCCTGGCCAGTTCGGGGATCACCACTTCCTCGACAAGCTGGGCGCGCGCGGCCATGTAAAGCAGGGTCTCGCACTCCTTGTTCATCGCGGTGTTCTTCTTGTCCAGCAGGAGCTCGCGGACTTTCTCGCTGATGACAACACCCCCCGGCTCGCGGATAAGTCTGACCGGAATCCCGCGCTCCGCCAAATAGGCCCCCAGGAGCCTGGCGTGCGTGCTTTTGCCGCAGCCCTCGGCCCCTTCGAACGTGATGAACTTCCCGCGGGACGGCATCAGGACGCCATCCTTGCCGGCTCAAACCAGCTTGAAACCCGTTGTCCATCCTTGTCGCGGAACGAACCGCACGCAATAAAAATAACATCAATGAGCCACCATACCCCCAGGCCTCCGGCCGTGCAAAGCATCAAAAGGCCAGTGCCGATCTTGCCCACGTAGAACCGGTGCACCCCCAGATAACCGAGGAACACACACAGCAAGAAAGATATCAACCGCGACTTTGAAGAAATATCCGTTTGTCCCATCATCCCCCCCTCTCGTCATGCCAAGGCCAGCTATCCCCGCCGCCAGGTCTGCCCCGCCTTGCCATCCTCGACAATGATGCCGCGTGCTTTAAGCAGATCGCGCAGTTCATCGGCACGTTTCCAGTCACGCGCCGCGCGTGCCTGGACGCGGGCATGAACCAGGGCCGTATCTTCCGCTGAAAGGCCGGCGGAGGGTTCATCCAGGACCAGGCCGCACAGGCCCTCCAGGACCTCGCGCAAGAATTTCGCCGCCAGGTGGACACTCCCTTCGAAATAATCATCCGTTCTTCCCGCGTCGATGAATCGGTTCACGGCAGTCACCAGGTCGAAGATATGCCCGACCGCCAGCGCCGTGTTGAAATCCGCATCCATCGCCGCCAGGATCTTCTCCTTGGCATCCAGGAGAAAATCGACCTCGTCCATGCTGACCGAAAATCTGGGCCCAGGCACCGCGGCGGCCTTGGCCAGAAGATTTCTGAACCGGGCCATGCCCTTTTCCATGTCCGCGAGTTTCTCGGGGGTGTAATCAATGGAACTGGCATAATGCGTGGAAAGAAAAAACAGTTTGAGCGCATTGACGGAATGTTTGGCCAGAGCGTCCTGGACGGTGATGAAATTGCCCAGCGACTTGGCCATTTTCTGGCCGTTGATGGTCAAAAGCCCGTGGTGGACCCATATCTTCGCGAACGGTTTTCCGGTCAAGGCCTCGGCCTGGGCGATCTCGTTCTCATGGTGCGGGAAAATGAGATCGCGGCCCCCGGCATGGATATCAAGGGTCTGCGTGCCCAGATGCTTCATGCTCATGCAGGAACATTCAATATGCCATCCCGGACGGCCTTCGCCCCAAGGGCTCGGCCAGGACGGCTCGCCGGGCTTCGCCTTTTTCCACAGCGCGAAATCGAGCGGATCTTCTTTCTTCTCGTCCTTGTCAATGCGTACGCCCTCGAGCATCCTGTCCACGCTCTGGCCTGAAAGCTTCCCGTACGCTGGAAAAGAACGCACACGGAAATAAACATCACCCTCGACGGTATAGGCATACCCCTTGCCGATAAGGCCTTCAATGTGGGCCACCATGAGCGGGATATTCTCCGTGGCACGCGGCTCGACGTCCGCCCTGTTCACGCCCAGGGCCGCCATGTCCCTGTAATAAAACCCGATATTCTCCCGGACAACCGCATCGAAGGTCTTGCCCGACTGGTGCGCCCTGGCAATGATCTTGTCATCCACATCCGTAATGTTGCGAACAAACTTTACATCATAGCCGCGGTACCGCAGGTATTTGACCAGCGTGTCGAAGGTGTACAGCGAACGCCCGTGACCGATATGACACTGGTCGTACACGGTGACGCCGCAAGAATACATGTTGATAGCTGCCGGCGCCGGCGGCAGGGCGGCGCGCTCCCGGGTGAATGAATTATACAGTTCCATGGGTATCCCTTTTGTCCTACATCCGTTTCTCAAGTTCGTCCAGGCGCCGGACAATCGCTTCGATATCCTGGTTGACCGGATCCAGGATCTGGGCATGCGCCAGTTTCCTGTCAATTTTGTCCCCGTCCTGTTTGGTGACATGTCCCGGAACCCCGACGACCGTGGCATTCGGCGGAACACTCCTCAACACGACCGCATTCGCGCCGATGTAGGAATGGCTCCCGACCTCGATATTCCCCAGAATTTTGGCCCCGGCCCCCACCACGATGTTATCCCCCAGGGTCGGATGGCGCTTGCCCGTCTCCTTGCCCGTGCCCCCCAGCGTAACACCCTGGTAGAGAAGAACATTGTCGCCGACAACCGCTGTCTCGCCAATGACCACCCCCATGCCGTGATCAATGAAAAGCCCCCGGCCGATGGTGGCGCCCGGATGGATCTCGATGCCCGTCAGGAACCGGGCAAACTGCGAAAGCGCGCGCGGCAGAAGCGGCACACCCCAGACCCAGAATTTATGCGCGATGCGGTGCAGGACAACCGCATGGAGCCCGGCGTAAAGGAACAAAACTTCAAACGTGTTCGTGGCCGCGGGGTCCCTTTCCCGGACTCCCTTGACATCCTTGTAGAAAAACACAAGCATGACCAGCCAGAAACCCAGAACACCATAAACAAGAACGATCATAACGGCCTCCCTACCCCTTGCGCAGGGCCGCCACCGCATACGCGGCCATCCCCTGCTTCGCGCCGACAAACCCGAGCCCCTCGTTGGTCGTGGCCTTGATATTCACATGCTGCTCATCCATGCCCAGCGCTCCGGCGATATTCCCGCGCATCCGCACCTTGTAAGGCTTGATCCGCGGCTCTTCCGCCAAAAGGACCACATCCACATTGACCACGGTGAACCCGGCCTTCGCCGCGATCTGCCCGACCCGGGTGAGCAGCAGCAGACTCGAAACCCCCTTGTATTTCCGGCTGGTATCGGGAAAATGTTCCCCGATATCTCCCGCCCCCGCCGCGCCAAGGATCGCGTCCATGAGCGCATGGATAAGCACATCCGCGTCGGAATGCCCCTTCAGGCCCAGCGCATAAGGGATCTCGACCCCGCCCAGGACAAGTTTGCGCCCCGCCGCAAGCGGATGCACATCGTAACCGATGCCGGCGTGATACTCCGGCGCGCGATACCAGGTTGGCAATGACATAAGCTCTCCTTATAATTTCAAAAACGCCTCGACCGCAAGGATATCCTGGGGCGTTGTGATCTTCACATTCGCGGGATGGCCCGGGAAAATCGTTACCGGAACCCCGATCTTCTCCAGCAACGCCGCATCGTCGGTGGCGCCATCGCGGTCCTCGCGGTAAGCCCGCTCCAGAAGCGCGCGGGCGAACACCTGGGGCGTCTGGATCTCGCGCAAGAGCTCACGGTCCAGGGTCCCCGACACGCGCTGTGTCCGCGGATCGATGGTCTTGATCGTCGGGGTCACAGGCACCGCTGCGACGGAAGCCCCCGTTTCTTCCACGGCTTTAAGCCCCGCAGCGATCATGGCCGCCGTAACTAGGGGGCGCACACCATCATGGATCATCACAACATCCGCGCGTCCCGGTTCACGGTCGAAGGCCGCCAGGGCCGCCAGACCGTTACGGACAGACTGGGTGCGCGTCTCGCCTCCGGCCACAACGGCCCTGACCTTGGAAAAGGCACAGCCGCGGACAATATCTTCATAATCTTTCAGCCAGCCGGCGGGCGCAACAAGAATGACACCCGCCACCAGCGGGCTCTGCTGGAACACCGCCAGCGTGCGCCCGATAACGGATTCCCCCCCGCACAATGCCAGCGGCTTGGGACAGGGCCCGCCAAAACGCGCGCCGCTCCCCGCCGTAGGGACGATGGCCCATACGCTCACCGGGCCGCCGTCTTCGCGAAGATCATGCGCCCGGCCTGTGTCTGCAGGACCGATGTCACCACAGCCCTTATTTTTTGACCGACATACCGGCGCCCCTCGGTCACAACAACCATGGTCCCGTCCTCGAGGTAGCCCACCCCCTGCCCGTCTTCCTTGCCTTCCTTGATGATCTGAATATCCATCTCTTCACCGGCAAAAACAACCGGCTTGACGGCACTGACCAGCTCATTCACATTGACGACATCAACCCCCTGGATCGCGGCCATGCGTCCGAGATTGAAATCCGTGGTGCACAAACGCGCCTCCAGGCTCTTGGCCAGTTTCACGAGCTTGAGGTCCACGGCGCCCTCCTCGAAGGACATGTCATCCTCATGCACCCGCACATCAATGGCCGTGTCCTTCTGCATGACACGCAGGATCTCAAGCCCGCGCCTCCCGCGCTGGCGCCTGAGATCGTCCTCGGAATCCGCGAGCCGCTGCAGTTCGTGCAGGACAAAACGGGGGACGACAAGGCGTCCGCTTAAAAAATGCGTACGGTAAACATCAAAAACCCGCCCGTCGATGATCGCGCTGGTGTCCAGGGCCACAACGCCGTCCTTCAGGTCCGTGCGGCGAAAACGAACATACGGAATGATCAGATTGAACTCATCCTTGCCGCGCAGGGCTATGACCGCACCCAGGTAGGAAAAGATCAGCGTCAGGACAACACGGCCCGCCGCGATGGCGCTTTCGTTAAAAGGAACAAGTGAAATAATATCGGAGACCAGTTTGGCCATGATGATGCCAAACAACAGCCCGAAGACCACCGACGACAAGCCGCGGATCGAAACGCGCTTCATGGTGATCTCCACAAGGATCAGGAACGCGGCCCCGGCCAGCGCCACCAGGACACCCTCGACATCCCGACCGTAAATATTGCCGATAAGAAGCCCCACGGCCGCACTCAGCACCAGAAAGAAAACACGGATAAAAAACAACGTCATGCAGACTCCTTATCTTGACGGCCCATCAGCCCCTGACAGCATCAAGCGCTTCACGCACGCTTTCCACCGCCACAAGCTGCATGGACTTTAACGGGATATCGCGCCCGGGCTTCAGATTGTTTTTCGGTACAAGGCACCGCTTGAACCCCAGCTTCTCCGCCTCGTTCAACCGTGTCACAAGATGCGCCACGCTCCTGACTTCGGCCGAGAGCCCGACTTCCCCCAGCACCGCTGTATCGGCGGGAACCGGTTTGTCCAGAAAAGAGGACGCCAGGGCCAGGGCCACCCCCAGGTCCGCGGCAGGGTCCTCCACATGGACCCCCCCCACAACATTCAGAAAAATATCCTGGTCCTCCAGGCGGATGCCCACACGCTTTTCCAGCACCGCCACGAGAAGCGCCAGGCGGTTGCCGTCAAACCCCTGCGCTTTCTGGCGCACCATGCCAAACGCCGAACGCGCCGCAAGCCCCTGGACCTCGACAAGGAAAGGCCGGGTCCCCTCAAGGATGGGGACGACCACAGAACCTGACGCGCCGCGGGAACGTTCCGATAAAAAGATCTCCGAAGGATTGGTGACCTCGGCCAGGCCGCCCGATGTCATCTCGAAAACCCCCAGTTCATGCGTCGAACCAAAGCGGTTCTTCACCGCACGCAGGACGCGATAGGCGGAATAACGCTCCCCTTCGAAATACAGGACCGTATCCACGATATGTTCCAGCACCCGCGGCCCGGCGATCGATCCGTCCTTGGTGACATGGCCGATCAAAAACATGGCGATGCCCCTGGACTTGGCCAGCTGGGTCAGGATAGACGCACATTCGCGGACCTGACTGACACTCCCGGGCGCCGACCCCATGCCCGACTGGTAGATCACCTGGACAGAATCCACCACAATGATCTGCGGCGCAACGAGCCCCACCTGCTCGATGACCATATTGAGGTCGGTCTGATTCACGATGAACAAAGAATCTGCCGGGGCTTTCAGGATGCGGTCGGCGCGCATCTTGGTCTGGGCCGCGGACTCTTCCCCCGAAACATAGAGGACTTTCAGCCCCTGGCTGGAAAGCAGGCACGCGGCCTGCAGAGCGATGGTCGACTTGCCGATCCCCGGATCGCCCGCGATAAGGGTCACCGATCCGCTGACCACACCGCCGCCCAACACGCGGTCGAATTCGGCCATGCCCGTATGATGGCGCGCCTCGCAGCCGCCGGCCACATCCTTAAGGAGCACGGCGGCTCCCGTGGCCGACACCAGGCTCCGGGGCGAATCTTCGCCGGAGCGGGCCGCAATGCGTTCTTCCGCAAACGTGTTCCAGCTCTGGCACCCCGGGCATTTGCCCAGCCATCGGGTCGACTCCTGGCCGCAGGACTGACAGACAAAAAGGGTCTTGGATTTCATTTCTTCGGCCTGAAAAAGAGCTTCCACGGATGCGCCTTGAGGTCCGCGGTCAACTCATCCAGATTATTGAAAACACCCGGGTCGGTCAAAAACTTCCCGACAGTCCCGTGACCGTTTTTCACATTCCCCGTCACGGCCGCCATATTGGCCAGGGATGCGGCCAGCGCGGAGGTGTTCGCTTCCGTCAAAATGCCGGTATTAATGCCGTTCAAGGCCGTCTCCACCTTGCCGCCCAGGCTTCCGGCCATCTTGAGCAGGCTCTCAAGCGGAACCGGATCCTCACCGCGGACAGCCCCGCCGGGCGCCAAAAGCACGGCCGAGGCCCCGGGCACGATCTCGACATATTTCTCACCCAGCAGACCGAGCTGGTTGATCATAAACCGCGAGTCCACCGGAATGCTGTGCCCCTCCTCGATCCAGATATCCACCACCACGGACGTGGTATGCGCGGCAGGGTCGAACACCGCGCGGATCGCGCGGATATACCCCGCGTCGACACCCGCCAGGCGCACCGGCGCCCCCTTCTTGAGGCCGTCGGCATAGCGGAACATCAGGCGCCAGGGGTCGCCTTTCTTGAAGACAGAAAAATCGCTGATCGAAAAAATGAACATGGACAGGAAGATAACGGCCCCTGCCACAAACACCCCGACCTTGATCTCCAGATTCGACTCGCGCGGCATCGGCATTCTCCTTATTTCACATGCCCGAATTTCATGCTCTCGTCATCCGTAATCGGACCGTCGGCTTCACCGTTGACAAACTGCCTGACGACCGGATGCCGGGAGGTACGGATCTCCTCCGGAGTCCCGTCGGCAATGACCTGGCCGTGATAAAACATCGCCATGGAATCGGCAACCTTGTAGGCCGTATTCATGTCATGAGTGACCACGATCGAGGTCACCTTCAGCCGGTCGCGCATCGCAATGATCAGCCGCTGGATCGCGTCCGCGGTGACAGGATCCACCTCGCTGGTGGGCTCGTCATAGAGGATGATCCTCGGCTCCATGCACAGGACCCGGGCCAGGCTGATGCGTTTGCGCATCCCGCCAGACAACTGGGAGGGCATCATGGCCTCGATGCCCCCCAACCCCACCAGGGAAAGGGCATGCCTGACCCGCGTCCGCTTCTGGGCCGTCGAGAGAGACGTAAACTCGTCGAGCACAAAACCCACATTCTCCCCCACATCCAGGGAATCAAAAAGGGCCCCGCCCTGAAAAACCAGCCCGATATGCCGGCGCACCTCCTCAAACTCACGGGTTCGCGCCACCGCGACCCCTCCGATCCGGATGGACCCGCTGTCGGGACGTAAAATCCCAGCCAGGCTCTTTAACATGACGCTTTTCCCGGCCCCCGAACGGCCGATGACAACCTTGGTCTCGCCCTCACGGACATGCAGGTTCAGTCCATTAAGGACATGGACCTTGTCAAACGTTTTATACAGGTCGACGATCTCTATCATCAGGCATTGAACAGAAAATAAAAGATGAACGTGGACAGGCAGTCGAACATGATGATCAGGATGAACGCGCGCACCACCGTCATGGTCGTGGCGCGCCCGACGCCATCCGCGCCGCCTGTGACATTAAGCCCCTCGAAACATCCCACCGCCGCGATGATCATGCCGAAGAACGCGGTCTTTGTCAGGCCGGTGACCACATCCTTGACGGTCAGCGCATCGAAGACCATGGTCCAGTACATGTGCGGGGTGATCGCCAGCTTGAAATGGCAGATCAAGAAACCGCCGAAAATGCCCACCAGCACCGCAAAAACGGTCAATACCGGCAGCATGAGCGCCAGGGCCAAAAACCGCGGCACCGCCAGGTAACGGACGGGGTCGACGGCAAACGCCTTGAGGGCGTCGATCTGTTCCGTGACCGCCATGGATCCGATCTCGGCGGTAATCCCGGCCCCCACACGCCCGGCCACAATAAGGGCCGTCAACACCGGCGCCAGTTCGCGCGCCAGCGAAACGGCAACGATATTGGGGATATAGATGTCCGCCGAAAGCTTGGTCATGATATAGGCCAGCTGTAACGCGATGATCATCCCCACAAACAGCGCCACAAGGCAGACAATGAGAAAACTGCCGGGGCCGCAGCGCATGGCCTGCACCCAGAAACGGTATCCGTTAAACGGCGGCGTTACCGCCGCGCGCAGGATGCCCGCAAACAGGATCGCAAGCTTCCCGACATAGCGGAAAAACCCATTAACCACCGCATTGGCTCTGCTGACCAGTTTCCGCCCCATGGCACGTGTCCTGTGTGTTGCCCCGCCGGGTCAATTACCCCGTAACGGAAGAAAACTGCTTATCCCGCAAACACGAGCTTGTCGTTCTCCAGGCGCACCGCGATCCGGCTGCCGGCCTTGAACGTTCCGGCGATCAGCGCCTCGGAGAGCGGATCCTCCAGATAACGCTGGATGGTGCGCTTGAGCGGCCGCGCCCCGAACACAGGATCGAACCCCTTCTCGATGAGGAAATCGATGGCCTCCTGCGCGATCTCGAGCTTGATGCTCTTGTCCGCCAGGCGCTTGGACACTTCCTCGATCTCCAGCTGGATGATGCGGCAGAGATGCTCCTTGGTCAGGGACTTGAAGACGATGATGTCGTCGATACGGTTAAGGAACTCCGGCTTGAACTGACGCTTCACCTCGCCCAGGAGCTTTTCCTTCATTTTGTCATACGTCTGCTCTTCCGAACGCGTCGCAAACCCGAGGGAACCCTGTTTCCTGATCATGTCCACGCCGATGTTGGACGTCATGATGATGATCGTATTGCGGAAGTCGACGGTCCGTCCCAGGCTGTCGGTGAGCCGCCCTTCTTCAAGGACCTGCAGGAGGATATTGAACACATCCGTATGCGCCTTCTCGATCTCATCCAGGAGGACCACGGAATACGGACGCCGCCGGACTTTCTCGGTCAACTGGCCGCCCTCTTCATACCCCACATACCCCGGGGGTGCGCCCACAAGGCGCGAGACATTGTATTTGTCCATGTACTCGGACATGTCGATCTGGATGAGCGCTTTCTCGTCGCCGAACATGAATTCCGAGAGCGCGCGGGCCAGCAGGGTTTTACCCACGCCCGTTGGCCCCAGAAAAATAAACGACCCGATGGGACGGCGCGGATTCTTGATCCCGGCGCGTGAACGCCTCACGGCACGGGCGATGGCGTTGATCGGCTCTTCCTGCCCGATCACCTCCTTGTCAAGGTGCTGTTCCATCTGGAGCAGCCGCTCGCTTTCCTTCTCCTCGAGACGGATGAGCGGAACGCCCGTCCACTGGGAAACGACCCGGGCAATGTCATCCTCGCTGATGGTCAGCGACGCATCGTCACGGCGGGTCATCCATTCCGCACGGCGTTTTTCAAGGTTTTCGCGCACCACGCGTTCCTGGTCGCGCAGGCTCGCCGCCTTCTCGAAATTCTGCCGTTTGATATAGACTTCTTTCTCCTGGCGGAGCTTCTCGATGTCTTCCTCCAGCTGCTTGATGTCGGCAGGTGCAACCATGGCCTTGAGACGGGCGCTGGCACCAGCCTCGTCGATGATATCGACCGCCTTGTCCGGCAGGAAACGGCCCGAAATGTAGCGGTCGGAAAGCTTGGCCGCCGCTTCCAGGGAGACGTCAGAATACTTCACACGGTGATGCGCTTCGTAACGGTCGCGCAGCCCTTTAAGGATCTGGACGGTCTCATCGACGGAAGGAGGCAGAACCAGGATGGTCTGAAAACGGCGCTCGAGCGCCGCATCCTTCTCGATGTTCTTGCGGTATTCGTCCAGCGTCGTCGCGCCGATGCACTGGATCTCGCCGCGCGCCAGGGCAGGCTTGAGGATATTGGCTGCGTCGATGGCGCCTTCGGCGGCCCCGGCCCCCACAAGTGTGTGGATCTCGTCAATGAAGAGGATGAGCTTGCCGTTGCGCTTGAGTTCCTCCATAACCGCCTTGATACGCTCCTCGAACTGCCCGCGGTATTTGGTCCCCGCGATCATCATGGCCAGGTCAAGGACAACGATCGTCTTCTCGCGCAGGATCTCGGGCACATCACCGGCCACGATCTGCTGGGCCAACCCCTCGACGATAGCCGTCTTGCCGATACCGGCCTCGCCCAGGAGGACAGGATTATTTTTCGTGCGCCGGGAAAGAACCTGCACCACGCGTTCGATCTCGTTCTTGCGCCCGATGACAGGATCGAGCTTTCCGTCCCTGGCCAGCTTGTTGAGATTGCGTCCGTAGGCGTCGATGGCGGGGGTTTTGCTGGCCTGTTTCCCGGCCTGCTCCTGCGGCTGCGGCTGCTGGCCGTAACCGGGGATCCCGCTGCCCAAAAGCTCCATGACCTCGTTGCGTAATTTGCCAAGGTCCAGGCCCAGGTTCAAAAGGACACGGTACGCCATGCCCTCGCCTTCCTTGACCAGGCCCAGGAGCAGGTGTTCGGTCCCGATATAGTTATGCCCCAGGGCGCGCGCCTCTTCCGCAGCGAGTTCCAGCGCTTTTTTGGATCGCGGCGTGAAAGGAATATCGCCCACCACCTGGGTCTGGGGCCCGGGCTGGACCAGTTTCTCGACCTCAATGCGGATGGCTTCCAGGTCGACCCCCAGCTTCTGCAGGACCGACGCGGCCACACCCTCCCCCTCGCGGATCAGCCCCAGGAGCAGATGTTCCGTGCCGATATAATCGTGATTAAAACGGCGCGCTTCCTCTTTGGCGAAAACAATGACCTTGCGCGCACGCTCCGTAAAACGGTTGAACATAATCCCCTCCTCGTCAAACATGGCTTATTTAATATTGTCCCGCCAGGCTCAGCCCTGGAATTTTTCCCGGATCAGCTGGGCACGCCGGACATCCCGTTCGGACGCCCCCAGTTTTTTTCCCTCGATCTTTTGCAGATGCGCGGGCTGGATCATGATAAAAAGTTCGTTCAATGTCGTGGGGGCCAGGTCCGTGATGATGCCCACGTCCACGCCCAGGCGGACGGTGGACAACAGCTCGATGGTCTCCTGGCTGGAAATGATCCGGGCGCTCTTTAAGATCCCCCAGGCCCGCCAGATCTTGTCCTCCAGGACCGCACGGTTCTGAACGAGAAGAGCCTGCCGCGACTGCTCCTCCTGCTCGATGACCTGGCGGATAAGCCCGTTGATATTCTGGATGATATCCGTTTCGCTGTGACCCAGGGACACCTGGTTGGATATCTGATAAAAATTGCCGACCGCCTGGGTCCCCTCGCCATAAAAGCCGCGGGAGGCGAAACTCAGTTTCGAGATCGCCATCAGGACCTTGTTGATCTGGCGCGTCATGACCAGCGCAGGAAGATGCGCCATCACCGACCCGCGCATCGCGGTGCCGGTGTTCGTCGGGCATGCGGTCAGGAAGCCCCACTCGGGCAAAAACGCATAGGGCAGCTCCTGGGAGAGCGCGTTGTCGACCGCGTTCATGATCTCCCACGTTCCATCCAGATTGAACCCCGACTGCATGACCTGCAGGCGCAGATGATCCTCTTCATTGACCATGACGGAAAGCGCCTCGTCCTGTGAAACGATCACGGCCTTGCCCTGGGGATTGGAGGCGTGGTCATGGCTCATCAAATGCCTTTCCACGAGAAACTGACGGTCCACATTGTCAAGCTCGTTGAGGCGGAAGAACGCCGCATCCTTGAAATAAGCAATCGACCGGATCGCCGCTTCAACCGCCTTGAGCACCGCCTCGAGGTCCTGCTTGCCCGCACGGTTGGTAAAAGGCGCGAGTGTGAGGTTCCTGGCCAGACGGATGCGGGAGGAAAGAACTATATGCCCATGAGGCCCCGTGCCTTTGAGCCATTCACCGCTGTGATGGATAAGGTCATTGAGTTCCATGGATCAGCTCCTTCCTTCCAGGCCGTGGATCTTGTCGCGCAGGGCCGCGGCCTGCTCGAAATCTTCACGCTCGACAGCTTCCTGAAGCCGGGCCCGCAGGGAATCGACTGTATCTTCCTGGGGCGGCTGGGGCTGGGGCGCTGCGCCGGCAACAGATGACATTTCGAGAGGGCCTGCCAGCGGGACTTCCCGGGCGGGCCGCTTGCCCAGATGAACGCTTGACCCGTGGATTTTTTTAAGCAGCGTTTTCAGCTGGACCTTGAACGCCACATAACACTGGGCGCACCCGAAACGCCCGAACTTGCGAAAATCCTCGTAGGTCATGCCGCAGGCGGTGCACTTGAGAACCGACGCGGCCTGCTGGACATCGGGCACGTGTTTGCCGAAGTCCGTCAGCCCTGCCAGAAGGTCGGCCAGGCCGAACTGTTGTTCCATATGCTGGCTCTGATCGCGGGCACACTCCTCGCACAGATGCATTTCCATGACCTTCCCGTCAATGATCTCGGTCAGATGGACCGTGGCTTTCTTGGCGCACTTGTTGCATTTCATCGCTGTCCCAGAGGCGGAGCGTGCCCCGCCTCCCTCCTCAACAGGTTAAAACTTGACGCCGTCCCGGCGTACCACCGCATGGAACAATTTCAAAAGCTTGAACGTGACAGGTCCGGGCTTGCCGGTGCCGATGAGCCGTCCGTCGATCTTGACCACCGGGATCAGCTCGGCGGCAGTCCCCGTCAGGAACACTTCCTCTGCATTATAAAGCTCATGACGGGTGATGAAGGTTTCCTGCACATCCAGCTTCAATTTCGCCGCGGCCAGTTCCATGACCGCCTCGCGGGTGATGCCCCTCAGGCGCCCCTGGAGCGGTGTGCGGACGACCCCGTCCTTGACCATGAAAATATTATCGCCGGTGCATTCGGCCACGTAGCCGCTGCCATCAAGCATGATGGCTTCCGGAACCCCGGCATTGTTCGCCTCGATCTTGGCGAGGATGTTGTTGAGATAATTGAGCGACTTCAGCTGGGGATTGATGGCCTCGGGATGATTGCGCACCGTCGGGACGGTCACAATGGTCAACCCTGCCTTGTAAAACTCCCCGGGATAAAGCGTGATCTTGTCGGCGATGATGATGATGTTGGCGGCACCCCGGCATTTGCGCGGATCAAGGCCAAGGTCGCCATCACCGCGGGTCACCACCAGGCGGATATACGCATCAGTCAGGCCGTTGGCCTTCAAGGTCTCCACGACCGCCGCGATCATCTCCCGCTTGGTCAGGCCGGTATCGATCATCATGGTGTGGCAGGTTTCGTAAAGGCGGTCTATGTGCGCCTGGAGGCGGAACACCACCCCGGCATAAGCGCGGATCCCTTCAAAAGCGCCGTCGCCGTATAGAAAACCATGATCAAACACCGATACCCTGGCCTCTTCCCGGGCCACCAGCTTACCGTTCAGATAGATCTTTAGCGACATAAGAAACCACCCTTATTTAAAACGATTATTATAAACACGAAGCCCGCCCTGCGGGCAGACTATTTGACTTTTGTCAGAACCCCGTCCCGGATATGGACAATGCGCCCGCAGCGGGCCGCCACCGCCTCGTCATGGGTCACGATCACAACCGCCTGCCCGCCGGCGTGCATGCCCAGGATGAGTTCAATGACCCTGGCCCCGGAAGCGGAATCGAGATTGCCCGTGGGCTCATCGCACAAAAGGACCCGCGGGCTGTTGATGACCGCGCGGGCAATGGCCACGCGCTGCTGTTCACCGCCGGAAAGCTGGCTGGGCTTGTGCAGCGCGCGATCTTCGAGCCCCACGCGCTTGAGGGCGTCCCGCCCCGCCTCCTCCAGTTCCCGCACCCGGCCGCGCCCCTGACGGATGAAGACCGGCAGCAGGACATTTTCCAGCGCGCTGAACTCCGGCAACAGATGATAAAACTGGAACACGAAACCGATATCCCTGTTGCGCACCCGCGCGCGCCCCGCATCCCCGGCGGCGTAAAGGTCCTGGCCATTGAGGAGCACGGCGCCCTCGTCGGGCAGGTCAAGCCCGCCGAGAATATGAAGGAGCGTGGACTTCCCGGCGCCCGAAGGGCCGACGATCGCCACGGATTCTCCGGCGCCGACTTCCAGGTCGATCCCCTTAAGGACATCGACACGCTTTTGGGTATCGGTATACGCCTTGTTGATATTTTCCGCTTTAAGCAGCATCCTACTGATACCTCAAGGCTTCCACCGGCTCGAGCGACGCGGCCCGGACCGACGGATAAAGGGTTGCCAGGTAACTGATCAGGACCGCGCTGAAGGTAATGGCGCACACATCTCCCGGCTGGACCAGCACGGGGAGATGATCGATGTAATAAACCGTCTGGGGCAGCTTGATCAGCTGGGTTTCCTGAAGGATATAGCACAAGAGCATGCCTCCCCCCAGCCCAAAAAGGGTCCCCAGTGTGCCGATGGTCAGGCCATAAATCGTAAAAATACGCCGGATCGAGGCCGAAGGGACGCCGATGGACTTGAGGATGCCGATATCCTTGGTCTTGGTCGTCACGGTCACAATCAACGTGCTGATGATATTAAACGACGCCACCAGGACGATCAACGTCAGGATGATGAACATGGCCGCCTTTTCCAGCTTGAGCGCCGCGAAGAAATTCGCATTCTGCTCGATCCATGTCCGCACCACATAACTGAAACCGACCTCGCGGACAATGGCCTCTTTCACGGCCGGCGCCGCGTCCACATCATCCAGCTTGACCGCCACCCCCGACACAAGCCCCGACGGCAGACTGAAGATCTCCTGCGCCTTTTTATAATGAACGAAGATGAGGTTCCTGTCATAGTCGTACATCCCCGAATCAAAAATACCCGCCACCTTGAGCCGGTAGCGCCAGCCCGCCCCGGCCACACCCGATACCGGGGAAAGGATCGCAATGGTATCCCCGGGCTTCAAGTCATAATACCGTGCCAGTTCCCGGCCGATGACCACATCTTCCAGGCCCAGCTGGCCGATGGCATAATCGCCCTTCAGATACGCGTTGATGCAGGTGACCGCCCCTTCCGCGGCAGGATCCACGCCCCGTAACAAAAGGCCCGACGCGCGGCTGCCATATTCCAGGAACACATTGCCATTGATAAACGGGGCCGCAGACGCCACGCCTTTGACCGCCTTGATCCTGGCCATCAGCGGCCCGACATCCTTGACCCCTGATTCCCGGTCGACCACGATATGCGCGGTGGTTCCCACGATCTTGTCCTTGAGGTCATGATCAAAGCCGGTCATGACACCGATGACAACGATCAGCGCGGCCACACCGATGGCGATGCCCAGGATCGAGACCCAGTTGATGAGCAACAGGAACTTGTCCTTTTTGGCGATCAGATACCTGTAGGCAATCCAGAATTCGTAATGCATGTTTTGGTTGTACGGGCGGGTTTGAAACCCGCCCCTACGTGTCATTCCAAGGGTTTCATCAACGGGAACAAAATAACATCCCGGATGCAGGCCGAATCGGTCAGGAGCATGACCAGACGGTCGATGCCGATGCCAAGCCCGCCCGCCGGCGGCATGCCGTATTCAAGCGCCCGGACAAAATCATCGTCAATGTGGCGCAGGCCCGTCTCGGTATCATCCTGAAGGTCTTCCAGGAGGCGCGCACGCTGTTCCTGGGGATCATTCAGTTCCGAATAGGCATTGCCCACTTCCATGCCCGCGATGAAAAATTCAAAACGCTTCGACAACGCCACATTGGCCGGATCGGTCTTGGCCAACGGGCAAAGGAACGTAAAATAATCGGTGAAGAACACCGGGTCCATCGTGGCCCCTTCGTCCAAAACATCCTCGACGATCTTCATGATCGCGGACTTGGTGAGCTTGGCCACCTTGTAGTTCCCCGGACGCCGGGCCTTGACCTTGTCGAGCATGACAGCGGCCGTGTCCTCGGGGTTAATATCGAATTTCTCCTTCACGAGCCCCGCAAAACTCACGCGCTTCCAGGGTGTGGTGAAATCGATGGTGTGCCCCTGGTAGGGCACCTTGTAACTGCCCGTGATCTCCAAAGCCAGGGTGCTCACCAGCGTTTCGGTGATGTCCATCATGTCCTGCATGTCGCCGTAAGCCTGGTAAAGCTCAAGCATGGTGAATTCGGGATTATGCCGGGTCGACACCCCCTCATTACGAAAATTGCGGTTGATCTCGTAGACGCGCTCGAGGCCGCCGACGAGAAGTCGCTTGAGGTAAAGCTCGGGCGCGATGCGCAGGAACACATCCATGTCGTAGGCATTATGCTTCGACTGAAAAGGCCGTCCGCGCGCACCGCCGGCCTGCGTCTGCAGCATGGGAGTTTCCACCTCGATGAAGCCGCGGGTATCCAGGAAATTGCGGATCCGCGACACAATGCGGCTGCGACGGATGAACACATCCCGGACCGCATCATTGGCGATCAAATCCACATAACGCTGGCGGTAACGGATATCGATATCCTTCAGGCCGTGCCACTTTTCGGGCAGGGTCGCCAGTGATTTGGAAAGGACGGTGAGCTTTTCGACACGCAGGCTCTGCTGCCCCATTTTCGTCGTAAAAAGCTTCCCTTGCGCGCCAATGATATCCCCAATGTCAAGCAGCCTGAAGACCGGCCACTGATCGCCGAGCACCGCCTCCTTGAAAAACAGCTGTATCCGGCCCGTGCGGTCCATCAGATCGCCAAAGAAGACCTTGCCGTGATCGCGCAGCGCCATGAGGCGCCCCGCCACCAGCGCGGGCTTGTCTTCCGTGAAAGCGCCCAGCACCTCGGCCACAGGCTCGACCCCCTCAAAACGGCACCCGTAAGGATCGGCCCCTTTGGCCTTGAGCGCATCGCGCTTGTCCATGCGTATCTTCTTGATCTCGTCAACTTCCACAGGGCGCACCTCTTTTATTAACCCAGATTTTACAGTAGTACCATTTTATCGACGAGTCCATACGCACAAAATGGTGCGGATGCAAAATCGTCGGCTTCCATATCTTTTGTCGTCCAGAAAAGCCGGGGTTATCCCGCGTTCATCTGTTCTTATGGCAAACTGCGGGATTAATTAATAATACTTTGAATATTAAGAGTTCATTATAAGGAAAATAATGGGGGGTGTCAAAGCGGTTTTTGACGCGTTTCAAGGAAAGATCAGGCGCCAACGATGGTGATGCCCCAGCGGTCGGCCAGGCGGATGGTTTTTTCGCGGTCAAGGATGAGGGTCTTGCCAGCCTCGATCGCCAGGCAGACAGCCCCGGCGTTCTTCATGGTGCGGATGGTGCGCGGGCCTATGACAGGGACATCAAAACGGGGGTCCTGGCGCGGCTTGGATGTTTTGACAACCACAGCGCCCCCACGCGCGATCTTGCCCCCGCGCAGGATCGCACGGTCCGTCCCTTCCATCGCCTCAATGGCCACGATGGCCCGGCCCTGGATGACCACTGTCTGGCCGATATCAAGCCCCCCCATCTGTTTGGCGATGACCATGCCAAAATCAATGTCCGCCAGTTCCGGCACTGTCGGGGCGCGGTGCGTCAGGGTCCCGCGGGGAGCCAGAAAATCCTTCAGGAGCAGGGTGGAATCCATCAAGGCCATGCCTTCCGCCTCGAGGCGCTCGGCCACGGCCGTAAATATGGTGTCGCAGCGCCGGTCGGAAAGGGCCGCAAAAAGCTTGCGGAATTCCTCGTCCACAGGAATATCCTTCCTGAAAAGATGGCCCGGATCAACCTGCCCGGCCATCAGGACATGACGGATATCCCGCGCGCGGAAATATTGAAAAAGCTTTTTCAGCTCGCCGGGAGAGAACCAGCGGACCTCATCGGCAAAGAAAGGGATGAACCAGGATGTATCGCCCTTGACCGCCGCCACTACAACACGGATGCCCTGCCGGCGGGCGGCGCGCGCGAACATCAGCGGAAAACCGCCGTTGCCCGCGATAAGCCCAATGGCCTTCATTCTTCCGAGGAGGGTTCTTTGGCCGAACCGCACAAGCCGCGCTGGGACGATCTGGCGAAATCAAGCAGATGCCCGACCTCAACGGTCTTCTGCACCTCTTTTTCAATCTGCTCGACGGCGCTCGGCCTGGAAAGGCCTGAATGGAAAAGAATGCGGAAAGCTTCCTTAAGATGTTTCATATGCGACGATGTCATGCCCGCACGCCTTAACCCCACGGCATTGAGGTTATACACCTGCGCCGGCCCGCCCACGCATAATGAATACGGCGGAACATCCTGGATCACCCGCGAACAGCCGCCGATCATGGCCATGGTGCCCACGCGGCAGAACTGATGGATAGCGGTCAGGCCGCCGACAATGGCACGATCCTCGACGACGACATGCCCGGCCAGCGTCCCGGAATTGGCAAATACGCAGTCATGGCCCACACGACAGTCATGGGCCACATGCGCGTACGCCATAAAAAGATTGTTGTCGCCAATGAAGGTCAGCCCGCCCCCCTCGATGGTGCCGCGATTGACGGTCACGAATTCGCGAAAAATATTGTTCGCGCCGATCTCCAGGCACGTCTTGTCGCTGCGCTTGTGTTTCTTGTCCTGGGGATCGCCGCCAATGGCGGCATGCGGAAAAATCCGGGTCCCCTGGCCCACGGTCGTCCAGCCGCCCAGCGCGGCATGGGCACCGACCTCGACATGATCGCCGAGCACCACCGCCCCGTCGATCACCGCGTAAGGGCCGACCCTCACATCATCACCCATCCGGACATCCGGCCCGATCACCGCTGTAGGATGTATCTGGTTTGCCATTTATTCTCCAAACGCGAAGCCCATTTCGGCCTCGCACACGAGCTGTCCGTCCACCTTGCAGACCCCCTTAGCATGGGCGATGCGCGAACGCGACTTTGTAATTTCGACTTCCATCACAAGCTGGTCTCCGGGAGAAACGATCTTGCGGAATCGGACCCCGTCCACCGACATATAAAACCCGATCTTGCCCAAAAGTTCCGGCGTCGAAAGCAGGGTGACCGCCGCCACCTGGGCCATGGCCTCGAGCATCAGGACCCCGGGCATGACCGGTTTCACCGGGAAATGACCCTGGAAAAAAGCCTCGTTCATGGTCACATTCTTGATGGCCACGGCGCGCTTCCCGGATTCCATCTCCAGGATACGATCCACCAGAAGGAACGGATAACGGTGCGGGATCACCTTCATGATCCCCTGCACATCCAGCGATGCGCCCGGCTTGTATTCTACCTTAAAAAGTTCGCGCCGGGCTTCATACTTCTTTTTTTGTTCCGCGATCTTCTTGAGCAGTTCGCGGTTGAGGTTATGCCCGCTCTTGAACGCAAACACATGCCCCTTGAGGTGCAGCCCCAGCAAAAAAAGGTCGCCAATGCAGTCCAGCGCTTTATGACGCGCGGCTTCGTCGGCAAAACGCAGGCTGTTGCCCACAACACCCTCCGGCCCGAAGACCAGCGTATTAACCGTGTTCGCCCCCTGCCCCAGCCCCCTGGCCAGAAGGGCATCCGCCTCGTCCTTCAGACAAAACGTCCGGCAAGGCGCGATCTCCGTCTCGTAGGTTGCGGGCGTGACCGTCACCGTCAACGACTGCTTGAGTAACGGATGCGGATATTCCAGCGCATAGGAAACGCGAAAATCGCTGGCGGGCACGATCATGACCGAGGCGCCGTCTTTGGACACGCACAAGGGCTCCTTGATCTCCCAAAATATTTTTTCAGCGTCCAGGTCAACGATCCCGGCAGCCTTCAACGCCCGGACATATTCCAGGGCACTCCCGTCAAGGCCGGGGACTTCATCCCCGTCCATCTCCAGGGTGATGTTGTCAATGCCCAGGCCGGCGAGCGCGCTCACAAGATGCTCAACGGTATAGATCACCGCGGCGTCATTTTTCAACGCGGAATAGCGCCCGGCGTCGGCCCCGGTGATCAACGCCAGGTCTCCCAGTTTCATGCAGGGATGCCCCGCGATATCCGTACGCAAAAAACGAACGCCATCACCGGCGCACGCGGGCTTGAAAGTCATGCGTACATCGTGGCCCGTGTGAAGCCCTTTGCCGGCCAGCGTGAATTCTTTGGCTATAGTCTTTTGCCTGGTCATGCCTTGATCCCTGATTTTTCTTCGATAAGCTTAAGCCGTTCTTCAAGCGCGGCCAACCGGTCGACATATTGCCCCAAACGGCTGACAAGCCCCATTTCCCGCACCGCCTGCTTGTATTCCTGCGCCGGAGTCCCGAACATTTTCATGCCCGCCGGCACATCTTTGGTGATGCCCGACTGCGCCGCCACCATCGCGCCATCGCCCACCTGGACATGCCCTGCCACCCCGACCTGTCCGGCGATGATAGCATTATCCCCGATGGCGGCGCTCCCCGCGATCCCGGCCAGCGCGATGATAAAACAATTCTCGCCGATACGGACATTGTGGGCGATCTGCACGAGATTATCGATCTTCGTCCCGCGGCCGATCAGCGTTTTATCGAAACGCGCCCGGTCAATGGTGACACACGCACCGATCTCCACGTCATCCTCGATGACGACCGTGCCCATCTGGGGGATCTTCATATGGGCCCCTTCGATCGTCAGATAACCAAACCCGTCGGACCCCACCACCGTTGCGCTATGGATGATCACCCGGCTCCCGAGCGTTACATCCTCACGGATGGTCACATGCGGATAGATCAGACAATGCGCGCCGATGACGGTCTTCTGGCCGATATACGTCCCGGCACAGATGACCGTCCCGGCACCTATTTTGACATCCCGCTCCACAACCACATACGGCCCGATCCCGGCCCCTTCGCCGATAGAAGCCGAAGGATGGATCACGGCGGAAGGATGCACGCCCTGAAGCCTGGGCGTCAGGTCCTCCTTGATCATGGACACCACCCGGGAAAACGCCAGGGAGGGATTCTCCGTCTGAATAACCGTCTTGCCTGCCACCAGGACATCCGGCCCGACAATGATGGCAGATGCCTGCGTGAACGCGGCCTGGGCCAGGTACTTGGGATTCGCCAGGAAGGTCAGATCACCCGCCTTGGCCTCCTTGATCCCGCACACCCCCCTAACAAGAAGCGCGCCGTCACCGACGACGCGCCCCTGGATTTCGTTCGCGATATCCGAGAGTTTTTTTTCCATGAAACAACAGTTATTTCTTGGCCTGTTTGTAGGTCTCGTTGAGCGCCTTCAAGATGGGTTCGGTGATGTTCATGGTCTCGGCCCCGTAAATCAGCACGCGATCGTTGAACACAAAAGAATACCCTTCTTTCTTGGCATACTCGCTGACGACCTTTTCGATCTCCATCAGGATCTCACGCACCCGCTCGTCGCGTGCCTTGGTCAGGTCTGTGCGCTTCTGCTGATCAAACGCCATGAGCTCGCTCTTGAGCTTCTCGATATCCTTGTCCGTCTTGGCTTTTTCGTTCTCCTTCAGCGCGGCCGTCTTGCCCTGGAGTTCACGGATAGCCTCGATCTTCTTGTTGCGCTCTTCCTGGAACTTGGTGTTATCGGCCTCGAGGACCTTGTCATACACCTTGGTCTTCTCATACTCATCGAATACGCGGCTAAGGTTCACATAAGCCACCTTGCCTTTAAAGTCCTGGGCCTGCGCCTGGGGAACAGCGAACATCCCCGCCCCCACCAATGCCAGTATCACCGCCAATTTTTTCAACGAACCCATAACCCCTCCTTTTATACGATGTATGAACGAAAAATTTCAGTCAACCCCCGCGTTAAAAACCGCGGCTCACACTAAAGTAGAATTTGCCGCTCTTGCGGGTCGCTTCCCCCGGCTCCTTGTCAAGCGGAATGCCATAGTCGAGCTTCATGGGACCGATGGGTGTCTTGACGCGGAACCCCATCCCGTAACCGGAATAAATCTTGTCCGAAAAAATATCCCCGTATTTGGCCGCCACGCTGCCCGTGTCAAAGAAAAGGGCCAGCTTGATGACCTCCACCAGAGGGATCGTGTATTCGACCGTGCCCAGGAGGAGCGATTCGCCGCCGATAGGATCATTGGTGTTGGCATCTACCGGACCGACGCCGCGCTCGCTGTAGCCCCGGATAGACTGGGCGCCGCCTGCAAAGTAACGCTCGAAGATCGGAACTTTCTTCGAATTGCCGTAGGCATCCACGATGCCGGCGCGGCCGCTCAACTCAATGACGGAATTGTACTTCAGCGGGACATAATACGACGCATTGGTCTCCAGGCGGTAAAAGTCCTTGTCGCCGCCAAAAGGCCCGCCGGCAACATCGGAAGACACCGTGCCGATCCATCCTTTGGTCGGGGAGATCGTACTGTCGCGGTGGTCGTTGGTCAACGAACCGCCCACGGAGCTGACAGTGTTCTTGCCGACCTCGGCCTGCAGATCGCTCGAAACCCCGGTTTCCATGTTGCTGATATTGATGTTTTCCAGACGATAATACCCGGCGGTCGACAGATAATCCGAAAGCTCCTTGCCGGCGCGCAGCTTGATCCCGGTGCGCGTCTGGTCATAGGCATAGCCCGTATCGGTCGCGCGCTGGTGCTGCATGCGGTAAATATCAAACCCGCCGGAAATCGGATAATCGAACATCCACGGCTCGGTGAACGAGAGGGTCTCGTTATTCTTCGTGGACCCGACCTCGGCGCGCATGGAGATCCTCTGGCCGCCGCCGGTGAATGTGGGCCAGTTGGCAAAATCGAAGTTCTTCTGCTCCACCTCGACGAACCCCAGGAGGCTGTCAACGGTCGAATACCCGCCGCCAAAACTGAACGACCCGGTCTTGGCTTCCTTCACTTCAACCATGAGGTCCTTCTGGTCCTGGACATCCGTATCCTGGATATCAAAATTCACGTCCTCGAAATAACCGAGATTATTGAGGCGCTCCTTGCTGCGGCGCAGTTTAACACCGTCGAACTGATCCCCCGGATACATGCGCAGTTCGCGGCGGATGACGATATCGCGTGTCTGGGTATTGCCCTGCACCTGGATCTTGTTGATGTAGGCGATCCCGCCTTCCTGGATATCCATCTTGATATCCACCTGCCCGTTCTCGGGATTGAGCGACGTGGACTCGTTGATCTTGGCAAAAATATAGCCCTTGTCGAAATAAAGGGAGCGGACATTGGCCACATCGTCCGCGAGCCTGGCCTTGGAGAAGATCCGGCCCTTCTTGATGTCCTTCATCCCGGCATCAATCTCGGCGGAAGAAACGATCAGGTTCCCTGTCAGGGTCACATCCCCGACATAATACCGCTTGCCTTCCTCAACCGTCACATCCACATTCACCAGGCCGCGGTTCAACTTTTCGACCGTGTAGGCGGCCTTTGCGTCGATGTAGCCGTTCTTCTCGTAGAACGCCTGGATGCGCTCCATGTCCTCGGTAAGGACCTCTTCCTTGAAAAAACCGGCATTAAAGATCCAGGCGGAGCGCGACTTCATGGCCTTGATGACCTTGTCGTCGTTGTAAGCTGCATTGCCCAGGATGCTGATCTTGCGGACCTTCACACGATAACCTTCACGGATGACAACATGCAGGCTCACCTTGTTGGTTGCCGCATCCAGGAACTGCTCCGTATCGACTTCGACCTGGGTCAGGCCCTTCTTGATATAAAGGTCCTTGATGGTATTGATGTCGTCATTGAGCGATTTCTTGTCGAAGAATTTGCCCACCTGGGTCTTGATCTTGGACAGGATGACTTTCTTGCTGTAATAACGGATCTTCGAGAACGTGATCTCCTCGACGATCGGTTTCTCGTCCACATAAATGATAACCTTCAGGCCGTCGCCTTCCTCCTGACGGTCCACACGCACATCCGAGAAGTAACCGGTATTATAAAGTCTCTTGAGATCGTCGGAAATGACCGCCTGGCGGTATTCCTGGCCCACGCGCGTCTTGATCTTGGTCAGGATCGTGGCGATACCGATCGACTTTTGCCCCTGGATATCGATCGACTTCACGATCTTGTCCGCAGGCGCTTCACTTGCCGCCGGAACCACCGCAGGCGACGCAGGCGCTTCAGGCGCCGCCACAGCTGGCGGTGCAGAGGCCGGTGCCTCTTTAACCGCAACCGCGGGTTCAGCCGCGGTCTCCACCGCGTCCAGCGCGGCATTGACCACCGCGGGATCTTTGGTTTCCTGGGCCTGGAGAGCCCCGGCAAAGATCATCAGGAAAAACACAACCAACACGTTAAAAGGGAGAAGGGGTATTTTTTTCATAGAGTTGAATTATACTTTCCTTGTCTGCGGCTGTCAAAACGAATCTGTCTATTCTTGGTGGGTCATGTCAAGATTATCGAAGCGGACAAACTGCTTGGAAAATCTCAACTTAACAGTGTCCGTGGGCCCGTTGCGCTGCTTGGCGATAATGATGTCCGCCAGCCCGATATTTTCCGGCTTGGCATCGTAATAATCTTCGCGCACCAGCAGGACCACCACATCCGCGTCCTGTTCAATGGCTCCCGATTCCCTCAAGTCCGACAACTGGGGCCTGTGATCCTGACGGCTTTCCACCGCGCGTGAAAGCTGGCTGATGGCAATCACCGGGACGCTCAATTCGCGCGCCAGCGCCTTGAGCGACCGCGAGATCTCGGAGATCTCCTGCTGGCGGTTCTCCGCGCGGACGGAAGAACGCATGAGCTGAAGGTAATCGACCACGATCAACCCGATATTGCTGGACGCCTTCAACCGGCGCGCCTTGGCGCGCAGTTCCAGCGGCGAAATCGCCGGGGTGTCGTCGATAAAAAAAGGAATATTGGACAAGCGCGCGGCCGCGCGGGTCAACAGCGGCCAGTCCGAAGACGCCAGCATCCCCGTGCGGACCTTGGAGGCGTCCACACGCGCCTGCGAACAGAGCATGCGCATCACGACCTGTTCCTTGGACATTTCCAGGCTGAAGAACGCCACCCCCACGCCCTTGTCGATGGCCGCATGCTCGGCGATGGTCGCGGCAAAAGCGCTCTTGCCCATGGACGGGCGTGCCGCCACAATGATCAGATCCGAACGCTGCAGGCCCGAGGTGAGCTTGTCAAAGGCATAGAACCCCGTCGGGACACCGGTCACCGTTTCCTTGCGGTGATACAAGGAATCGATGACCTTGATGGTCTCCTTGACGATATCCTTGACCGCGAATGCCTGCTGTTTCTGGCGGGCATGCGCGATCTCGAAGATCAGGCGCTCCGCATCATCCACCAGGACACCGGCCTCTGCCCCGTCCTCGTAACTGCGCGCGACGATCTCGGTCGCGCTCTTGATGAGCTTGCGCTTGAGCCCCTTTTCCTTGACGATCTCCACATGATAAAGAACATTGGCCGCCGTGGGAATTGAATCGGCCAGTTCGGCCAGGTAAGCGGAACCGCCCACCGATTCGAGCACGCCGTCGCTTTTCAGGCGGTCGCCCAGCGTGATGATATCCACGTTCTTACGGTCAGCATACAAGCGGACCATCCCGTCGTAGATCTTCTGGTGCGATGCATCATAAAAAAAAGAGCTATCGAGGCTTTCGATCACAGCCCCGATAGCATCTTCATCCAAAAGCATCGCACCCAGAACGGCACGCTCCGCCGCCTGACTCTGGGGCGGGACTCTTATTTCTTCGTGACCCATAACCGGAACTTGGCCGTTACATCCGGATGCAGTTTCACGCCGATCTCAAAAATCCCCAGCTCCTCGACCGGTTTTTCGATCACAAGGTCCTTGCGCTCAACCTTGAAACCTTCCTGTTCGAGGGCCCTGAGAATATCGGATTCGGGCACAGCACCGTAAAGCTTTTCCTGGTCGTTGACTTCGACCGTAATGGTGCATGAAACCTTGGCAAACTTCGCGGCCTGGGTTTGCGCCTCTTTCCGCTGTGCCTCGTAGGCTTCAGCCAGCTTGGCCTTGACCTTCTGGGCATGCTTCAAATTCTCCTTGGTCGCGGCCATAGCCGCCTGGCGCGGGATCAGATAATTGCGCGCGTACCCGTCCTTGACCTTGACCACTTCACCAGCCTTACCCAGGCTGACCACATCCTGACAAAGAATAACATCCATCGTTTACTTCCTTTTTGCAGAACCAACCGGCAACAAACCCAAGAACCTGGACCGTTTGATCGCTTCGCAGAGCAAACGCTGATTCTTCGCGCTCACCCCTGTGAAACGACGGGACAGGATCTTCCCGCGCTCGCTCAGAAGCTTCCTGAGCGTGGCAATATCTTTGTAATCAATGACCTCCGGCAGTTCAACCAGGAACCTGGGGGTCCTGGTAACCCTGCGGGGTTTCTTGTTCTTGCTCTTTGTTTTTGTTGACTTGCTGAATGACTTTTCCAATTTATCCTCCTTTATATAATCCGCCCCTGGACCTTGGGGCTTTATTCTTCCCAGGCGATATCTTCCGGACGAACAACATCCGGCGATGCCTCACCCTCGCTGGACACGCCCGGCGCGCCCTCGCCGCTTCCGCCAGCCTCTGCGCCCCTGGCACCTCCGGGGGTCCCTCCCATAAACTGGATGCGCTCCGCGCGGACATCGATCGTGCTGCGCTTTTGTCCGTCAGGCGTCTCCCAGGAACGGGACTGCAGGATGCCCTCCACAAAGATCGGACGGCCTTTCTGCAAATACTGATTGCAAACTTCCGCCTGCTTGTCCCATGCCGTGACCGTTACAAAACAGGTGTCTTCCTTCAGCTCTCCCGTACGGTCCTTGAACTTGCGGTTGACCGCAATACGCAAATTGGCCACCGCGGTCCCGTTGGGCGTATAACGCAATTCCGGATCTTTTGTCAGATTACCGATCAACATCACCTTGTTCAGACTGGGCATTGATCATCCTCCGTCATGCATGGATACGGACGCCTCAGACAACCTTGGCCGGCTCAACCCTGATGATCAAAAAACGCAACACACGTTCGCTGATCTGCAATTCACGGCGCAACTTCGCCATCTCGGCAGGATTCCCGTCTACACTCAACAGGTAATACGTCCCCTCGATGACCTTGCCGATGGGAAACGACATTTTCTGCCGCTCAAACCATACGGCCGCATTGGCGATCTTGCCGCCAGCTTTGGCGATCATGTCCGCCACCAGCTTGGCAACGTCGCCTTTTTCCGCGTCCGACAGGCGCGCGTCCACAATATAAACCAGTTCGTACTTATTCATTGTCCTTCCTTTTGTTGTGCCGTGTCATCGCCCTGGCCATATCCCCCGCCAGCCACAGGCGACAGCAATCCGCTGCGCTCTCAAGAATCCCGTCTATATCTTTCACTTCCGCCGCACTAAAGCACCCCAGCACAAAATCCGTCTGGGCCCCCAGGTCCAACGACAACGGCAAAGGGCCGATCCCCAGTTTGAGCCGCGCGTAGGCATCCGTCCCCAGGTGTGCGGTGATCGACTTAAGGCCGTTATGCCCTCCGTCGGAACCCTCCGCGCGCAGGCGCAACGCCCCGAAACCGGTCCGCAGGTCATCGCAGACGACCAGGATGTCTGCAGGGGTGATATTCTCAAAACGGACGATATTCCCGACCGCAGCCCCCGAATTGTTCATGAACGTCTGCGGCAGGACAAAAACCGTTTTGTCGCCGCCCTCACGCATCTCGGCCGTAAACGCCGCCGCGTGCCGGCATGCCTTGAAACCGGCGCCATACCCTTGCGCGACACGCTGCACCGCCATAAACCCGAAATTATGCCGCGTCTTTTCGTATTCCCGTCCGGGATTACCCAACCCGACGATGAGTTTAGTCCTCGCCAAGACCATACCCCAATTACTTCTTCGCCTCAGGTTTCGCCGCAGGCGCCGCCTTGGCTCCCGCTGCCGGCTTGGCTCCTGCCGCAGGCGCAGCACCCGCTGCCGCCGCATCCTTGGGCTTTTCCTTGATGACTTCAAGCTCGGGCTTGGCCTCACCGTCAGCCGCTGCCGCCTCGACCTCGCGGTCCGCAAACACGAGCGCCACAATACTGGCCCCCGGATCCATCTTCGTGCGCACACCCTCCGGAAGGGTAAGGTCGCGGACGTGAATGGAAACGTGGGTATCCACCAGCGTGACATCCACGTCGATATGACTCGGGATATTCTTGGGAAGACAGATGACCTCGATCTCGCGGATCATGTGTTCCAGCGTGGCGCCTTCCTTCTTGAGACCGACCGCGGTCCCCTTGAGGATAATCGGCACCTTGATCGCAATCTCTTTGTCCATGGAAATATGCATGAAATCCAGATGCTGGACCATGTCCGACACCGGATTATACTGGGTATCTTTAAGAAGGGCCATGTACTCGTTCTTTTTCTTGCCGCCCTCCATCACCTGCAGATGATAGATCGCACTGGTGGATTCGTGATGCCGCAAAATGCGGTCGAAATCCTTGCGCTCGAGCTGCACAACCTGGGACTTGTCCCCCTCGCCATAGATCACGGCGGGGATAATGCCCTTCTTGCGCATGCGGCACGACGGGCCGCTGCCTTTGAGTGTTCTTGCTTCAACGGTCAATTCAATCTGTTCCATAGCACTAAACCACCTTTTCTACTAACGATTAACGTCGAACAGGCAACTGATGGACTGTTCATTATGAATGCGCTTGATCGCCTCGGCCAACAGGGGCGCGACGGTCAATTGCTTGATCTTCGGGATGCGTTTTGCCTTGGTCAACGGGATGCTGTCGGTGATCACAAGTTCCTCGAGCGCCTTGCAAGCCGAAAGCCTTTCCACGGCGGGGCCGGACAGGACCCCGTGCGTCACTGCGGCATAGACCTTTTCCACACCCACATCCTTGAGGGCCGTGATGGCCTCGATGAGCGAACCGCCCGTGGCCACCAGATCGTCCACGAGGACCGCGTTCTTGCCCTTGACTTTGCCGAGGATGTTCATGACCTCGGTTTCTTCGGGCGACATGCGGCGCTTGTCAATGATGGCCAGCCCCGCGCTCAGGCGCTTGGCATACGCGCGCGCCATGCGGATGCCGCCCACGTCAGGAGAAACCACCACAATATTCTTCATGTTCATCTGTTCGAAATACTCGCACAGGGTGTTGATCGCGTAAAGATGGTCTACGGGAATATCGAAAAACCCCTGGATCTGGCTGGCGTGCAGGTCCATGCACAAAACCCGGTCAACACCCGCGGCCGTGATCAGGTTCGCGACAAGCTTGGCGGTGATGGGCACGCGCGGCTGGTCCTTGCGGTCCTGGCGGGCGTACCCATAAAAGGGGATGACCGCCGTGATGCGCTTGGCGGAAGCACGCTTGGCCGCATCGATGAGGATCAAAAGCTCCATCAAATTGTCATTGGTCGGCGGGCAGGTCGGCTGGATGATAAAAACATCCTTGCCGCGCACATTGGAAACGATCTGGACGCGGATCTCGCCCTCGCTGAAGCGGCCGCAAAGGACCTCTGTCGAAGGCGTGTCCAGGCACGCACAGATCTTCTCCGCCAGCTCCTTGTGCGCATTACCGGAAATAACGCTGATCTCACTCATGGGTCTTTGCCTTTTGTATAATGCTCACCGGAACACCAACCCCGACCATGCCGCGGGGGATCTTCCGGGAAGGTGTCACCACGCATCCGGCCCCGGCCACCCCGCCATCCCCCACCTCCGTGGGGGCGACCAGGACAGCGTCACAGCCAATGAAGGCCCTGCGCCCGATACGTGTCTTGTTTTTATTATGCCCGTCGTAATTCGCCGTCACCGCGCCTGCGCCGATATTGGCACACGCCCCGACAACCGCATCACCCAAAAAACTGAAATGCTTCATCATGACACCGTCGCCCAGGACCGAGCGCGAAATCTCGGCGAAATTCCCCACGGCCACCGCGTCTCCCAGCTTCGTGCCGGGCCTTAACCGGGCGAAAGGCCCTATCGAACAATTTTTTCCGATACGCACCCCGGCATGAATATACGTGCAGGGATAAATGACCGTGTCCTGCCCGATGTGCGCGCCGTCTTCTATATATATCGTAGCGGGGTCCACCAGCGTGACCCCGTTCTCCATCCAGTGCGCGCGGATCTTGTCCCGGAAGATTTTTTCGGCCAGCGCCAGGTCGGCGCGGGTATTAAGCCCCAGGTTCGCGGTCCAGGCATCCGTCACAAAAGCCCCGGTCCTGCCGCCCTGCGCCGCCAGAAGCGCCATGATATCCGTCAGATAAAATTCTTTTTTCTTCGGGTTCGGCCTGATCCTGCCTATCGACGCGAAAAGCGCCTCCGCCGAGAAACAGTAAACGCCCGTATTGATCTCGCGCACCGCGGCTTCTTCCGCCGAACAATCCTTCTGTTCGCGGATAGCCACGAGCGCGCCCTTCTCGCCCCGGATGATCCGGCCGTAGCCCGACGCATCAGCGAGGATCGTGGTCAGAACCGTGGCCTGACGGCCTTGCCGGCGATGATCCGCAACAAGCTGTCGGATGACCGCCTTGTCCAGCAGGGGCGTATCTCCGCACATCACAAGCACTTCGCCGCCAACGCCCTTAAAATGACCGGCGCAGCAACGCACGGCATGCGCGGTGCCCAGCTGTTCGTGCTGGACCACCACCTCGGCACGGGCCCCGACCGATGCCCGAACCATGTCCGCCTTGTGGCCGACCACCACATACGTTCTCAAAGAACCCACCGCGGCGGCGACATCCAGCACATAATGCAAGACCGGCTTGCCTGCCAAAAGATGCAGGACTTTGGGCGTTTCAGACTGAAAACGCGTGCCTTTGCCTGCCGCGAGGATGATCGTTCTCAATTCTTTCATAGGGTCCTGATGCCATTCTCCGTCGAAAAAAAACTACGCCACCAGGCAGAAACAACTGCCTCGCGCAACGCCTTTTCCGCACAGAGCCGGTAGTATAGCCCACACCCTATTTTTCGTCAAGGTGAAATATATCAGGGGGCCGCCGGCCCCGCGGCGAGCACCAGCTTCCTGGCCCGCGGCCATTTCTTGATCTGGGCCTCGCGCACCAGCGCATGGCTCTTGTCCGGACAGGGCTGGGCATAGAGCAATTTGACGGCGCCAAATGACCGCGTGAACTTGGCGCCCTTGCCGGCCCGATGTTCCTTCAGGCGGCGTGCCACATCCGTGGTCACCCCCGTATACAGGCGGCCGCCGGAACATTCAAGGATGTAAACATGCCAGGTCATCGGGCGCCTCCCAGGGTTGCTATGGCGCTATCTTATCACGCTATCCATCAAACACAAATCCGGCAACGGCAGAGCCTCACATCTTGTACTGGATGATCCACTCTGTGGCCGGAAGCAACAATTTGAACTCCTTATAATGATTCCCCAGAACACCCTGCGCCTCGGCTTCCTTGCCCAGGCAGATGATCTTGTACGCCTTGGCCTGGTCCAGTCCCACCGCCTTGAGGAACGCCTGGGTGCGCACCATCATCGACACAAGCCCGATGACCTTGCCGTCCTTGATGACCGGATAACGCATCGCGATCAGCCGCGGCTGGGCAATGTTCCCGTGCGCCGGCTCGGAAAGCTGGGGGCCGGGCGCTTCTTTCAATTTGGCCTGGAAATATTTCAATTCCTTGACACCCTTCAGGTCAAAGCCCCGGGCGAGAAAATGTGACGGGAAGAGCACCTGGCGGATGACCCAGTTGCTGTCAATGAAAGAGCCCCCGAAGATCCCGGGAACACCGGCCACCACAGGCTTCATGGCATCACGGAATGTCAGATAGTCCGGCTGCCTGTCCGCTGCCAGCTTGAGCTTGCCGAAGACATCGCCAAAATAAGCTTCCACCTTCTGCCCCACCACATCATCCGCCGGAACGGGCGCCGCCCATCCCGCGCTGGCCATGGCCAGCATCACCAGGATCCCTAAAAGAAACTTCTTCATAAATCCCCCTTTTCCCATGAGCATCCGTTTTTAAGACCATTACCTGAAAACACCCCGCCCCCTCATGCCAGCCACGCCTTCGCCTTCTCGACATCCAGGGCCTTGAACATCCACAACGCCAACGCACGCGACGGCTCCGGCCCCAGGCCCAGGCCGCAATCATTCAGATGGCTCAGCCCCTCGATCATATGCCCATACGCCAGGCGCGCCACAGGCCGCATCTCGTCAGCAAACTGCTGGAATATCGGCATGTCCACCGGCAGGGCGCTGCCCATGGCCTCCAGGCGCCTGAAGGCTGACGGAGACTGATGCGCCATCAGGGAGAGCCCGTAATTATGCCGCCGCTCGACATGGTCGCGGGCCAGGTCCCTCACATCATCCAGCAGCTGACACCCCAGCCCGAACTGGCCAAGCCCCTGGCGGCAGGCGGCGAATACCTTGCCGTCGAGGTCTTTCTCGATCCGTTCCGGCCCAAAAAGCGGCAGATGGAACAAAAGGCCTGTCTTCAGCTGATGGATCGTATTTAAAACATATTCGGGGGAAGGGCGCTCGGCCACACCCTTCTCTTCCGACGCCTCTTCCGCGGCGCTGGGAAGAAGGACCTGCAGCGTCCCGTCGGAAACAAGACGCGCCTCCTCCCGGGTGACGACCCCCTCCAGGACCGCATCATCCAGGAAACGCGCGAGGATCCGGTCTGCGGCCATGATGACCACCACCTGGCGCATGACCCGCGAATCCACCGGCATTTTGACCGCCAGCGAAATCTTGTCTTCACCGTCCAGGAGATTGTCCGCCGATGTGACCCAGACACGAAAAAGGTAGTTGAGCCGGCCATAAAACATCCGGCGGTCCTGGGGGATCTTGAGGAACGCGTACACCGCCTGAAAAAGCGTCGAGAAAAAATTGCGGTGCGGCAGGTACATGTCCAGCGGCAGGGATGCCGCGCTGATCACGAACTCTTCGGGCGTGAACAAGGAAGAGATCAGCACAGAACTGCCGGCCTTTTCCACATCCTTCAGGCAGGCACAGCACTCGCGGAAGGAGGTCCGCAAGACCTTGTTCGCCGCAAACGCATGGGCCAGATTCAGGACAGGCATGAACTCTTCCCGCTGTAATGCCGCTCTAAATACGTCTTAAGGTCCGTCTTCCCGCGGCGTACGGTGGGGACACTGTTGACCGAAAAGAAAACCAGAAGCTTGCCAAGGGCGTAGTATTGGAAAAAGAAAGGGCGCAGGCAGGCCAGCACGGCATGGCACAGCCACACCGGCATGGCTACGGTACGGCATGGCTTGCCCCAAACACCGGCACATGCCCCGTAGATCTCGCGCCATGTCATGTCCTGGGGCCCGCCGATGGATGTGTAGGCATGCGAGAGGCACAGGGCATCTTCCGCCATGAAAGCCGCAAGCTCGCCGACGTCAATGGGCGTGGAAACGACATGGCCGGCACCGATAAGATACAGCGGGCCTTTACGGGCAAGTTCGGCCATGCCCACAAAATCCGCCATAAATCCGCCGGAACGGACAATGACCCAGTCGAGACCGCTCTGTTTCAACGCTTCTTCAAACCTGAATTTCGCTTCCATGAGCGGCACCCCCTGGCTGGCGCCCCGGTCAGTCCCGGCGGGAGAAATGAACACGAACTTCCTGACCCCGGCCCGCCTGGCCTCGGCCAGGAGATTCATGTTCCCCTGATAATCAACATCCACGTGCGTCAGCTTGCCGCGGATGCGCGTGATGCCGATGACCGATACCACCATATCAACGCCGGCACACACGCCATGAAGTGTTTGAGGCTTGGTGACATCGGCCAGCCTTTTGGAAGACAACTTCCCGTCCAGGCCGTTGAATTCCCGCTCCAGGAGCGACAACCCGGCAGGACGTATCCCCTTGCTGATAAAAGCATCCACCAGTTCCCGGCCCAGCACCCCGCCAACGCCGGCGATCAAAACATTCTTGTCCATGATGTTCTCCTGCGGTTAATGCTGTTATTATCCACACACGGCTGGAGAAAAGCAGAAAAAACCCAGACTACAGAAGCCCCGGGAACGCATAAAATTGCAACAGAAGGCCTGAACCGCGCAATATCTTGCAGGAACGGCTCAAAGGCCGTACTTCTTAAGCTTATACCACAGGTTGCGCTCGGAAATGCCCAGCAAGCGCGCCGCCTCCGCTTTCACACCATGGGCGGCCTTGAGGGCCTTACGGATCGCTTCCTTTTCTTTGGTGTCCACCTGGGACTGAAGGTCAAAATCAACGGCGGCAGAGGCTTCGGCGGCAGGCATCTTCTGCATGACATGCCTGACAGACTGGACAAGCTCCTCGACACTGAAGGGCTTGCGGATATAATCACACGCCCCGTGTTTCAGGGTTTTCACCGCCGTGTCCACATCAGCGTAAGCGGTCGTTACAACGATGGGCACGCCGATCCCCAGGCGCTCCATCTCATAAATAAGCTCCACGCCGTCCATGACCGGCATCCGCACATCGGTCACCACCACGTCCACGTGTTTGTCAAAAAGGACCTTCAACGCATCCTGGCCATGAGCAGCGGTCAACACATTAAACCCGTATTCAGGCAGGCCCAGGCGCAGCACGCGCAACAAGCGGGGTTCATCGTCAACGATCAGCATGTCAGGCATGTTGCCTCCTCACGGGTAGATAGATCGTAAAAGCCGTCCCCTTCGGCGGCGGATGGCTGACAACGATCCTGCCGCCGTGATGTTCCACCATGCGCTTGACCACGGTCAAGCCGATCCCGAAACCGTAGGGCTTGGTCGTATACATCAGCTCAAAGATCTTTTGCCGTTGTTGAGGATCAAGCCCGACGCCGTAGTCCCGAACCTGAATCATATACTCAGGCCCGGCGGCCATCAGCGTGATCTCAATGGCCCCTTCCGGGGCCGATGCTTCGATGGCGTTAAGCAGCAAATTCATCACCGCCTGCTTGAGCGCTTCCGGATGACAGGGCAACAGGACACCAGGCGCCTTGTCATGGACATCCAGCCGCAGGCCCGCTTCATGCAGTTTTACGGCGAATAACGCCGCCACCCGCAGGACCATGGCCGAGATATCCGCAGGGACCATGGGTTTATTGCCGCCGCGGTGCAAATGCAAGAGGTCCGTGAGCAAGCCGTCAACCCGTTCCACTTCCGAAGAAATGTCATGGGCCAGCGCGGCCACATCTCCGGTGGAACGCCGGGCAATGATGCTGGCCGCGCTCTTGACGATCCCCAAAGGATTGCGGATCTCATGCGCCAGATGCTGCACCAGCGCCACCAGGGCTATCTGCCGCTCCTGCTCCATCAACTGCCTGGTCTGACGGCGCAGCGCCCTGATGCTGTAAACACCGATCCCCAAAAGGAGCAACGCCACGATCAGGATAAAATAAACACCGCCATGCTGCGCGCGGGCACGGGCCTTCTGGGCTTTGGCCAAAGACGCCTGCATGCTTTCAAAATAAAACTGACGCAGCGGATAACTCGCCTCCTGCATCTGGTCGATGAGGCTGATCAGTCCGGCGGCCGTCGACGCGGTTGCATGGGGATGCAAGCCGGTGATAGCCCGGGTCAACTGCAAGAAAGCATGCCGCGCGGGGCCCTGCAACCGCGCCTCCTCTTGCTCATGGGCAGAAAGCCCGGGCCCCCTTTCTTCCTCCTGCGGGGCATGGGCCCACGCATACAATATCCGCGTCATCGCCCCGGCGCGGGATTTCAATCGGGCCACCGGAGATACCCCCGCCTGCCAGGCGCCGATGTCCGTTGTTATTTCCTTAAGGACATCCTCGGCCGCCGCCATGCGCTGGTATTCCGCCCATTCATCCTCGAACTGAAGTTGGTAGACCCGGACCCGCTCAAGATAATGAAGCCCCGCCCCCCCGGCAAGGGCGATGACCAACCCGAGGAGCAGAAACGCGCCTGTGATCTTATGGGTTAATTCCAGATAATGTGATGCCGCCATGCCCCTTTACCCGCTTGCGCATAAAATCCCGCGCCATTACAGGCGCATTCCCCGCGAAGCGACCTTATCACCTCCAGAAAGAATGACCACAGCACGCATCCCCGGAACCTTCTCCATCAACGCCAGGCCCTGTTCATGCCCCAGGACAAAAGGCACCTTGGCCCACGCCTGGGCCGCGACCGGATCAGGCCCCATCACCGTCACCGCCGCCACACCGTCTGTCGGAGACCCGGTATGCGGGTCCAGGATATGATGATACCTGCGCCCGTCACGGATAAAAAATCTTTCGTAATCGCCAGACCCCATCACCGCTGTATCCGCCACCCGCACAGATCCGACAACCCCTGGACCGGCAGGATTCCGGATCCCCACATGCCAACAACGCGCCCCGTGCCGGCCCAGCGCATAAATATCCCCGCCAGCGTCAATGATCGCGCCAGCCGTACCATTCTCCCTGAGGACCCGGGCCGCTTCAGCCAGCGCATACCCCTTGGCGATACCCCCCAGGCCGATCTGCACACCTGCAGCGTCCTTGGTCAACTGCCCGTCTTTCCAGCCGAGATGGCGGTACCCCACGCACGCCAGCGCCGCCGCGATTTCCCGGTCCGCAGGCACATGCGGGGTGCTGTAAAAACCCCAAAGCCGCAACAACGGCACAACGGTCATGTCAAAGGCACCCCCGGAAGCCCGGCTGATCTCCAACCCCTGCGCAACAAGCCCGAGGATCTCGGGATCCGCCAGAGGCTCGCCCCGGTGATTGAAGGCATACAACGGACTTTCAGGATCAAGCGCATTGAATTTGACAGCGATCTCCCCCATGCGCGCAAGGGCCGCCCTGGCCGCCGCGGCCGCCGGCACACGCGGCCCCGCCACCGCCACGGTCACATCCGTATCCATCAGGCAGCAGGACTCCCGGATCATGTCAATCAATCCTCACCTCGATGGCGGCATTTTCCTTGTGCAAAAGATACCGGACAAAGATCCGGTCTCCCGGCCCCAGGGGCTTTGCCGGTAACGCATGATCCTCACCGCTATAAACCAATGTCTCCGGGCTGAACACACATGTGAAATGTTCCCCGAAGGCATTGACCATCCTCACCACCTGCCCGGGCCCATCCTCTTGATCCATGACTGATTCCACACGGCCTTCAAAGGTCCGGTAGTTGGCCTTGTTATCGGCAAGGCCAGGAACAACCACCGGCGAAGACCGCTGAGCCTGAGGGGCCGCTACGAGCGGTTGCTCCGGCTCCGGCGGCACAGGCGCGGGAACGGGCGGGGGCGTCGCTTTAACGGCAGGCGTTGTCATGGGCGCCGGCAGTGAAGACATATCCGGCTGCGGCGCCGGGGCCCGCAATGGCGCGGCCCTGCGGGTCGCACCAGCCACCGCATCAGGGCGCCCCATATCCCTCGCGAAGAAAAAATACGCCAAGGCCGCGATCGTTCCCAACCGGTATCCCCACGTCCTTTTCATCTGAAAACACCTATTCAAAATAAACGTGTTTGATCATACGCCAATGCAGCGCGATATGCGCCATCACACAAAGAAGCATCAGGGCACCACTGTAGGCATGGATGAGATAGATCACCCGCTCCACATCCTTGGGCATGACGACAAAGAAAAGCACCCCGCTGGTAATAACCTGGAAAATAAAGAAGATAAACAAAAGGACATTGCCCCACACCAATAACCGCGCCTTGTTCATACCCTCCCCCTGGATCATGATGGCATCGTTAGCCTGTCTTCCGGCTGAAGAAAGCATCAACAAATTTCTTCAGGGCACCCGGATGTGCCTCCTTCCCGGGGACCTTGTCCGCTCCCGCAAGGTCATTCCCCCGGGGATTCTTCCAAACAGATATATTGGCGACAACTCCTTTATCCAGGGCAATGCTGGCCCCTTCACATTCGATCACATAGGTAGGAAAATCCTGATGAAGTTTTACAATAACACCCGGGCGTATGCACAGCCCCTCCAGTTTGTGGATCTGCTGGTCATTGCGGCAATTAATGTAGGCGATCCGGGCGCTCTCCCCGGGCTTAAGGTCCGTCAACGGGATGATGAGGCTAAGCGCAGACTTATGCGCCAACTTACAACAGTCGCCCTCCGGGATCGGCATGCCATGCGGACATTCTTTAGGATGGCCTAACAGCGTACATATCCCGTTGACAAGCTCCGGGGACACGATATGTTCGAACTCGCAGGCAATAGCTTCCAGATCCCCCCCGCCCAGGACATCGGCAATGAGCCGTTCCGCCAAACGGTGTGCCCTGATCAGCTGACGGGCACGGGCCTCCCCGGCTTCTGTCAGCCTGACCGTCAAGCCGTCCGCGGCCATATCAACCCATCCGATCTCAACCAGTCCCTCGATGATCTTCGGATCAAAAGCATGCTCCATGGCTTTCTTCAAGAAGTCCATGGCGGCAACGTTCTGCTCTTTCATATACCATAGCTGTTCAATATGTTCATCCTGCTCGACATTCCTCATCATCGGCATGCTCGTTCCACTACCTTTCCTGATCCCGGCATCAGCAGGATCAATGCCCCAGAAACAAGACCAATATCCAGCGCAGCCCCCCCACGAGGAGGAACGACGATACAAAAATCAGCGCCGTCATGATCACCGCTGTTTTCCAGCCCATCTCCCTGCCGATGGCAATGACATTCGCCACGCAGGGGAAAGAAATCGTTGTCACGACCACCGCAAGGATGGATTGGACATACGTCAAAGCGCCCGAGTCGACCATCTTGAGGATAAGCCCGGCCGCCGCCTCGCGCCGCGCCAGGGCCAGGAGGAACACATCAATGATGTCCTTGGGCAGCCCCATCCAGTTGACGATCATGGGGGTCATGGCCTGTTTGGTCATGGCCAGCAAGCCGGTCTTCTCGAAAATAAAAAGCCCTACCGCCGAGAGGAGAAAAATAGGCAAAGCCTCTTTCAGGAAATCAAGGATGCGGTGATAGGTCTTGCGGGAAACCGCCCGCAGGCTCGGGAAACGCAAGGGCGGTATCACCTGGATGAACCAGCTCGCCTCTTTGCCCTTGATGATCGTATTCAGGAAAAGCCCGGCACCCACTTCACACACGACCAGTGCCGCAAAAACAATAACAAAAGCGCTTAAGCCCACACGCGCCAGAATGGCCATGGAAATGCCCAGCTGTGCCGAGCAGGGTATCGCGAACGCGATCAGGAAGACAGCAATGTATTGTTCCTTGCGGATGGTCAGGCTACGGGTGCTCAACGTCGCCATGGTCTTGCAGCCAAACCCCAGGACCAGCGACGTGATGGCGTTGCCCGGGATGCCGATCTTTTCAAAGACATTTTTGGTCAAAACCGTAAAGTTGGTGATATACCCGCTGTCTTCAAAACAACCGAAAATGAAGAAGAAAACCGACAGGATGGGCAGCACCGTGCATATGGCGTTAAAAAGTCCGAGCGTCAGGATTCCGTGATTGCCGATCAAAAGGTCATTCCAGAATGCCGGTAGGGAAAACGATGTGATAAACCGCGTCACGGGCGTCACCGCGATGAAATTGATGAATTTATCCAGCGCCCCCGAAACATACACCACCGCCAGATACACAACGGCCATGAGGAACAAAAAGATGGGTATCCCCAACAGAGGCTGACGGCTCGCCTGGGTAAGATGGAAAGAAAGCCCCTGGCGGACCCCTTCCTGTTTTTTCAGCACAGCGGCGGCAACAGTGTCAACCCATTGGTTGCGCCGGTCGCTGATGATCTGCCGCAGGTTCCCCTTGACCTGGTGGCGGACCGCATTCAACACTGCCCGTGCAGGAGCAAGTTTTTCAGTGCCGAATTTATTCTCCAGGAACTTTTCGAGGAAAGGATCATTCTGCAAAAGCAGCGTGGCGATCTTGTGCTTGAATTCCAGGTCAAAGGGCAGCGCTAAAGCCAGCTCACGGAGGCTGTTCTCGATCTTGACGCCGTATGTAACATCCCGCCTGCCTTTTTTAGCCTTGCCAATGACTGCCGTGAGATCTTCTTGGCCCAACCCGTGCAAGGCCACAGACCCTGCCACCGGGACAGCCAGGATCTTTTCCAGCTGGGCTGCGTCGACGCCCAGGCCATGGCGCGACATGTCATCCATCGCATTAAGCACCAGGACCATGGGAATCCCGAGCTCCAGGAGTTCTGCCGTCAATAACAACGATTGTTTGTACTGACTGGCATCAATGCACTGAACAATGATATCCGGTTTTTCAAAAAAGATCATGTCGCGGACCGCGACCTCTTCTTCTGAATGGATATAAAGCGAGCGCAGGCCCGGCGTATCGATGATCTCGTAACGCTGCGCCTTGATCGTGACCAACGACCTTCTTATGTCAATGGTTGTGCCGGGATAATTGGCAACAAGGCCGTATTCGCCCGTGAGGTTGTTAAAAACCTGAGTCTTGCCGGTATTGGGCAAACCGACCAATGCCACTTTCCTGGGCGATGCTCCGGACGAGGCGCCGGCACTCCCGGACGCCTCGTGCGGCTGGTCCTGTTGACTCTCAGCGGGGCTGATGGCCATTATCTTCCCGGTAACATTTTCAAAAGGAATGAACTTCCCTTGAGTTTGTCCTTAACGATCTCTTAACGATGTTATGTTCATGCTTAAGAAGCATGCCGCATCATCACTTGGGATCCATGATTATATCACATCAATACGCTGGAACATATGGGAAGAAAAACTTCATCGCCATCTCCGATACGGCTACTCCCCATCTTTCTTACTTGATCCCAAGCCTTTGCAAAACCCACATCATCGGACACCAGTTGCTAAACGCTGACTGCAAAAGGTTCAGGCCGATAAAAGCCGTCAACCAGAGCCACAACGGACTAACATAATGCGCCAGCAGCAAACTGACCAATAAAAATACCCCGGCGATACCTCTTAATGTTCTTTCCATCATTTTGTCCTCCTTGGATTGACGTGCAACCGACCTAATGCGGCCAGCATAAACGGCACGCTTGATTTCATCCGGGACAAGAATGACCCAGATGTTTTTGATAAACCTGAATAACCATCCTTCGGCCTCATAACCATGTAATAAACGACCGGTATAGCGGTGCGTGCCAAGAGCGTTGAGGCGATCTCCCCGGCCATCAAGGACAACGCCAACCCCTGGAAGATCGGATCGAATAAGATAACCGACGCACCAACGACAACCGCCGCTGCTGTTAAGAGCATAGGACGGAATCTCTTGGCCCCCGCATCAATGACAGCCTCTTCCAAGGGCATGCCTTCCCTGACACGCAATTCAATGAAATCCACCAGGATGATCGAGTTGCGCACAACGATCCCTGCACCGGCAATCATGCCGATCATAGACGTTGCGGTGAAAAACATCCCTGTCATCCAGTGAGCTGGCAAGATGCCAACCAGCGTCAATGGTATGGGCAGCATAATAATAAACGGCGTCTTGAACGACTGGAACCACCCCACAACAAGCGTAAAGATCAATATAAGAACAATCGCAAAAGCGATGCCAAGATCACGGAACACTTCAAACGTAATCTGCCATTCGCCATCCCATTTGATCGACCAGCGGTCATTGGTTTCCGGCTGGCTGGTAAAAAGAAGGTCCGGCTGCTTTTGCGCTGCAGGCTTTGGCTCCGGAAGTGACAGCTTCTCAAGACCGCCATTCAGATCCATCATGGCGTACACAGGGCTATCGAACCTGCCCTGAACGTCCCCGACAACATATGCTACCCGTTCAAGGTTCTTGTGGTAGATCATATAATCCCTGGATGTCTTCTCGACAGTGACAAGATCTTTAATCGGTATCCGGTTGCCGAACCTAGACAAGACAGTCATGTTTAAAGCCGCGTCCAAGGTTTCACGCTGTTCTTGAGGCAACCGCATAACGATCTCCAGCGGCTCATTCTCACCGGAAAGATGGGCGAGATCCGTCTTGCTGCCCTGGATTGTGCCGGAAATGATCGCCGCCACAGCATCCACCGGGACCCCGTTCAAAGAGCATTTCTGTTTGTCGACCTTCAAACTGTCCAGCTTTTCCTGCCGTCCGACATAACTGTCAACATCCCTAACACCAGGATTACTATTTAAAAGCGCCTCGACATCGCCGGCAAGCTTGCGCTGACCTTCCAATGTCGGGCCGTATACTTCCAGCACCAGCGTTGAAAGCACCGGCGGGCCCGGAGGCACTTCTGCAACCTGAACATGCCCGCCATATTTTGAAACAATCTCATGCACCTTGGAACGCAGGGAAGTCGCGATCGCATGGCTCTGGCGCTTGCGTTCATCCTTGCCGACCAAATTAACCTGAAGATCTGCCTGCCACGGCTTGGAGCGCAGGAAATAATGGCGAACGAGCCCATTAAAATTGTACGGCGCACTCGTCCCGATATACGCCGTGATATTTTTTACTTCCGGCGTCACACTGATATAAGCCGCCAGTTCGTTGATGGCCGCCCTGGTCTGGTCCAGGGACGTGCCTTCCGGCATGTCCAACACCACCTGGAACTCATTCTTGTTATCAAACGGCAGCATCTTGACCTTGACCAGCTTAAACGGGACAAGCATGATCGCCCCGGCCAGCATCACCAGAAGGACGATAATAAACCCTCGACGCACCTCCGCGCTGTAGATCAACGGCTTCATGTATGACCGGTATATCCGCGTCAAAAGATCATCCTGCTCCCCATGCTCCCCGTGATCCTTGAGCTTCCCCTGCCGTTGCGCGCTCCCGAGTATCCTATAGGCGGCCCACGGTGTAGCGACAAACGCCACCATCATAGAAAAAACCATGGCCATACTGGCCCCGATCGGGATCGGGCGCATATATGGCCCCATCAGACCACTCACAAATGCCATCGGCAGGATCGCCGCGATCACGGTCAGCGTGGCCAAGATCAGTGGACTCTGTACTTCCTTAAAAGCCTCGATCGTTACATCGAGCAGGTCACGCCCCTTGTTCTTCACCATGCGCAGATGCCGGACGATATTCTCCACCCCAACGATAGGATCATCGACAAGAATACCGATAGAAAATATCAGCGCAAAAAGCGTGATCCGGTTCAGCGTAAAGCCAAGGAAATAAAACCCCGCCAGTGTTAAGGACAACGTCATCGGGATGGCGATAGCCACAACCCACGATTCACGCCAGCCCAACGCCAGCGCCATTAGGAGCGTGACGGCAACGACCGCGATCAGCATATGAAAAAGAAGTTCATTGGACTTCTCATCCGCCGTGGCACCGTAATTGCGTGTGACCGTATAGGCAACATCACCGGGAATAACACTTCCCTGCAAGCCCTCGACATTCTTCAAGATCTTTTCACACAGACGCGATGCGTTGGAACCCTTCCTTTTCGACACCGAAAGCGTCACGGCGTTGAACGGCCCTTTCGCAGCGGCTTTATCTGCCGCACCAAAACGGATATCAACCGCGTTTTCTTCTTCATCCGGGCCATCGACGACTTTGGCCACATCCTTCAAATAAACCTGTCCGCCTTGACTGACGCTGATCACCAGATCCTCAAGGTCTTCTTTAGACCGGAAAAATCCGTCAGCCTCGACATTCACAAGCTCAGGGGTGCTTTCCAGATGCCCTGCCGACACCTTCACATTGGCTTGCTGGATCAGACGGCTGATCTCAAGGGGATTCAAGAACCGTTCGTTCAGCTTCACCTCGTCAAGGTACACATGGAATTGCCGTTTGCGCCCGCCAGTAATGCTGGTCTCAGAGACGTCTGGGATCGCGCTGATACTGTTCTGAACCTCAGACACAACCTTCCGCAAACGAACCTGATCATTGTTCTCACCATGGAATGTCAATGTCATCACGGGGACATCATCGATCGACCGGATCTTAATGAACGGCTGAGAACCGCCTTTGGCAAGAACATCAAGGTTGGAATGAACTTTTGTATAAAGCTTGATCAGGCTCTTTTCGACATCTTCACAAACTTTGAATCGAACGGTAATGACTGCACCTTCAGCCTGAATCATGGAATAAACATACTCGACGCCATTGATCTCCCAAAGCTTGCGCTCCCCCACATTAACGATACGGCGTTCGACCTCTTCTGCCGTGGCTCCGGGGTAGGAAACAAAAATATCAAACATGGGCACGGCAATTTGCGGCTCCTCTTCCCGCGGCAGATTGATCACAGCCATCACGCCAAGAAAGATCGAAAAGCCGATAATAAGGGGCGTGACCTTTGACTTAACAAAGACCCCGACGACCCGGGCGATAAAACCTTCTTGCGGTGCGCTCATAGCCCGGCTCCTTCTTCTAATGTTCTCATTCCATCTTCATTTAATTGGCCAGTCAGAAAAAGCAACCGCGCCTCCGACAGCCAAATCCCCATGACAGCCTTGTTATAAGACTGTGCTGCCTCCAGATACGCATGACGCACTTCAAGCAAATCGGCAATAGATTTGCGGCCTTCGCTATAAAGCGGCACGACAAGCACCACCGCTTCTTTGGCATCATCGTTCATCCCCTTGAGAACGGCCATGTTATCCCGGAACGTGTCATAACGAGCGATCTCCTCAGCGATGTCACGTGCGATAGCATCTTTAAGAAGTTGAACATTTTGCTCCAGTTGACCTTTCCTGGCCGTTGCCTCTTTGACACGGCCTTCATGCGAGGGATCAAAAAGAGGCAGTTCGCCTTTAACGCCAACGGCATAGTTGTTGCCACCCGATCCAGCCATCTTTTCCCTGTCATACGCTGCCGCACCAAAGGCACTCACATGGGGAAGCACTGCCGATCTTTCACGAGAAAGTTCCACTGCAGAGGCTAAAAAGCGGCAGTTAAGCGCAAAAAGATCTGGCCGATGGACAAGCGCCATTTCCAGCAACTTCTGCTGATCCTGTAACGGGGCTTCTGCCTCTTTGATCGTACTGGTAAGCGTCCAGATCTTATTCACTGACTCGCCCATCAAGATATTCAATAGCGCTGTCATCGCTATCTTCCGACGAGCAATTTCATTCTTCATCCGCGTAAAATCGCCGAACATGACGCGGGCTGAATAATAATCCGCACCCAAGATCATGCCCTTATCCTTTAAATCCTTTGCCTTTTGAAGATCACCCTCAGAGCTCCTCTGCACTTCATCGATAATAGATGATAATTTTTCCAGTGTCAGGGCGTTCAAATAGGCATCTTGGGCCATCAACAGCGCTTCCATCTTCGTGTATGCTTCATCCGCCTGTGATGCCTTGACAAACTCTCTCGCCGAACGCGCCCGGCCAATCGTCTGCATGGCATCAAAAAGAGGCCATGCAACATGTACCCCGGCTGACAAATCCTGATGACGATCAGGCGTATTAAGCCGCTTCAGATCAAAGTCCGCGGATGTAAACCGTTCCTGACGAAGCAGCATGCCGAATACATTCACAGGATCATTGGTGATGTTATACCCGGCAGACAAGTCCAAAGACGGCCAGAAGCCGGCCTTTGCCTGCATCTGCTGCGCTAGGGCAATATCGACATCACCGTGAGCGGATTTGAACCTGGGATAATACGCCAGAACTTTCTGGGAAAATGCCTGAAACGATAAGGCAGGGGCGCCGGATGGCGCTTCACCGGCGAATACCGCCGTTGTAGAAAGGATTCCGGCAAAAACCGCCAAGAGTAGTCGAGGTAGCATCTTTATTCTCCTTATAAAATACTTCGTACAACCAGTAAAGAAACAACCGAAATCAGCATCCATAAAATAACACCCTGTACCACCGGCTTTACTCCAACCGTCTTCAATGTTTCCCGCGATAAACCAGCGCCGATCAGAAACAAGGTCACGGTGAGTCCGGTCTTGGATACATCCACGACCCCTGCATATACTGCCTTAAAGTCCGGCAGGAACGTCACGGCCAAAGATGCGCCGATGAAACCCAGGATAAAATATGGAAATTGTATCTTTGCCGCCCTGTTCTTTAAGGCAATCGCCGTACCCAAAGCGACCGGGATGATCCATAAGGCCCTGGTCAATTTTACGGTTGCCGCGATCTTAAGCGCATCATCTCCGTATCGAGCCGCCGCGCCAACGACTGAACTGGTGTCGTGGATCGCGATCGCCGACCACATCCCGAACTGCTTCATCGTCAGCCCTAAATAATGCCCCAAGGGAGGAAACAGAAAAAGCGCAACTGAATTAAGAATAAACACCGTACCCAGCGCGATCGCTACTTCGTTCTCATCGGCAGCAATGATCGGCGCAATAGCCGCAATAGCGCTCCCACCACAGATAGCTGTTCCGGTCGATATTAAATACGATGTCTTTTGATTGATCGACATCCACTTCCCGATCAAATATCCGACGATCAATGTACCCAATATCGAAACAACCGTGAAAAGAACACCTGTTTTTCCCGCATTGACAACCTCGCCAAAATTCAGCCCGAACCCAAGTCCGACGACAGATACCTGAAGAAGATACTTGATAACCCGCCCGTTAAACTGTTTGAACGGATGTCCCACCGTAAACGCCATGGCCAACCCCAATGCCAGCGCCAACGGCGGCGACGCCCAAGGCGTCAAACAAAAGAACAAACCGATCACAAATATTACATATGCTGCCATCTCAATTTTTCCAAATGAGCATTTTCAAATTTTTTCAATACACCCCGCAACTTTCTCCACACACCCCAGGCACGATAACTTACGAAGAGCACGGATCTCACGACACTGCGTTGATCCAGCACAGGAGAGAAGGGCGTCTGCACAATCTTTGATCCTCATGGAATATTCCTTCTCGAGCATGACTTTAGCGGCGTATAACGCACCACACTCCCCATGGGGCGCACGACCGCCGCCGGCGCCAAGCCGATCGATAGCCTCATCGGAAAAATCGAACCTATCTTTAAACGCATAGGCGATCGTCTGTGCGCAGTTCAATCGTCTACAGCCTGATTTTCCTATATAATATAATGAGCTTTCGCTTTCTCGACAGACACAAAAACCTCCCTTATTTATTAACTGCCGATAACTTCCGGCCTGTTACGAGAAAAACACTGAACAGCCTGTCTTGTGCTTGCGAAGTTGGCTTATTCATTTGTGCGGCCGTCATACACCGGACATCCGTGAATCCTGCGTCTATGAACAACCTGCCAAGCTTCTCCCGGTTAAAACCAAAATGGAATACCCCGTCGTTATTATCATGAAACCGGCCACCCTCCTCGTCCAGATCTGCCATCGCGATCTGCCCGCCCGGAAGCAAGGCCCCATAGAAGTGTTCAAGAAGCTTTTGCGTGTCCTTAACATGATGCCGTGTCATGCTGCTTACAACCGCGTGATAATGATCGCCGATGGCATCGCCTTGGGTCACATCAAGATAACGCGTCTTAATATTACCTGCCTGCTGTTCCCGGGCCTTGCCCTCAAAGACCTCCAGCATGCCTTTTGAGCTGTCCACACCGGTAATGGCGTGCACCAAAGCATGGCAAGGCAGCGTCACAAGACCCGTCCCGCAACCAAAATCAAGGATGTCCATATCTTGCGTTAACTGAAGGCGCCCCAACATGGCTTTGGAAACATCTCCTGCCAATCTAACCCGTGGCGGGGTATCCCACCTTGCCGCTTCCTCGTCAAAATTGCGTTTGCTGGAATTCAAAACCTTTACCTTTCGCTGGTGTGATCCGTGGATAAGCCGCCTTATCTTCAGCCCCCCCCCCGCCTCCGATCAATGGCAGTCGTGATGAGCACAGGCATTATTAACTGATATCTCCTCAATTTTGCCACTAGTAAACTGGGCGGCGACATCAGCAACTGTTCCGGAAATAGCGCGATAAACCTTGATCCCGCCCTGATTTAATTTCTGGATCGCCCCCGCACCGGCACCCCCCGTCACAACAGCGTTAACACCCTTCCCGGCAAGCGCCGCCATCGGCTGGCACATCCCGTGCGCATGATGCTGGTTGACATTGACGATGACCTCAACAGACCCATTGTCTGTGTCATAGATCGTGAAAAATGGCGCACTGCCAAAATGACCAAAAACTACAGCCTCTTTACCTTTGTTCGTTTCCGTTGGGATACAAATCTTCATGTCTCGACCTCTTTGATGTGATGGTTTAATTTCTTGGCGAATCTGGGACAATTGATACGAAGGGCCTTCCCCCTGATAAGCGCTTCCGCGATCTTGACATGAGCACGATTGATGATGTTGCCGAACGTAGGACGCGAAATTCCCATTTGAGCGGCCGCGTCTTCTTGGTATTTACCCTCAAGATCAGCCAGGCGCACCGCTTCCATTTCATCCACCTCAAGGACGATCTCGGAAAGATCCCTCATCAAAATCCCCCGCGGCTTGAAATAAGCCGACTTCAGATCAAGACAAACCGTTCGTTTCTTGCAAGGTCTTGACATACACCCCCTAGACTGCAATTATTGACATATGCTAATAATAGTCGTAACAAACTTTTTGTCAATAGAATACTGCACCTAACATTCAAGGAGGGTCGAATGTTGCTACAAGTGTGGGCGGCAGAAAAATTTTGGTCGCGGGCACAAGTTTGTAACGGTCATGAGTGATCTGGATCGCGGACGAGTGATTGATGTGGCTGATACAAACGAAACGGCGACGATTGATTCTCTTTGGTAGGCAATGCCAAAGAAACAACGTGATGGGGTCGTAGCGGTATCAATGGACATGTGGGAGGCGTTTATTAACTCCACCCGAGACAATGTCAAGCAGGCGGATATTGTGCACGATAAGTGTCATATTGTCAGCGACTTGAATGATGCGGTTAATGACGTGCGCAAGAAGGAACACGCCATGCTTTCGGAACAAAAGATTGATGTGCTGAAGGGTACAAGATTTCTGTGGCTGAAGCGCCCGGAACGGATGACCGATGATCAAAAGGAGCGGTTCAAAGCGTTAAACAAAGATCAATTTGCCGTCGGCAGGGCGTGGAATCTGAAGGAACTATTTCGGCACTTTTGGGATTATTGCACAGCCACAGACATCGAGCGCAAGCCTTGGAAAGACACTAAATCCATGCGGGACATCTTTATGGAGCGATCCAAGGCGGCAAAACTGCCCTACTTCCCGCCGAAGGCATTTCGCAGCAGCGCGGTACTATTGGCCTTGGATTTTGCCACGACCGGCAAGGAGATCAAAGCGATCAGCCAGTGCTTCGGCCACGAATTTGTTGCCACAAAACTGGCTTGTTACGGAAACCTTACCGACGACAAACTGATCAAGACCCTTAAAGGCATATCCTTCCAGAAGAAGAACCCTACGGCCAAGGACACCAAACTGGAGCAGATCGCAAAAATTCTACAAGATGAATAAAACAACACTATAATATGCAATGAAGACCAAACACAAAGGAGTAGACCCAATGGACATTGTTGCCAAACTCGAAAACTACCGCCTTGAAAAGCGCGTCACGCAGGAGGCCCTGGCCGACAAACTCGGCGTCGCTTTCTCGACGGTCAACAGATGGTTCAACCGAAAATCATCGCCGAACAAGATCCAAACGCACCACATCAAGAAACTCTTAAAAATCAAATGACACCATCCGAAAGGACAACGCATATGACACAACAACCAGCACCAGAAACAAAGATCGCGATCCGCAAGACTATTCATAACGATGAGTGGTGGTTTTCTGTAGCAGATGTCATCGAAGCCTTAACTGACAGCGCTGACATCAGGCAATACATCAAGAAGATGCGCCAGCGCGATTCTCAACTGGACAGCAACTGGGGTACAATTTGTACCCCACTTGAACTGTTGGCGCCCGATGGCAAGCGGCGGGAAACGAATTGTGCCAACACAGAAGGCGTATTCCGGATCATCCAATCCATCCCCTCCCCAAAGGCCGAGCCGTTCAAGAAATGGCTGGCACGGGTCGGTTACGAGCGCATCCAGGAGATCGAGAACCCGGAACTGGGTACCAAGCGCACGCGTGCGCTTTACAAGGCCAAGGGATATTCCGATGACTGGATAGAGAAACGGATGCGTGGCATTGCCATCCGGGAAGAGTTGACCGACCAGTGGAAGAAGCACGGGGTCCAGGAGAACCGCGAGTACGAGATCCTGACCGCCGAAATATCCAAAGCGACCTTTGGCCTGACACCCAGCAACTACAAGAAACTGAAAGGTCTCAAGCACGAGAACCTGCGCGACCACATGACGGATCTTGAACTCATCTTCTCCATGCTGGGTGAAGCGTCAACCACCCAGATCACCAAGGTCGAGCACCCGGAAGGATTCGTGGCCAATAAAGCCGTGGCTGTTCGCGGCGGCGGCGTTGCCGGGATCGCGCGCAAGAAACTGGAACAGGAAACCGGCCAGAAGGTCGTCAGCAAGGTCAACTACGTCCAGGTCCCACAAAAGAATCTTCTGCCAAAACCTGCAAAGGTAAAGTAACCATGGAGCAACAAGAAGACGCCCTCCATTATGGCCGCATCTCCAACAAGAAGCAAAATGACGGCTTTTCTTTAGATGCACAAGAAAGGCTTGGGCAAGACTATGCGGATCGCAGAAACCTGAGGATCGTCAAAACCTGGAGGGTCATCGAATCTGCCTGGAATAAAAAGAAAGATCGCGTGGCATTTAATCAAGTGATCGAATTTGCCATAGCCCATCCAAAGATCAAGCACATCATCTTTGACATCACCGACCGGATGACCCGCAATGACATCGACAAGATCAAGATCAACGATCTGATCCATAATCACGGCAAGATCATTCACTTTGCGTGCTGTCGTTATACTTGTTATACGCCTCCCCATACTCTCTGGCATCAGGATTTTGGCAATATCGGGGCCAGTTGCATCTTTCCACGACGGGAATAAGCACCCAAAAGAATCCTTTTGGGTGTTGTTTTTCTTCTAAAGAAAACTAAAACCTCGCCCAAAGGGAACGAGGTTTTAGTTTTTTAAGAGAAAAAACAAGCTGGGGGGAGTGGTGACACGCCGCTGTCTACCTCTCCAACAAGCTCTGCTTATACTATCACAAAAAATCCAAAACCAGCGTTTTAGAGATAAGTTTGTAGGGACAAATAGAACCAAAACATGTCCTTCTTGACCCTTTTCACGACGAGACAAAAACAATGAAAGCCTTCAAGATCAAACACTTACAACATGTCCCCTCATGAAAACCAGAAATGTCCCCTTTCCGTCGATGTCCCTCGCGGGGACACTGCTTAATTGTGAGCAAAAGAGAAGAGCGCAGTCCGCGAAAACCTGCGCCCTTCAGCTGCTGTCCGCCATGATCCGCCCTTTTATATGATTGAATTGACGCTATAACACGGCCCATCATCATCGTCGTCATCATCGTCATCGTAAGGGTCATTATTAAGATCAACTATGACAAACCCGCCTTTTCGTTTATCAGGCCCTGAGATCGCCATCTCCAAAGCGTCCGGACCGTCATCATGCGCCCCTTTTGGAAAATGCCTAAACTGATCCAGCAATAGCCTCTGGGTTTGAGCGAACTTGATTTTTCCTTGAGTGATCCAAGGCTCAAGACCTTGAATTCGGGCCAGCTTGTCGAGCCGACTCGTAACCCTTTGAATATTGAGCGAAATCCCCATGCTGTACGCTCTCTCTTCAATGTCACGAACCAGCAGCTCCTGAAACTGGTTGGCCTCAACGAAAACCGCGCTAAACCTGTAGAATCGGCCAAGGTTTATAACGGCCTGCACCAGATTATCCGGGGTTCTTTTAGCAATGTCAGCGACCAAAACAAATGCCGCTTTCGTATCAACATGCTTAGCAATGACCACTATCGCCGAATAATCCCCACGCTTACCGGGCTTCCCCAAACTCGGATCAACAGCCGCATAATATGCCAGCTTGTCGCCAAACGCCGATCTTAGCTCTTCCTCATTCCTGTATTGCTGATCCCAGAACTGAAAGCCATCCCATTTAAAGAATGCATTCTTCGGATCAACCGGTTCATTTTGTTTCTCAGCGTTGAAGCTGCTCTCGCCTTCCTCTTCACGCATGACCATCAAGTCCTGATAACTTTCCTTTTCAGGCCAGAGGACAGATACCCCGTCTATCATTTCCTTCTCGTTGTCCTTAAAGAAGTCCGCTGCCGCAGCGGCCCCTTCATTTTGACCGTAACAATCGAGCCCTCTGTAAAGCGTGAACCATTTTGCCCAGAGGTCTTCCCTCTTGGCAGATGAAATAACCGACCGGTAGATCCGTTTATTCCATCCCGTTGCTTCTTCCTTTGTTAACCGGGACAAAAGACACCCGTAATGCTGAATGGTCCCAACCAAAACAACATTGGTTGTGGTCGTTCCCGCTTTCAGGACCGCCCGCTCGAACCATTCGTTCAGCTTGTCCATTGATTCACCGTTCTGCGTGTTTTCATCATTCTCAATATCATCAAGAATGATCAACGTGGGACGGTGTTCCTGATGCCTCCGGCCTCGTATCTTCTGGCCTGCGCCGAGCGCCGTCACCTTAATGTTATTCTTTGTGACGATCTCCTCTTTTTTCCAAACGCCCAACTTTTTATCATCCTCCGCGATACAAGCCTCCGGGAAATCACGTCTCAAATGCTCGTTGTTCTCGAGCTCATTTTTAACGTGCGCCAGAAGACCTTCAGCCTGATCGCTGGTGTCCGAGAGCAAAACGATGTACTGCTCTTTGGAATAACAAATGCACCATAAAACATAGATCAAACTGACGAAGGTACTCTTCGCGCTTCCACGCGGGGCGGCGACCGCCAATCGGCCACCGCGTTTTGTATTCAAGCCTTGCAACAATTCGCAAAGCTCCCGATGAAACCCACACGGATTTGTTTTCAGGTAATGCGAGAAATATGTCCTCGCAAATACCATCACGTTCTGTTTACCGAATTCCTTGAGATTAATATTAGCCATTGCTTCCATCCTCCTTGTTTGTTGTTGTTTTATCAGCGACATTCGCCGACAAATCGGTTATTTGTTTATCCACTTCAGCCAGGTCGACTTTCTTTCTTAACGCCTCCAACCGTGCCTGCATGGCCGGATCTTGTATCCCCTCCTCGGACACGATCTTTTCTATCCGGTCGATCTCGGCTCTCATTTCCTTGGGATCTCGGCCATCGTCATGGTGGTGATAAACATCCCCCATGAACTTCGTTGCCTTAGATGGCAAATACCCCATGGTCTGTAACAACTGCGTGGTCTCACTCAGGACTTTAAACGCATAGTATTCCGCCTGAGAGCGCTCCTGAACCGTTCCATCATCTCCACGCGCCATTCGCGTCAGATGGTCGTGTTTTGAACCGGACTGCTCGATCAACTCCGCGATATGACGCAGCGCGAATTCCGGTGTCGGTTTTTTCGCATTCCTGCTGCGAATTTCATTCCAGTCGCGTTTGATTGTTTTGATGTTCCACTTGAGAAGTTCCGCAATGGCCGCGTGCGTCTGGCCTTCCAGCCTTAACAGTTCAACGCATTCCTGCCGCTGCTCTTCCGTCAGCGTCCTCGGATTCAGGCTCCCCGCCTGAATCCGTTTGAGCATTTCAAAGGTCGAAAGCTCTTCCTTATTAGTTTCGTTTGGCATGTTTTCTTGCCTCCTTGATAACGATCTCCCTTGTTATGGCTTTATAGGCATCCTCACCGGGCCCCTTCTTAAAGTCCTGGCGAGTTCTTCGAATCTCTCGTGACTTCCCTTTAGCCGTCTCAATCTCAACTCGCACACGACTGACATACAAGGCCTTTGAATTGACCGCTTGTATTTCGTTTTGATCCGACTCAACAACACTTATTGTTGTTCTTAATTTCATTGCAATTGCTGAGTCTGAGTATGCCTCGCGTGTGAGGATTTCAATGCAACCCTGTCGCATCTCTTTTGTTATTTCACTTACATCCAAGTCTTCATCTTCAACCAAACGCAAAACATTGATTGCATCCGGATGCCGCTTACTTTGATATTTGAAAACCATAAAATGATCCCTTTCTTTTTTAACTTTCATTGTTGTTTTACCGTTTGACCAACCTTGTTGTTTTACTGCCCCCCTTCCCCAAGTTTGTATTTTGTTAACACCTCTTTTGAAACACCGCCTGCACCCGCAACCTTGACGTATCGCCGAACAATGGCGTCAACAAAGTGAGGTTTAATCTCAGTTCCAAAACACCGGCGCTTTAACCCATCCGCCGCGATCAAGGTGGTCCCTGATCCTAAGAACGCGTCGAAAACGATCTCCCCGCCTCTTGAACTGTTCCTGATCGCTCGATGGGCCAGAGCCACAGGCTTCTGAGTGGGATGAATGGCATCGCTTCTGGAATCACGCTTGATCTGCCAGAGGTTGGTTTCATTATTTGCGCCGAAAAACCTGTGCGCGCCGTTTTGATCTTTCCATCCGTAGATGCAAAACTCGGTCTGGTGGTGATAATCAACATAACCAGCCGAGAACGATTCTTTTGCCCACGTGATAACGCACGATATATGCATCCCGTTCTTAAGAAGCATCTCGTACATGGGGGCAAACTGACGACTGCCGTTCCAGATATAAAACGGAGCGCCCGTTGCAATAAACGGGGTCAAGTTATCAATAACACCCGCTAACCATTTCTCATACTCGGGCTGGGGCTTGTCATCATTTTCGATCATGGCCCATTTCCCGTTACCGTTGGCCCCGGGTCGATTGCCGCTGTTATACGAACATCCGTAAGGCGGGTCCGTGAAGACCATATCGGCTTTTTGATCGCCAAACAGCCGCTTCAGATCTTCGGGCTTGGAACAATCACCGCATAAAATCCGATGACCGCCCAATTCAATGAGATCCCCAAGGACCGTAACAGCATTGTCCTTGGGATCTATGGAAGCGCCGTTAAACACATCCTCATTGGCTACCTCAAAGTCAGTGAGGATCTTGTTGATCTCCGGAAGATTGAATCCGGTCAGAGCTGTATTGAAATCAGGCAATTTTGTTAACTCCTGCATCAATACGGCCAGTTTGTCCTGATCCCAATCACCCCTAACCCGATTCAGGGCCAGATTCAGGACCTTCTCCTTCTCTATATCAAGGTCAACCACGCTGACCTCCACCTCCTCAACCCCTTGAGCAAGCAGGATTTTGAGCCTTTGATGCCCACCCACCAGATTGCCGGTGCGGCAATTCCAGACCAAAATCTCCACATATCCAAAGGTATCAATGCTTTGCTTCAACTTCTCGTATTCCTTGTTCCCCGGCTTAAGGTCGATTCTGGGGTTATAAGCAGCAGGGTTAATCCTGTTGATGCTCACTTTTTCGATATTCATGTGTTTTCTCCATTTTTGTTTTTGGTTTAATAAATAAGTAAAGATGTGGGCTCAATCAAAAAGATCGAACCCACAGAAATGCTGATATCTTAAGGTTTAAGTGTTGAACTTGGCCATTCATAAGTTCGGCAGCCGAATTATGACCTATATCTTGAGAAAGAACGAAATGCTTGCCAGTTTATAACTCTCTACATGTATTATGTGTTAAATGGGTCAAAACAGGTTCGGCGTTGCCGAACCTACGGAAGGCAATAAAAAATCCGCTCTAAATACTTGCAGAATTGCAAGTTAAGAACGGATTGACAGGTTATAAATCGTTAACTAAAAAGACAGGCTGTAGTTTATCTGCGAAGTTTTTTTAAAATAAATCTGTCTCCTTCCTCAGGTTTCCACAATTCAAGAGAGCTTTTAACAATGGCAATGAAGTTATCGTGGTCTCTATAAAAAATATGTTTCCGTTTCGAAGCCCGCACCTCCTCATTTTCCAGAGTGACCCAAATTTCATCAAAATTAGGGCTCTGCATTTCCGCAGGCCTAGCAGCAGCGACGCTCTGACGCACCAAGCGAACTTTATCTAAACCAATCTCTACCAAGAATCTTAAATTAATCAGCTTCCATAGTATTTCTTCACCCTTCGGATCAGCTTCACAAAACATGCGCTTTGTAACAATTCCATTCTTGCCCTTTAAACCATTATTGAACCTGGCATCGATGATTTCTCGAATTTTCCTGCCACTATATCCATTGTCTTCAGCCTCTTGCCGCAATTCGTCCTTCTGTTCCTGAGTTATATCGGCATTTGCAATCTCACGATAAGAATCAAATAACATGCGTCTCTTGTTCGGGTTTCTTAAATCAGAAAAAACTTGGGTGACCTTAAACCCTAACTTTAATGTCGACTTCTTGTTCTTGCTAAGTTTTCCAGCCTTAATTAGATTAAATAGATAATAACTAAACTTCGCGCCGGGGTTCGCCCTTCTCCACTCTGAATATTTATCCAAGATAAAAAAGGCGATCTCAAAAAGAGGCGTCTTCTTCTGATCATAAAACGCCCGGATTTCTTTGGCATGATCCTGTAATAACTCATTTGCCTGAGTAAGATTCAGAACCTGGTCGCTATAATTCTTATTCCTTTTGGGCTCTTCCATATCCTATCTTCCTTTTGATTGCGGCCCCCTGCCATCCACATACTCAACAAAAGACCAGCGCGACTGGCTCCCGGAACTGATATTCTTTATTGTATAAACCGCACTGTCGCCGCCCTTGGTCCCAATAACGATGACAGTCTCATTGGCCGCCCAGTCAGTGGCGTAATCCTCACTTAACCCGAAACCATAAACAGCAGACCATTGTGATCCGTCCTTGAGAACTATCGTCTTACAATCAGCCTCAACGCTTTCAATCTTGATCGGCTGGTTCAAATTCTTGTATCTCCGATCATGATCAACCCTTTTCTCAAGAGCCACTTCTAACGCGTTGGCCTTTTTCGTTTCCTTGGGCTTCAAAACTTTATTAACCAAGTCCCCACTAAAGCGTTTTGATTCCATAAAGAGCCCTTTCTTATTTGTCCTGCATGACATCCATGGACCGTCTCTTGGTCAAATTTTGCATTTCACATAGCCCGAATCTTGAATTCTTTGAAACAAGTTTAACGGCATTCCCCGGCTCCCACATTTTATAATCGATCTTGGCCGGATTGACTCCGCCGGGACGATAGCTCGGGCCTTCATTCAATTCAATCAAACCATCAGGATGAATCTTGACGATTGTCAGCTCCTCATCACAGATCGGTTCCAAAAATTTCTTCGTATTATCTTTAGGCGTTGTTTCCAAAGCATCCTGTATGAACGCGGCAATGCCATTTGACTTCTTGGTCAGATTACGGACCGTATACATCATCCCCGCTTTCTCGACCACAACCTTATCCTGCGCCGCCCAATTCGACGGCGGTTGCTGAACGCTGAAATGCCATTTCGACCCGTCGTCCAGATCCATGTTCTTCCCGTTAAACGCTTCAATCACGCGTTGCGTGTTCTCATTTGAATAGCCCACGATAGCCTCCCTTGTTTAAATTTCCACAAACTGACCCTTTTGGGAATCATGCAATCACTTTAATCCACACTTTTGCGATATGTGGAGTTGATTGACTTTGTCCTCGCAAATGATGCCCGCTCGCTTGAAAGCCACCATCAGCGCTGATTACCGATTAAACAAAACTGCTTACCGATTGCTTACCGATATCTTCAAGACCGTGCAGTGACCGCGCAGTGACCGTGCAGTCAAAATAAGCAAATCCTTACCATTTACCAATCGCGACAATGTGTCATGATTATTGTCGTGATTATTTCCGTACGACCCGACCACCACTGTGCAGCACATGGCAAATCTCAATTCGAACTAATCGTGCCGTAATCGTGCCACAATCGTGCCATCGCAGTGCTCGAATCATTGCGCCACCACTATCTCAATATGCCCGGCAAGAAAGTGCATCTCGCGTCAACCTTGCGTCAACATTACGTCAACCAGTTACGCAGATATTTCCCCGCCCTTAAATACTCCCCATTTGTGAAAATAATATCTGCGGAAATTTATTCCGCTAAATTTCCGCTAAATTTCCGCTAACACATACGCAGTGTTTCTATCACCCGTCCCGACTTTCTTAACAAGCCCCTTTTCAACCATCGCAGACAAATCATTCCGCGCCGTCCTGTCTGTTACACCAAACATTTTCGCATATTCGATACTGGTCATTTTAAGACCTGTCTTCATATGCTCAAAAGCACTCACCTGCCGTTTTGAAAGATTCGCATCTTTCAAATACTGTTCGGTTAATTTCGTCTTGCGCAACGTTACAACCAGACTACTTCCAGCATACTCAAAGTCCGGATCAGGCAAACCCCACCCCCTGCACCATGTAATGATCTTGCCCGTGCCAGTGCCGACTTCTTCAGCATACTTGATCCAAAAGAAGGCCTCTGCCAACAACGGATTAAACGGCTTGGACTCATGTTTTTGCTTGAGCGTTTCTGCTGTCCAGCCTTGCGGTAATATGGCCGGATTCCAGAACTCAATCCTGTCATCAAAAATTCTGACCTGGACTTTCGATGTTGTACGAAAATCCCGATGCGCCATGGCATTCGCCAAAGCTTCACGAATAGCCTTGGGAGGATATTCCCATTTCTCCTGCCGCTCCATTTTCCCCGACTCAATCCATGCTCGCATGGAAATATGATCATAAATAAACTTCTCAATATCCCTGAGCTGAGCAACAATATCACCATTGATCGGCTTAAGATCAATCATCTCTCCCGTGACATCAAGTCCTTTAAACCGGACACACTTGCTTTCAGACTGGGTAAAGAATGACCGCGGCCTCTTCCCGAACAACAAAATAGCCGCATTCGTCAACTTGCTCCCTTTAAGTAAATCAAGCCGCATCAAAACATCTTTGACCGAACTCTTCGCATCAATATCAAGCCCGCGCTCCTGCCTCGCAACAGACAGAAAGTGCATGACTTTTTCAGCATCAATATCGGTCATCACGGCGCCCTTGCAAACCTCACCATCAAAAGACAACGCACCCCGGTGCTTCTCCAAAATCAGGCGCTCGTACTCATCTTTGCTCATCCTCGGCGATGTCCGGCCAACCCGTTTATACGGCAAGCCATCCGCCAGAATCAGATGATCCCGTGACTCTTTCACATCAATAACGATTACGTCCTTGCCGCCAACCTTCTTAACAGAGATCTTTGGAAAAACTTTGGGGTCGGTATGCTGTCCGATCTTGTTCACCAGATCTTCCATCGTTCCCTTGCCGATCTGAACGCCCAAGACCTCGCCATCATCAGAAACGCCAACAAGAATCTTCCCGCCTTCGGTATTCGAGAATGCGGATATGGTCTCCATGATCTCGTGAAATACCGAGAGAGATTTCTTCCACTCGATAGTCGTAGATTCTGCCGCGCCAATTATTTTCTGAAAAGTTTTATTATTCATTTATCACGCCTGTCATTTATTTTACCTTCCGAGCATCCTTCTTTTGACTTTTTGCCGCAGCCAGAACAAACGCTCAATTGAACTACCGAGCAATCCTCGGTAGTTGCTTGGTCGACCAACAAGAAAAAACAAGCAACAGATACTTTTTTGACCACATCACTAAAACTTCACCGGTTAGCAAACCAGACAACATACTCCCTAACAGGCCAGAAGTTCCTGTCGCCGGGAGGCGTCACCTCAAGGTCACAAAGAGGAGCGTGCCCTTTTCGGCGACGTTCCTTCACCCGAGCAATAATCCCGTACCCGCCCATCTCACCGGCCAATCCAAACGCGGTCATCTGATGCCCAACGCTGAAAGGCTCATTTGCCGCAATCTCGATAGAATCGTCATCATCCTCTTTGCGAATAACATCAAATGGGAAAACGAGATTTTCTTCCAACCACTTCTTCCAGTCACGCCATTGCCATTCACGGCTTTTCTCATCATACGCGGCTTCATTAGTTGGCCGATTACCTTTTTCATCCAAAACAAGATCCCACGATGTATCGTAGCCGGACGGAGCGCCGGCTTCACGATCCTTCGCCTGACTCTCCTGCAGGAACTTGTAAAGCTTCTTACAGGTCGCGTCAAAAGCACGATGCTCTGACTCGCCTTCCAAATGACGACAATAAGGGCCTCCATCCGGGTCCAATTGATCCATCAACAAGTCCATGGCCGGTCGGGTCCTTTTTCCCTCGTACTCATTGATCTCCTCGATCAGCTCGCCGCCCAAAACCCACAAGAAACCCAAATGTCTTTTAATCGTGCTTTTCGAGAAACCTTTGGCCACCAGATCCTCACAAAAAGGCTTGAAAATAGTCAGCAACTCCCGTCCATACGGTCTGTCCTCGGACATTATTTGCCATCTGTCTGGCCATTCGTCGAAGTCCGGACAGATTTCTTGAAAGGTCAATCCCGTGCTCACCGCATTCTCCTGTCGCATCATTTCAACAACCTTGACCCTATCCGATCATTCTTGTGAGCCTGGCGCGTTTCTCCCATATCCCTGATCCGGCGATTGACTTCCTTTTCCTCTTTTAGACCGCGGCCAATCGCCATGCGGTAAATTTTTTCAGCTTTTGTCAAATCCTGCGGCACCAAAGAAGACCACATCGACGATGCAAACACATCCCCCCAACGGATATAACCCCAAACATCATCCGAAAAAGATTCCACTACTTTCCGAAAAAGAGCCTCTCCCGCAACCAAGTCTCCTCCAAAAATCAGGGCTTCAGCCTCGGCCATCATCATATTCTGAACAATCAATGGATCGGACTCCGGCAACAACAAACGAAATTCCCTGAAATACGTAACCGCCCGGGGAGCGTACTCCGGGCAAACACGAACAAGATTGCCGAGGTTCATCTCCAGATCCTGACACCAATTGTGCCAAGTCTGGGAACCACTATATTGCTTGTCCACTCCCTCCAGAGATCTGCCGTGCCCCGCGTGCCGCGCCTTGAAGACTTCCCATACCTCCAGCCAAAGATCACAGCCTTCACGATTCTTTCTTCGGTTGAAACAATCGTATCCGCGCTGCATCATATCGCTCAAACGCTCATCGAACATCACCTCTGGCGCCCAGCGTTTCCAAAGCTCCATGGCACCAAACCACAAAAAATCCTCGTCGTTCCCAACTGAATGAATGGAATATTTCTCAACCCAACGATCAACCAGCTTTTCTGCCGCATGAAGACCCTGTATATCTTTCAAAAAGGTCTCTTTATCCAAAGGAACACCCAACGCTTTCATGCGCGCAACCAGCTCCTTCTCGTCAAAAGTAGCCAGCCGATCTTCATCCCACAAGGCCATTTCCGGATCTGATACCCGCGGCTCATTCATATATTCGTGGATCTCACGCAGCGCCAGCAAGGGTCCTTCGTGGTACAGCTCATCGCGGAAGTTCTTCCTGAAATATTGAAAGTAATCCCATAACAACTTCGGGATAGCGGGATGATCATAAGAACCCAACAAAATACAAAGCAAAGAAACCGCATACGCATCATGCTGATGCAATTCGATAATCTCAAGGATATCTTCAGCAAGTACATAATCCGATTCATAGAACAATTTTACAGCCCATTCCACAAATAATTCATTGTCGGAACTTCGCATCTCTTCGAGCAATAACAGCACCGTTTCTTTTTCATGATCCAGAAATTTATCCAACACTTGCGGATAATTGAGGCGGTCCGGACCTTTTTTCAAAAACCGCACGATCTCCTGCGGCCTCGTCAGCTCCTCGATCTCCTTAAGTTCAGCAAGATACCCGGTCGTTTCAAGACGAACCTCGCTGGCAACCTCTTCAACAGCATCGGGGAACAGCATGGCCGCCTGGATCATTCTGGCTGCTGAAAATTCTGCCAATCCATTGTGGTCAAAGAAATCCTTGTCCAAACACGGCTCGCCATAATCGATCTCCCATCGATCCGGCAAAATATCATGAGTCTTATGCTTAAGTTCCCCGGGCAACTCACGACCCAGGCAACATTTCTTATACTTTTTTCCGCTCCCGCAAAAACACAGGTCATTGCGTCCGATCTTCATGTTAATTGCCTCTCCATAAATTCAAAACTCAGACCCCATTGCTACCCAGTAGCCAATCTAAAATGACTTCCCTGGAATCATCCGAGACCACTATCCCGTTTAACAAATAACATTCACAAATTCCGCCACAACCCGAAAATCATCTCCGCCGACATTCTCGATAATAATATCCGGGAACGTTTTGTTATCTGGAGATAGCGTAATCCTTTTGTGCTTCCACTGGCCGTTACCAAAATCTTCCTTTTCGCTATGATACCGCTTGATCGTAAAGGCGAAGCCGGTTTCCGGGTCCTTGACCTGCCGGGATTCAATCAGATAAACACCATGCCGGGAACCTCCGCGTTCAAGCCGGAACAAACACCAGCTGCCGTCCGCAATGGTCGGTTCCATGGATTTTCCGACCACTCGCGCAATAAACATGTCTTTACTGATCTTTCGGCCATTCATCGGCTTCCAGCCTTTAACTGATGGCGCTGGTTGCTCGCCAAATGCCGTTGCCACGGCCTGAAGGTCATAAACCGGCACATAACCCTCCTCGAAAGCCCCTTCAGAGATCACATCACTGAAGAAAAGTGTCTCATCTGCTCCGCGAACGGGCGCAACATCGGCCCAGTCTTTGCACAAGAGGGTCGCCTGTTCGAGGACCGTATCTGTAGCTTTCTTTTCTTTATCCGGTGGGTACCCGTGCTTGCGCAAGATGCGCTTGACCATGATCCGGAGCTTAGCCTGCACGCTTTCCTTGAGCGTCCAGTCAATCGTGACATTATTGCGAACCGTTTGGACCAGCTCCCGGGCAATCATCCGAAGCTCATCATCACCAAGAACCTTAACCGCGCTATCGTTGACTTCAAGGGCATCGTAAAAAGCCACCTCATCAAAAGTCAGCCCCAGATCCTCGCCACGTTTGTCCGCCTCGCGCATCTTCTTGGCCAATGAGATCAATTCTTCAATGACCTTGGCCGCTTCGATCGCCTTGTTCTGATATTTTTTGATCGCCTGCTCCAGAAGCTCGGCAAAAGACCGGCCCTGAATAAGATTCCGTTTTGAGCGAGATTTGATTTCATCATTAAGAAGCTTCTTTAACAGCTCAAAGGCGAGATTCTTATGCGGCATCCCCTTAACCTCTGCCAAAAACTCATCAGAAAGGATAGAGATATCCGGTTTCTTGATCCCGGCGGCTTCAAAGATATCAATCACCCGGTCGGAAACAACTGCTTTGGATATAATCTGCCTGATCGCGGAATCCAGGTCGTCATCTGTCTTGCCGGTGCCGGTTTCAAACTTAGCGATCCTGGACCGTACTGCCTGAAAGAAGCCCACATCATCCCTGATCTTAAATGTCTCCGCGTGAGGCACAGACAACGCGAATGCTTGTGACAACTGCGTCACATAACCCAGAAACCGATCCTTGCCCTTATCAAGCCCAAGGATATGTTCCTGAGCGAGTGAGATGATCGTCATTTTCTCTGTAATGGATGATGAAAAGAACTTGCGGAAATCAAATCCGTGAAACATGCCGGTAACAACCTCATATTTCTCCAGCATGAGCGCGACGGCCTCTTCCTGATCGAGTGTCGGCTTACCCTCACCACCGCTTTCCGTATATTCGGAAAGTGCCTTCTTAAGATCATCAGCAATGCCCAAATAGTCTACGACCAGACCGCCGGGCTTATCCTTGAAGACGCGGTTGACGCGAGCGATCGCCTGCATAAGGCCATGACCGCGCATCGGCTTGTCGATATACATCGTATGAAGCGACGGCACATCAAAACCGGTTAGCCACATGTCACGGACAATGACCAGCTTGAGCGGGTCAGAAGGATCTTTCATCCGGTCGCCAATGTCCCGGCGGCGTGGCTTGTTCCTTATGTGCTCCTGCCACTCCACCGGATCTGACGCTGAGCCAGTCATAATGACTTTCAAAGCGCCCTTGTCATCGTCCTTTTGATACCACTGGGGGCGCAACCTCACAATCTCATTGTGGAGGTCAAAAGCAATCCGGCGGCTCATACAAACGATCATGCCCTTGCCTTCAAGGTTTTTAGACCTCTCCTCGAAGTGATCCACGATATCCTTGGCAATCTGCCGGACGCGCTTCTCACTACCGACAATAGCCTCCATCCGGGCCCATTTGCTTTTAAGCTTTTCCTTTTTGCTAACCTCTTCGCCTTCGGTCGCCTCTTCAAAGTTCGGATCAATCTGTGGACGCTCAGCATCACTTAATTCCAGCTTGGCCAGACGACTCTCATAATAAATACGGACCGTAGCGCCATCGTGAACCGCCTGCTCAATGTCATAAATGTCAATGTAATCACCGAACACTGCCCGGGTATTCTTATCTTTAAGCTCAATTGGCGTGCCGGTAAACCCGATGAAGGACGCGTTGGGCAAGGCATCACGCATATGCCGGGCAAAGCCATCAATAAAGTCGTATTGGCTCCGGTGGGCTTCATCCGCAATCACCACAATATTCCGCCGATCGGAAAGAATCGGATAGGTATCGCCACGCTCTTCAGGCAAAAACTTCTGAATAGTAGTAAAAACAACACCGCCGGAGGAGACCTTCAAATAATCCCTCAGCTGTGACCGGGTTTCAGCCTGAACCGGAGACTGCCGTAAAAGTTCATTGCACCGGGAGAAAGTCCCGAAAAGTTGATCGTCAAGGTCATTGCGATCTGTCAGCACCATCACCGTCGGATTATCCAAAGATAATACAAGCTTGCCAGTGTAGAAAACCATGCTCAAGCTCTTGCCGGAGCCCTGCGTATGCCAAATGAGACCGCAACGCCGGTCACCTTTGGCCGAAGCCGCGCGAAGAGTTTCATCGATGGCTTTGTTGACCGCGTAATATTGATGATACGCGGCAATCTTCTTGGAAATCTTGAGCGAGCCGTCCTTGCTATCCTTCTCCTGCTCAAAAACAACAAAATGCCGAATCAGATCCAACAACACCGTTTTATTAAGCATACCCTTGGTGAGCACTTCGATCTGCGGGATAGCCGCATGCGCCTTATCCTTACCGTCGACGGTCTTCCACGGCTGGAACCTCTCCCAGTCTGACGTGATCGTCCCGGCTTTAGCGTCAAAGCCATCAGAAGCGATCAAAACCTCAGCGAAATGAAAGAGGGAAGGAATCTGAAGCTTGTACGTCTGAAACTGTTTGAAGGCCGAGTGAACAGTCGCATTCTCATCCGCAGGGTTCTTGAGCTCAAGCACAACAATCGGCAGTCCGTTCACAAACAGAATGATGTCCGGTCGGCGATTGTGATTGTTTTCAATAATGGTGAACTGGTTAACGGCGAGGAACTCATTCTTGGTGAGATTGGCAAAATCAAAAAGCCAGATTTTATCTGAAACGACCTGATCATCCCGGCGATACTCAACATCCACACCATTGACCAGCATGGCATGAAGCCGCTGGTTGTTAACCAGCAGGTCGGGGCTTTCAACACGAAGAAGCTTCCTGACCGCCTCATCCTTGCCCTCGGCCGGGATCTTGGGATTAATCCGGTCTATCGCCTCCCGAAGCCGTCCGACAAGGACCACGTCCGCGTAGCTCTGCCTTTCGGGATTAGGGCCATCAGGCGCTATATCCGGCCCATGGACAATCGCGTACCCCTGAGCAGAGAGGATATCCAGCGTGGCTTGTTCGACTTCGGATTCAGTAATAATTTGCCTCATCATATCCCCAAACTTATTCAATATCCTTTAATTTAAAAAACAAATCATACGCCCAATACGCAAAAGCTTTTTCTTCCTGCAATTTCTGAGCCCCTAATTGCATTGTAGGCGTTATTGCTTTTTGACGGAAAAAATCGCCAATATGGCCTTCCAACTTCTTTATAAAAGCATTCTTTTCTTCGTTGTTCTTAAAAACTATGAACGGCAACGATCTGATCGGAGGCTTAACCTGAGAAGCTATTGCATCTTTTTTAAAAAGCCGTTCCCGATTTTCTTTGTCGACGATAGAAGCATTCGCCCCAAATAAATGAAAAAGCAACGCGAATTCAAAGCTATCCTCTAAAAAATAAAATAACGAATACGTATTGGGCGCATCTTTCTGCCTGCTAACGTCAATGCGTACATAATCCACATCAGGATACGGGATACTAAAGGCCTCTCCCTCGAAACGACAGCAAGATGCTGTTTTTAGTGCCGTCGCGTGATACTTAAAGACAATATCGAACTTTGTAACCTTACCAAGAAAGTTGCCCCACCACCGTTCCTCAACGGCTTGTTCTTTTGAATCATATTCAAGCGTGAATTCTGGCGCAGACTTATAATATGCCTTACTTAAGCCGTCATACTGCCAATTGTGAGCATCAAATAAAATATTCGTCAGCCGGTCTGTTGCAGAAACATTGGTGTCCGTATTAGACGAAACGTGCTGAACCACTTTATTCCCGACAACGATGTCACCACCAGCTGAAATGCTCACACCCGCTTTAATAAAAGGGACAGCGGAGGTGTTTTCATTGAAAAACCATTTCTTAATGAGAAACCCGACTCCTCCCAAGAAAACGATGCCAATGGAAATCAATACTGGATGCCCTTCGATAAAGAAAAAAATCTTATCCATATCAGGACACCGTCATCTTTCCGGACATCATTCTTGGCAAAATAGAATCGCGAATAGTTCCCAAAGATGCCGACTCATTTATATTATTGAGGATCTGGGCGTATAAACATTCGACCTTCGTACAAAACAAATTCACGACGTCTGCTTCTGGCCGGATGGCCATGGTTCTCTGGAATGTTTGCGTCGTAATGGTTTCAAAGACAGTGCCATGGGATTGCTGTATTAGCTTTTGTGCGATGTCTTTTATCAGAAAGAACACATAAAGCTGTCGCAATTCTTTTCCCTTCAGGGCGTAACAGGATTGATTCATCGCCATAGGAACTCCGGCCATGCACACTTTACCAACCGTACCTCTGGCGGTAATAAAAACGGTGCCATGAGGAAACTGCGGGCTATTGCAGTGAGTAAGGCCTTCTTGGGTCACAGTCTTTTCCGTTCTTGTGACATAGCTTGCCTCCGATGCGTCCTTAGGAGTAAAAAAAGGAATTTCTCCATCCCAATAGGAAGAGACTCCTGTTGATGGAGTGCCTCCACCAAGGACGTCAACCATCTCTGTTAAAGGAACGACCCTCCATCCAGCAGGAACTGGCCCTAATTCCGAGCTGACCATCTTTCCACCATAAGACCTATACGGTCGGCCTTTGGCATCTGGAAACTCGAAATCCACAAACCAACGCTTAAACAGTACCAGCGCTACTCCCTCTAAGGTTTCGTTCATTCTGTGATTAAGTTTAATTTTTCCGTCGATACAATGGAGAGTTTTTGCGATACTATGCTGTTCCTCACAAGAAGGGACATCTATTTCAATATTCTTTAGCCCTGCTATTGTTAACGCCTGCTGAGTTGAGCCAATGGATGAATCAAGTAGCTTCTGCCTTCCCGTGTTCGACGCTAACCAATAATATAAATATTCACTCAAAATTGAATCGCGTTTAAAATTCAGAAACCATGTCAAATTTCCATCCTTAAAATAAAAATCAGTATCATCCTCAATAAGAAATGGCACTCCAAGTGTTCCGACGGAAGTCAATAAAATATCGCCTCTTTGAGGCACACCGAACTTTTGTTTGATGTCCTCAAATCGTTCTTTGCTAATGAACAGCTCGGTTGAAACGCTTTTATTATTAAACTTCTCAATTACTTCTTTTGAGCGATAAAAAGGAATGCCTGCGGAAATATATTCGGAGAAAAATATTCGCTTGCTCGATGTAATTTCCATCAATTCATATAATTTATATCTATGCCAACCATCAGGGATAAGCCCAATCTTTAACGAGAGGCCCTCTCCTTTCTTTAGCCTGGCATTGGAGGAAGTATTCATATGTGCTAAGTTTTCTTTATTATTTCATCAATTTGTTCAATCAAAACAAGCTTATCATTGGTATTAACTGTGATCGTGCCTGTTATTTGCCCCATAGTATCTGCCGCTTGATCACGAGCTTTACTTAATTTGTAATCCTTATCTAATTCAGAGCCCACTTTGCCCGAAATAATGTTTCTTATTAATTCAAGCTCGTTATTTAGAACTGAGAATTTATTAATGAGAGCCGTCACTCGATCAAAAACCGGTTTGTTATTATGAAAAATGGAAGATTTTATAATTTCGGTTCTTCCGGCATTATCGTGGATAAAGATCCAGCTTTCCGCAGTAAAACAGTATTGCAATACGGTAGTTGGCAAATCCTCTGAATCCACGGGCGATCGTTTTAACCTGTTGAATCTTGCTGTTTATTCCTTCCGC
>CAILQW010000047.1 GCA_903836515.1 Candidatus Omnitrophota bacterium | reverse complement strand
TCCCCGTCTTGATTGAAGCAATCTATAAATTTATTGATAATCATAACCAAAATCCAAAAGTGTTCATTTGGAGTGCCCCGGTTGAGCGTATATTAGAAAAAATATCAAAAGTAAAGAAGTGTTAGGGACACTACACTAGCAACTCTCTCCATCTGTAATTCATCGATGCATCCGACTCCTTTGCTGTCATTGCCGCATCAAGCTTGACCTTAACAATACTGGCATGATCTAAAACCCCCGAAGGAACTTGCGTTCTTTGCGCGGCGTTCTTGATCTTGCTCACATTGAACGTTATTCCACCCGAGAAATACTTCCTTGGCATAGCCTGTTGGGTGGACGGATCAATATCTTCCTTGATGTAGTTGTACGCGCCCTTCTTGAACGCCACGACGTACTGGGCCCAAATCTTCTCTTTTTCCGCCTTGTCCTCTATATCGACTCCACCGGTCTTCTTTTGATCGACGTAGACCTTGCCGAATATGCTCTCCTTGACCTTATCCTTGTACCAGACGGCCAAGATAAGCGAATGATAGACCTGCCTGAGCTGGGCGAAGTTCTTTCCCTCATTGACCTCTTTCTCAAGGATGGGGATCACGACCTCACGAACAATATCAGACCCAAGCTTGTTGGTCGCTGGCGCGCTCTTGTCTTTAGCAGTCGTGTTCTTCTCAAGGGCGAGGTAATCCTCCTCCAGCATGACCTTGAGCCTGCTTTCAACAACATAGGCCGAGTCCTTGCTTTCATAAACGACCGCTTTCTCCGGCACGATCCAGACCTTGTTAAAGGTGTCAACCGGGACATCCGAAGTGCCGTAACGCTTCTGCGCCTCGGCGTACACCTTAGCCCAGAACGTCTTGCCGACCTCGCCTTCAGGATAGATCACGGACGCGGTAATTTGCTTGAGCATGTAGTCCTGCGCCAGAAGATCACGACCCATCTCCGTCACACCAAAAGCGTCTGGGACGATACGATTTCTCTCATAAGGGGACAGGTTGACCCATAGGTCTTTCTCAGGAACAGTGATCGAGGCGAGGAAATACTTGATCAGGCGGGTTGATTCTAATTTTAACTGGTCGGTTGAATCGTTGGAGTTGCCCTTGTCGAGGATGAAATCTAACCGGAAAGGATTGTCCGCGTACACCTTGACGCCTTTAAGAAGCGGTGGCGCGAACGCAGGGCTTAAACTGACACGCGTCCCGGGTTGCGGTAGCTGAAACAATTCCTGCCCATAGGCATAGCGAACCGGCGCAATTCCATTGGAAGTCAGGAAAGCAAATAAAACAAAAAACGCAATCATCTTGCGCCAACGTGATGGGGGCGATGTCATCAATGGTTCCTTTTAAACATAATCTGGGGAAATCCCTTTAATTATGTTTAAAGTTTACACTATGATTCTGGATTCTGCCACTTTTTGACATGTTCGATCGGGCGGGGGAAGATGGAAGTCAATTCTCTCACTAATGGTGAGCGTTATGCGCCACAGGAGTTGATTTCTTGCACCTATGGTGCAAGTTTTATAACGAACGGCATTCAGCTACATCTGGGCTTCCAAGAATTTCTGAATCTCTTCCTTCTTGGGTAACTCCAGCTGATACTTCTTCACAAACAGCTTGTTGTCCATCCCGGCCAGCGCGTACTCAATTTTTGCATGATTCTTGCGCGTACATAGCAAGATGCCGACCGGCGGATTATCACCGGGGGACATGGCATTCTTCCGGTACCAGTTAACATAAGTGTTAAGCTGACCCACATGCTCATGCTTAAACTCATCTGCCTTCAGTTCAATAAGCACGTGGCATTTCAGAATGCGGTGATAGAAAACGAGATCGACAAAAGCATGTTCATCGTCAAGTAGAATGCGTTTCTGACGGGCTTCAAAACAAAAGCCGTGGCCAAGCTCCAGCAAGAATTCCTGTAAACGATCCAGAAGCGCGTCTTCAAGGTGGGACTCGCCCATAACCTCTTGGGGCTTTAACCCGAGGAATTCAAATATATACGGATCCCGGACGGTAAATTCCGGTTTATCTGTCTGTGCTTTCTGGGCTACTAATGCCGCGAGCTTCTTTTTGTTTTTTGATAAGCCGGAACGTTCAAAGTACAGCGTCACAATTTGACGTTTGAGTTCCCGTACCGACCAATTGCCACGAATACATTCATGCTCGTAAAAAGCTCGCTTGAGAGGATTCTCGCATTTAAAAAGCTCAATAAAATGAGTAAACGACAGTTGTTGAATCAACTCTTCCGTCGGAACAAAATTATATTCGGCTTGAAGGGATGGTTTCTTGACGGACGATTCGGAAATCAACGATTTCCAATTTTGAGGCGTGTCGGATTTGGAAATCACTGATTTCCCAATTTGCGGGTATACCTCATAAAGCTGTCGGCATAAGCGCAGGTAGCGCCCTGTATAGCATTGATCAATCTCCTTATGGAGTGTTGATGCCAACTTTTCTATAACACGAGAACCATAGTTGGCGCGATCAAGCCCGCCCTGCTCATATTCCAATATCTGGTAACCAATCATCCAATTACGCAAGGTCAAACTGATATTAACGGCTTTTGTCGCCTGAACGAGGCACTGCTCATGAACGCCCTTGATTGATAAAACAAGATCATGAAAGGTCATGCCGCTTTTCTTAGGAGATGTCTTCATTTTCACCTCAATAATTTCGTCTCATTTTAATAAACGCCTCGACATCCTCCGGCCGGACCTTCCATTGTCCGATCTTGACGGCGCGAAGTTGTTTCTTTTTGATCAGGATCCTGACCCAATCGGGGCAGAAGCCAAGTTTTTCCGCAACTTGCGGGATAGTCAAATATTGTTTAAGGTCTTCCATGGTCGTCACCTCAACTTTTTATCTGCTGGCAATCAAACTAGTTCGTAGTTTAATCCTCTTTCCCCCGAGAGTCAACGAGAATAACGGTTTGGGCCTCTTCGTTTGAGAAGAGAGGGGGTGCCCGAGAATGGCGCATGAGGTTTTCTGAAATCATGTCCATCGATGTCCATCAAAATGGCCTTTTTGGACCCCTTGGAGGACCGCTCTTAACCGTCGTATTTGCCGATTACCGACGAAAACAAGCATTTTGACCTTTTGTGGAGGTTTCCCCGATACCCCCAATTGCGTGGACATGGACATCGATTTTTGGGACTAATATCACTGAGGGTCCGCGGTCGCGCCGACCCGCGGCTAAAGCGCCGTAAGGACCCGAAAACCTGTCAGAGCAAGCAGATTATACCTAACGGTTCAATAATCGTTAAATTATACTTGACCGTACAATCTGAATGTATTATGCTTGAGGCCATGACAAACCAAACAAACCCCCAAGACAGTATTCCGAGTCAAGAAGTGGTTAATCCCTCTCCGGAGGTCGGTCAAGTAAACCCAAGCCAACCCGGATCCGGTGAACAATCAGACTCACCGATCTCAACCGACAAAGACCTGACCGCCAGCGACCTCAACAAGGCGTCTGGCATGTCTTACCGGCAACTCAACAGCTGGGATGAGAAAGGCGCGATCCCCTCAAGCAGGGACACAGTGGATGCGTGGCGTAAGTTTACCCCCGATGATTTCTTTACCATCCTCATCTGTAAGGAACTTAGGGACAAGTTTGGCATCTCTTTCGAAAGCATCAAACGCCTGCAAGACAAGTTCGAGAAAGACAAATTCAACAACCTTCAGCACACAATAAATTGCATAACACCGGCTGGTTATACGGTCTGCCTCTTCACAGACCTACAAGATGATTTTTTTATCCTCAACGACCTTGATATGGCCGCGCTTATTCAGACTGGTTTCTTTCGAAAGAAGAACGCCAAAGACTTTCTCATCCTTCGCCTTAATCCTTTGGTTAACAAGATCTTTGAGCTCTTGAAGAAACCGCCCCTGCCTGATGGCGATGCGTGGTATGAGAAACTTTTCGAACTTCAAGGCCAAGCCGTGGTCAAAAATGACGCCGAGTTTCACCTTTTGAGCCTTGTCCGGTCCAAAGATTTCCGGAGTATTACGGTCCACTTGAAGGACGGGCGGATCTATCAGACCGATACCTATGAAGAGCTTGCCGAGAAGGTTGACGGCTCAAATGAGCTCATGAAGATCATTAAAGAAAAGCAGTATCAAAGCGTTTCAATTGACTTGGCTGACGGTGAGGTGATTCGCATCTCCCGCAAAAGCCCAGTTAAGTTCAACAAGACGACAGAAAAATCCTGAGTCGCGTTGACATATAGTTAGAAACCTCCCCGAAGCGGCAGAAAGATCCTGAGCTGACGGAAACCGGCGCACCTTGCGCTTACGGATTTCCATGCTCTCGATCCAAGAATGCAAACAATACCTCCGCAAGGGGGATTTTACAGCCGGCCTGACTGGGGCCGGCACTTCAGAACATCCTCGCTCCGCTCGCGAAGATGTTCTTACGGATGAACAGGTCGAACAGCTACGCGACAGCCTCTACCAGATGGCCGATCTCTTCATCAAGGAATACATTAAAACCAAAAAGGCCGGAAAGAGCCCCATGAACCATGCAGGCGACCATCTACTGCCGAGTTTCAACCAAAGAACAGGCCGAGAAAGGCTATAGCCTCGAAGGCCAAGAAAAAGACTGCCGTCAATTCGCCCTCAATCAAGGCCTTGATGTTGTTAAAGTCTTCGTTGAACGCGGCGAGAGCGCCAAGACCCAAGATCGTACCCAGCTCAAGAACCTCATCCAGTATTGCGTTCAGAACAAAAAGAAGCTTTCCGCCCTCATCATTTGGAAATACGACCGGCTTGCGCGTAACCTCTCCGACCAGACTGAACTTGTAAAAAACTTTAGTTCCCTCGGCATTCGGCTCCTGTCTGCCACCGAGAATAACGAAGAGAATGCCGTCGGAAATCTCATGCGCAATATCATCGGCACCTTTGCGCAATTCGAGAACGATGTCAAAAGTGAACGAACCACCAATGGCATGAAGCAAGCCCTCCAGCAGGGCCGCTGGTGCTGGCGTGCGCCTTTCGGATACAAGGGCTCCCGGGATGATCGTAACAAACCCCTCATCATCCCGGCCGAGGACAGTCGGTATGTCATCGACGCTTTTGAGAAATTCATCACCGGACTCTACAAGCAGACCGATATTGTGGAGAGGGTCCGGCAATTGGGATATAAAAAAGCCAACAAGGGTTTTATCAACCGCCTACTGACCAATCCTCTTTATACCGCCCTTATCAAATGTGAATGGTTCCCGGAATACATCGAGGCGATCCATAAGCCCATCATCAGCCGAGAGGTTTTCTTCAAGGCCCAAGAAATCATCACCGGCAAGCGGCCATCGATTGTGCCCAAGGTCCTCAACCATCCGGATTTCCCTCTCCGACGTTTTGTTCGTTGTCCCAAGTGCGGGGAGAAGTTGACGGCTGGCTGGTCCACCGGGCGAAAGAAACAGCGTTACGGCTATTACCATTGCCGGGTCAAAGGTTGTTCATTTGGCATCAAGAAAGACGTCCTCGAAGAAAAGTTTTTCGAACTGCTAAAAACCTTGGAACCGCGCGAGGATGTGATCGACCTCTTTAACGCCATCGTCATTGACGCGCTTAAGAAAGTGCAGTCCGAGGAGATCAAGGAAGAATACCGGATCGAGAAGGAATTGAAAGATTTGAACGATCAATTGGAGAGGGCTGAAGAACTCGCAATGAAGGGAACATTTGACGATGAAACCTATAAGCGCAAGTCCGATAAACTGAAGGCCGAGATCCTCGCCAAGAAAGTGGAACTGAACGAAACAACGATCGAACTCAATAACACGGAAGCCTGCCTGAATTACTGCAAATTCTTCCTGATGAACATCGCGCATCTATGGTCCGTCGCTGATATCAACCTAAAGCAACGATTTCAAACTCTGATCTTTCCCGACCGGATTACCTATAACGACAACGGGACATTTGGAACCACCGTAACCGCTTATATTTTCAAGCAGTTGCAGGGTCAAATGTCCCGTGAGTCTCAATTGGTAGCCCCAACCGGATTTGAACCGGTGTTTGCTGGCTGAGAACCAGCCGTCCTGACCAGGCTAGACGATGGGGCCAAAAGAGGTCTAGAATATATCATAGAATTTTTTTTTTGCAAAAACCTTTTTTCAACCCACCCGCGTATCAGCACTAACGAACCCTTGACATTTATTCCACCCGCAGGTATGATTTCGAAATTCCGTGCCGGCAGTGTTGTCAGACGGAACGCAATGGCGCAACAGATCCACGGGCAATGACGCCCGGTTCCCCCCTATCTTGATGGGTGAGCCGGGCTTTTTGTTTGATAAAAAATTGCCTTGGGATGCTCATCAATGCAAGGAGAACGACCATGAACCAAACGCTCGGGATCAACGCTGGAGACACGGCCTGGGTCCTTATATCGGCAGGACTTGTGATGCTCATGACACCGGCCCTGGCCTTTTTTTATGGCGGCATGGTGCGCCGCAAGAACATCCTGGCTATCCTCATGAAATGCTTCGCGTGCCTGGGCATCATTCTTCTGGCCTGGGCCATCTACGGCTATTCACTCGCCTTTGGCCGCGGCAACGGATTTATCGGCGGCCTGGAGTGGGCCTGGCTGAAAGGTGTCGGCGCAGCGCCTGAACCGGCCTACGCGCCCACCATCCCGCACAGCGCGTTCATGATCTTTGAAGCCATGTTCGCGGTCATCACCCCTGCGGTCATCATTGGATCGCTGGTCGAACGTATTAAATTCTCGGCTTTTCTGATCTTCGCGCTCCTGTGGCTTACCCTTGTTTATATCCCTATCTGCCACATGGTCTGGGGGGCTGACGGCTGGCTGCGCGGCATGGGCGTCCTCGACTTCGCCGGCGGTTGTGTCGTTGAGATCAACTGCGGCGTCGCGGGACTTGTCAGCGCGATCATCCTTGGCAAACGTATCGGGCTCACCCGCCCCACCCTGCACAACCTTCCTTTTGTTGTCCTGGGCGGCGGATTATTATGGTTCGGATGGCTCGGCTTCAATGCGGGCTCAGCCCTTGCGGCTAACGGAGTCGCAGCCAATGCCTTTGTGACCACCAATCTCGCCGCCGCCGCGGCCGCGGTCAGCTGGGCCGCCGTGGAGTGGTTCATGACAGGCAAACCCACCATGTTCGGAACGATCTCAGGGGTTGTCGCCGGACTCGTGGCCATCACCCCGGCCTGCGGCTTTGTGGAACCATGGGCCGCCATGATCATCGGGTTTGTTGTTGGCGTCTTGAGCTTCTTTGCCGTCAGTAAAATCAAGCAGAAATTCGGTTATGACGACTCCCTCGACGCTTTTGGCGTACACGGGGTTGGCGGATTCTGGGGCATGATCGCCACAGGGATTTTCGCAACCACCGCGGTCAACCCCTCCGGTGCCAACGGTCTTCTTCTGGGCAACGCGGCCCTGCTCAAAACCCAGATTCTCGCCGCCTCTTTCACGGCCATCTATTGTGCCGGCGCCACCGCACTCATCGCCCTGACCGTCAACAAGCTTGTGGGATTAAGGGTCTCCCCCGAAGACGAGATCATGGGGCTGGACATCACCCAGCATTACGAACGCGCCTACACCATGCTGGAATAACGAAAGGAATATTTCATGAAACTCATCACGGCGATCATCCAGCCCCACCGGCTCGACGAAGTCAAAAAAGAACTATATGCCGCTGAGGTTAACCTCATCACAGTCTCCGAAGCGCTCGGCCACGGCCGCCAGTTCGGCATTGACGAGTTCTACCGCGGTGTCAAGGAAACAGGAAACCTCCTGCGAAAAATCCGCGTCGACATCGCGGTCAATGAAGAATACGAAGAACGTACCGTCGCGGCAATCATCAAAGGGGCCCGCACCGGAAAAATCGGCGATGGCAAAATCTTTGTCACCGATTTAAAACGGTGTATCCGCATCCGCACCGGGGAAGAAGGCCCCCGGGCCATCGGCTAGACAGCCGCCCGCTCGAATTTCTTACCCTCCGTTGACACCGGCACGCGGCTGCCATACAATGGCAGCATGTCCACCCAGATCGCCATAGGCTTTTCACGTCTGAGCGACCCGGTCGCCGCCTTCAAAGAGGCGGCGATCCAGGTCAAACACCAGCTCAACGCCATTTACGTGGAAGTGGCGGTCGTCTTCGCTACCGACGCCTACACAAGCGCCGCGGGCCTTGAAACGCTCCATCGCATCCTGCAGCCCACCCATCTCATCGGTTCGCTGACCCCCGGGATCATCTTCGCCGACAAGATCGAAATGCGCGGCGTGGGGATCATGGGAATCATCTCCGATGAATGGCACTTCGGGGCCGCCAGCATCGACAAACTCAACCTGATCCCCTTGCGTGACGCCGGCTATAACCTGGCCCAGCTCTTGTTGAGCGATCACCCCATGCCCAACCGCAATGCCTGCCTCTATTTCTACGACGGCCTGCGGAAAAACGGCACCCTGATGTGCGCGGGTCTGCGTGACGGCCTCGGCCTCGCCATGCCCATTGTCGGGGGCATCGGCATGGACGGCCCCCAGATCAAACACACCCGGCACTTCTACCAGACCCGAATCCTGGATGACGCGGCAGTCGCCCTTCTCATCGGCGGCGCCAGCGTGACAGCCATTGCCTCGCGCCAGAGCTGGAAACCCCTGGGAAAACCCCGTATCCTTACCGAAGTCCATGGCCATATTATCCGGACGATCGACAATCAGCCGGCGGCAAGCCTGTATGAAAATTATTTCCTCAAGGAAGGTACAACCCTGGACCAGGGCCGCATCCATGACATCCGCCTGCTTTATCCACTGGGCATCGGCACACAGCAGCCCAGGGAATATTTGATCCGCAACCCTATTGACATCCTGGAAGACGGGAGTATCGTATGTCAGGGAGATATCCCGACGGGAAGTCCGGTGCACCTTATGGTCACGGACAAAGATGACTGCCGCCAGAGCTTGTATAACGCCGCACTTGACTTGCGCGAACAACTATTTGGAAAACAACCCAAATTCGTAATAGTTCTCGAATCGTTTATCCGGCGCAACGCCATGGGACACTCCGGCCCCCAAACCATGAATATCATCCGTGAAACCCTGGGAGCTTCTGTCCCGGTCTTTGGAATGTACACCCTCGGCGAAATTGCTCCGCCGGGATCTCTCAAGAACGTTCACGCGACCCAGCTGCTCAATGCGAGCCTTGTGCTCCTGGCGATCGGATAACACATGCCCGGCATAACCTATCCCGTCAATCAGTTTGATATCACACCGTTTCTCATGGGCTCAAGCCTTCTTTTGGTACTCATTGTCAGCGTCCTGGCCTATTTTCTTATTGGAAAATCGGAAGAATACAAAGAACTCAAGGCCTCTTTGGCCAAGATCATGAACTCTTTCAACGAGCTCGACGAACAGGCCAAGCTGATCGTGAAAACCGACCTGGAACTCAACAAAGCCCAGGGAGAACTCGACCGCCGGCTCCTGGGGCTCAACACGCTGCAAAATCTTTCCCGCACCATCAGCATGACCCTGGACGAACAGGAAATCTTCCAGAAAATCAACCGGGATATCGCCACCGAACTGGGTTTTAGCCACTTCCTTGTCCTGACTTACGAAGAAAATTCCGCCCTGAGGACACGGATCAATATCGGCTTTGATACGGCCATGGCCGAACACATCCAGTCGGAACTCTGCCTCGACGCCGAGTTCCTGGGCGCGCTCAAAAACGGAACAACCTTCTCGTCGCTCAACGCCTCCCAAAAAGCCAAGGCACGCATCGTCCAGCTCTTCGAGAACGAACACTTCATCCTTTCCCCTCTGTTGACCCAGCGCGGCGTGGGGGGCATCCTGTTTATCGGCAACCGCTACAACGCCCCCGAGGTCACGCAAGGCGACGAGGAGTTGATCACCATCCTCGCCGGGCAACTGGCACAGTCCCTGGAGAATTCCCAGCTGTTCGAACAGGTCTACCGCTCGACCCAGATGCTCGAAACAAAAGTCGCGGAACGCACCAAAGAACTTTCGCAGGCGCTGAAGGATGTCGAGGACATTTCAAAAAAGAAATCGGAGTTTATTTCCGCCGTATCTCACGAGCTGCGTACGCCCCTTACGTCCATCAAAGGCTATGCCTCGCTCCTGATGACCGGCAAGATCGGTGCCATCCCTGACGCTGTCAAAGAACGCCTTCACAAGATCAACATCCACTCGGACAACCTGGTCAAGCTCATCAACGACCTTCTGGATATTTCCCGCATTGAATCCGGCCGCGTTGAGATGAAAGCCACCCCCCAGATCATTCGTCCCATGCTGGACACCATCGCCGACCTGCTCACGCCGCAACTCAAGGAGAAGGGTGTCACACTGCGTCTCAATATTCCATCGGAAATGCCCGTCATCGAGTACGACACCACCCAGATGGACCGTGTGTTCATCAACCTCGTGAGCAACGCGATCAAATTCACGCCTTCAGGTGGCGCGATCACCGTTAACGCACACCCCAACCTGGCGCGCCAGGAAGCCGTCTTTGATGTCGCCGACACTGGCATCGGCATTAAGAAAGAAGACCTGATACGGGTTTTTGACGAATTCTACCGGGTCGATAACGAGATCAACATGAAAGTCAAGGGTACAGGACTCGGGCTCGCCCTGGCCAAGAACATCGTAGAAGCCCATGACGGACGCATGTGGGTCACCAGCGATGTCGGTCAGGGGACGACGTTCCATTTCACCCTGCCTTTCCAGCACAAACAACATAAAACAAACCCAGCAACAGGTGCCGTATGAAACGCCAAAGGATTCTGATCATTGACGATGACGAGGACATCCTCGACGTCCTGGAACTGACCTTGTCTGAACAATTCGAGGTCATCAAGGCTGCCAACGGCCAGGAAGGCCTGCTCCACGCCCGCACGGGAAACCCCGACATCATCATCACCGATTACATGATGCCGGTCATGAACGGCCCGGACTTCTGCCGGGAACTCCGCAAAGATGTCCTGCTGACACATATCCCCATCATCATGCTGACAGGCAAAGGCGACACCAAGGACATGGTCCACGGCATCAACGCCGGTGCGGACGACTACCTCATCAAGCCCTTTGAACCGGAAAGTCTTCTGGCGCGTATCAACATGATCGTCCTGCGCACGACCAGAAACCTTGATGCCAACCCTCTCACCCGCCTCCCGGGCAATGCGTCGATCATGGACGAAATCCAGAACCGTATCCAGGGCGGCACCCTCTTTGCCGTGGGTTACTGCGATCTTGATAAATTCAAGTTTTACAACGACAAGTACGGTTTTGAGAAAGGTGACGATGTCATCAAGGCTACAGCAAGAATCATCATCCAGGCCGCCAAGGACCATGGCGGGCCCAACACGTTCGTAGGCCATATCGGGGGCGACGATTTTGTTTTCGTCTGCGACGATGCGATCGCTGACACGATCAGCCAGCAGATCATTGACACCTTTGACGCTTCAATGCCAAATTTTTATACGGAAACAGACCGGGCGGAAGGCTACATTATGGGCAAAGACCGGCAGGGCAACCTCACCAAAGCCGGTCTTTTATCCATTTCAATCGGGATCGTCTCGAATGCATTCACCAAGATCACCCATGTCGCGCAGATCGGAGAGATCGGCGCGGAACTCAAGAAATTCGCCAAAGCGCAGGACAAAAGCAACTATGTCCGCGACCGGCGGATATAAACCCGTATTCCGGGATCAACCCAAAATACGGGTCAAGGCTCCTGTTTCTTCATTGGCATGTATACGATCCCGTGTACGCATCAATACCCGGGGTTCCGGACCTACAACTTCCCCGCTGAATGATGCCCGTATGTGTCCGTGTCACATTGGTCATCGCACACCCGGCCGGACAAGGCGCCCCCCCACCCTGCAACGTAAACACACTGCATGTCGCGGGCGTGATGCCGCAGGCCGCGCCGCAATCTGAAGTATCGCACGCTTCACCATGAAGCGGGTCAACACCCCCGGCAGGACAGCCGCATGACGGACACGCCGTAAATTGCGCTTCAGACCACGCCGCATCGGCCACCTGATAGGAACCGCAAGACCCACCGCAACCGTCCGGCCCGCATGTCTTGCCGGCGCACTGGGGGACACACACACATTGCCCCGACGAAGAACAGGTGCTGGAAGAAGGGCACGTCCCGCAACTGCCGCCGCATCCGTCCGGCCCGCACACCTTGCCAGAACACTGCGGGGCACACACACATTGTCCCGCCGAAGAACAAGCGCCCGACGCACACGTCCCGCAACTGCCGCTGCAACCATCCGATCCGCACACCTTGCCGGTACATGAAGGCACACAAACACATGCCCCGGCGTAACAGACATTGGACGCCGGGCATGTGCCGCAACTGCCGCTGCATCCGTCACTCCCGCAAGATCGGCCAACACACGAGGGCGTACATGTTGGTGGAGCTGTGGGTGGCACAGGCGGGAACACCGGCACAGGGGGTGATACAGGCGGCGGCAGCGGCACCACAGGGACCGGGACCTCATCGCAAGCCAACCCGCCAAAAGCAGGGCGCGGGCAAGCACATTCCCTCACCTTGGCCCCATTGATATTCCGCGTCCAGGCACACCACCCGCCATTGACAGGCGCAGGGTTGACCGGCACATAGGCCCCTTTTTCATAATACCCGCCCATGATCGCCGCGGCCCCTGTATCAAAATACTCCGCCGCCTTACCATGTGTCTGGGATAAAATGGCATTTCCCGCTCCTTTAAAAGCACCCAAAACAAGCACAACAACAACCACCATGACCAGAAGATACTCCATCATGGCCTGGGCTTTAAATTGTGTGTGCCTGATGATCGGCATAAACCCCTCCCGTATTCACTTCAATTCTTACACGCATAATATAACATATTTAATCAATCTGTTGAAGCGCGGCCACCACACCTGCAGGATCCGGACTGCCGAAGAAATAACTGGCCGTCACAAGGACATTGGCTCCGGCGCTGATGATCCCGGGAGCTGTCGCGGCATTCACCCCGCCATCCACAGCGATATCGCCCTTAAACCCCCTGCGGCGCAGCCATGCGATCTTGGCCAACGCCCCGGGGATGAACTTCTGCCCCGAGAAACCAGGCTGGACAGACATCACCAGGACCGCGTCCATGCCATCCATAATATCTTGCAGGCATTCCACCGGTGTCCCGGGATTAACAGCAACACACGCCTGCTTTCCACGGGCCCGTATCTTGCGCAGATCGGCCGTCAGCTTGCCGGCATCGACCATATCGATTTCCTTGGGATATTGGCCATACACCCGGCAAGCGGCCCGGCGTTCCCCGTAACACTCCGCATGCACGCCAACAGCATCCACTCCCGCATCCATGAACGCGTCCAGATAATCCCATGGATGTTCAATCATCAGGTGCGCCGCCACAGGCAGGCGCGTATACCGGCAGACCGCCTCGGCCACAACCGGGCCGATGGTGATATTGGGGACAAAATGCCCGTCCATCACATCCACATGAATCCGGCCCACACCCGAACGCTCGCACACATCGAGTGCCTGCGCGATCTTGCCAAAATCCGCAGACAAAATACTGGCGCTAACTTCTATGGCCATACAACCTCCTGGTAAAGAAAAAACCCGCTCTCCTTACGGAAAGCAGGTTCTTTCTGGTGGTCATCAATGGTGCGCGGGGTGGGACTTGAACCCACACGGGTTACCCCATACGCCCCTCAAACGTAAGTGTCTACCAATTTCACCACCCGCGCAAATCATGGTCCAAAGCATGAGGGAACCATCAAATTTGTGAACGAAATAATACCACGTTTCACCCCGGTGTCAAGAAGATCATCCTGGGCTGTCCGCCCGGACACGGCCGCTAAACAGTTAAGGCAGCCGCCACAAAATCACGGAACAACGGATGCGGCTTGTCCGGCTTGGACTGGAACTCCGGATGGAACTGACACCCCACAAACCAGCGGTGCCCCTTCACTTCAACTATTTCGACCAGGTCCCGTTCAACGTTCATCCCGGCGACCACAAGGCCTTTGGCCGACAACCCTTCGCGGTATACATTATTAAACTCGTAACGATGACGATGGCGTTCGGAAACATCTTCCTTCTTGTAGGCCGCAAAAGATTTTGTGTCCCTGGCCAGCTTGCAAGGATACGCCCCCAGCCGCATCGTAGCCCCCATATTGGTGACCTGATGCTGTTCCGCCAGAAGGCTGATGACAGGATCTTTGGTATTTTTATCGAACTCCGTGGAATTGGCTGTCTTCAGCCCGCACACATGCCGTGCGAATTCCACGGTCGCCAGCTGCATGCCCAGGCAAATACCGAAAAAGGGGATGTTCTTTTCACGGGCGAACTTGATGGCCCTGATCTTGCCTTCAATGCCGCGCGGGCCGAACCCTCCGGGGATAAGGATGCCCTGCACCGACTTGAAAAACTTGTCGACTTTTCCTTTTTCCAGCTCCTCGGAATCGATCTTGATGATATTCACCCGCGCATCAGCAGCCACGCCGCCATGGATGAGCGATTCATAAATGGATTTATACGCGTCCGCCAGCTGGATATATTTCCCCGCCACCGCGATATTCACTTCGTATTTGGGATGCTTCAGGCGTTTGACAACGTAATTCTCCCACTCCTTCAGGTCATGTTCAGGCGTCTTCAGGTTAAGGCGCTTGGTGATGAGCACATCAAGCCCCTGGGCCTTGAACGCAGAAGGGCACTCATAAATACTTTTCACATCCAGGGCTTCAATGACGCCCTCGACATCCACGTTGCAAAACAGGGCTATCTTTTCCCGCTGATCATGGGAGATGGGGCGTTCGGTGCGGCAAAGCAGGATGTCCGGCTGAATACCGATCTCGCGCAAACGGCCGACCGAATGCTGGGTCGGCTTGGTTTTCTGTTCACCGCAAGATTTAATGTACGGCAACAATGTCACATGGATATTAAGGGCGTAATGCTCCCCAAGCTCCCAGCGCAGCTGACGGATCGCCTCAAGGAAAGGAAGGCTTTCGATATCGCCCACCGTTCCGCCGATCTCGACGATCACCACATCGACTTCCTGCTCCCGGGACACCTTCTTGATCGACGCCTTGATCTCATCGGTGATGTGCGGGATGATCTGGACCGTCTTGCCAAGATAATCGCCGCGGCGCTCCTTGGTAATAACCGAATAATAGATCTTGCCTGCGGTAATATTATTGTTCTTCGAAAAATGGCCGTTGGTAAAACGTTCATAATGGCCCAGATCAAGGTCCGTCTCCGCGCCATCGTCGGTCACATACACTTCCCCGTGCTGATAGGGGTTCATGGTGCCGGGATCAACGTTAAGATAGGGATCGCATTTGAGGATGGAAACCTTGAGCCCCCGGGATTCCAGGAGCTTTCCAATCGAGGCGGAGGCGATACCTTTGCCTAGACTGGAAACCACACCACCCGTGACAAAAATATATTTGCTCATAGTAAACCTTTACCGCTGGCAGGAAGAAGCGCCGTACCCCAAGCGCAAGAACAATTGTAGTTCAGGCCAGCTTCCCTTCCAACAAATATTTACTTTTGTTTTGGGGAATACCCGCCGGATATTTCCCCGTATAACAGGCATGGCAGAACGCGCCGCCGTCTTTCATGACCGACAACATCCCTTCCAGGCTGAGATACTGCAGGGAATCCACCTCGATAAAATCCGCGATCTCCTGGATTGTCTTGCCATGGGCCACAAGCTCTTCTGTCGACGGAAAATCAATGCCGTAGAAACAGGGGGAAACAATCGGCGGACAAGTGATGCGCATATGGATCTCTTTGGCTCCGGCATTGCGGATCTCCCGCACACGGCTGCGGCTTGTTGTGCCGCGCACAATCGAATCCTCGACCACAAGCACCTTCTTGCCCTTGATGACATCATGGATGGGATTAAGCTTCACGCGAACACGAAAATCCCGCAGGAACTGCGACGGCTGAATGAATGTGCGCCCGATATAGTGGTTACGGATCATCCCGACTTCATAGGGAAGCTTCAACTGCTCGGCATAGCCCAGCGCGGCAGAAACCCCCGAATCCGGGATGGGCATGACAAAGTCCACACCCGGAGCCGGCGCCTCTTTGGCAAGCTGGGCGCCCAGGCGCTTCCTGACCAGATACACGTTGTCATCAAAAATATGGCTGTCCGGACGGGCAAAATAAACATTCTCAAAAACACACTGGGCCTTTTTCGCCTTGGCGTGACCCGGCAGGTACACAGACTCAAGCTTGCTGCCCTTGATAATAACAACCTCACCCGGCTCGATCTCACGGATAAACTCCGCCTTGGTCAGGTCAAGCGCGCAGGTCTCGCTGGCCAGGATATAACCATCCCCCAGCTTCCCGAGCACGAGCGGACGAAACCCCTGCAAGTCGCGGGCGCCCACAATCGTATCTTCGACCATAAATACAAGCGAGAACGACCCCTTGAGCTGTGCCAGGACATCAACAAACCATTTTTTGTAATCGCCATTAGGCGTCTTGACAAGAAGATGGACAAGAATCTCGGAATCCATGGACGTCTGAAAAATAGACCCGCCATCCTCAAGTTTGCGGTAAAGCTCTTCTGTATTGGTCAGATTCCCGTTATGCGCGACGGCAATGGGACGGTTGCGGTGGGTAACAAGAAACGGCTGGCAATTCTTGATATTGCTTGAACCTGTGGTGGAATAACGGGTGTGGGCAATGGCGACCCGGCCTTTAAGGGAATTGATAGCAGATTCGTCAAAGACATCAAACACAAGCCCGCGGTCTTTAATGATATGAACGCTACCGTCGTAGGTGGCGATGCCGGCCGCTTCCTCACCCCTGTGCTGAAGGGCATACAGCCCCAGATACGCGATCTTGGAAGCCTCGGAATGATCAGAGATGCCAATGATACCGCACATAAACGACTGCCTTCTTATGTCCCGGCCGAGAGCACGGGGTCCGGGGGGTCCGAGAAGAATCCGGGGTTAACTGCGGCTGTAATACGCCTGCAGCGATTCAACGGTAAAGCCTTCTTTAAGACTTGCCTCAATCCCATGGACCGCAGCCCAGGCGCCCTGAAGCGTTGTGATGCAGGGAATCGCATGCCGGATGGCCATGGAACGGATACGGCGCATGTCCGACTGACTCTTCTTGCCCGAAGGCGTATTGATGATAAGATTTATCTCACTTTTCTCAAGCAAAGTCAATATATTGCGCTCGCCTTCGCCGGTCTTGTCCAAAATAAGCGCGGCCACACCGCTGGAACGCAGCACCTTGGCCGTCCCCTTGGTCGCATAAATCTTGAAACCAAGATCATGCAACCTTTTGGCCATAAAAGCAATGTGACGTTTGTCGTTTTCATTGACACTGATAAAGACGGAACCTTTTTTCGGCAGGGCCTGATTGGCCGCGATCTGGCTCTTGGCAAAAGCCGCGCCAAAGGTAGGTGCCATCCCCATGACCTCACCCGTGGATTTCATCTCTGGGCCGAGAATGATGTCAACCCCCGAAAAACGCGAGAACGGAAGAACGCATTCCTTGACGGAAACCTGCTTAAGGTGTTCAATATCGGGAAGCGCCGGAAAATCACTGAGCATTTCGCCGGCCATGATCCGGGCAGCCATCTTGGCCAAAGGCACGCCGATAGCCTTGGACACAAACGGCACCGTGCGTGACGCCCGCGGATTCACTTCCAGAACGAATACCTTTTCACCCTTAACCGCAAACTGGATATTAAGCAGCCCCACAACCTTGAGCGCCAGCGCGATGCGCCGGGTGCTGTCCTTGATCTCGCCAAGGATCTCCTCGCTAAGAGTGTGCGGAGGGAGGACGCAGGCCGAATCGCCGGAATGAATGCCCGCGTTCTCAATATGCTCCATGATACCGGCCACGAACACCTCTGTGCCGTCACAGATCGCATCAACGTCAACTTCCATGGCGTCTTCGATGAATTTATCAATAAGGATGGGATGCCCGCGCGAAACATCCGCCACCTCATCAATAAAGGTCAACAGCGTCTCTTCATCAAAAACAATACGCATCGCGCGCCCGCCCAGGACATAAGACGGGCGAACCAGGACCGGATATCCCACGCGCGACGCCGCGGCAATGGCCTCATCGACACACGAGGCGATCGCGTTGGACGGCTGGGATATCTTCAGGCGGTTCAAAAGTTCTGAAAAACGCTCGCGGTTCTCGGCCACATCGATGGAGTCAACGCTGGTGCCGATAATGGGGACGCCGGCCTGCTGGAGCCTGCGCGCCAGATTCAACGGCGTCTGGCCCCCGAACTGGACAATAACGCCGTCGGGTTTTTCCACATCCATGATGTTCATGACATCTTCAAACGTGAGCGGCTCAAAATAAAGGCGGTCGGAGGTGTCATAATCGGTTGACACGGTCTCAGGATTGGAATTGACCATGATGGTCTCAAAGCCTCTCTCCTTCAGCGCAAACGCCGCATGGCAGCAGCAGTAATCGAATTCGATGCCCTGGCCGATGCGGTTGGGCCCGCCGCCCAGGATCATCATCTTGCGGCGCGGCCCCTTGGCCGCCCTGGAAAGCTTTGCGTTCTGCAGGATCGCTTCGTCCTCGGTCTCGTATGTCGAATAAAAGTATGGCGTATACGCCTCGAATTCGGCCGCGCAGGTATCCACCACCTTGAAGGTGGCCACAATGCCCATATCCTTGCGCATTTGCCGTACCGCGGCCTCGCTCGTCCCCATGATCTCCGCCAGCTGAGCGTCGGAAAACCCCCATTCCTTGGCCTTGCGCACCGTGCGTGCCGACAGGGCCCGGTCTTTGGCAAATTCCGCCATGATCTCACGTTCAAAATCCACCAGCTGCAGCATCTGGGCAACGAACCACTTGTCGACGCCCGTAACATCCACCACCCGGTCCACACCCAGCCCCTTCTGAAGGGCATACTTCATGTAAAAAATACGAGACGCATTGGGCTCGCGCAGGCGCTTCATCATCTTCTCGTCGTCAACGAAACGGTAGTCCATCTTGTTGTCAAAACCGATATGATGGATCTCAAGCCCCCGCAGCCCCTTTTGAAGGGCCTCCTTGAAGGTGCGCCCGATGGCCATGGTTTCACCCACAGACTTCATCTGCACACCCAGAACATCCTTCGCTTCCGGGAATTTCTCGAAAGTGAAACGGGGGATCTTGACAACACAATAATCAATGGACGGCTCAAAGGAAGCAGGGGTCTCGCGCGTGATATCGTTCTGGATCTCATCAAGCGTATAACCCACGGCCAGCTTGGCCGCAAATTTGGCAATAGGAAAGCCCGTAGCCTTGGACGCGAGCGCGGAGGAACGCGACACGCGCGGATTCATCTCGATCACCACGATACGCCCGGTCTTAGGATGCACGGCAAACTGGATGTTGGACCCGCCAGTCTCCACGCCGATCTCGCGGATCAGGGTGAGCGCCTGATCACGCATCTCCTGGTACTCGCGGTCCGTGAGGGTCTGGGCCGGCGCGACCGTGATCGAATCCCCGGTATGAACACCCATGGCATCCAGGTTTTCGATCGAACAGACAATAACCACATTGTCTTTTTTGTCCCGCATGACCTCAAGCTCGTATTCTTTCCATCCCTCGATGGACTCCTCCACCAGGATCTCGCTGATCATGCTGCTTTCAATACCCAGCTTCGCCTTGGCTTCAAATTCTTCGCGGCTATACACAATCGAACCGCCGGTCCCGCCCAGGGTAAAACTTGAACGGATAATGCAGGGAAAGCCAATCTCCCCCGCGGCGCTGACAGCCTCTTCCATCGTATAGGCAAAAGCGCTCTTGGGAAGGTCCAGCCCTACCCGCAGGCAAGCCATTTTAAACTGCTTGCGGTCCTCCGCCTTCTTGATGACCTCGTAGTTGGCGCCCAGCATTTCCACCTTGTACTTGGCCAAAATACCTTTTTCCCAAAGCTCCACGGCAAGATTCAACCCTGTCTGCCCGCCGAGGGTCGGCAGAATAGCATCCGGCCGCTCCTTAACGATGATCTGTTCCAGGAATTCGACATTCAAAGGCTCGATGTAAGTTTTATCCGCGGTCTCAGGATCGGTCATGATCGTGGCAGGATTTGAATTGACCAGAATGATCTCATAACCTTCCTCACGCAGGGCCTTGCAGGCCTGGGTGCCGGAATAGTCAAATTCGCAGGCCTGGCCGATGACGATGGGACCTGAACCAATAAGAAGGATTTTCTTGATGTCGGTGCGCTTGGGCATATTTCTCACGGGCACGCCACGCCTTCACAGCGGGCGCACTCCCCATATTATTTCTTATGTTTATCCATCATGTCGGTAAAAAGGCCGAACAAATACTGCGCGTCATGCGGGCCGGGCGCCCCCTCGGGATGATATTGCACCGAAAAGAGCGGGAATTTCTTATGGCGGAGACCCTCCACCGTTTTGTCATTGAGATTAATGTGAATGGCCTCGACATCTTGCGGATTAAGGCTCTTCAGGTCGACGCAAAAACCGTGGTTCTGCGCCGTGATGCTGATACGGCCACTCTCCAGGTCCTTCACCGGATGATTACTGCCATGATGTCCGAACTTGAGTTTATACGTGCGCCCGCCAAGTGCCAGGCCAATCATCTGGTTCCCCAGACAGATCCCGAATATGGGAAGTTTTCCGACCAGGTTTCTGACCGTTTCAATGACATAGGTGACAGCGGCGGGATCCCCCGGTCCGTTGGAAAGAAAAAGCCCGTCCGGATTAAGCGCCAGGATCTCCGACGCGGTCATGGTCGGCGGCACAACATGCACCTCACAGCCCATGTCCGCGAAGATCCGCAGGATATTCCGCTTGATGCCGCAATCCATCGCGACAATGCTGTACTTTTTGTCGCCGTTGCATTTCCAGACATAAGGCTTTTTGACGGCCACGTGTTGGACCCAGTCGGCGCCGTCCATGGACGCGGTCTGGGACAGCCTGGCCTTCAACCGCGCCGGATCAAATTCATCGGTGGCAATAAGGCCTTTCATCGCCCCGGAAAGGCGCAAATGGCGCGTCAGGGCCCGCGTATCAACGCCCTCAATGCCTATGATCTTGTTGTCATCGAGATACTGGATAAGACTTCCGCTCGCGCGGTGATTGGAATGGGTGCGGCAGAACTCCTTGACCACAAAGCCCTGCACATGAATTCCGGAAGATTCAACGTCTTCGGTGTTCACGCCGTAATTGCCGATCAGCGGATAGGTCATCACCACGATCTGCCCGGCATAGGAAGGATCCGTGAGGACCTCCTGATAGCCGGAAAGCGCGGTGTTAAAAACGACCTCCCCCGCGGTTTCGCCATGCGTGTTCAGAGACGTTCCACGGAAGATCGTGCCATCTTCGAGGTAGAGAACTGCGTCTTTCATTAACAGCTGCTGTTACGGATGAGATGGTATTTTGGTCGGCCCAAAATCTGAACTAATATATCACCCGTTGCTTCTTTGTCAATGGGAAAGCCTGCCTTCGATGAAAGGCCTATGGCCCCAGGACCCTTTTACGGTTCGCCAGGAATTTTTCCTCTCCCAGAATATTCTTCGCCAATTCGTCTTTGCTGGTGCCATTATCAAAATCATATTCGACGATAGCGGCATAACTTAAGACGTTCATGAATGGCGCCGATAAAAAACCTGTCATCTGCCCCGCAAGGGCATCGATGAGCCCGACGTAATGCGCGGGCGTCTTGGCGATACGAACATTTATTTTTCGAAAACGGTCGATGTACTCGGAGACGGTCAACAGCTTGACCTCGCGATCCACGATCTGAGTCCAGGCCTCACTTGATCGATCCAGGGCATTCCACAGGTCCTGGATGCCGACAACCGTTTCATCCGCGGGAAGGACTGTCCCGGAAGGCTCCGGCAAGGCCTTCGCCGCCATCACATCGGCGGCGAGCTTCTGCCCGATCGCGGCAACACCCGCGGCCCTGGCTTTTCCGGCCGCCGCCCCCTGCATCAGGGCCTGCTGGGCCGCCGCTTGCTGCGCCACGGCCCTGCCAGCCACCGCCTGCTGAACTGTCAACGTCTGGCGTGTCAGCGCGGCTTTGCGCGCCGCCAGATACTGCGCATACGCACGCACCTGCGCGTTCACTTCTGACTGTACATGCTCCTGGACAACTTCCCTCTTGGCCATCGCCGCCTGATACACAGCGGCCTGCTGGGCCTGACGCTGAGCGACAGCCTGCTTGACCTGGCCCACGACCTGAAGCTCGGCAGTACGCTTGGCCACGGCTGTCTGCATCGCCTGTTTATAGGCCGCATATTCCATGGCTGCTTTTTGATATGCGGCCTGCTGCAGCATGGCCTGACGCTGGGCCGCGGCCTGCTGATATGCGGCCGCTTCCTGGGCCTGACGCTGCATGATCGCCTGCTGATACTGCTGCTGGATCATTTGTTGCTGCAGTTTTTGCTGCTGGATCCGGCGCTGAAGATTCGCCGCGGCAAAAACATCCGCTGCCATGAAGAAAAAAAGGCCGGCTGCCCCCAGGCCGATGACGGGCGTGATCTTACGAAACAACATGCCGTTCTCCCGGTCTAATGGACTGACAATGCGTAAACATGAAAAATATTATAACAAACAAAACACACCCCATGGCAAAAACATCACCCCATCGCGCATAGAAAGTTATCCCGGCGCCCAAGGGAAGAGCGTAGGCCGCGGCACCGGGCTGCTGCAACTCAAGCGGGAGCCCCAGCGGACGACCCAGTCCATCAAAAGCGCATGTTCTGCCCGTATTGGCGGCACGTACCAGGGGTAATCCCGATTCGACGGCACGCAAGGGAGCTGCCAAGGCGTGCAGCAGCAACGCTTCCCGGCGGATAAACCAGCCGTCATTAAGCATGACGACCGCAAACGAAGCCCCTTCCTGCGACATCCGGCGGAACATGTCCGGATAAAACTCCTCCGAACAAATCGCCACGCCCAGGAAAACCCCTCCGGGCAGCCGCATCAACCCCGGACGGCTCCCCGGTGAGAAATGATACCGCCCCACCCGCAACAGATGAGACATCCCCTCCAAAGCCGCGGGCGTAGATTCACACAAAGGAACCAGATGTACTTTGTCATAAACACTCCCCCACCCACCGTCGGAAAACAACAAAATGGCGCTGTTGAAATCCTTCCCCTGGCGCAACAGCGCAGAACCAATCAATAAATTAACCCCAAGCTCCCTGGCCGTGCGTTCCAGCTGCGGACGCCATTGCAGATCCGTGCGGATATCGTCCGGGAACGCCGTCTCGGGCCACACCACCAGATCACCGGCACCCAATCCCGCAGCAGTGACAACCTGACGCGTAAGCGCCAGATGCCGCGCCGCATGAACATCATAAAGATCTTCACGCGTCTTTTCGCTGTAGCCGATATCCGGCTGGACCGCCGCGACACGCCTGCACCCTGGCGTCATGACAGAGGGGATCCTAGGCATGACGCCCGCCGCCACGCCGGCAATACACAACACTACCCCTGGCACAACGCCGCGCCAAAGCCGGCAACGACAACGTCCAGAAGATCCCATGCCGATATAAAACGCCGCATTAGCCGCCACGATGACCCACGTCACGGCATAAACACCGCCGAATGCCGCAGGCTGGATCATAACGGCGATACCAGCCTGGGAATATCCAAGCCCCCAGACAAAACCTCCCAGGAGCCAGGCACGGACCCATTCCGAAGCGGCCCAGACCGAAGGAATAAGTAAAAATCTTAAAACCGGATGCAGGGCTGCGGATGGATAAAATAACGCAACAATAACCGGCTGGACAGCCAGCACAACCACAAAAAGAAACCATCCGCCAGGACTCAAAGGAAAAAGCCAGGACACGAGCATACCGTTGGCCAAAAGGCCCCAGGCCAACCCGGCCCACAGCCGTTGCCCCGCAAACCTTCCCTCGAGGACATAAAAAAAAGGAAGGGCGCACCCCCATGCCAGAAAAGGTGCGCCCTTTACAAAAACAAAATTCGGAAACGAAAAATAATATAACAACGCGGAAATCAGAATCAATGCCGCGGGCATGGGCCTGACGCCGGCGCCTTAGGGCGTGGCGGTAACGACCGCCTTGGCCGCACCCTGGGCCGCATCTTCAACCATCTTGGATTCGGAATCCTTCTTGGCCAGCTGGACCAGGGCCCCCAAAAGAACCATGGCACGCTTGACACCCTCGTCATCTTTCTTGGCCTGGAAAAGATCGACACTTTTACGGGCTGAAACAATCGCGGGCATTAGCTCCCCAGCCCCCTCATGAGCGATCCCCAGCAGATAATAGGCCACCGGATTTTCGGGAAAACGACCGGTGGCGGCGGTCAGAACAGCCTGTGCCTGGTCAAACTGTTTCAAATGAATAAACGTTTCCGCCAGCATGTAATACGCTTCAAAATAATCCGGCGATGTCTTAATGGCCGCCGCAAAACTCTGGACCGCCTTGACCGCATCCCCCTGTTTGAGGAACACAACGCCATCGCGCAGCTCCTGGCGCGCCTGTTCCGCCACGGAAGATGCCGGAGCCTCGTGCTTCGCACACCCCGCCAACAGAAAAACGCCTCCGGCGACCAACAGCAACCCCGTCATCCCAAGAATTTTTTTCATTATCTCTCCTGCTTGTTAGACTGTGCCAGCCAGGCATGCACGCCTTCCGCAGCCGCACGGCCTTCATGAATCGCCCACACGACCAGAGACTGGCCGCGGGTCATATCACCCGCCGTAAAAACACCAGGCAAGGTTGTCATCTTGTTGGTATCAGCCTTCACATTCCCGCGGGCATCCAGTTCAACACCGAATTTTTCAAGCAGCCCGGCCTTTACGGGCCCCAGAAAACCCAAGGCCAGAAATACCAGATCGCACTCAACCTCGAACCCTGAACCGGAAATCTCCTTCATCCGGGGACGGCCTGTGGCCGGATCTTTTTCGGACCAGTCCAGGCGCACCGCATGCAGTGTCTTCAGCTGCCCGCCTTCGCCTGTAAACCGCTGTGTGGCAATCCCGTAATCACGCTCACACCCCTCCTCATGCGAGGTGGCGGTGCGATAAATAAACGCCCAATGAGGCCACGGGTTGTCGGCGGCGCGCTCGAGGGGCGGTTTGGGCATAAGCTCAAACTGCTTGACCCACAGCGCACCCTGACGATTGGCCGTACCCACGCAATCGGCGCCCGTGTCACCACCACCCAGGACCACCACGCGCTTGCCCTTGGCGCTGATCTCGGCCCTGGGATCAACCCTCCCGCCAAGGATCCGCCGGGTCTGCTGGGTCAGATAATCCATCGCGAAATAGATCCCCTTCAGTTCGCGGCCAGGCACCTGGATATCCCGCGGCTGTTCAGCGCCGCCGCACAAGACAACGGCATCATGCTGTTTTTTCAATTCCCCAGGATCGACGTTGACACCCACATGGGCATCGGTCTTGAACACGACACCTTCATGTTCCATCCGCTGGACACGCCGGGAAACAACCCCTTTTTCAAGTTTATAATTAGGAATCCCCAGCGTCAGGATGCCGCCCACATATTCATTCTTCTCGTAAACGGTAACCTTATACCCTTTTTTGTTCAACTGATCGGCACACGCCAGCCCGGACGGGCCGGACCCGACGACCGCAACCTTGAGCCCCAGACGGCTCTTGGGCGGCTCGGCCTTGAGCGCCCCATCGGCATAAGCACGCTCGATGATCGCCAGCTCAATATTCTTGATGGTGACAGCCGGCGCGTTGATCGACAGGGTGCATGAATTTTCGCAGGGAGCGGGACACACACGCCCGGTGAATTCAGGAAAATTATTCGTCTTATGCAAGCGCTCCAGCGCATCCTTCCACTGCCCCTTGAAAACCAAATCGTTCCAGGATGGAATAATATTGCCGACAGGGCACCCCCACTGGCAAAAAGGAATCCCGCAGTCCATGCAGCGAGCCCCCTGTTTCTGCATGTCTTTTTCCGCCGGAAGCTCGGTAAACTCATCCCAGTGGGCCAGGCGCGCCTCAACGGACTGCTTGGTATATTCTTCACGGTTATACTTTAAAAAACCTTTGACCTCACCCATATGTTCCCGACCTTTTCAGACGTTGGCATTCAATCCGGATTGAGCTTCTTCAATAACACGCCGGTAATCCCTCGGATAAACCTTGACGAACCGGGGAAGTTCGACATCCCAGTGTTCAAGGATCTTGCGGGCCACAGCACTCTGAGTATATTTAAGATGTGCCTCGATCACGGTCCGGAGCTCCGCTGCATCCTTGGCTTCCTTGACCGGAAAAAGTTCCACCATCCCCATGTTGCAGTGCCGCGCGAACGTCGCGTCCTTGTCCCATACATACGCAATCCCGCCCGACATTCCCGCCGCAAAATTCCTTCCGGTGGGGCCGATCACAACTACGCGCCCGCCGGTCATATATTCACAGCCATGGTCGCCAACCCCCTCCACAACCGCTGTCACGCCGGAATTACGGACCGCGAAACGCTCGCCGGCCACACCGCGAAAATAAGCCTCTCCGCAAATACCGCCGTACAGGACAACATTGCCCACAAGGATATTGTCCTCAGCCACCAGCGCGGACTGCTTCGACGGGTACACCGCAATACGCCCGCCGGAAAGGCCCTTGCCAACGTAGTCGTTAGAATCGCCCTCCAGCTCAAAAGAAACGCCGCGGGAAAGGAACGCGCCAAAACTCTGGCCCGCCGACCCCGTGAACTTGATATGAATGGTCCCCTCGGGAAGCCCGGCCATCCCGTATTGGCGCGCGATCGTAGAGCTCAGCATGGTGCCGACCGTGCGGTTGACATTGCTGATCGGCGAAGCCAATGCGACAGGTGTTTTCTTCGCGATGGCGTCCTGGCATTGAGCCAGGAGCACATTATCGAGCGCCTTCTCCAGGCCATGATCCTGTTTCATGCAATGACGCACCGGCACGTGCGCCGGCACATCCGGCCGGTGCAGGATATTGGTCAGGTCGATGCCTTTAAGTTTCCAGTGATGAATGACATCCACCGGTTCGAGCATATCGACACGGCCGATCATATCTTCGAATTTCCTGACGCCCAGCTCGGCCATGATTTCCCGCACCTCTTCAGCCACAAACATGAAAAAGTTCACTACATACTCGGGTTTGCCGCGGAAATTCTTGCGCAGCGCCGGATCCTGTGTCGCAATCCCGACCGAGCAGGCATCCAGATGACATTTACGCAGCATGACACACCCAAGGCAGACAAGCGCGATCGTGGAAAAACCGAATTCATCAGCCCCCAGCATGGCGGTGAGGACCACATCGCGCCCGGTCTTCAGGGTCCCGTCGGTCTGAACCCGGATGCGCCCGCGCAAGTCGTTCATGACAAGAACCTGCTGGGTCTCGGCAAGACCAAGCTCCATGGGGAGGCCCGCATGCTTGATGGATGTCTGCGGAGAAGCACCTGTGCCGCCTTCGTAACCGGAAATAAGCACATGGTCCGATTTACCCTTGGAAACACCCGCGGCGATCGTACCCACACCAATCTCGGAAACCAGCTTGACGCTGACATCCGCCCTGGGATTGGCATTCTTCAAATCATGGATCAGCTGGGCAAGATCCTCAATGGAATAAATATCATGATGCGGTGGCGGAGAAATAAGCTGAACGCCGGGCGTTGTTCCGCGGGTGCCGGCGATCTCCTTGGTCACCTTATGCGCCGGAAGCTGGCCGCCCTCCCCGGGCTTGGCTCCCTGTGCCATCTTGATCTGCATCTGGTCGGCATTGACCAGATATTCGATATTCACACCAAAACGACCCTGGGCCACCTGCTTGATGCGGCTGCGTTTGCTGTCACCGCCGGACTCAGGCCTGAACCGCGCAGGGTCCTCGCCGCCTTCACCCGTATTGGAAAAGCCTCCCAGGCGGTTCATGGCGATCCCCAGAGTCTCATGCGCTTCCTTGGAAATAGACCCGTAACTCATGGCCCCCGTCGCAAAACGCCTGACGATATCGCGGGCAGATTCCACTTCTGACAAAGAAACGGGCGCAGCTCCCTTCCTGAAACGCATCAACCCGCGAATATTCGCGGCCGAACGATCTTCCCCGTTGGCCAGCCTGGCATATTTCTTGTACAGTTGATAATCCCCGGCACGCACCGCCTGCTGCAACGTGGCAATGATCTCGGGATTGATCTGATGGAATTCGCCGTCCTTGCGCCAGTGATACCAGCCACCCTCATCGAGCAATTCGTTGACATGAGGGATCTGCGGATAAGCCTGGGCATGCCGCCGAAGAGACTCCTCGGCCACTGTCCTGACATCGATCCCGCCGATACGCGAAGGTGTCGCGGTAAAATATTTAGCAATCAGCGTCTCGCCCACACCAACCGCTTCGAATATCTGGGCCCCGCAGTACGACTGTACCGTGGAAATGCCCATCTTGGAAATGATCTTGAAAAGCCCCTTGCGGATGGACTTGATGTAATTCTTGACAGCATGCTCAAGGTCAAGGCCGGGGGTATAATGACCGGTCTTTAATTCCGCCTCGATCGTCTCAAAGGCCAGATAGGGATTAACGGCGTTGGCGCCGTAACCAATAAGACAGGCAAAATGATGCATTTCGCGGGCTTCACCCGTTTCCAGGACTACCGACACTTTGGTCCGTGTGCCGCGGCGGATCAAATGATGATGCAGCCCCGCGCATGCCAGCAGTGCCGGGATCGGCACATCCTTCTCGCCTGCGGCCCGATCAGAAAGGATGAGGATATTGTATCCGTCGGCCACAGCCTTGTCGGCGCGGATGAACAGCTCTTCCATGGCTTTATCCAGACCATCCACGCCATCGGACTTCTTAAACAGGATCGGCATGGTTACCGCCCTAAGATAGGTGGTGCTGACATGCGCCACCTGCCCGAACTCCTTGTTGGAAAGTATCGGCCTGGGCAGGCGCAAACGCCGCGCGTGATCCGGTGTTTCTGCCAGAATATTGCTTTCAGATCCCAGATAAACATTTTCCGCCATCACAACCTCTTCACGAATAGCATCCACCGGAGGATTGGTGACCTGGGCGAAGAGCTGTTTGAAATAATTATAAAGAAGCTGCGGGCGGCCTGAAAGAACCGCCACAGGATTATCTGCCCCCATGGACCCCGTCGCCTCTTCCCCGTTCTCGACCATGGGCTTCAGGACAACTTTAATATCTTCCTGGGTATACCCGAATACGCGCTGACGCTCGAGCAGTGTCTTTTCATTCAGGACCTGAACCTTGCGGGGTTCAGGAAGATCCTTGAGGTCTACAATATTTTCCTTAAGCCAGCGGCCATAGGGCTGCTTGCCCGCATAAGACCCCTTCAACTCCTTGTCGTCGATGATGCGGCCTTCCTCGGTATCAATGAGGAACATTTTCCCCGGCTCCAGGCGCCACTTCCTGGCCACACGCCCGGGTTCGACAGGCAGCACGCCCGTCTCGGAGGCCATGATCACAAGACCGTCCTTGGTAATGGTATACCTCGACGGACGCAGGCCGTTGCGGTCAAGGACCGCGCCGATATAACGCCCGTCGGTAAAGGCGATGCACGCCGGGCCGTCCCACGGCTCCATCATGGTCGCATGATATTCATAAAAGGCCTTTTTCTCCTCGGACATATCCTCGTGACCGACCCAGGCTTCAGGGACCAGCATCATGACCGCGTGCGGCAAAGGGCGCCCGGCCAACACCAGAAGCTCAAGCGCATTATCAAATGTGGCGGAATCGCTACCAAAGGGCTCAACCACAGGAAGGATCTTTTTGATATCATCCCCGAAAGCGTCGCTGACAAACTGCTTTTCACGGGCCCGCATCCAGTTGATGTTGCCACGCAAGGTGTTGATTTCGCCGTTGTGCGCCAGCATGCGGTAAGGATGCGCGAGCGCCCAGGTCGGAAAAGTATTGGTGCTATAGCGGGAATGGACCAACGCCAGCGCGGAAACAAAATCAGCGTCGCGCAGGTCATTGAAAAAGGTGTCCACCTGTTCGGCCATCAGCTGGCCCTTGTACACCATCGTCCTTGAGGAAAGACTGCAGAAATAATAAAAACTTTTCTGGTTCAGACGGGATTCCTGGACCTTGTTGTAAATGCGCTTGCGGATAACATAAAGCTTCCGCTCAAAACTCCCGGCGGGCGTATCTGCCCCCCTGCCGATAAAGATCTGCTTGAAGGCGGGCGCCGCGGAACGCGCCACATGCCCGATCCGGGCATTATCATGCGGAACCTCACGCCAACCCAGAAACTTCTGACCCTCTTCGTGAATGATATGCTCGGTCCAGCCCTCAACATCATTGCGCTCCTGAAGATCGGTCGGCAAAAACACGATGCCGCACCCATAATCGCCGGACGGCGGCAGGCTTATATGCAGGCGCGCGCACTCCTTGCGCAGGAACTGATCAGGCATCTGAACCATGATCCCCGCGCCATCTCCGGTCAATGGGTCGCACCCACACGCCCCGCGGTGGGTCAAGTTTTCAAGGATCTTGATCCCCTGACGGACGATCTCATGCGACTTGCGTCCCTTGATGTCAACGACAAAACCAACGCCGCAGGCATCATGTTCAAACTGCGGATCATAAAGGCCCTGTTTGGGCGGCAATCCCATGCTCATGGCACGACTCCGGAACACGTTAAGGATGTTGTAGTTAGATCTCTGTGTATCAGGAAGGTTCGGTTCAAAACCGGGAGGACTTCCCACGCTAAAGAAGCGATATTTTACCCGTAATGCTTTTGAAATGCAAATAAAAAAAGCCGGACATAAACCGCAAGGGCATCCGCCCTGAAATCCTGATCAATCGCGGAACCTGAAACGGATAATAGCCCAATACATGCCCAGGGCCGTGGACCATTTGATCTTTTTCCCCTGGGCCACCGAGCGGGCTTCATACGCAATAGGCACCTCGAGTATCCGCAGCCCCTTTCTCACCAGCTTCGCCGTCACTTCCGTCTCAAACGCAAAATGTCCGGAAACAATCACAACCGATCTGATATCCTGGGCACGAAAGAGCTTGAAACAGGTATTGATATCCGTAATGCGCCGGCCATACAACAACCGGAAAGTAAGGTTGGAGATCACATTGGCCCAGCGATTAATCCCCGCCATGCGTCGGATCTTACCCAAAAACCGCGAGCCATAGACCACTTCAGCCCGTCCATCCAAAAGCGGGGCCAGAAGCCTGGGATAATCCGACGGGCTATACTCCAGGTCGGCATCCTGGACCAGCATCAGATCTCCCGACGCCTGGGCAATGGCACGCTTGAGCGCCGCGGTCTTGCCCTGGTTGGGGGCCTGATGAAAAACCCTCACACGCGCATCGGAGGCAAAACGCTCCAGGCACGCGGCTGTCCGGTCCGTGGACCCGTCGTCGACAACAACAACCTCGCGCGTCAGGCCTTCAGGCAACGGCACCCGCAAGATTTCTTCGATCACAGGCCCAATGGTTTCTGCCTCATTATAAACAGGAACAAGGATGGAAAGTTTCATCGGACCTCTAGCACGTTTTGTAATGATTGGTGAGCGGCAGCCGCCAGTCCTTGCCAAAAGCCCGCCGAGAAATCTTGACGCCTGGCGGCGCCTGCCGGCGCTTGTATTCGCTTTTATCCACCAGGGCCACAACCTTGCGCACCAAGGCCTCGCCATGCCGGCGCGCCATGCCCTGAAACGCGCCATGATGCTCGACATACTCAACAAGAAGCTCATCTAGCACGGGGTAGGGCGGCAAGGAATCCTGGTCTTTCTGGTTGGCCCGTAATTCTGCGGAAGGTGCGCGTGTAAAAATGGACGCCGGGATCAGTTCGGACCCCGCCTTGCGGTTAACATACGCGCACAGCTCATAAACCCTGGTTTTAAGGATGTCCTTGATAACCGCATAACCGCCGGACATATCCCCGTAAAGCGTGCAATACCCGGTGGCCATCTCGCTCTTGTTCCCGGTCGTCAGAACAAGCCACCCGAACTTGTTCGAGAACGCCATCAGGACGTTACCCCTGACGCGGGCCTGCAGGTTTTCTTCGGCCAGGCCAAAAGGCTGCCCCTGGAAACAAGGCGCCAGCGTCTCAAGATACGACTGAAAAACATGTTCCACCGGAATCTCGTGGAATTCGATTCCCAGGCGTTCTGCCAGCGTCCGGGCATCGGCCTGCGTGGCCTTGGCGTTAAAACGCGTGGGCATGGAAATACCCACCACATTGGCACAGCCCACCGCATCGCAGGCAATGGCCGCCACAAGGGCCGAATCGATCCCGCCGGAGAGTCCGATGACAACCCGGCGAAACCCGTTCTTGCGCACATAATCTCTTGTCCCCAGAACCAGAGCCCCGTAGATCTCTTCGATCTCCCCCAGGGGCGGCGCTTTCACCCCCTCACCGGGAATATCGCACACCAGAAGCTGCTCGCTGAACTGGCTGGCCGCTGCCACAAGCTTTCCCGACGGAGCGACCACCATGCTCGCCCCGTCAAAAACAAGCTCATCCTGGCCGCCCACAAGGTTCACATACGCAATGTGCGTCCCCGTCTGCCGGCACCGCTTGCGCAGCAGCTTGAAGCGTTCGACACGCTTGCCTGTTTCATAAGGCGAACTGGAAATATTAATAAGGAGCCCCGCGCCGTTACTAGCCTGGGCCAGGTACGGGCCGCCATCCACCCAGATATCCTCGCAGATCGTGACCCCCACCCGCACCCCCGCACACGAAAAAACGGCACCGGGGCCACCAGAGGTAAAATATCTCTTCTCGTCGAAAACACTGTAATTGGGCAGCGCGGCCTTCCGGCAAACAGACTGCACCTTCCCGTCAGAAATAATAGCTGCGGCATTATACAGGCTGCCGTCTTGCCCGCGGTCCACGAACCCCACCACCGCCGCAATCCCCTTCACCGCCCTGGCGATTCTTCGCAACGCCTTGATATTGTTGGCCACAAAATGTTCTTTAAGCAGAAGATCTTCCGGCGGATACCCTGTGAGGGCCATTTCAGGAAACGCCACCAGATGGGCGCCGGCCGCGCGCGCGCGACGCGCAAAGTCCAGCACCTTGGCGGCATTGCCGTCGAGGTCGCCGACAGTGGTATTAATCTGGGCCAAAGCGATGCGTAGATTTTTCATATACGGATGAACCAAATCATAGCATACCTGTTGATGAAGACAATCAAAACATCACGGTAAAAAGAAGGGAGCCCAAGCGACTTGAAAACGCCTGGGCCCCCTGCGAAAAATACGGAACAACCCGCTTTAGATCATGAACAACATTTCCGCATAGCTCGGCACGGGCCAAAAGTCTTTAGCCACAAGACCTTCCAGGGCGTCAACGGTCTTACGTAACGTCGCCATGAGCTTGCGCTTCTCCAGGCCGGGCTTGCCATCCTTGATCGCCTGCGCCAGCGCGTCAACCTGCTCAAGCGCCTTGTCATTCAGAACGGAAATCTCCGCCAGATTCTTTTTAACGGCCGCTGTTGGCACCGCAACACCCTCAACCGCCTTGACTGTACGGGCCAGCTCATTCATCTGGGCTGCCACCGCAGGGAGATACATGGTACGCACCATGTCCACCGCGAGATCCGCCTCATACTGAAGGATCGTCTCGTAGGTTTCCTTGTAGATCTCATAGCGGGAGGCAAGCTCCTTGGGAGCCAAAACACCGTACTTGGCGAAAAGATCTGAGGCCTTCTTGGTGTTGAAGGCTTCAAGGGCCTCGGGTGTTGTGCGGTTATTGGGCAGGCCGCGGCGCTCTGCCTCCTTGACCCACTCTTCCTTATAACCGTCGCCGTTGAAAATGACGCGCTTGTGCTTCTTGATGATCTCCTGCAGAAGCTTCTGGATGGATTCGTTAAAATCCTTCTTCAGCTTTTTGTCCCCCTCAAGCCTGGTGCAGATCTCGTCGATCGCTTCAGCCACGATGGTGTTGAGCGCCACATTGGGGCCGGCCAGCGAGAAGGACGAACCCACCGCGCGGAACTCGAACTTGGAACCCGTGAAGGCAAACGGCGAGGTGCGGTTGCGGTCGGAAGAATCCCTGGGGATCACCGGCAGGGAATCAACCCCCACGTGCAGTGTACCGCCCTGCTTGGTTTCCTTCAGGTCGCCCTTTTCGATCTGGGCAATGATGTCATTGAGCTGGTCGCCCAAAAAGACGGAAACGATCGCGGGCGGCGCCTCGTGAGACCCCAGGCGGTGATCATTGCCCGCAGAAGCGACCGTCGCACGCAGAATGTCCGCATGCGTGTCAACAGCCTTGATGACCGCGCCAAGAGTAACCAGGAACTTTGCATTTTCGTGCGGATTATCACCCGGTGAAAGCCAGTTCTTGCCATCCGGCCCGACAATAGACCAGTTGTTGTGCTTGCCGGAACCATTGATGCCTTTAAACGGCTTCTCGTGAAGAAGACAAACAAAACCGTGCTTTTCCGCAACCTTCTGCATCGTTTCCATCAGGATCATATTGTGATCGACAGCAATGTTGAGCTCCTCAAAAACAGGGGCGAGCTCGTATTGGGCAGGTGCCACCTCGTTATGACGGGTCTTCGCCGGGATGCCGGCCTTCCACAGTTCACGATCAAGCTCCTCCATGAACTCAACGATACGCACCTTGATGGCCCCGAAATAATGGTCAGCCATCTGCTGGTGCTTGGCCGGTTCCTTGCCGAAAAGAGTGCGCCCGGTCTGGACCAGGTCAATGCGCTGATGATAAAAATCGCGGTCAATGAGGAAATATTCCTGTTCGCCGCCAAGCGTGGCAAAGGAACGCTTGCCCTTGGTGCTGATGCCAAAAAGTTCCGCCAGACGATTGACCTGGGTGTTCAAGGCATTCATGGAACGCAGGAGCGGTGTCTTCTTGTCGAGGGCCTCGCCATTCCAGCCGACAAAGAATGTCGGGATGCAAAGGACAGCACCCTGGGACGTTTCCTTGATGAACGCAGGGCTGTTGGGATCCCAGCCGGTATAACCACGCGCTTCAAATGTCGCCCGCAGACCGCCCGAGGGGAACGAAGAAGCATCCGGCTCACCCTGGATCAGCTGTTTGGCGCCAAAATCTGTCACAAAACCCTTGGGAGAAAAATCGAGGAACGCTTCGTGCTTCTCCGCGGTCGTCCCTGTCAGCGGCTGGAACCAATGGCAATAATGCGTGGCCCCTTTTTCCATGGCCCATTCCTTCATGGTCTCGGCCACTTCCTGGGCAATGGCGGGATCGAGTTTGCCGCCGCTCTTCATGGTGTTTTCCATGGATTTGAACGCCTTGGAAGACAAACGCTTTTCCATGACCTTGAGGCCGAACACATTCTCCCCAAAGATATTGGCGATAACATCATTGCTTGAAGTTTTCTTTGACACCGCTTTCCTGGCCATAATCCGCTCCTTGTTGTTGTGGACTTCCTGCTCACACAGGAAAAAAAATACCTCTTCCGGAGATACCCTGTCTCCAAAAGAGGACGTCATTGCCCTGCTGTTCCTGCTTGTCAACACATCTATGCGGCATGTGGATCGTTCAAAATTATATCCCTGGAGCAGATTTTGTCAATTTAAAAAATTCCCTTAAAAATCGTTCATGTTTAGCGCCTTGTATTTTCGCCGCGCCAAGCGCCGGGTGCCTTTCCGCCTGGAACGAGGGGCGCACAAGCCCCGAGAGAAGCCGGAAGGGTGGCGCGATAAGGCAGGCGAAAAATCGATGGCGCTAAACCTGCCAAGGATTGCGGTATGCCTTGCTGCTCAGACAGCAGAAACAGCTTTTTCTGAAAATATATTGTGGAAAGCTTGGTTTCTGAACTCGCATCAAGGCATACCGCAATCCTTGAAAACCAACCTGGATCATCGTGCCTGCTGGAAATCCGCCATAAGCAAAATCGAATCGGCGATCTCTTTCATGGAGCGGCAGGAATCCATGCTTTTTTTGTGGATCAGCCGATACGCCGCGTCCTCGGAAATATTCTGCATTTTCATCAGCACACCCTTGGCACGCTCAACCTGCTTGCGTGTTTCAAGCGCCTCCTTGGCTTTCAGCGATTCCTCCATCAGCTTGGTATTCTCCACCGCGACCGCTGCCTGGTTGGCGACCATCTGGAAAACCCCCATCTCATCGACAGTAAAAACATGCGGCTCCTTGGTGTACACACTGATAACCCCCACCACCCGGTCCTTGACCACCATGGGTACAGCCAGCATGGAGGTCAACCCCTCCTTGATCGCCATTTCACGGTAAAAATAACGTTTTTCCCGGCGCACATCCTCGATGGCGATCGCCCGGCAGGTCTTGACAACCTCGCCCATCAGGCTGGCATCCACGCGCAGGTTCGGTTTCTTCTTGTATTCATCACTCAGGCTCTGGGTCGCTTTAATGGAAAGCTCGACCCCCTTGGGATCCAGGAGCATGATGGAGCAAATCTTGGAATTGAGCATCTCGGCGGTAACGACAACGATGAGGTTAAGAATTTCGTCCAGATATTTCTGCGAAGTGATCGTCTGGCTGACCTTGACCAAAGCATCGAACTGAACGGCCTTGGAATGCGTCTCGCCATAAAGCCTGGCATGCTCGATAACGCCCCCGACCTGGCGCGCGATCACGCTTAAGAGGTCCACCGTAGCTGCGGCATATTCATGCACTTTCTTGTGCTGAAGATTAATGACCCCGATGGCCTTTCCTTTATAAACGATCGGCAGGGCCAGGAACGCTTCATAACGATCCTCCGGCAACACATCAAACGCCTTGAAGCGCGGGTCCTCATACGCATTGGCCGTAATGATCACGGGCTTGTTGTTGCGGGCCGCCCAGCCGGTCAACCCTTCGCCGACTTTAAGCGCCACCCGGCCAAGCTCTTTGCGATGGGGTGTCTTGGAAGCACGCAGAACAAGATGTTTCTTGTCGCTATCGAAAAGATAAATGAAAACAGAGTCCGCCTGGGAGATATCTGTGACCGTGCGCACGATTTCGTGCAGGACACCGTCCAGTTCGAGTTCGGATGTGGTGATGTCCACAACCCGCCGTAAGGCCTTCAATTCATCTTCACAGGAAAGACGATGTTTTTCCTTGGTCATAAATATCCTCGATACGTTGGACACGTTTAGCGCATTCGATTTTTCGCCTGCCTTATCGCGCCACCCTTCCGGCTTCTCTCGGGGCTTGTGCGCCCCTCGTTCCAGGCGGAAAGGCACCCGGCGCTTGGCGCGGCGAAAACACAGGGCGCTAAACATAAATGAAACATTTTTGGCAAGTGTACCATAAACCCAGATTTTGCAGTAGCACCATTTTATTAACACGTCCATGCCTGCCGACATCGCCTCATTATTCTTTGAGGGTTGTGGCATGCCTTGATGCGAGTTCAGAAACCAAGCTCTCCTCAATACGCTTTCAGAAAAAGCTGTTTCTGCTGTCTGAGCAGCAAGGCATGCCGCAACCCTCAAAACTCATACAGCAACTAGCAGCAAAATCATCGTGTCACATTCTTTGTCGTATATTTTATGAGCGCGCGAAAGGTCTCCAGCCCGACAAGTCCATCAGGCGTAAGGTCATTATTCTTTTGGAACTGACGTAACGCGCTCTGCGCCCTAGGGCCCAGCTGGCCATCCAATGTCCCGGGATCATATCCTGCCTTGAGCAGGGCCTTCTGCACCGCAAGCCCGCTTAACATATCCTTTTTCACCAAAGGGCTTTGGATATAATACTGGATACGCTCCCAGGTCGGCTTGTCGACAAGGCGCGTGACCTTGAGTCCCTCATCTCCCTGAAATTGGGCCACCGCATCGCGGCTGCCCTGGCCGAATTTCCCATCCGCACGCCCCACCTTGTACCCCAGGAGTTTTAAATATTTCTGCAGCTGTGCCACACGCGCGTTATATTCATTGAACACGACCGTGCCCAGAACTTGCCGCTCTTCCGCGGCGGGCCTGTTCAAAAGTCCGTAGAGCCGGTCACATCCCGCCAGTCCGGGCAAAAAAATCAGCAGGAAAAATAATAAAGATAGCCGCATAAGATTATAATAACAAAGATTGTTCACTGTGCCTGGCAAAAAAACGGCACTTCCTGATTAGTGCAAACTTGATTGTACTATAACAACCATGAAACACATATAAAACCTATGTCCTTGTGGATCACGGCAAAAAATATTTATTCCAAAACCCTCCTGCAAGCACGGGAATTTCTGGCCCGTGACAGGCATGTGGTTTATCTTATTATCACAGCGGCCATCCTTGTTTATGCCCTGTGCCTCCCCAACCAGATGTTCTGGGACGATGACGATTTCATCCTGAAAAATGCCTACATCAAGGACTGGCAGTTCTGGACAAAATTCTTCACGGAAAACATCATCTCCGGTGGGCATCTGCTCAGCAACTACTGGCGGCCACTGTTAGAGGCGGTGTTCGCGGTTGAATGGCATTTGTGGGCGGACTGGGTTTGCGGGTGGCACGCGGTATCGATCCTCTGCCATGCCGCAGCCGGAAGCGCACTCTTTTTTGTCCTCAAAGCCCTTGGCCGTGACCGGACCCTGGCCATCGCCGGGGCGCTGTTGTGGGTCGTGCATCCGGTGCACACCGAAGCCGTAGTCTACCCCAACAGCATGGGTGATTCCCTGGCCACACTTTTTGTCCTCTTGGGCATTTATTTCTATACCCGCGGCAGAGAAGGCGCCCGCACCAATCCGCGCTACTACATGGCATCCCTGGCCATGTATCCCCTGGCCCTGCTTTCCAAAGAAACCGGCATTTTACTGGTGGCATTCATCGCACTGGCAGACTTTCTCATGATCCCTGATGCCACAGCTGCAGCCCCCGGGCATTGCCGCCGCATCCCCGGGATCCTTGTCCGCCTGTCACCCTTCATCCTCATGGCCTTGGCCTACATCGCCTTGCGCGCCACGGTGCTCAACTTTAATAATTCCTTCAATTTTTACAACCACGACACCCCTTTCACCACCCAGCCGCTCTTGCGCCTGGCCGCATTCCTGCGCGTGATCGCGCTGGATGCGGGATTCATCTTCATACCCTATGATCTGCGGGTGGAACGGCTCATTGAAGCTCCTGGATCATTCCTGGCACCGGATGTCCTCTGGGGAGGCCTTATTGTGGCGGGTCTTATCGGACTGGCGATCCGCAACTGGGCCCGGCGCCCGGCAGTCACATTCGGGGTGCTGTGGTTTTTTACCGCCATCCTTCCCACATCCAATCTTTTTGTGATCATCAATGCCCTTGTCTACGAACACTTCCTCTATATGGCACTTATGGGAATCATCATCGTGGTTCTTACCTTGGGATTGGATGGGGCCAGAAACGATACGCACCGCCGCAAAATCTTCATGACTGTGGTTTGCATGGCCATCGTGCTGTTAAGCGCGCGCAGTGCCTGGCGCTGTACGGACTGGCGCACGGCCATCGGGTTTTATGAAAAACTTGTCCCGACCGCGCCCAAAAGTTACCGTGTCTTGAACAACCTGGGCATGGCCTACGCCGAAAAAGGGATCACCGATAAAGCAGAAGCAACCTATCTCAAGGCCATCACGCTGGACCCTTCCAATGCCGTGGCCTACCACAATGTAGCCAACATCTACCGCGACCGCGGCGACAAAGAACTGGCACGGCAAAACTACACCAAAGCCATTGAACTCCAGCCCAATTTCATCTTCTCCTACAAATCGCTCGCGCAGATCTACCTGGATAAAAATGAATATTCCAAAGCCCGTGCGATCCTTGAACAATATTTTCTTTTGGCTGACGAGAAGATCCCCGTCCTCAACATCCTCACCGAGATCGCCTGGCGCCAGGGCGCCTACACGGATGCCCGGCGCTATCTTTTGACCATCCTTCAGCTTGACCCCGGCAACCCCGGTGCCACCGCTGCCCTTGAAAAACTGAAAACTGCAATCCAAAAATAAAAGCCCGTCTTGCAACGGGCTTTTATACTACAAGAAATTAAACGGCTTATGCCGGGCTCTCCGATGAACCATCGAGCAACAAACCCAGCGCTGGAAGAAGGCTTTTCACCGGCGCGATATTGATGATGACCGGCGTAAACCCGCTGACCCCTTCAGCCTTGATCCGCTTGATCTCCGCCGGATCCACCGTGACCTTCATCCCCGCCCCCGTGCGCTCGACCTTCAGGTTCAGCAGGGCCGGATCGAAGTCGATACCACCCTTAAGATCATTCTTCTTACTTAGTTTCATTTTATTAGCCTCTGACGCATCAAACATTTCTTTACTAATAGAACCCCTCTCAAAAACAAGTTTAAGTAGAGCCCCAACCAATGGCTTGTTGCCTTTATATGTTTCTAAAATAGGATCCAATTCTGCATCAGACACAGGCCGACCTTTCTCTTCTTCAAGAGCCCGTCGGGCCGTCTCACGCGCTGCAGGATTCATTTCCCATTGTTTCGCAGAAATAAAACGCACCGGTGCTAAAACACTTTCTAATTCTTCAGGCCGCATCGTACTCAATTTATCCAAAGGAAGATCTCGAACACCCTTAACGCCAACGGCACCCATCTTAATTTCATCTGGAACAACCGTTGTGCTTTGCCAATGATTCCCCTCCCCCGCCTTTGTCGTAAGCGCATTGATCACCTTAGAAGGTTTTGGATCAAACATGAGTGGCGCACGCTCACGTCCTTTTGCTGCTACTGCCAAACGCTCCTGAGGTGTAGCGCGACGCAACTGTTCTATAAAATCTTCGTCTGTCTGCTGTTTATCTTTATAGGTTCTTCCGGGAAGTTCGTGGGTTATCGACGGAAGGCGGTTTTGGTAGAATATGCCTTTAACCGGAGGGCATATGCACGATCGGGATTTGTATTCTCAGGTATTAGGTTTAACGAAGCCATGGAAAGTCAAAGACGTTC
>CAILQW010000046.1 GCA_903836515.1 Candidatus Omnitrophota bacterium | reverse complement strand
TTTTTATTGTTTAGGAATTCGCGGCCCCCGGTGTCAGCCATTAAAGGCCGTCCGGATTAAAGCGGGATATTATACGAAGTGTTTAGAATAGTGTAGGAAAAAAACGGACCGACCAAGTTGGATTATTGAGGAAGTCTACAACGCCCAGCTCATGGAGGAACGGATCGAACAGATCCTGCGTGGTGAAGTTAAAACCCTCAAGAATTCTCCGCACAAGGCAGAAGCAGAAGCCATCCTCTCGCCCCTCTGGGATTCATTATTCTTTGAAGAAAAGCGACGGATTATCCAAACACTCATTAAGACAGCAGACTATGATTCAACCGCCAAAAAGATTTACATCGTCCTGAACGGAACGACTGAGTGTCATGAATTTGATTCAAACATCAAAAAGATCCACGCCAATGAACTTAAAGGAAAGCAGCGACAGCTTGATCAGGAGCCTACGATTAGAAAACAGCTTCTACTGGCCCACCATCTGAACCGCAATCTTTGTGATGGTAAAATAAAAGACCTGAATCAGGCCTCTGCTTGGCTAGGCTTTAGCCAAACCAGTCTAAGCCATATACTGGGGCTCTTACACTTATCTCCGTCGATCCAGACAGAAATAATGACAGAAACTGCCACAACCCTCTCCACTATTCCCGAATACAAACTCCGCGACATCTCATCCGAAATGGACTGGACAAAACAGGCCGTCCTCTGGCAAGAGATCAAAACCTCTCTCTCCTAAAAGCATCTCTGGCTAACTCAACCCTAGAAAGCCAATTCCTAGTAAAGGACTTTCTTGCTCGTCGATAATACACAATAAAACACGCCATTATCCCTTTACTAGGGCTCCTTTACTAAGCCGCCATTGAGAGATAAAGAGATAAAACACAAAGCAATTTATGGGAAATTACGACGACCATCGGAAGAGAGATAATAAAAATTTCAGGAATACAGAATACCGTCGATAAATTATCGCGCAACCCTTTGACACGTGCGGACATAAAAAACCCCCTGAACAGCACCGCCATTCAGAGGATCTCTTATCTCCCGTCGCTGTCCGACGGTATTATAGAAAACGGAGAAGCAGGGATTCGAACCCTGGGATCACATTTCTGCGATCACACACTTTCCAGGCGTGCGCCTTAAACCACTCGGCCACCTCTCCAAAACATGATCAAGCATCAAAAGTGCAGCAATAATACCATCGGTCCCGCGCTATGTCAACGAGACAGACATCTCTCAAATAATGATACGCGCATCCACCGCGAAAGAACCGTCTTTATTGGTGATGAGCGGGTTGATATCGACTTCTTTGACATGCGCGGCGATCTTCTGGATGGCCATCAGGGTCTTGATGATCGACTCTTTATGCGCTCCCTGCCCGCGATAGCCGTCGAGCAATTTCTTCGCCTTGATCTCGCCCACGAGGCGGGTGGCCTCCCCTTCGCTGAAAGGCACAATGCGGAAGGAAACATCCTTCAAGACCTCGACAAAGATACCGCCCAGCCCGAACATGACCGCCGGCCCGAACTGCGGGTCCTGGTTCATGCCCACGATGCACTGCAGGCCGTCCACCATCTGGCAGAGGTTCACGCCCAAAAGCTTGGCCTTGGGCGCGTTCTTGCCCACGGTTTCCATCATCTGGTTGAACTTCGCGCGCATCTCATCGGCATTCTTGATATTGAGGATAACCCCCCCGACATCGGATTTGTGGATGATGTCCACCGAGGCGATCTTCATGGCCACCGGGTACATCTGGGTCTTGTCCGCGATCTTGACCGCCTCATCCGCCGTGGTGGCAAACCCCCACTTGGGCATGGGCACGCCGCAGGCTTCGAGCGCCTCGCGCGATTCATGCTCCAGGAGAAACGTACGGCCTTCCTGGCGGACGCGTTCGATCACTTCCAGGGCCTTGGCCGGGATCTCGGGCGTTTTGGCCTTTTCTTTGGGCCGTGAACTGATCTCTTTCCAGGTATAAAGCGCCTTCAACCCGCCGACCGCTTCACGCACCTCGGTCATCCCCGGGATCTGGTTTTCATTGAGGATCTGGATGGCATGACGGGAACGCTCGCCGCCGACCATGGTGACCACGATGGGCTTGTTGCGCTTGACCGCGTTATATTCTTCCACGATCGCCTGAGCCACTTCCACAGGATCGGTGACGGCGGTTTCGCAATAAAGCACAATGACGGATTTGATCTTGTCCTCGACCAGCGCAATATGCACGGCCTTGCGGTAACTGTCGCACCCGCCGCCGCCCGTAACGTCGATAGGATTCTTGGTGCTGCCGAATTCAGGCATGGTCGAGCGGAACTTTTCCTCGAGCAAGAGGGGGTCTTCCAGCAGTTTGATGCCCGCGTTCTCGCATTCATCCGTCGCACTCACGCCGATACCGCCGCCGTTGGTGATGATCAGCGTCTCATCGCCGGTCGGAAGCGGCATGGACAAGACAGAAGCCGCACCGAAAGCCTGGGTAAAAGTCTTGGCGCGCATCATGCCCAGCTGACGGAACGCCGCCGTATAGATCTTGTCGGACCCCGACAACGACCCCGTGTGAGATGCCGCGGCCTGCGCCCCGCGCTGGGACGTGCCGGACTTGAGCATGACCACCGGCTTCTTGACGCGGGTCGTCATGAACTGACGCCCGTCCTTGATACCTTCCATATAGATCAGGATAACGCTGACATTGGGGTCATCGTTGAAATACTCGATCAATTCTTTCTCGCCGATATCCGCCTTGTTCCCGAGGCTGACCACCGCGGCCAGGCCGATCTTTTCCATCATGGTCCAGCCCATGAGCGAGATCGCCAGGGCGCCGCTCTGGGATACAAACGCGATCTTGCCCGGCGCCACATTCGTGGGGCCAAAGGACGCGTTCAAATTCGCCGGTGTATACACGAACCCGAAGGTGTTGGGCCCCAACAGCGCGATATCGTTCTTGTCCGCGATATCCTTAAGGGCCTGCTCTTCCTTTTTCTTGCCGATCTCCGAAAAGCCGGAAGTGATGATGACCGTGCCTTTCACATTCTTCTGCACACATTCCTTGAGCACGCCCTCGACCATGGGTGCCGGCACCGCAATGACCGCGAAGTCGATATCCGTCGGGCAATCCATCAGGGATGGATAGCAGGGGACCCCCAGGATCTCCTTGGCCTTCTTGTTGATCGGATAGATCTTGCCCTTGAACCCGTTCTTAAGAACGTTGTTAAGGACCTGATACCCAACCTTGGCCGGCTCGGCCGATGCGCCGACAATGGCCACGCTCTTGGGGTTAAACACTTTCTTCAGATTCTGGATCTTCATCCTGCCCTCAGAACCACCTTCTACACTGCCTTCGGGTGACATAAAAAAACCTTCCTTTGTTTTATATAGCCTCACCCTGAGACGGGGTGATCCCGCCCAGGGTGGTTACATCGTATTTACGCCGCAGGCTCCACAGGTTTCACCGCAGGCGCCGCCTGGGCTGCCATGGCTTCATAAATGGCCCATCTCGCGTTGATATCCTCCTGGGCCAGCTTGATCAGGCGCTCGGCCTCTTCAGGCTTGGTCTTGGTGAGCGACTTGTAGCGCGTCTCGTTGTAGGCATAATCCCTGAACGACATCTTCGGCGCCGCCGAGTCGAGGGTCAAGGGGTTCTTCCCTTCCTTGACCAGGTCCGGATTATAACGGAAGAGCGGCCAATGCCCGGTTTCCACCGCGGCCTTCTGCTCCATCAGCCCGCGCGCCATGTCAATGCCGTGCGCGATGCAATGGCTGTAGGCAATGATCAAGGACGGCCCGTTGTACTTCTCCGCTTCCATGATGGTCTTGACCGTATGCTCATCCTTGGCCCCCAGCGCCACGGTTCCCACGTACACATGGCCATAGGTCATGATCATGCGCGCGAGATCCTTCTTGCCCATCTTTTTACCCGCGGCCGCGAACTTGGCCACAGCGCCGCGCGGTGTCGACTTCGAGGCCTGCCCGCCGGTGTTGGAATAAACCTCGGTGTCGAGGACCATCACGTTCACGTTATGCCCCAGCGACATGACATGATCGAGCCCGCCGAAACCGATATCGTACGCCCACCCGTCGCCGCCAAAGATCCAGACGCTTTTCTTGACCAGGTAATCCGCCAGAGACAAAAGATGTTTCGCTTCCGTAGATGTGTTGCCGGCCAACTTCACCTTGACCTGCGCCACACGCTGGCGTTGTTCAACGATCTCGGCTTCATCTACCTGCCTGGCATTGAGGATCGCACCAACCAGCTCACCGCCTATCTGGGCCTCAAGTTTCTTCAAGAGTTCAGCGGCATGCTCCGCCTTCTTGTCGATGGAAAGACGGAACCCGAGCCCAAACTCGGCGTTATCCTCAAAGAGAGAATTCGACCATGCCGGACCGCGCCCTTGTGTGTTAAAAGAATACGGCGTTGTCGGAAGGTTGCCGCCATATATGGAAGAACAGCCTGTGGCATTGGCAATGATGGCCCTGTCGCCAAAGAGCTGGGTGACAAGCTTGATGTAAGGCGTTTCACCGCAGCCCGCGCACGCGCCCGAGAACTCAAACAAAGGCTGGAGAAACTGCGCCCCGCGCACGGTGTTCAGCTTGAGCTTGGAACGATCGACATCGGGAAGGTTGAAGAAAAACTCCCAATTCTTCGCTTCACGGTCGCGGATCGGCGCAATGGTCGTCATGTTGATCGCCTTGCGCGCGGGATCTTTCTTGCTCTTGGCCGGGCATGCGGACACGCATACGGCACATCCGGTGCAATCTTCCGCCGCGATCTGGATGCGGAAACGCGACCCGGCGAATTCCTTGTCCTTGGCGGCGGCAGTGACAAACGACGCATCCGCGCCCTTGAGATTTTCCTCACTGACGATCTTGCTGCGGATGACCGCGTGCGGGCACACCATGACGCACTTGCCGCACTGGATACACGTCTCGGAATCCCATTCAGGGCACTCGAGCGCGACACAGCGCTTCTCATAACGTGTGGTACCCGTCGGGAATGTCCCGTCAATGGGCATCTTGCTGACCGGCAGGAGATCGCCGCGACCGGCAATGATCTCGGCCGTCACGTTCTTGACAAACTCTGTCGGGTTCCCGGAAACCGGAGACTTGAGCCCGATGGTGCTCGTCACCTGGGCAGGCACCTGCACCTCGTGCAGGTTGGCCAGCGTCTCGTCGACCGCCTTGAAATTCTGCAGGACCACATCCTCGCCCTTCTTGCCGTAAGCCTTGCGGATGGATTTCTTGATCTGTTCGATCGCCTCTTCGCGCGGCAGGACGCCGGAAATCGCAAAAAAGCATGTCTGCATGATCGTGTTGATGCGCCCGCCCATGCCCGTATGCTGGGCCACCTCGTAGGCGTCGATGACATAAAACTTAAGCTTCTTCTCAACGATATGCTGCTGGATAGGACGCGGGAGCGATGCCCACACCTTGTCCGCCGGCAGGGTGCTGTTAAGGAGGAACACGGCGCCTTCGGCCGCATCCTTGAGCATGTCATACCTCTCCAGGAAAATACCCTGGTGGCACGCCACGAAATTCGCCCGGGTGATCAGATACGGCGCGCGGATCGGGTTAGCCCCGAAACGCAGATGCGACACGGTCATGGAACCGGATTTCTTGGAATCGTAGACAAAGTAACCCTGGCCGTAGTTGGATGTGTTTTCGCTGATGATCTTGATGGTCGCCTTGTTCGCGCCCACCGTGCCGTCGGCACCCAATCCGTAGAAAAGACAGCACACGCTCTTGGGATCCTCAATAAGGAAAGACTCATCGACCTCAAGGCTGGTGTGGGACACATCATCGTTGATGCCCACCGTAAAATGATTCTTGGGCGCGCTCTTTTTCATCTCGTCAAACACCGCCTTGACCATGGCCGGCGTGAATTCCTTGGAAGAAAGGCCGTAACGCCCGCAGATGACCCTGGGGACCGTCTTCAACGTACCTTCCTGCTGGGCCTCGAAAAAGGCGTTGACGATATCCTGGTATAAAGGCTCGCCCGCGGATCCGGGTTCCTTGGTGCGGTCCAGGACCGCAACCTGCTTGACCGTCTTGGGAAGCGCGGCCACGCAATGCTTGACCGAGAACGGACGGTAAAGACGCACCTTGAGCACCCCCACCTTCTCACCCTTGGCCGCGAGATGGTCCACGGTGGTCTGGGCTGTTTCACAGCCGGAGCCCATGAGGATGATCACGCGTTCGGCGTCCGCCGGACCGTAATACTCGAAAATCCTGTACTGACGGCCGACAAGCTTGGCGAACTTGTCCATCTGCGCCTGAACGATGTCAGGGCACTTGGTATAAAAGGGATTCGCCGTCTCGCGGCCCTGGAAATAAACGTCAGGATTCTGGGCCGTGCCGCGCATGACCGGCTTGTCGGGTGTCAGCGCGCGGTTGCGGTGCGCGATCACCAGATCGTCATCGATCATGGCCTTGATGTCCGCTTCATCCAGAAGCTCGATCTTGGCGACTTCATGGGACGTCCGGAAACCGTCGAAGAAATGCATGAACGGGATACGGCTTTCCAAAGTCGAGGCGTAAGAAATGAGGGACATGTCCATACATTCCTGGACGCTGTTGGAGGCCAGCAGGGCAAAACCGGTCTGGCGCACGGCCATGACGTCGGCATGATCCCCGAAGATCGAGAGCGCCTGGGCTGCAAGCGAACGCGCCGTCACGTGAAAAACCGTGGAGGTCAATTCGCCGGCGATCTTGTACATGTTGGGGATCTTGAGCAATAGCCCCTGGGACGCGGTGAATGTGGTGGTCATGGCGCCCGCCTGAAGCGCGCCGTGCAAGGTGCCCGCGGCACCGGCCTCGGACTGCATTTCCTGGATCAGGGGGATAGACCCCCAGATATTCTTCACCCCGACCGCGCTCCACTCGTCGGAGAACTCACCCATGGGGGAAGACGGCGTAATGGGATAGATCGCCAGGACATCGCTGACGCGGTAAGCGACATACGCCGCGGCTTCGTTGCCATCAAGGGTATAAAACTTGCGTGCCATGTGTTGCCTCTTTCTTTACTATATTGGTTTTAAAAAAAATCCCCGCACAGGTGCGGGGCAGAGTATCCCTAAGATGCCAAGGCCTTGTGGGCCGGCATAATACAAAGAGTCATTATTTTTTTAACCTGGACACTGGGCATATATTAAGGGAAATCAGTGCTCTGTTGAAGAATCCATCAATAATACACCAATTCCAGCAGGTGTAAAGTTTTTTCAGGCCAAAAATCAAACCCCTGCTGTTGCCGGGGCAACCGGAGGGTTCAGTTAAATCCCAGCGCGGCGCAGGCGTAGTAATTGGTGCCGTTATAATAGAGAGAAATGATATCCACGCCCGCGGCGGTGAGCGTCAGGGTCGGCGCCACGCCGCCGGCCCATTTGACGGTCCCCGGCCAGGTCAGCGTCCGGCTACCGGTGCCGTCCTCAATGACCAGCAGCTGATAATTCCCCACACCTCCGGCGGGCGCGGTGAACGTCAGCGTGCAGTTGCCCGTCAGGGTGATCTTCTGCTTGTTGCCATTATTCCAGTCAATGGTCTTTGACGTACCGGAATTGCCGTTGTCGTACTCGCTGGAGAACGCCGCCGCATTGTTGATCTCCAGTTTCTGCCGGGGGGCGCTGGTGCCGATCCCCACGTTATACATAAACACATTATCCGCGGCAAAGGCCCCCGCGGCCGGGAACAGCATGGCCACCATAAGGATCCTGATCAGGCGCATCGCGTCACCTCTTCCTGTTAAAAAACGGGTTAAAACAGCGTTGAAAACAGAACCACGCCGGTCGCGTCATACCTGAAAACGAGCACGGCGTCCCCCTTGCCGGAGCCTCCGGTAAACCCCCGCGTACGGGTCAGCGCGAAGATCTGCTTGTAGAACGGGTCCGACTCCAGCGTTGTGCCGTCGTTGGCGATCTCCAGCCCGAGCCAGGTAAGACAGCTGGAGGTGAAATTGTTGAATGCCAGGCCGCTCACGGTGATGGTGTCGCCGTCCACGAAATTGGAGTTGACCGTAATGAGCAGTGTCTTGCCGCCGTTTTCATACGATACCGTCCCTGAAACCTTGCCCGCGGCCGTGCCGGCGACCGTGGCTGAGGTCAGGGCGGTGTTCCACGTCATCCCCAGCGCGGAAGGGATCTTCACGCGGATACCCTTGGCCGCCTGTACGCCCTGCCCTGCGGGGGCGTAGTTTTGCGTGATCGTGACCGCGCTGGCCGACGTCGGGGCATCACTCGTCGTGAACGTCTGGTCGGCGGCGCTTGCCAGGGCCATCACCGCCCTGGAGCCGAACAGGAACGAAGCGTCGCCCTTGCCCGTGCCGCCGGTAAAACCGTAGACATGATCGGCAAAACCCGCGGCGGCATACCCGTCGCCGTTGCCGCCGTAGGTCCCGGCGCCCAGGACCGGATAAAGGATCAGCTTGTTGTTGGGGTCCTGGGCCGTGATCGTCGCGCCGCCGTCGATGGACACCCCCAGCATGGCGGACCCCGACGCCGTAAAACTTTTAAAATAAAGACCACTGACAACGACGGCCTCGCCATCGGCAAAATCAGAACTGACGGTGAGCGCAAGGGTCTTGTTGTCCGGGTAACTCACCGTAGCGGAAACCTTGCCGGCGCCGCTCCCGGTAAGGGTCGCCGTGGTATGCCCCGTATCCCAAGTCATGGCAAGTCCCGCGGGAATAACGAGGCGCAGGCCGCTCGCCGCCGTGATACCCGACCCCGCTGGCGTGAGGTACTGGGTGACGGTCACAGCGCTCATCGCGGTGGCGGCGTCAGCGATCGTGAACGCCTGCGGCACAGCGCTCTGGACCGTTATCCATGGGGCGTTGGCCCCGTCCGCTTTGCCGTAACCGTCGCCGCTGCCGCCATAATAATCCAGAGCGCGCGCAGGGGCCGTGCCAGCGAAGATCAAAACAATAACAAAAAATAATTGTAACAACAACGGTTGAGCCCTCCCGTAAGGCAACGCAACGGTTCGTTCAACAACAAAACCTCAAAACAGCAAAAACCCAAAATGATCAGGGGGATGTCCTGGCCGCACGAGCGCCGTATGTGTTGACACGAGCCGCATAGTCGAGCGATGCGTTTTGCCGATCGGAAACACGCGTTGCGGCATAGTTCCACGCACCGCCGCGAAAACCGGACCCTGTTGCGGCGCTCACTTCGCCGCTGCCATACCCCGGCCAATCGCTGTTGGTCGCGTTCCCTGATGTCGCCAACGCGCCGGAACCATGGGTTCCGGTAAACGCCCGTCCGGTGGTATTCCCTACCGTTACCGGCCGTTTCAACAGCTGGCCCGAAAGGTCCATCACCCCGTAATAACCGGCCCCCGACGCATGCCGCGTCGTAGCGGCGCCTGCAAAACTCCCTGCCCGAAACGGCCCGTCAGGCGTGCTGGTGGTATAATTCAGGTTCCCATTGTTGGGCGTCTCGTTATTCGCGCCGCCATTGGCCAGTGAGGTAGTCGCGGTATCAACGGTGGCATCACCCCAGGCATACTCACCGCCCACCGCCGTTTGCCCCCCACGGCAGGCTTTTTCAAACTCCAGCTCCGTGAACGGCCGCAGGCCTGCCCACGCCACGTACGCCGCCTGATCCATCCAGGAAAGATCATTCATGGCGATCCACTGGCCGTCGGTGGGCTGATTGAAGGCGTCGGCGGTATTAAGGTCGTTGCCAAACGTGATAGACCCGGCGGGGATACTGGACGGCGCCCGGACGCCATCACGATAGGCGACGGATGCGCTGTTCGACATGACAAACTGGCTCGCCGCCTGGGATGCGGTACGGGTCGTCTGCTGGGGCCGGGTCAGGGTGTTGAGAAAGTCGACCCACTGCCGCTGGGACACGTCGTATTTCATGATGTAGAACGCGTTGTACCCGGTCGGAAAAGCGGCGTGCACGTTCGTGCCGTCGGCGTACTTGATGCCGCCCGCGCCAGAAATCAGGAGCCCGGCCCCCGGCTGCCGGAGCTGGTCGTCGTCACTGCTGTTGTTAGCCGAAGACGCGTTGATGGCGCCGCTCCAGCCCGAATTGATCAAAGGGGCCCCGGCGGTGCCATCCGCCCAGCGAAAATTCGCGGCATAAGCATTGTCGGGATCGCCGATGTAGAAGGGACCTGAGGGGATATACACCATCTCGATCCCGAAAACATGGACCTTGACCTTGTCGGTGTCCCCCACGCCATCGGTGCCGTAAAGCCATCGGAGGGCGGCGCCGCTTAAGCTGACCGTACCCGTGCCCGCGGCGTTACGGTAAATGAACACGCCCTTGCCCGTATCCCCGCCCCCACAGGCGGCGGAAGGGCTGCAACCGGAGGCGATCTGTGATCCTGTCGGCGCGGTATGGTCAGCATTCGTCTTTGACAAGGTGCAATGCGTCCAGTTGCCCCAGGCCTGGGTGCCGGCATTCCAGACGGAAAACTTGGCGAAGACCCACGCGGCGTCCCAGTTGGCCGTTGGAGAAGGCGCCCCGCTGATGTACCACGAATTGTCCCAGGACACGTTGAACTGGATATCGTAGGTGTGCGTGGTCGTATTTTGGGCCCCCAGCGTAACACTGGTGAGGGAAAGCCCGTTGGCAAACGCGGGCATGGCCTGGAAAAGGAGCAGGGCGATGAACAACAAGAACTTCAGCATGATTTTCTCCATGATTGCCAGCGCAAACCCGCGCGCTGAGGCGGTGTCGGCGTTAGCGCTGTGCGCCGCCCAGCGACCTAATGGTACAGGAAATACTCAGGACCAGGAATGTATACCTACGCTCTGGCCACTTGATGCAATATCTCCGGAATGAAAGTTTGATACTTGACACCCATTTTTCTGGATTTCATTTTGATGTTCTCAAGATCCAGACGATTGATCCGCAAGTTCAATACGGCATCTTTCCGCCGGGCGGCAATAGCTTGAGCCATGCCTTTAAAGGCTTCTTGGGAAACATCGACATACTCATGCTTTAACAAAGCATCCTCGACATTCTTTTCCTGCCGCGTCAATTTTACTGCTCTCATGGCTTCCCTCCGCGATAAAGCCTGGTATATTTCCGACTGGGATAAAGTGTTTTTAAAAAGATCCCGTCTTCCTTTCTTACAAAAGGCACCACCCCAATATACCTTTTATACCCAAACAACATAATTTGCTGATGCAAATACACAGGGTGTTCTTTTAAATTATACGTTATGTGCAAGAAAATGTCTATTATCAACGGGTAAATCTTTAGCTGCGTTCAAGTCCGACCGGGGGTGTTAAAAGAGAGAACTTTTAAGCTGAAACTGAGGTTTCCGGTCAAGAAACGGCGACGGCTTTCGCCTAAACTACCTACCGTTTGATCAAACGGTCAACATCCTCAAGCCCGAGCGCCTGCCACTCAACCTTGTACTTTGGATAACTGGCGATCAACGCCCTGGACTTGGCCTTTAACCCGGCCAGGTCGATCCGGTCCTTGTTCATCTTGATCCCGGCAATGACCATGGTCTTCTTCATATCGTTCATCGCCACTAGGTCGATCTCGTTCTGGCCATCCTTCTCCCAATACGAGCCGATGCGGTTGTACTCGCCGGTCTCGGCAAACAGTGCCTGGAAGAACCGTTCCAGCACGCGGCCGGAATACGTGGAATAGTCGCGCCTGATGATGTCCCGGATGTACTCGAAGTTACCAGTCTCGACCGCGGACCGGTTGCGGTAAATGAACCGGAACCAGAAAGCCAGGAAGTTGTCCACGATCCGGTACTTCTGTGCCTTTGAGTTCGGCTTGACGTTCACCGGCTTGTACCTCCCGATGACAGCGTAATCCCGCTCCAGCCGGTCGAGGTACCCGCCAACATCGGACTCCAGGATTGACTGGATCTCCGACCGGCCGGTCTTCCCGACTGAGATCAGCTCAAATATGGAGAAATACGTCCCGTACTCCTTACCGAACTCCTCGATCAGGAGGTTCCGGCCTTCGTTCAGCGATGGCGAATTGGCCTCAACCGCAAAATTCAGGATCTTCTCGAACGTGAACGCCTGGTTCTCCACCAGCTGATCAATGTACTTCGGGCTGCCGCCGGTAAAGAGGTAATGGTCGAACAGCACGGACGTGTTCTTTATCTTGTAGTCCCGCAGGATGCCAGCCAGGGTGCCGATCGAGAACGGCTTGATCATGAACATCCTGTCCGCGCGGTTGAACAGCGGCTCCTTGAAGCCCTCGAAGATCTTGTGCATCAGGGAATACACCGACCCGACACAAATGACGTTCAGTTTGCTTTTGGCCTTGTTCAGGTCCCAAAGCTTCTGTACCTCGGAATAAACGGACGGGTTGATGTTATAGAACTCCTGGAACTCATCGATGATAACCGTGAGCGGTTCATCCCTGGTGATCTGGAGCAATAGCTGAAAGACATCCGGGAAAGAGCGAATGTTCCCGATCACGGGTGCGTCAGGATACAGCCGCTTGATCTCTGCGACGTATTCCTCGCAAAGCAACGCCTCGGACTTCTTGGCCACGAAGATGTACAGGTGCTTCTTGTCCTTGGCGAACTCCAGGGACAGCAGCGTCTTCCCCACGCGCCTACGTCCGGTCAGGACGGCCATGCAGGAACCAGCTTTGGCCTGCCCCATCAACTTGTTCAGCTCTGCCAGTTCCTGCTGCCTGTCATAGAATCTCATAATTGCAACCTCCGTTACTGTATAAAGCGGGGTTTGTCAATGGCAGGAAATCTTTAGCGAGTCGAGAAGATGTTTATTGTGGGCGCAGGGGCGGACCTTGTGTCCGCCCGCTGAGCACTCGCCCCTTGCGATCCGGATTGTCCTCACCAAGAGACCATGATAAAGGATTGTTCAGAATCATATATGTCCAATTGGGACAGCATATGTCGTCGGTCAATGCTATTTGGGATATGAATTTGGAAAACCGCCGTCAACCCTTTTCGCGTTCATGTTAATTGCTGATTATATCATAACGCAACAAAAAAAGAGGAACGACTGGCGGCTTCGACGATGAATCAACCTGGTATGCGTAGGTTCAGCTCATTTTCATAAACTTACTACAGTGGATCAACTCTGTCTGGGCCTGCCTTGCACTACGTTTCGTCCCAATTGGACATATATGATACACAAAACAGAATAAAAAATATCCCAAATCTGACTAACAGATCAGTTTCAAGACATTTTGGGGGGCCATTCTTTCATGCTGGAAACTCAAGCGAGAAAGGTATCAACAGCTTGACGCCAGGGAAGAACCATCACATCATGATCAAGTTTACGTGGATGAATCTCTTTTGAAGATGCGATGAACAATGGTACCTTGGGGAAGCGTTTGCGAAAGGCGGATCTTGTAGCATCTGATACCGTTTCCAATGATGTCTTGCACTCAAACGCCATGATCGGCCCGCGAGGCCCGGTCACAAGGATATCGATCTCCTGCTTGCCCTCCCGCCAAAAAGAAAATTCATACGGCCTTTCATGATAATCCCGCAGGCGCTTCAGCTCGTTATAAAAAAACGTTTCAAACAAAAAAACCTTCTCCTGGGGTGTTGGAGGATCGACCAGGCGATTTTGCAAGGATCGGACAACCCCGCAATCAAAGAAATAAAATTTCGGCCGCGCCTTCTTCCGTTCGCTCCTGTCCCATGGCCAGAGGAAATCACCAAGAAGCGTATCTTCCAGGATAGAGAAATATTCCTTGACCGTGCTCATGGGGACCGACGAATCGCGCGCCAATGAAGCGAATTCAATGGTCTCTGCGTTCATTTGAGCCGCCACGCTCAGAAATCTCTGGAAGGCGCTTACATTACGCGTCAACGCCTCAGCTTGAACCTCTTCTTTGATGTAAATTGTGCCGTACGCCTTTAATTGCCGCCTGACGTCGTCTTCTTTCCCTTCCAGAAAAGTTGTGACCACGTGTGGTAATGTTCCATACGCCAGGGCCATTTCAAGATCAAAGTTCTTGCCGATCTCAACATGAGTCAAAGGATAAAGCCCCAGATCAAGTGCCCGTCCGCCCAAAAGATTAGCACTGCGGCGCCGTAATTTGCGTGCGCTCGAACCGGAAAGGATAAACTTTAACCCGATCTCCTCGATCCCTTTCTGCACATAGTCCAGAAGAACCGGAACCCGCTGCACTTCATCGACGATGACCAGGTCCTTCTTGTGTAAAGCCTGCAATTTCTCCCAAAACATCACCGGAGAACGTGAAAAGGAAAGTTCTGTTTCAGGATCCAACAAATCAATGAATAAGGCGGGCTGGCGCCGGCGCAATAAGAAAGTCTTCCCTGTCATGCGCGGGCCAAGCAAGAACAGGGATCCTGATATCTTTTCTAAATGCAGTTGCCTTTGAAAACTCATGATATGAGAATAACATGTATATGTTATTTATCAAACTTAAATAACATTATTCAAGAATGCCCACCTATCCCGTCAAAGATCATGCGTTAACATCCCGCGCGCCATGGGATGTAAAACGATCAGCAATATACTGCTCCAGCAGGGCGATGAACTGATCCCGGATGCGCTCTCCTTTGAGCACAGTCAATTTCTTGCCGTCCACGTAGACCGGCGCGCTGGGGTCCTCGCACGCTCCGGGAAGACTGATGCCGATATCCGCATGAACACTCTCGCCGGGTCCGTTCACCACACAACCCATGACCGCGATCTTCAACCCTTCGATCCCTGGATATTGCCCGCGCCAGGCAGGCATCTTCGCCGTCACATAGGCACGGACATCGCGTGCGAGTTCCTGGAAGTAAACACTGCGGGTCCGCCCGCAGCCAGGACAACTGGTGATGTCGGGAAAAAAATAACGGAAACCCAGCGACTGCAGGATATCCTGACATACGGCTACCTCACGGGCCCGTGGAACCCCAGGCTCAGGGGTCAGGGATACCCGGATCGTATCGCCAATGCCTTTTTCCAGCAGGATGGCCAGTGCCGCCGCGCTCGCAGCCACCCCTTTGTCTCCAGCACCCGCTTCAGTGAGCCCCAGGTGCAGGACATGGTCGCACATGCCGGCCAGACGGACATAAACCTCAACCGTATCCTGGAGGCCGGACATCTTCGCGCTAAGCACAAGTTTATCCCTGGAAAGCCCCAATTCCAGCGCGTGCGCCGCGTTCACCATGGCACTCTCGACCATCGCCTCGTGGATAACTTCCCTGATCCCCAAAGGCTGCGCCAGACGCGCATTGCCACCCATCTTCTCCCCCAGAAGATCGCGGTCCAACGACCCCCAGTTCACGCCAATACGCACCGCCTTCCCGTAACGGACCGCTATGCGGATGATCGCGGCAAAATTTTCATCCTTGCGCTCTCCCCGGCCAACATTGCCGGGGTTGATGCGGTATTTGTCAAGGGCACGGGCCAAACCTGCATGACGCTTAAGAAGTTCATGACCGTTGAAATGGAAATCCCCGATAATAGGCGTACGGATACCCGCGGCACGCAAACGGCGGATCCCTTCCTGCGCCCCCAAGGCGGCCGCATCATCGTTGACCGTCCAGCGAACCATTTCAGATCCCGCCTCTGCCAGCTCCACGGTCTGAAGAACGGTCGCCTCCACATCGGCTGTGGGCGTATCGGTCATGGACTGAACAACAACCGGGTGGCGGCTGCCCAGGGAAACGTGGCCGACCATCACCGCAGGTGTTTGACGACGGAGAATTTTAGACATTTTGATTCATCCTGCAGTTAAGGAGTGATATAATTATTTCTATTGTAATTAAACAAGAGGCCCCCTTCAATGCAAATCTTTCTGGCACGCACCCAAGGGTTCTGCGCAGGTGTCGCCCGCGCGATCCAGACCGTAGAGCAGGCACTCGAAGCCTTCGGGACGCCTCTCTATGTCTTCCACGAGATCGTCCACAACACATCCGTGGTCAACAATTTCAAGACGCGGGGCGTCGTTTTCGTCGACAGCATTGACCCTGTTCCCCGGGGCAGCCGCATCATCTTCAGCGCCCATGGCATCTCTCCGGGCATCTTGGCGCAGGCCCGGCAAAAGGACCTCCGCACCATCGATGCCACCTGCCCGCTCGTCACCAAAGTCCACCACGAAGCGGCTCTTTTTTCCGCACGCAGGATGCACGTCATCCTCATCGGACACCAGGGGCACGAGGAGGTCATGGGAACAGCCGGCTACGTGGAGCCCGGGCTGCTGCACATTGTTTCAACGACCCGGGACATCGACCGGCTTGATATCCCCCCGCACACTACAGCCGCCTTCATCACCCAAACAACGCTGTCGGTGGACGACACCCGCGCCATGATCCTGAAACTGCGCGCCAGATTCCCGCGCCTGAGAGGACCCGAACGGGACGATATCTGCTATGCCACCCAGAACCGCCAGGATGCCGTGCGGGAACTGGCCCGTTTGTGCGTCCCGTCGCCTGACCTGAAAAAAACGGGGATCATTGTCATCTGCGGATCGCCCAACAGTTCCAACTCGAACCGTCTTCGGGAAAAAGGGGAACACCTCGGCGTGACCAGTATCATCGTGGACCATGCCGGAGAACTCGACCTTGATCTGCTGAAAAATAAAAGACGGGTGGGGATCAGTTCGGGTGCCTCGGTCCCGCGGCATCTGGTCGACGGCATCGTAGCCAGGATTCAAGGCGCCTACACGTACGCGACGGTAACCGCATTCGACAATCCGGAGGAAAACATCGTTTTCCCCTTACCCAGGATCTGACATGGACCTTTCTTTTCTCAAGGGGCTAGGCCTCACGATCACGCTTGACGCGGCCCTGGAACACTTCACGACATTCCGGCTCGGCGGAACCTGCCCCGCCCTGATCGAATGTGCGGATGCCGCCCTCATGCGCACCACCATCAGCCTCCTGCGAGCGCATCATCTTTCGTTTTTGGTCATGGGCTTTGGCTCCAACATCCTGGCCTCGGACAAAGGCATCCCCCTGATCATCGTGCGCTATTCCTCGACGGCCCCGCTCCTGCGCCGCCAGGAGGATGTCATCACAACCGATGCCGCCACCCAACTCGACGACCTGGCGCAGTACGCCCTGGACCAGGGGCTTGACGGCCTTACGGCGATGAGCGGCATCCCGGGCACCGTTGGCGGCGCCATCACAGGCAACGCCGGGGCCTATGGCCAGCAAATATGCGACCATCTTGCCTCGGTCACGGCCCTCATGCCGGACAACACGCTTGCCACGTTTCCCAAGGCATCGCTGCGCTTCGGCTACCGGGACTCGGCATTCAAGGACAACGGAGGCATCATCCTGAGTGCGGCCTTCAGCCTCAAAACGGCCGGCGATATCCACGCCTTGCGCACCCGGCGTCAGGAAATCCTGGAAACGCGCCTGAAAAAACACGGGTCATGGACAACAACGCCCTGCGCCGGCTCGTTCTTCCGCAACGTCGAACCGACATCCAGCGCCGGCCAGCGCCAGGCGGCGGGATGGTTCCTTGAAAAATCGGGCGCGAAAGAACTGAATATCAACGGAGCCCATGCCTACGCCCACCACGCCAACATCATCACGCGTGATGAGGGTGCTACCGCCCAGGACGTCTATGACCTTACGGTCAACATGGCCGCGATGGTCAAAAAAGCATTCGCTATCGATCTGGTACGGGAAGTAAGATTATTGGGAGCATTCGATCGCGCACCGGCATCGCGTGCGCAAGGGTACTGGTAAATCGACGCTGTTGCCATCTCTAGTGTAGTGTCCCATAAATAACTTGACTTATTCAGATTTTCATGTATGATGTATCTCATGAGCAAACACGCCAAGCCAATCTTGTTAACAGATGAAGAGCGACCAACAATTAACACATGGACACGTCAAAGAAGCCTTCCGTTACGCCTTGTTCAGCGTGCAAAGATCATTCAAAAAGCCGCCGATGGGAAAAAGAACAAGGACATTGCCATCGAACTTGGTGTTTCCAGGCCTACCGTTC
>CAILQW010000045.1 GCA_903836515.1 Candidatus Omnitrophota bacterium | reverse complement strand
TTTCTTTTGGCAGATTAAAAGGATTGTACCCCGTATCGGGGTTCACCAAACCAGATTTATTATTAAAGAGTTATATTTTTATGTTCAACATTCAAGATTGAGCCGAATTAACTTTTTATGTTCAACATTCAAGATTGAGCCGTTTTAAGATTATGTAGGATCTTTTACCGGTCTTTAAGGCCTTCGGCATGCCTTGCTGCTCAGACAGCAGAAACAGCTTTTTCTGGAAGGGATTAAGGAAAGCTTGGTTTCTGAACTCGCAGTCAAGGCATGCCTTCAGCCTTAAACTGGTAAAAGCTTGGCTGACACGCGATGTATAATCGTATAAAATAGAAACTGATGGAGATGTTACTGGATCGGAACCACGACGAAGATCAGCACATCCCACAGGGCATGGGAGATGATCACAGGCCATAGGGAGCCTTGTTTTTTGTAGACGTAGCCCCAAAAGGCGGCGCAGATCAGGGCTGCCATCAAGAGCATGAAATTCATGGCATAGGCATGGACCAAAGCGTAGAGCAGCGTGGCCAGCATGTAGCCGTGTTGAGGCCCCAGGGCGCGTGACAAGCGTTCCTGCACAAACCCCCGCCAGAATATTTCTTCCGCAGGCCCTATCCAGAACAACAAGAGCAGGGCAATGAGTGCCGGCGGCATCTGGGTCTTCATGGCATAGATCTGCATGACCTGGCCTTGGGCAAAGGGCAAAAGCCGCGCGCTTAAAGCATGCCCCACAAAGAATACCCCGTAAAGGACAAGCGCTGAACCAACACCGATGAGGATGTGTATTGTTTTGAATCCAAAATCCCGGGGCGGTGATTTCCGCCGGGCGAGCAGTGCTGTGAGCGCAAGGATGCCGGAAGCCGCGCTCATGCCGGCCCAGAAATTCAACAGATGCGCACTGGAAGGCGAGAAGAGGATGAACCAGAAAATATTGGCCGCCAGGTAGGCGGTGATAAGCAGGGGATTCATCGGCATATGGTGGCCAGGCCCAGCGAGAAGATGAGAAGGACGCCAAAGGCCATATGCAATTGAGCGGTTCGAACATCCATGGCCGCCACGGATTTTAAATTATCATCCTGGACCTGGATGATCGCGCGTATGTTGTTGATGGCCAATGGCAGGGAAATAAAAATGGCCAGGGTTTGCCAGGGCAGGATGCCCTCAAGGGCCATGACACCCACGCCCGCGTACGCCGCGGCCAATAAAAGAACGTATTCGACCTTGGATCCTGTAAGCCCCAGGAGGAGCGCCTGCGTCTTGATGCCGGCGGCAGCGTCGTCGTGCATATCGCGGATATTGTTCGCGTGCAGGATGCCGGTCACTAGAAGCCCCAGGGGCACGGAGGTAAGGATCACCGGCCAGCTGTGGGTGCCTGTGAGGGCGTAGTAGGCGCCCCAGATGAGCAGGGGGCCAAAGAGCAGGAACACCATCACGTCGCCCAAAGCCAGGTATTTGAGGCCCAAAGGCCTGGCGCTGTAAAAGTAGCCGCCCGCCACACCCGCCATCCCGATCATCAGTATCACCGGGCCGCGCCAGGCCACGATCATCAGGCCGGCGATCGATCCCAGGATAAAAAAGATGATGCTTTCCAGGAAAATATGCCGCGGGGCCATCAGGCCGTCGACCAGGACCCGGCTCGATCCGAACGTCGTCTTTTTATCCACACCGTTTTTGTAATCGTAATAATCATTAATGCAGTTGGTGCCTGCATGCAGGAAGATCATGCCCAGGAGGGCTACGGGGAGGATGGGCCAGGCCACAGGCACTTTAAGCCATAACGCGTAGACCAGGGCCAGAAAGACCGGGATGACCGCGGCCGTAAAGAAAGGTGCGCGAACGGCCTGGAACCAGATGGCAAGGCGTGAGCGCGGCATAACGTCGGGCATATGATGTTCCTTTTTTCAGAAAATGAACAGGTCCAGGACAACGATCGGATCAGGTCTTAAATGTAACAAAGAAATTATCATTTTACATTAGTTTTTTGAAGAATGCGTGGTGGCAGATAAGCGTGTTGTTGGCCATGTGCCTGTTATACCCCGGTACAATTGATACATTCTCATTCTCCCCTAGAATACAGACAATCCACAAGAGGATGATGAAAGATGGGCCTTCAATAAAGGAGAATACAATGCCACATCGCCACCATAAACACAAGATTGAACATGACGTTAATAAGGACCAGGGGGTTCAACCATTAATCGGCGGGATCGAGGATGTTGTTCGTCGTCGGGCCTTTAAGATTCATGCTGAAAAAGGCGGCGCCCCTCTGGATAATTGGCTTGAAGCAGAGCGGGCTGTCAAGAAGGAGGAATTATGGAACAAATCACAATAGGTTACGGGCTTTGGTATCTGCTGGCAGGCGTTGGTGCGCTGATCCTGGTTGTGTTGACCAGTTTTATTCCCAAGGATGATTCACCCGTCATGTTTTTTGGCGCAGGTAAACAACAAGGGGGTTGGGATGGATACGATGACTAGAAGGTGCATGAAGGTGTTATACGGTTCGTTGTGTGCGGTCCTGGTGGTGCAGTTAACCGGATGCGGGACCCTGATGTATCCTGAACGCCGGGGGCAAAGGGCCGGACGCCTGGACGTGGGTGTTACTGTTTTGGACGCCGTGGGGTTGTTGTTTTTCGTGGTGCCTGGGATCATCGCGTTTGCGGTTGATTTCAGTAATGGAACGATCTATATCCCGGGAACAGCCAGGAGTTCGCTTGATCTGAAAGGTTTAAAGCAGGTCAAATTTGATCCCCGTCATGGCAATACGGTTGATATCGCCAAAATAATCAAGGAAGAGACCGGGTATGACGTCAAGCTGGATCAGGCTGATGTTAAAGTTTCAAAATTAAAATCGCAGGATGAGATGCTCGTCCAGTTTGCGGAAGTTTTGCCCGGCATTAAGGACAAGCAATTATCCCGCATTTTGCAATAGGAACAGAGGAACGCGGGATAACCCCGGCTTTTCTGGACAAAAAGAGATATGGAAGCCGACGATTTTGCATCCGCACCATTTTGTGCGCAGGTATTTGTCGGTAAAATGGTGCTGCTGCAAAATCTGGGTTTATCACTGGTGCGTTAAGTGCGCATGACCCTTGATATTATGAGGAAGATGCGCTGTAAAAGGAGAACATTATGTTGAAACAAACGTCACGGCTCAAGGCAGTTTTAGTTCTTGTGTTGGGGATGTCATTGGTGTGCACAGGTGCCTTCGCCCAGGGCAATGGGAACCGCGGTGGAGACCGTCAGGATAATAACCGCAGCGACAACCGCGGGGATAACCGTGGGGATAATCGTGGGGATAACCGCGGGGATAATCGGGGCAATAACCCGGGAATAAATCGTGGCGGCGGTCATGCGGAGAACCGGGGCGGTCGGTATCACTACCGTGATGGCCGCTGGTATGGACGGGGCTGGTTTGGATGGGAGTTTCTCGTTTCCGCGCTGGCGATCGGCGCTATGGTGGAGTCTCTGCCCCCCAATCATACGGTCATTGTCGTCGGAGATACGCCATATTATTATGACAACACGACGTATTACAGGCAGATGCCCAACGGGAGCTATGTGGTTGTCCGCTCGCCCAGGTAGGTGCGGGATGAAGATGAAATAATTTTAAAAAAACTGGAAAGGAATGTGTGCCTGAAATGGCACTGGTATTGATCTGGGTTGCTATTTATAGTTCTCTCTTACAAAAGTTAGCCAATTATAGATCTCGGGGAGTTCAACCCCGGCCAGTTCAAGAGGCGTTTTGC
>CAILQW010000044.1 GCA_903836515.1 Candidatus Omnitrophota bacterium | reverse complement strand
CTCTGGAAGGATTCGTTGAAGTGGGCCCGGCTGGAATCGTATGAGCGCTTCGTTCGAATGGTCGATAAACATCTGGATGGCATTCTCGCGTATTGCGATCATAAACTCCCGTTGGGATTTGTCGAGTCAACGAACCTTAATGCTAAAAACATCATCCGCCGTGCCTATGGCTACCGGGATGACGAGTACATGAAGCTAAAAATTATCCAGGCGTGCTCGTCTTTAAGGTTTTTTCAGCCGTGGACGGTGGCGTTCAACAATTCAGAATGAGCCAAAAATACTTATTGTTGATGATAACCAATCTATTTGCTGCGCATTAGCCCTTGTTTTTCGTGACGAGGGGTATTATGTTGACGAGGAAACAAATAGCGAAGAAGCCGCAAAGCGCGTAAAGAAACATAAATATGATGTATGTTTATTTGATTATAAAATGAATGGGTTGAGTGGTATGGACTTATTGAAAATGACCAAGGAGTTCAATCCCCAATCTTTGGTTTTTATTATTTCCGGCATGATGGACCTGGATCATTTATACAGCAAGGAAATAAAGTCCGGTCTTGTTGCCGGTGTTATCAGTAAGCCGTTTGATGTCGAAGCGCTGGTGAAAAAAATAGAGGGTCTTCTTAAATGAGCTTACGCCCGCACCGGTAAATAGCGCTGAACCAATCTATCTGTTGGCCCTTTAGCCTCAACGCTGAAGGGTTTTTTCATGATAGGCACACCCGCGCCGATCGTTGGTCCCTCCGCGGGATTCTTATACATGTTAAAAATTGTGGGTTGTTCAGGGGGAGAGGGCTACAATACTAACATATTTAATATTTTATATTGAGGGCAGTAAATTCCACCGACCTGCCTGGAAAAGTCAAATGTTGCAGGAGCCATGCGGTATGACATTAATCTGGTGGACATTAATTCGTATTAGAACAATCGATGGGATGGAGAAATATGTATCATAGAGGAAGGCTGGATCAAATACAACGGTTGGTCAAAGTGACGTATCTCAGGCTTTTTCGGATCAGAGATACGCCGCTGAAGATCGCACTTGGGTTCGGGCTTGGTGCCTTTGTCGGAGTGATGCCAGGCGTCGGCCCGGTGATCGCATTCCTGCTTGCGTTTCTTTTCCGGGTCAATCGTACGAGTGCTCTTTTGGGAAGCATTCTTTTTAATACATGGGTCAGTCTTATTGCGCTTGTACTGGCTATCAAGATCGGCGCAGCCGTGATGGGGAAGAATTATCAGGATGTTTATGCCGCCTGGATAGGGCTGTTTAAGAATTTTAAATGGGAAAAATTGTTCGAGGTGTCCGCCAAGGATGTGCTTGTTCCCATCGGCGTTGGATATTTGATCGTTTCACTGTTGTTTGCGGCGGTGGCTGCCATAGTTGTGTATATCTTTGTGATACGGATACGGAACAGGAGAAAGGGAGCATATGATATTAAGCGACCATGAAATCCAGGCGATTAAGGGGTTGTCAGCACGGGAAGCCGACAAGCGGCTTATGGAAGAGGGAGCTAACGAACTGCCTTCGCAGAAACAGAAGAACATTGTGGTCATCATGTTCGGCATTCTCCGCGAGCCGATGCTTCTTTTGTTGATCGGCAGCGGGCTTATCTATTTGTGTCTTGGAGAGCCCAGGGATGCTGTCATGCTGATCTCTTTCGTTGTTGTTGTGGTTGGCATCACTTTTTATCAGGAACACAAGACCGAGAAGGCCCTTGAAGCGTTGCGGGATCTGTCGAGTCCCCGGGCATTAGTTATCCGTGACGGCGAGCAGGCGCGTATTGCCGGGCGCGATGTTGTCCGTGAGGATATCATTGTTCTGCGTGAAGGCGACCGGATCCCGGCGGATGCGGTCGTGATCAGCTGCTCCAATTTATCCGTTGATGAATCGCTTTTGACGGGAGAATCCGTATCTGTCCGCAAGGCGGAGTGGGACGGTAAACAGTCGCCCAGTCGTCCCGGTGGAGATGATCTGCCGTTTGTTTATTCAGGCACCATGGTGGTTAGCGGCCGTGGCGTGGCCAAGGTGACATTAACAGGTGTGCGGACAGAAATAGGGAAGATCGGTAAAGCGCTGCAGGGGATTACGGAAGAGGAAACCCTTCTTAAGAAAGAAACCGGCAGGCTGGTAAGGATTTTTTCCCTGATCGGTCTGGTCTTGTGTGTGCTTGTTGTCGTTATCTATGCCTTGACGCGTGGGAATTTGATTCAGGGCATTCTTTCTGGCTTAACGCTGGGCATGGCGATGCTGCCGGAGGAATTTCCGGTGGTTCTGATGATTTTTTTGACACTGGGTGCGTGGAGGATGTCGAAAATCCAGGTTTTGACCCGGCGCACGTATGCCGTGGAAACGCTGGGTGCGGCGACGGTGTTGTGTACGGATAAGACCGGCACCCTTACGCTGAACAAGATGCAGCTGGCAGTTTTGTACAGCAAAGGAAAATTTTACGAGGTGGGGACTGAGAAGTCAACGCCGTTAGCGGAAGAGGCGCATGATCTTATCGAGTACGGGATTTTGGCCAGTCAATCCGACCCCTTTGATCCTATTGAACGCGGCATCAAGCAAATGGGGGATTTGCATTTGCAGGGCACGGAACATATTCATCAAAATTGGAAGCTAGTAAAAGAGTACGCGTTGTCACGTCAATTAATTGCGATGTCGCATGTTTGGAAATCGCCTGATAGTGAGAATTTTATTATTGCGGCCAAGGGAGCGCCCGAAGCCATCGCCGATCTTTGTCATTTGAACGATACGCAACGGCAGGAGTTGACGCAGTCGATCGAGAGTATGGCTGCGCGTGGATTGCGCCTTTTGGGGGTTGCCAGCGCTGTGTTCAAGAAGGGTGATTTGCCTCAGGGGCAGCATGATTTCATATTCAATTTTGTCGGTCTGCTGGGGTTCAGTGATCCCGTCAGGGCGACCGTACCGCAGGCGATCAAGGAGGCGTACGCGGCAGGCATGCGCGTTGTCATGATCACGGGAGATTATCCTGCAACAGCAGCACATATCGCTAAAGAGATAGGCCTTATTAATCCGGATCAGGTTATTACCGGCATGGAATTGGAAAAGATGCCATTGAAGGCATTGCTGGAACGGATTAAAACCGTGAATGTGTTTGCGCGTGTTGTGCCGGAACAAAAGCTGGCGATCGTTAATGCATTTAAAGCCAACGGTGAGATCGTGGCGATGACTGGTGATGGTGTCAATGATGCTCCGGCGTTAAAGTCGGCCAATATTGGCATTGCGATGGGAGAGCGCGGCACGGACGTGGCGCGCGAGTCATCCGCGCTGGTGTTGTTGAATGACGATTTTTCATCAATTGTCAACGCTGTCAGGCTTGGGCGCCGGATTTTCGATAATCTCAAGAAAGCGATTGCGTACATTTTTTCAGTGCACATTCCTATTGCAGGGATGTCGTTTTTACCGGTCTTGTTTAATATGCCGATCGTCTTGATGCCGGCGCATATTGCATTTTTGGAATTGATCATTGATCCTGCGTGTTCAACTGTGTTTGAATCTGTCTCAGAAGAAAAAGGTATTATGAACCGGCCGCCCCGGAAGCTTAAGGAGCCCTTGTTTAACAGGAATACTTTTATCGTAAGTCTTTTGCAAGGATTAAGTGTACTGCTGGTGGTTTTTGCCGTTTATTTTTATGCTCTGACCACGAAGATCGGCGAAGATGAATGCCGTACGCTTACGTTTACCACGCTGGTTTTCTCGAATATGATATTGATTGTAACCAACCTGTCATGGTCAAAAAATATTATGGAAATATTAAAGGCAAAAAATCTGGCCCTGTGGTGGGTGCTTTTCGGGACGGCCCTCGGGCTTGTGGGCGTGCTGTCGGTGCCGTTCTTGCGTTCCTTATTTCATTTCACGGGCTTGTCGTTGACTGAATTGGGGGTTGCGCTGGCAGGAGGCATTTTAAGCCTTTTCTGGTTTGAGGGGCTTAAATGGGTATGGAAACGGCTTAGCGTAAAGAGTCAATAGCGGGCATGAGGCATTTAGCCGCACAAGGGTTTTGTGACGCGATCGTTTGAATATGTGTTATTGTAATGATTAACATACCAGAACCGGGGAAAAAAATTCAAGAAGATGTTGCACGCGGCTAAACATTTGATGACGGAAACGGATGCCCTGACGCTCGGGGAGAGTGAGGTGGAAGTGTCTTTTGTCGGGCGGTCAAATGCCGGCAAGAGCTCGCTCATTAATGCGCTGTGTGAAAAAACGAAGATGGCGCATGTATCGCAGGTCCCGGGAAAGACAAGAACGATTAATGTGTACGAGATCAGGCCCTACCGCTGGATCGTCGATTTGCCCGGGTATGGTTTTGCGGCCGGTTCAAGGTCAGAAAAGGCGGCATTAGGGCCGATGATTGAAACTTATCTGACAAGCCGAGAGCATCTTTGCCGGGTATTTGTCATTCTTGACGCTGTTGCAGGGCCGACAAAGCTGGATATTCTGATGATCAACTGGCTTATACATAATGCATATCCTTTTAATATCATTGTGAACAAGATCGATAAGGTCGGGCCTTCCGGGCTTGAGGCAAGAAAGAAGGAAATCACGGGAAAACTTGCCCTTCAGCCTGCCGACATCTTTTGGGTCAGTTCAAAAAAGAATATCGAGATAGAAACATTGCGAAAAGTGATCGCCAAACTGCTGGGTGTTTGAACAGGAATGCCTTTGGCGCCAAACAAGCATAAATATTTACCTATGATAGATTAAAGTATTATGAACAGGGTTATCATAGTGTGTTGTCTCCTGTTTTTTCACGCTTCGGAAGCCTTTGCCCGTCTTCTTGATCAGGCGTCCGCCCCAAGGTTATACCTCACCGATTTGCTAGAGATCAAAAACAACCGCTATGGCCTGGGTTGTGCGTATTCCCGCTTTCCAAAAGCAGAAAGAAGTCTCCAGCTATCTTTAGGGGCAGCACACAACCCGCTGGACAGTATTTATAGCCAGGCGCGCGCCCATCTTTATACCGTTCAACCCAATGACACACTTAACAGGATTGCGCGCAGCCATACCACCACCATTGAGGTCATTAAAAGACTTAACAGAACAAACAGTGGACGCGTCAAATCGGGGCAGAAATTATGGGTACCCGATCAGGTTTTGACCCTTGAAATCAACAAGACGTTTAATCGGCTCTATGTCAAATCCGGAGATGTTTTGATCAAAGAGTATCCCGTATCAACGGGGAAATCGGCGAAACAAACACCGGTAGGGATTTTTGTTATTCAGTCCCGTTATCCTTATCCGACATGGTTTCACAAGGGAACGGTTGTTTCTGCGGCATCGCCTAAGAATTTTTTAGGATCCCGCTGGTTGGGATTCGATAAGCCCCAGTTCGGGATCCATGGAACGATTTTTCCTGAACTGATCGGCCAGCCGGCATCCAAGGGCTGTATTCGTATGAAAAATGAGGATGTCGAGGAGCTCTACGATTTTATTCCCATGGGGACCATTGTCGTCATTAAGGAAATATAATCGTAGTGCATTGCGATTGATTTTGTACCCCGCGCGCCAGTAACGCCCTGCCTCATCTTCTGTTGTACCCAGGTACAATTGATTCATTCCTGATCTCTCCTTAAGATGACACCAGAAGTCAGTCAGGAAATGTGCTTGATTAACAATGGAGGCAAAAATGTCTACGTGTGAAAGCAAAACAGGAAGTTGTGAAGTGCCGCAGAACAAAACCGTTTCGGAGGCACCGGGCGGGGAAAAGTGTACGTGCGAGAAAGAATGCTGCATCGATCAGCAGATGAAAATGTTGATGTGCGCTTCATGTGAGGCCAAACGGCAAGTGATGGTCGACATCTTGAAAGTTAAGATGCAAAAAGCCTGGGGCAAGAAGATGGAGCAGGCTGCCGATGCCGTCATGGAGGCATTGGAGGCAAAGAAAGAGGCGATGATACTGGGGATGAAAGCCAAGGAAGAATTGAAGAATACCCTCCAGGGCCTTTTTAAGGACAAGCCGTAGGTTCAGCGGAAGCGTTCGGCGTTGAACACAGTAAAAGTCAAAAATGCGTGGCCTCGCAGATTCGTGGTGCGAGGTCACGTGAATAAAGGAGAAGGTCATGGCAGAAATCAAGAATGAACTCATTGTGATGCTGAATCAGGCCCTGGAGATGGAACATGCCGCACGGATTCAATACCTGGCCCATGCGGAATTGATCAAGGGGATCGATGCCGAACCGCTCATTGAACGATTGAAGGAAATCGCTTCGGATGAAGCGAAACATGAGGATAAATTCCGCGATTTGATCGGGAACTATCTTGATGGAGAGCCATCCATGGGGATTTATAAGACCCGTAAGGCCGGTACAACGGTAGAGATCCTCACGGTCAATCTTGCCGGGGAGAAAGAAGCGATAGATTTTTATAAGACAATTTACAAGAAGGTCATCGAAAATAAAGAAAAGCTGCCGTATGCCTTTGAGACGCTGGAGCATGAGATCCGGCATGTGATCATGGAGGAGCAGCAGCATGTGGCGGAGTTGTCTGTATTGCTGGGGCAGTGAAGGGGTCAAAAATCGATCGAAGCGGGAGGTCAAACATGAGCGATCAAATCAATGAGAAGGGATCGGTGCAGGTGCTGCCGGCTTTGCCGTATGCGGACAATGCCCTGGATCCTGTCATATCCGCACAAACGATAAGTTATCACTATGGCAAGCACCACAAGGCCTACGTCGATAATCTAAATAAGTTGGTGGCCGGGACGGAGTTGGCAGGGTTGTCCCTGGAGAAAATCATCATGGGGACCGCCGGAAATACGGACAAGACGGCGATTTTCAATAATGCGGCGCAAGCATGGAATCACGCGTTTTACTGGCGCAGCTTGAAGCCCAAAGGAGGCGGACAGCCGCCCATGGTGTTGAAGAACATGATGGAGGTGTCTTTTGGCAGTGTAGATGCCTGCCAGAAAGAACTGGCGGCTGCAGCCATGAGCCAGTTTGGCAGTGGATGGGCCTGGCTTGTGCAGGAGAATGGCAAGCTCAAGGTGGTTAAGACCGGCAATGCGCAAGTACCGTTGACCCAGGGCGTGACGCCGTTGTTAAATATTGATGTGTGGGAACATGCCTACTACCTGGATTATCAGAATCGACGTGTGGATTATGTTAATGCTGTGATCGAGAAATTGATCAATTGGGATTTCGCGGCAGATAATCTCAAGCCATGAAATTGTTGACACAGGCAAGATGGCATCAGTAAAGATTTTTTCATGGTTGGCCGATCAGGAGAAAAAGCATTACAGTATTTTTAAAAAAATGAAAGATGCTGTTCCTGTCTTGATTGAAAAAGATGCCTTCTTTAAAAGCGTGCTCAGTATCTTTTCAGGCTGGAAGGAATCGCGCGCCAGGCTGAATGTCAAAACGTCGCAGGTTGAGCTCTACCGTAAGGCACTTGAAGTCGAGGAAGACAGCATAAAGCTTTATGAGGAAGGCGCAGAGAAAGCGAATAATGCGGCCATGCAAGCCGTGTTTCTGCAAATAGCGGCTGAAGAAAAGGCGCATCGGCAGGTGATGGAGAATATCATCGAATTGATTACAAAACCCGACACGTGGGCGGAGAATGCGGAATTTGGATATCGGGGGGAGGATTATTATCTTTAGGAAGTGTATCAATAGAGCTTCCTATAACAACAGAAAGGAAATGATTATGCCTAAAACAGTGGTTCAGACGCTAAAGAACGGGCCCTACCTGGTTAATGGGGAGATCGAGATCAAGGACGCTGAGGGGAACATCATCCCTTGCAAGAAGGATGCCAACGCCCTGTGCCGTTGCGGTGGTTCGGCCGGCAAGCCTTTCTGCGACGGGGCTCACGTCAAGGCAAACTTTAAGGCGTGATCTGTTCCTGCGGCGGGGGCATCTGGCGTTTTGGATGTCCCCGTTAAAGAAAATATCCGTTATATTCTTGCCGTCCCGTCGCCGTTAGCGTATTGCGGGTTTTACGAAGCGTATGAAGCTAAAAAGAAGAATTATGAACTATTACCCGAAGCGCTCGTATCATATGAGGCAGGTCAGGATCTTAAACCCCAGGATTTTTATGTGTGCACGTCGTGCGGGAACATGCGCAGTGCCGCCGAGCCGCCGGACCATTGTCATATCTGCGGGGCTCCGCCGGACAAGATCGTCAAGATATGACGGCAGGTTCAGGCTGGCGTACCGGCAGAGAGTCGTGTTGAACGTAAAGGAGAGGCGACATGTTGATACAACAAAGGGCTGTGATTATTTTATGTGTCCTGACAGGTCTTGTGTTTTTACCGGCTCAGGCGAGATCTCAGGACAGGCAGCATGATCGTTTTGATGCGCAGGCTTCCGGCGATCGCGTGCGTCGACCTGGACAAGGGATACCCGCCGCCCTGCCGGTGCCGGCAGATCGCTCGCGGACGATTCGGACTCATGAAGAGGGCAAGCCGCCACAAGCACCGCCAAGGGTTCACACGGCTCCCATGCCCCAGCAGGGCTCTCCGGCGCTTCCGATGCGCTCGACCGCTTTACCCCAGCAGGTTTTGCGTCAACAAGTGACACCCCGGGTTTATGGTGTCCCAGAGAATCGTTCTGCAGCTCAAAGGCGTGGTGCGGGGGTACAGCCCTTTTTGGCAGATAAAGACCGGCGCGTCGATGGGCATCCTGGCCCTTTTCACCGCAGGCATCAGGGCAATTGGCATCCGCAATACACTTTTTACGAAGATACGTATCATTTTTATCCCTATGTTAATATTATTCCGGTTGTTACCCTTTCTTCGGGATATGTGGCTGTTCCGCCTCCCATGGGGATTGTTGTCCCGACGATCCGTACAACGCAATACCAGCATATTGTCGACGGGGAAATTTATTACGCGCATAACGGTGTTTATTACCAGCCGGTAGCGGGCGGCTATAAAGTGGTTGGGGTGGTTCAAGATTAGAGGTATGCATGACAGATCCTGAAAGCAGTCAGGCGCCACCGCTGCACAAGCGCCGCGTGCGTTATAAGGGAAAGCATCCGCAAAAATTTAATGAGAAATATAAAGAGCTTAATCCCGAGCGTTACGCGGATGAGGTCGCCAGGATCATCCAGACCGGGAAAACGCCGGCAGGGATGCATCGTTCCATTTGTGTCGAGGAGATCCTTAAGATCCTGGAGCCGCATCCCGGGCAGACCGCCTTGGATGCGACCTTGGGGTACGGCGGCCATGCCCAGGCGATCCTTGAACGAATCACCCCCGGCGGTTGTTTGTGGGGTATCGATGTGGACCCTGTCGAGATCAAGCGCACGGAGGCGCGTCTGCGGGGAGCAGGGTATACGCAAGAGCAATTCAAGACGCGGCTTATCAATTTTGCAGGTATTTCCAAAATATTGCCGGATACCGGCGGCGGCTTTGATATTATTTTGGCGGACTTGGGCGTTTCTTCCATGCAGTTGGATGATCCGGCGCGTGGTTTTACCTTCAAGCAGGAAGGCCCCTTGGACCTCAGGCTTAATCCCGGGCGTGGTAAGCCTGCCTCAGCATGGCTGGCAGCGATGTCGGAGAAAGATTTTGAGCACATACTCCGCGTGAATGCGGATGAGCCTTTTGCCCAGGGCATAGCGCGATCTGTTTTTAAGTGCCGGCAGGCGATTGTCACCACCACCGCGCTGGCGGATGCGGTGCGGCGGGCCCTGCCCCGCGCCATGTCTGAAAAGGATGAAGAAGAAAGAACGCGGTCTATTCGCAGGACATTCCAGGCGCTGCGGATTGCAGTCAATGATGAGTTTCTTGTGTTGGAACAGTTCCTGAGGCATCTGCCCGCGTGCCTGAAGCCTTGTGGCAGGGCGGCTGTCCTGACGTTTCATTCCGGTGAAGATGCGCGCGTTGTCCGATCTTTTCAGGCGGGTGTGGCGTCGGGGTTATACGCGCAAACCGGGCGCGATCCCATTGTGGCGACGCGTCAGGAGCGCTATGATAATCCACGCTCAAAGAGCGCGATCCTGCGCTGGGTAAGAAGGGGCAGTGATGGGGCGGCGCATGGTTGAACGGAATCTTCACTCGCCCATGAAAAGAGACTGATAAATTTCCATCATTTATTCATTCATATTTAATAAAAGATGTGTATATTAAGAAATCAATCGGAATTAAAGCCGCTTTGCTGAAATCATAAAATATTAAAAATGAAGGAAGGGGTTATTATGAAGAAAGTGCTGGGGATAATTTTTGCCGTATTGCTGGTGGCTGGTTTCTCAACGCCAAGTTTCGCTGCGAAAACACACGGCAAAAAGGATGCGGGGCAGAAGTATGACAGGATTGTGGCCGAGGTTGTCTCTCTGGATGCCGCCGCGCTAACCATTGTCGTTAAAGAAGAGAAAAGCGGGGCATCGAGGACCGTGAAGATCAGCGCCAAGGCGGCCGCACAGCTTCAGGTGGGCGACAGGGTCAGGATCAAGCTTAAGGCCGGTACGGATGAGTCTGCGGGCGTCAGGGTTCTTAAGGGTGAACCCAAGGTGGAACCCCCCCAGGTTGAGCCCAAGGTTGAAGCCGCGCCTGAGCCTGTGAAGAAGTGATGCTTCCTGTTAAGGTTTTTCATTTTTGATCAGGGCGGTGCGGTTAAGCCGGTCAGATTGTGATAAAAACCCCCTTGTGACTGAATAAGTTGCAAGGGGGTTTCTGTTGTTAAATGGCATAAATATGAATAACATTATATACTTGGAACATGTTGAGTCAGTTAGAATGGCGTTTGGATATTAATCCCGCCGTTATTTCATGGAAAATCCAGGTTGATCCTTGATCGCTTTAATTTTATTGAATGGATTGCCGTAAGTATCACAGGGAGGTTGGCGTGCTGAGATTTGTTGGTCTGTTCATGGCAGGCTTATTGATGGGTGAGCCATTGGCATTCGCACAGATACCTGCGGATGAAAGGGTGGTCGAGTTCTTCAGAGAGATTTTATCCAAAGATGCGAATGCCCATTGGATCATGGCGTTGATCACCCTCATTGTTTTGACGGCGTTCCTGCTGATTCTTCTGTTACGCGTTACCGTTAAGCGAAAGATCAAGAGATTGCGTCAGGAGATCAATGAGAGAAAGAAGGTGGAGGAGCATCTGCGGTTGAGCCGGTTACGGTATCAGACATTGTTCAACAAGGCCAGCGACGGCATCATGTTCATGGACATCAGCGGTAAAATTATCGGCGCCAATGAATCATTCGCCAAGATGCACGGATATAGCATTGATGAGATAATGAAAATGGATATTCGCGACCTGATAGATCCTTCTACCGCGGCGCATGTTCAAGAACGGCTCTCCAGGGTTTTGAAGGGTGAAACCCTGCAATTTGAAGCCAATCATATCAAGAAAGACGGCAGCATCAGCACACAGGAAATTTCAACAAGTTATATTGCCATTGGCGACGAGCATTTTATTCAGTCCTTTCACCGGGATAGCGCCGAGCGGAAGCTTTTGGAAGGCCAGCTTTTGACCATTGCGCGTTCCGATGCCTTGACCCAATTGCCAAACCGCGTGTGTTTTCTCGAGAAAGCCGGGCTGGAATTGGCGCATGCCAAAAGGACTGGCCGGCAGTGCGCGATTCTTTTTGTGGATCTTGACCATTTCAAGAATGTGAATGATACCCTCGGTCATTCGGTGGGGGATGAACTCTTGAAGGATTCCGCTGCCAAAATGGCCACCTGCATCCGCGGGACGGATATCCTTGCGCGTCTGGGGGGAGATGAGTTCGTTGTTCTTTTAAATGATCTTGAAAATGAACAGGGTGCGCAATATACGGCGGAACGTATCCGGGAAAAGTTCAACGCGCCCAGGGTGATAGCCGGGCACGATCTTTTCATTACCGCGAGTGTGGGTATTGCGGTCTATCCCCATGACGGGGAGCTGCTGGAGGACCTGCTTAAAAATGCCGACACGGCCATGTATGCGGCCAAAGCCTCGGGCAGGAATATGTTTTGTTTCTTTAATCAGGTGATGCATGAGAACGCGGCGAGTAAAATGCATGTGGAGCGGTGTTTAAGGGATGCGTTGGTCAAAAAAGAGTTTGCGTTATTCTATCAACCCATCGTCGGCATGGCCGACGGGAGGATCAGGGGTTTTGAGGCACTCTTGCGCTGGTTCAAGACCGATGGCGGCCTTGTGCTTCCGGATGGATTTATTTCTGTGGCCGAGGAAACAGGGCTTATTGTCCCTATTGGAGAATGGGCCCTGCATGAGGCCTGCCGATTCAATAAAAAGCTTGTCGACGCCGGGTATACGGACCTGGTGATGTCGGTCAACATGTCCGTGGCCCAGCTGCGCTGGAAAAATCTTGTGGGCATGATCAAAAACGCCCTGGACCACAGCGGCTTGCGCCCGGAACTGCTGGAGGTTGAAGTGACCGAGAGTTTGTTCATCGAGTCTCTTGACGCGGCGGTTGATGTTCTTAATGCGATCCGTGCCTTGGGCGTTCAGGTTTCTTTGGATGATTTCGGGACAGGCTATTCGTCTTTGGTCCATTTGCACAAACTGCCCATCGGGAGCCTGAAGATCGACCGTTTCTTCATCAGGGAGATTGCCAAAGACACCGACGAGAACGCCATGATCCCGGCCATTATCGACCTGGCGCACAAGCTGAAACTGGAAGTTATTGCCGAAGGTGTGGAGACGGGTGTCCAGCTTGAGAAGCTTTTAGGTAACCGATGTGATTATTATCAGGGATATTTTTTAAGCAAGCCCATCAGGGCTGATGAAGTGCCGCTTTTCCTGGCGCGTGCCTGTTCACCCAAATTTACAGGCAGCATCGCGCCGATCAAATGACCGGTGATCGTCAAACAGGCTGAATATTTTCCAAGAAATTGAGCTACAAAGCGTTGTCCGGTGAGAGCATCGGTATCTTTTTTTAAATTTTTAAGGAAATGATGGGGATGAGTATGCCAGGGGAGCCTCAGCGTATCGATACGATTTTAAAAGCGCGAGGATTGGATAATGCGGATCTTGTCAGGGCGTCCAGCCAGCAGCTTACCTTCAAGCAGGTTCAGAAGGCGCGGGCCGGCCGGCCTGTGACGGCCAATATTCAGGATAAGATTTTGAACGCGTTAAATGCCTGTAACGGCGATGTCCAGTATAAGAGACAGGATTTATTTAATATATGAATCACCCTGATTTTACAAAATTAAGGCGCTTGATCGATGAGGCGATAACGTTCCATGACCTGGATAAAGCCAGGCATTGGATCGCCGAGGGGGTGCGTTCGGCCCAGGCCAGCGAATGCCCGGGAGAGTTGATGTATTTTCGTGCCCAGGAAGCGGTCATTGACGAACGGTTTGACACAGCGATGGCGTTGTTGCAGCGGGCTTTGGTGTTTAATCCTTCGGATGGCGCGGCCTATAACGATATCGCCCTGTGCATGGTCGAGATGGGAAAAATCGACGGGGTGCTTGAAATGTTCGACCAAGGCATTGCCGTCGAAGGGGATTATGCCACGATTCACCATAACAAGGGCTGGTTTCTCAACAAGATCGGCCGGTCCAGCGAGGCGCTCGTTTGTTTTGCGCAGGCGCTGGTTTTTGAGCCGCAGCGTGTGGTGACCTGGGAGAATATGGCCAATGCGTATGAGGAGCAGGGGCGGATCCCCGAAGCGCTCGCGGCCTACAGGAAGGCGGTGGCGTTCCTCCCGGTGTCGGCGGGCGGGATCAAACAGCAACTTGGGGCAGAAATTGAAAGGCTCGCTAAAATAGATCAGGGACAAGTTTTATAAAGAACACTTGTCCCTGATACGTCCCTCATGAACTTCCTGGCAACAGCTTTTAATTACTTCTTTTTTCCTGCTTTGGCCTTCTTGATCTTGTTCTTGGGATTCTTGTCGCCCATTTTTTCCTCCTGTTTTTTGTTGGCATGAGCCGGCCAAGAGTAGGGCAGGACTCATGTGTTTTGTAAAAAATGATTATAGCATGGTTCTGCGGATCGGGTAGCGGTCTTGGAGGTAAAAAATAATCGTTCATCTGTAAGAAGGGCAGGTTGTGGTAAAGTATGTCCGTTATGGACAAGGAATCCATGTTTGATCGGAAAGGGCCGTGCAGCATGATCACCAATAATGACATCATGAAAAAGCTTCGGGTGGCGTTGCACCTGAGAGACACCGATATCATCGAGATCCTGAAGCTGGCCGAGTTTGAAACCACGTCCTCGGAATTGTCGGCGATCTTTCGCAAGGAAGGCCAGGCACAGTACATGCCTTGCGGGAACCAGCTGTTGAGGCGTTTTCTCGATGGGCTTATTATCCGCAACCGCGGCGTTCAGGAAAAAAGCATTAAACCGCCCCAACCCCGGCCCGTGCCGAAAATGGAAGCGGTCAAACCGTTCAGGCCGCATGTCCCCCGCGCATAACAACAGGAGCGATCCCATGGGCGAGATCCACGAGATCACAGAAAAGATCATGCAATTCCGCGACGCGCGGGACTGGAAGCAATTCCATAACCATAAAGATGTGGCGTTGTCGCTGGTCCTTGAGGCGGGCGAGGTGCTGGAGCATTTCCAGTGGAAGTCCTCGGCGGAAGTGGCGTTGCACGGGAAAGAACACAAGGATGAACTGGCTGATGAGCTGGCGGATGTGGCGTGGTATGTTTTTGAACTGGCGCGGGATCTGGACATAGATCTGGGGCAGGCCATCGCTTCCAAGATGAAGAAAAATGCGGAAAAATATCCGGTCGAGAAATGCCGCGGTCGGCATACGAAATATAACAAGTTGTGATCCAGGATAAGTTGTACATGTAAGTATCGAAGCTTGCGGCATGCCTGTCTGCTCAGACAGCAGAAACAGCTTTCTCTTGGATGGATTTTGAGGAAAGCTTGGTTTCTGAACTCGCATCCGAGGCATGCCGCCAGCTTCTGGTGCGTATGTGTTGATAAGAAATATTGAAAGACTATAAATAATGGTAACGTCGAAACAGACACCCCAGGATATTGAACAGTGCATCCGCGTTTTAGAGGGTCTTGTCCGGGATAGTTCGCAATTAGCCGATTTATCGACGGCGCAAAGCGTGGCATTAAGAAAGGCCGCGGGCATGATCTCCCGTCCGGACAAGCTTGAATTTGAAAAAAGAAAACGTGCCAGGACCCAGCTCAAACACCAGAAGATCGACACGCATGAACGCCAGGTGCGTGCGGCAACCGGCATCCGTGCGGCCCGCGAAGCGGCGGTGTTCATCGCGCCGCCATGCCTCGAAGGCCCGTCCCGGCAGGCAGTGGATCAGGGTCTGGAATTGCTGAAGCCCGATTCCTGCTATGTGTGCAAGCAGGAATTCACCAAGGTGCATTTTTTTTATGATTCGATGTGTCCGCAATGCGCGGCATTCAATTATGCCAAGCGATTCCAGACCGCGTCGCTGGCGGGCCAGGTCGCCCTGATCACGGGGTCCCGTTTAAAGATCGGGTACCAGGCCGCCCTCATGATGCTGCGCGCGGGTGCCCGTGTTATCGCAACCACGCGTTTCCCGGTCGACAGCGCCATGCGGTATTCCCGCGAAACGGATTTTGCGCAGTGGGGAGACCGGCTGCATATTTACGGGCTGGACCTGAGGCACACTCCCAGCGTCGAGATATTTTGCAAGTTCATTGAACAGAAATATGACCGGCTGGACCTTTTGATCAACAATGCTGCACAGACCGTGCGGCGGCCGCCGGGTTTTTATGCGCATATGATCGCCAATGAAGCGCTGCATTTTGAAGATCTTCCCCAGCCGGTGCAGGGATTGTTGCGGCCTTTTGAGATGTGCAAGCAGGAATTGGGGCTTGATCCCAAGGATGCCCCGCGCGTGGCCGAGTCTTCCCTGGCGGTATCCTGGAATGGCAAGATGACCGGCGTTGGCCTGGCGGCTTCCGCGAAGCTTTCCCAGGTACCCTATGTGCATGACCAGTCTTTGTCCCTCGAGAAGGTATTCCCCGAGGGGAAGCTGGATGCGGATCTTCAGCAGGTGGATTTGCGGGAAACCAACAGCTGGCGCCTGCGCTTGGGCGATATCCCCACCTCCGAGATGATCGAACTGCAGTTGGTCAATGCCATTGCGCCGTTTGTGTTGTGCAACAAATTGTCATGGATGATGAAACGCCAGAACACCGGGCAGAAACATATTGTCAATGTGTCAGCCATGGAAGGGAAGTTTCATCGTTTTGTAAAAACAGACCGTCATCCGCATACGAACATGGCCAAGGCCGCGCTTAACATGCTGACGCATACATCAGCCAGCGACCTGGCAAAATACGGGATTTTCATGAATGCGGTTGATACAGGCTGGGTGACGGATGAAGATCCTTTTGCCTTGTCCATGCGCAAGCAAAAAGAACATGATTTTCAGCCGCCCTTGGATATTGTCGACGGGGCCGCCAGGGTGTGCGATCCATTTTTTGACGGGATCCTGACCGGAAAGCACTGGTGCGGCAAGTTTCTCAAGGACTATTTCCCTGTTGAGTGGTGACGCGTTCAGCTGTTAATGACCCGGATGAAAATAGCGCTGAAGCGCTCCAGTTTTTGTTCTCCCACCCCGAAGACCTGCGCGAATTCCCCTTTTGTTGTTGGCCTGCGCTGGCACATGTCGATCAGGGATTTGTCGGAGAAGATGATGTAGGGAGGGACGCCCTTTTTATCCGCGAGTTCCTTGCGTTTGGCCCGTAATTTCTCAAATAACCCGCTATCGTAATTGTCATCGTGCTTGATCCGCACGGCTTTAACGGGCGCGCGCTCTTCTTCCGGGATATATCCTTGAAAACCGCATTTATTGCTCAAGAGTTCATAGGCGCCCTCTGTCAGGCTGAGGACGCCGTAGTCATCGTTTTTATGGAGCAGGTTCCGGGTCAGCAATTGATGGACCAGCTGCTGCCACTGTTTGACCGTCCATTCCCGGCCGGCTCCGAACGTCCGGCAGTGATCATGGCCGTAGTGCAAAACTTTTTCCGCTTCGCTACCGCGCAGGACATTGATGATATGCAGGGCTCCAAAGCGTTCTTCTGTTTCCGAAACACATTGCAGGAATTTGACGGCCGGCACCGTTAAATTTGCCGTGGCGGCCTGAGGTTTGACGCAGTTATCGCATAAACCACAGTTCTGGACCGCGTAGTTCTCGCCGAAGTAGGTGATGAGCGGTATCCGCCGGCACTGGCGGCTTTGCGCGTAGGCCATGATGGCATTCAAATGGTTTTGTGCCACACGCTTTTGCGCCGGATCTTCTTTTTGATCGATGAAATACTTGATCTTGGCGGCGTCTCCGGCACTGAAGAGCAGGAGGCATTGCGAGGGCAGGCCGTCGCGTCCGGCGCGCCCTGTTTCCTGGTAGTAGGATTCAATGTTTTTGGGCAGGTCATGATGGATGACAAAACGCACGTTGGGTTTGTTGATCCCCATGCCGAAGGCAATGGTGGCGACCATGATGGGAACATCGTCCCGGATGAAGGCTTCCTGGTTTTTGTGACGGACATCATCGGCCAGTCCCGCGTGGTAGGGCAGGGCTTTAAAGCCGCCGGCATTGATGTCTTGGGTCAGGCTGTCGACCTGTTTGCGTGAAAAGCAATAGATGATCCCGCTCTGGCCTTTGAATTTCCTGATGAAATCGATCGTCTGGTCCGTGGCATGATGTTTGGGGATGACTTCGTAGAATAAATTGTCGCGGTTAAAGCTGGCGACCAGTTCACGCGGATTTTTCAAGGCCAGGTTGCTCATGATGTCCTGGCGGACGCGCTCGGTTGCCGTCGCGGTGACAGCCAGGAAAACCGCTCCTGGGAATTGTTCCCGCAGATCTTTGATCCTGCGGTATTCCGGCCGGAAATCATGCCCCCATTCGGAAATGCAATGCGCTTCGTCGATGGTGATGCAATCGATACGGCAGGCGCCGAGCAGCTGCAGGATGTCTTCCTTAAATAATGTTTCCGGTGCGCAGAAAAGAAGTTTGGTTTTGCCTGAGCGGATCCGGGCCTTGTTCATGTCATATTCATCCCAGGACAGCGAACTGTTGAGGACTTCGGCTTCCACACCCAGGCTTTTCAGCTGGCTGACCTGGTCTTTCATCAGGGAGATCAACGGGGAAATGACAACCGTCAAGCCCGGCAACATGAGGGCCGGTATCTGGTAGCACAGAGATTTTCCTCCGCCGGTGGGCATGATGAGCAGGGTGTCTTTCTTATCGAGCACCGACTTGATGCACGCTTCCTGCAGGGGCCTGAAGGTGTTGTAACCGAAGATGGAGCGCAGGATATTTAATTTCATAAGGCCCCTATTATAGGACGTAATGATCGAATATCTAGGGAAAGTAGAGGGGATATGATAAAATTGCAATCCTATGTTATTTTCATCACTGGGATTATCCCGCGATCTACTTGAAGCCGTGAAGTACGCCGGTCATGAAACGCCTACGTCAATCCAGGCGAAGTCGATCCCCTTTATTTTAAAAGGCAGGGATGTGATGGCCCAGGCCAGGACCGGCACAGGGAAGACGGCCAGTTTTGCCCTGCCGGTGCTTCAGCTTCTGCAAAAGCCCTTTCCTGGTAACAAGAAAGTCATTCGCGCTCTCATCCTGACACCCACGCGTGAACTGGCCATGCAGGTGGCGCATGCGCTCAAGGTTTACGGACGGCCTTTAACCAGGCCGCTGCGCACCATCACGCTGATCGGCGGGCTGAACATTGAACTTCAGATCCGGCAGCTTCATCACGGGGCAGATATTGCGGTGGCTACACCCGGCAGATTGCTGGATCTGCTGCAACGCCATGCTGTTGATCTGTCGTTATTGAGTATCCTGGTCATTGATGAAGCCGACAAGATGCTGGATCTTGGTTTTGCACAGGAATTGGACGCTGTCTTAAAGGCATTGCCCGGCGTTAGGCAGAATGTGTTGTTTTCGGCAACCATCTCGCCTCATGTCAGCGGGTTGGCGCGTCAGTTCATGCGGGACCCTGTTGCCGTCAGCGAAGCGGAAGTGGCTCCGGCGGCAGAACGTATCGCCCAACGGGCCATTGAGGTCAATCGTCATAATCGCGGCCCCTTGTTGCGGCATTTGATCCGGACGGAGGCGTGGGGGCAGGTGCTGGTCTTTGTGGGCAAAGTCAGGGATGCGGATATCATCGCCGCGAAATTAGTGCATGCCGGTATAACGGCGAATGCTTTTCACGGGGGGTTGACCCAGGCGCAACGGACGCGTGTGCTCAGTGATTTTAAAGCCGGACATTTCAATATCCTTGTGGCCACGGATATTGCGGCACGTGGTCTTGATATCCACAAGCTGCCCTGTGTGGTCAATTATGACCTGCCGCGCTCGCCGCACGAATATATTCATCGCATCGGAAGGACAGGCCGGGCCGGCGCCGCGGGGGTTGCGGTTTCTTTTATCGGGCATGAAGATCAGGCCCATATGGCGCTCATTGAGAAACGGGCGCATATCCGTTTGGCCAGAGAAAGTGTTAAAGGTTTTGAATTAACGGGAGCGGCTTTACCTGAGGTTAAAGGCGGGGCGCCTGTTAAAGGCCGCCGCATGAGCAAGAAAGACAAGGCCAGGGCCCTGGCCCCGGGTGCGTCCACTAATTCGACCGCAGATGGCCGGATAGTGGTATCATAAGCTATTGGTTCAAGCTCAAGGTTGGAGCTTTCGTAAAGCATTTTCGGTAAAAAAGGAGTTATTATCAAGCCACCTGTGACGTCCCGTCAGGGCAGGAAGTGTCAACGTCCCCGCTGTAAAAATGTTTTAAGCATCTATAATCACGATCTTTTGTGCCACTCCTGTGCCATTCAGCGGCCCAAGGAGAACGTGATCTCGGCGCGTAAAAGCCGTTAATCCCGCATTTTGCAATGGGAACAGATGAACGCGGGATAACCCCGGCTTTTCTGGACGATAAAAAATATGGAAGCCGACGATTTTGCATCCACACCATTTTGTGTGCGTGGATACGTCGATAAAATGGTGCTACTGCAAAATCTGGGTTAATATCATTTGTTACAATAGTAAGGGGAGATAGTCTCCGGCAGGATCATTCCCGCCAGGGGAAGGCGTAGCATGATATAAAAGATCAACCTGGAACTGCCCCTGGTCGTTGCGGCGTGTAGGCGCGGCATGATCGGGATCAAGGAGGCTTATATGGCCAGAGATAATTATTCGTACCAAAAATATCAGAAAGAATTGGCCCGGAAAAAGAAGGCCGAGGAAAAGAAACAAAAGAAGCTCGAGAAGAAAGCGGTTGAGGCCGGGGCCGTGCCAGGGCCGGTTCTTCCGGATCAAATTATCGGATCATGACGGCATAAGGCCGGCGCAGGCGATACAGGACGCGGGGACGGGATGGCTTTTCAGACGATCAACCTGGTCACGACACAATTTCCAACGTCCACTCTTTTCCATTATTTGCCCAGGTTCGAAGAGATTTATTATGAGGGCAATCCCCTGGGCAAGGTTCAGTTGTTCAGGGCGGTCAGGGAAGGCCAGACGTGCAAGCTGTTGGCCGTCACGATCATCCGCAAGGACGAGGATTTCCTGTGGGATTCGACAAAAGACCTGCTGGATCGTTCTGTGAAGGATGCGGCGGCCATGATCCGCGGGATTTATGCCTTTGACCTGCTGACCTTCAATGTGCATCAGGAGACCGAGTCTTTCAGTCCCAGGGAACTGACCCAGGTCCTGGTGAATTCTTCGCTCCGCCTTAAAGCGGGGGAGCAGATGCTCATCAAGTATTCGTCTGTTTATGGGATGTTTCAGAAGCTGGTTGATGAGTCCTGGGGCAAGATCGTTTTTAAGACAGCGGTGGAGCTTTTTAACGACAAGCCGAATTTCTTATTTGCCCTGGTGAGCAAGATTTTGAAGACAGTTGAATTTTCCCGTGAGCCGGTCATGGTGCTGGTCAATGACCTGAGCACCTTTCCCCTGCATGATCCTCGGAATGAAAAGCAAAAGGCATTCCTCGACGAATTGATCACGGCCCAGGCTAACTGCAGCATTGAATTTCCGCCGGAAGTTTACATCCAGGACCAGAACGGCGTCAGAGAATTGTTTTCCGGGACCATTGTCACGTAAGACGCCCGGGACTGTGCTGTTGGTCCGAGATTTCATTGATACTCATTGAATCTTTCCGAAGGAATGTTACGATGATTCTTCAGGAAGGTAAAACTCATGTCAGTGATCAGGCAGATTGATTTTATGAGGTTGTTGGGTTAATGGTATCCGGGCTTTTGTCCGGATTTCTTTTTTTACGCAAAAGATAACGGCAGATGATCATGCACGGATTTCTTCAATTCAGGAGGATTTCGTTCACTTTGTATAGGGGGTGGCCTTGAATGATGGGGGAGAATGTTCTTGCCATCCGCGGTTAAGTGGGAAAAAGTCATCATAAAGCGTGCTGGAGGCATTCCTTGTTCTAGAAAAATCTGGTATGGATAGTAACTTGAAAAATGCACATGATTCTTCCAAGCGGATGATTTTAAACAGCTTATTTTATGGCCTGCCATCAGGCAGGATAAACCCGGGTTAGGATGGAGGGTGTATGGCTGGATCAAAGGGTGAAAAGTTGTTGCAGGATCAAGAGGTGATTCACGAAGTCGAGCGGTACAAATGGATCGAAAGCGAGAAGGCGGGGTATGATATCGGGTTTGATCAGGCGGCGGAGAATTGGTTGAAACTTCATGCCAAAGCATGGGAAGCGCAGCATCCGACCCTCGTTAAGAAGCCTACACGGAGTGCCAGAAAACTTTTTTAGGGTGATCCTGGTGTCGCGGGTGTCACACCATAGATCATGCGGCATGGCCATTCCCCTCTAAGACCATCGCTGCGGCGGCGTCTTCATGAGCTAGCCCTTAGGTGTTTTTTTGTCCTGTGTCTTTCTTTTATCTTTCTTGCGCCGGCAGCTTCGTCCAGGCCGGGACTCGTCTGGGGCAGCCCAGCGCCATTTCCATCCACGGCTCGACGTCACGCGATGTGCGCGTGATGGTCGATGATATCCCTTTTTAACGGGAGTGCTCCTGTGAGGGAAGAGGATCTGTTTGTATTTGGCACCGACCTCGAGTGGGACACCATCAAGTCGAACCATTATCTGGATAGGGGTAAGGATATCGCCATCCAGGCGCCTTATGCGAATGACACATGGCGGCTTGGTTCATGGGATGTATAAATTTTTTACAATGTCCAGGTAACTTTTTGATGTGGCGCCTTGTCTAACCGCAGGCACACACAGGGGGGCGTGGTGTGCCGATACAAAGAAATATATTTATCCTGCTGAAATGTTTTTGATTGCAGGAGGTTGTCGGGTTTTTTCTGATATGCTGGAAAGGAATAATTTGTACAGGTTGTGTGGATGGGCCATTCCGGGATGACAACACCAAGATGAGTATTAAAAAATGAAAAAATATTATGTATGGCTGGGGATGATTTTATGGCTATTGGGGCCTGCGTATGCGTGGGCCGGAGAGACGCGTGATCTTCAGGATTGTTTCAAGGCCGCTCTCAAGCGAAGTGAAGTCCTGTTGAACCAACAGGAGCTGGTCATCCAGGCTGAGGAAAATTATCAGAAATCCTGGGGTGCCATTCTTCCGGCTGTTAACGGCTCCTATGCCTATTTCCACCGTCAGGCGCCGGGGTTGACCCGTTCAGGGAATACCGCCGGCTCTTCGGGACAACAGACGTTAAAACTCACCGGGGACCAGCCGTTGTTCAGGGGATTCAGGGATTTTGCGGCCTTGAACGGAGCGAAAGCCTTGATCAAAGCGCAGAAGCTGGCCCGGCAGTGGGCTGGGACACAGCTTTTTAGAGATGTGGCCGGGGCTTTTTATACCCGCATGGCTGTAGAAAAAGATTTGAGTCTTCTGGATAATGAGCTGGAGTTGTACCAGAAAAGGATCAAGGATCTTGAGGATCGCGTCGCTTTAGGTCGTTCCAGGATTTCCGAAGTGCTTACGGTCCAGGCGGCCCAGGCGATCCTTAAGGCCCAAAGGGAACAGGTGGTGGGCCAGTTGGAAGTGGCCAAAGAAGTCCTCGCCTTTCTAACGGGACTCGACCAGGGCATTCCCTTGGAGGACGCGGATGCTATGCCGTTGGATATCGGATCATGGGACCTCTATCAGGCCGGACTTGCCCAGAGGCCCGATATCCTGGCGGCCATCAAGAATGTGGAAGCTTTCAAGGCCAGTGTTGAGGTGGCGAAAGGGGCGTCCCTTCCATCCGTGGATCTGATCGGCAATATTTATGCCCAGCGCCCTGATCTACATCAAAACGGGATCTGGGATGTTGAAATTGCCGTGACACTGCCTATTTTTACCGGCGGGATCATTTCTGCGAATGTGAAGACGGCCGAATCTCAACGACGTCAGAGTGAAATACAATTAAGCCTGGTGCAGCGCACGGCGCTGGAAGAGGTCCGTTCTTTGTACCATAACGTGAAGTCCGATACGGCCCAAAGGACCGCCCTTCAAGAGGCTTTCGATTTGTCGGAAAAAAATTATCAAGCCAATGTGAAAGATTATGAGCACAATCTTGTCACTAATCTTGATGTCCTGCAGGCATTAACAGCTTATCAGGACACGGAGCGTGCCCTGGAAAAGATCCGTTACTTGCTTAAGGTCGACTTTAATCAGCTGGAAGCTGCTGCGGCCCGCCGGTTATCCCTGATGGAAGAGCTTGAAAAGTGATCGCGCGGCAACGGTGTATTTTAACGATGAACACATGACAAGGGTTTTATGACATTATCCGATGTTTCCATAAAAAATCCGGTCTTCGGCTGGATGCTGATGATCGGGATCATGGTGTTTGGCTGGATCGGGTTTTCACGCCTGGGGGTGAGCCAGCTGCCGGATGTGGATTTTCCTGTGGTGACGGCCACGATCACCTGGGAAGGTGCGGCCCCAGAGGTCATGGAGACGGAAGTGACCGATGTGGTGGAAGACGCGGTCATGAGTGTCGAGGGCATCAAGGAGGTGTCGTCGGTATCCAGCCAGGGGCAGATGACGATCTCCATCGAATTTGATCTGAGCCGTAATATTGACCTGGCGCTCCAGGATGTGCAGACCAAGATTTCCCAGGCCCAGAGGAATCTTCCCAAGGATATCGACCCGCCCATTGTCACCAAGACCAACCCCGAAGATCAGCCCATCATGTGGGTGGCGCTTTCCGGCAAGGCGTCGATCACCGAGTTGTCGCGGTATGTCAGTGAAACATTAAAAGACCGCATGACAACGGTCAAAGGTGTGGGCGACATCCGTTTGGGCGGTTATATGGACCCGAATCTCCGTGTGTGGCTTGACGCCAACAAGATGCAGGCGCACGAATTGACGGTGGAAGATGTCCTGCAGGCCATCGGCAGTGAGCACGCGGATATGCCTTCCGGTTATATTGATACCGATCGCAAAGAGATCAACGTGCGTGTGTACGGCGAGGCGGCAACACCGGCTGAATTTCAGAATATTGTGATCCGCTCAAGGGTGCGCGGCGGTCAGATCTGGAACAATCTGACGTTGAATGATGTGGGAACGGTGGAGGACGGCCTGGCGGATATCCGCCGCATTTCGCGCACCTGGGGCAAGACGTCGATAGGCATGGGGATCATCAAACAGCGCGGTACCAACGCGGTGGCTGTGGCGGAGACCGTTAAAAAGCAGGTGGCGGAGATCAATAAAGACCTGCCTTCCAGCATGCACCTGGATGTGGTGTTTGACAGCACGCAGTTCATCCGGGATTCTGTCAATGAGCTCAAGCGCAATCTCATGTTGTCGATCATCCTGACATCGGCCGTGTGCTTCTTCTTTTTAGGATCGTGGACCGCCACCCTCAATGTCCTTCTGGCGATCCCCACATCGGTCCTGGGCGCGTTCTTTGTGCTGTATTTCGCGGGGTTCACGATCAATACGTTCACGATGCTGGGTTTGTCGCTGGTGATCGGGATTGTGGTGGACGATGCGATCATGGTGCTCGAGAATATTTCCCGTTACCAGGAAAAAGGCCTGTCGCGTGTGGCCGCGGCGCTCCTGGGCGCGCGCGAGATCACGTTTGCGGCCCTGGCCGCGTCGCTGGCGATCCTGGCGATTTTTATCCCTGTCGTGTTTATGCAGGGGATCGTGGGCAAATTTTTCTTTCAGTTCGGGGTGACGATTTCGGTGGCGGTCCTGTTTTCCCTGATCGAGGCCCTGACGATCACGCCCATGCGTTGTTCGCAGTTTCTGGTGGTGGGGCATACCACCAGGCTGGGGCGTTTTGTAGACCGGCTGATGCATAAAGTCTCAACAGGCTACCGTGCCGCGTTGACCTTTGTGTTGAAATATGCAGTGGCGGTGTTGATCCTGGCCACGCTCTTTTTCGCCGGATCGCTGCAGATCGTTTCGCTTTTGAAGAAAGAGTTTATTCCTTCCCAGGACCAGAGCCGCTTCCTGGCACGTATCAATTTGCCTTTGGGGTCGCCGCTTTCCGAGACGGATAAGGTATTTAAGCTGGCAGAGAGTTTTCTGATGACTTCTCCGGAAGTGGAGAATTATTTTTGCTCGGTGGGCAGCAATTCCGGCGGGCAGGTGAATCAGGGGTTTATTTTTATCACCATGAAAGCGCTGAAGGATCGTCCGCTCGTCAAGGGGCATCATGAAACCCAGCAGGAGTTTATGCAGGTGGCCCGCAAAAAATTGAATGCCATTCCCGGCGTTGACCGGGCCGGGATCCAGGATCTGTCCCAGACCGGGTTTACATCCCAGCGCGGTTATCCGGTGGAGTTTACCGTGCGTGGTCCCGACTGGAGTCAGCTGGCGGCCTACAGCGCCCAGATCAAGAAGGACATGAAGGCATCGGGCCTCATGACGGACGTGGATACCGATTACAATGAAGGCATGCCGGAACTGCAGGTACGTCCCGACCGCGTCAAGGCATCGGCGTACGGGGTGAGCATTTCATCGGTGGCCGACACGGTGAATGCCGCTATCGGCGGTTTGCGCGTGGCCAAGTTTACCAGTAACGGCAAACGCTATGATGTCCGTGTCCGCCTGGCGGAGGAAGACAGATCCCGGATCGAGGATGTGCAGAAAATGTGGGTGCGTAACCAGTCCGGGGAAGTGGTCCCCATCAGCGCGGTCACGACCGCCGAGGTCAAGCCGACCCTCTTTTCTGTCACGCGCAAGAACCGCGAACGGGCCATCAGTATTTATGCCAATCCGGCGGTGGGCCATTCCCAGCAGGAAGCGCTCGATGCGGTGCAGAAGATCGGCAGGAAAGTCCTGCCGCAGGGTTACCGCATGGTTTTTTCCGGCGGATCGCAGGCGTTCCAGGAGTCGTTCCAGAGCCTGATATTTGCCCTGGTGCTGGGTCTTTTTGTCGCCTATATGATCCTGGGCACACAGTTTAACAGTTTCACGCACCCTTTCACGGTGCTTCTGGCCCTGCCTTTCAGTATCACCGGCGCTTTTGCCGCGCTTTATTTAACCAACAATTCGGTGAACCTTTACAGCATGATCGGGCTGGTCCTTCTCATGGGCATTGTGAAGAAAAATTCCATCCTGCTCGTTGATTTCACCAATGTCCGCCGCCGGCAGGGGATGCCTGTGCGGGAGGCGCTGCTGGACGCGTGCCCCATCAGGTTGAGACCCATCCTGATGACCTCCATTGCCATGATCGCGGCGGCTGTGCCCGGGGCCATGTCCCGCGGATCGGGTTCAGAAACTATTGTGCCCATGGCGGTGGCCATCATCGGCGGGGTCATGCTGTCCACGTTATTGACGCTTTTTGTGATCCCTTGCGCTTATCAGGTTTTTTCACAGTTTGAGAAAAAGACAGACATTGTCAGCGACAAGGCGTTTGAGGCTTTTGAACAGGAAGCCGCGCGGGCCAATGATAAAGGTACCCAGCAGGTAACATGAAAAAATTCCTTATGTTCACGATAGCGCTGGGATTGTTCTGCGGGCGAAGCCTTGCGGCAGATCCCGCAGGGACCGCCCCCTTGACCATGGCCAAGGACGTGTTGACATGGGAAAGCTCTATCCAGGAGGCTGGCCGGAACAATCCGGATCTGGTCGTGGCGGTTGAATCCGTTGACCAGGCCAGGAGTTTAAAAGCGATCACGGACAGTGCCGTATTTCCCCAATTGGATGCGAACGCCGGTGCCGGTGAAACACGAACGACCATAGACTCCGCAAAGACGACCACATCCCATGCCTATTCCTATGGCGTGTCGGGCGCCTGGCTGCTTTTTGACGGGTTTAAATCCCGCAACAGCATCAAGGCCGCGGCGTTGAATATTGTTGCGGCACAGGAATCGTATCGGTTTGTCTCGGCAGATGTGCGGCTTCAGTTAAGGACGGCCTTTGTGGCCTTGCTTAAAGCGCAGGCCTTGATCCGGGTCACGCAAGAGATCGCCAGGATCAGGGAAGATGCCTTGAAATTGATCACCCTGCGCTACAAGGCCGGCTTGGAACATCGCGGGGCGTTATGGACGACCCAGGCCAGCATGACCCAGGCCAAATTCGATTTACAGCAGGCGGTACGGAACCTGGAACTTGCCCAACGGCAGTTGAACAAGGCCATGGGGCGCGGGGTATTCAAGTCGATTGAGGCAAGCGGGGAATTGGTGGTGCAGGAGGAATTCCATCAGAAACCGGATTTTGAGGCGATGGCGCAGCAGCACCCTTCCATGAAACAGGCGATGGCGAAAAAGAATGCCGCGGATTTTACGTTACGATCCATCCGGGGGGGGTATTTTCCCCAGCTGTCAGTCAAGGCCGGGGCTGACAAGAATGGTTCGGTTTGGCCGCCGGAGGATCGTGGCTTAAGTGCGCAAGTCGTGGTGAGCCTGCCGCTGTTTGAGGGTGGGTTGCGTAGTGCCCAGGTATCGCAGGCCGCATCGGTCCTGAGGCAGGCCGAGGCGCAGGTGAGGAGCACCTTGGACAGCACGCGCCTTGATCTGCAGCAGGCCTGGGAAACTTTTCGTGAGGCGGTGGAGGCGGTGGAATCTGCCAAGGTGTCGCTGGCCGCGAATGAAGAACGTTCCAAAATTGCAGCAGCACAGTATTCGACAGGGTTTATCAGTTACGATAACTGGACCATCATTGAGGATAATATCGTTCAATCCAAGAAAACATATCTCAATGTTCAGGCCAATGCCCTGCTGGCCGAGGCCCAATGGATCAATGCGAAAGGAGAAACGCTGGAATATGCGTATCAATAAATTTTACATCGCAGGGCTGGTGCTTGTTCTGGCGGGGGCGGCCTTCCTCTGGACGGGGTGGGCCCGCAAAAATGCGGCGGCCAAGGATGGTACGCGCGTCATTCATGTCAAGAACGGGACCATCGAAACGTTTATTTCAACGACGGGAACGGTGCTTCCGAAAAACCGGCTGGAGATCCGGCCTCCGGTCAACGGCCGCGTCGAACAGATCCTGGTGCAGGAAGGCGGCCTGGTGAAGGCCGGAGAGATCGTGGCGTGGATGAGCTCGACCGATCGTGCCGCGCTGCTGGATGCGGCGCGCGGGAAAAGTGATGCCTCATTAGCTTATTGGAACGATGTCTATAAACCCATTGCCCTTGTAGCGCCGATCAACGGGCAGGTGATTGTGGCGACCATGCAGCCGGGGCAGACGCTGACGACCGCGGATGCCGTCCTTGTTCTCTCCGACAAGCTGATCTTCAGGGCACAGGTGGATGAAACGGATATCGGGAAGATCGCTACAGGCCAGGAAGCGTCGGTGACCCTGGATGCTTACCAGGACACCAAGATCAAGGCCAGCGTCGAGCATATTTATTATGAATCCAAAACCGTCAATAATGTGACGATTTACGATGTGGATCTTGCTGCGGCTGAACTTCCGGCGTTTTGCCGTTCGGGGATGAATGTGACCATCGATTTCAGGAATCAGTATAAAGAAAATATCCCCACACTTCCTGTCAATGCGGTCCATAAAGATAAAGTGGGCAGCTTTGTCCTTCTCAAGGATCCCGAGACATCCCAGCCGCTCAGGCGTACGGTGACGGTCGGCATTACGGATGATACCCGTGTGGAAATTGTTTCAGGGTTAACTGATGAGGATGAAGTGCTGGTTGATCACAAGAAATTTTCTCTTCCCAAAAGCGCCACGGGTACCAATCCGTTTGCGCCGGCCCGGCCAGGCGGCGGGGCTGGCGGCACCCGGCATTGAGAGATAAGCCATGATTGAGTTAAGGCATGTCAGCAAAACTTACCGTATGGGTGATACCGAAGTCCATGCCCTTCGGGATATTTCCCTGACCATCGGGCAGGGAGAGTTTGTGGCCATCATTGGCCCGTCGGGGTCAGGGAAATCCACACTCATGCATACGATCGGTCTTCTGGACCGGCCCGATAAGGGCGCTTATTTGATGAACGGTCGGGAAGTCCATGACCTGTCGGATAATGCATGGGCAGTTTTAAGGAACAGGCACATCGGGTTCGTTTTCCAGCAGTTTCATTTGCTCCCGCGCATGACGGCCCTGGCCAATGTCGCATTGCCGTTGATTTATGGAGGTCATGCGGATCAAAAGGGATTGGCCCATCAGCGTCTGGCTGATGTCGGGCTGACGGACCGCGCGCACCATAATCCTAACGAGCTTTCCGGCGGCCAGCAGCAGCGCGTGGCTGTGGCACGCTCTCTGATCAATGATCCGATGATCATTCTGGCGGATGAACCCACAGGCAATCTGGATTCCAAAAGCAAGGCTGACATCATGGGCCTGTTCAAGGCCTTGAATCAGAAGGGAAAGACCGTTGTCATTGTGACGCATGAGCCTGAGATCGCCGCGCAGGCCAAGCGCGTCATCACCATGCGGGACGGGGATATTGTTTCCGATAAACGGCAGGGGGCGTCTGTCGCCGGGGCCGACAGCGGCGCGGCGGATATAACTCCGCTTGCCGGGGATATGGATGTGATCGTTCCCGGCGGCATAAAATTCTTCGATTATGCGCGGCAGGCGATCTTTGCCATGGTATCGCACAAGATGAGGGCTTTCCTTTCCATCCTGGGGATCATGATCGGTGTGGCTGCCGTGATTGCCATGATCGCGCTGGGCCGCGGGGCCCAGCAGTCGATCGAACAACAGCTGACATCCCTGGGGTCCAATCTTCTTATGGTCAGGCCGGGGTCAAGTCAATCCGGGGGCGTTTCGCTCGGAGCCGGTGCTGTCACACGTTTTACGTTCCAGGATGTGGCGGCGATAGCCAAACTGACGAATACAGTTGGTAATGTTTCGCCGTCAGTCACCGGCCGGGCCCAGCTGGTTTACAGCAGCAAGAACTGGAATACCCAGGTTGAGGGGGCAGGGACTTCCTATGAAGAAGTCCGGGTGGCAACACCGATCGCGGGAAGATTCTTTACGGATGAAGAGGTGGCCTCCAGGAGCAAGGTTGCCTTGATCGGCACGACCATCGTAACCCAGCTTTTCGGCGAAGATGATCCTGTCGGGAAGACCATCAAGATCAACCTGGTCAATTTCAAGGTGATCGGTGTTCTTCCGTCGCGCGGGGCCAGCCCGTTCCGCGACCAGGATGACATTGTCCTTGTCCCGATCACAACGGCCATGTATCGTTTATTGGGAAAGCAGTATATCGACAGTCTTTACGTCGAAGCCAAGGGGCCTGATACGGTCGATTCCGCCCAGCAGGAGGTGCAGGATGTCCTGGCCAAGGAACATCACCTGACCGCCAAGGAAGCCCAGGATTCTTTCCAGGTCCGCAATATGTCGGATATCAAGCAGGCCATGGAGTCGAGCACCCAGACCATGGGCATGCTGTTGGGGGCTATCGCCGCGATCTCGCTGTTGGTGGGCGGGATCGGGATCATGAATATCATGCTGGTGTCTGTCACGGAGCGCACGCGGGAGATCGGCCTGCGTAAAGCGCTCGGGGCGAACAATAAAGATATTATGGTCCAGTTTCTTATCGAATCGGTGCTCATGTCCTTGATCGGCGGGGTTGCCGGGATCATGGTGGGTGTGGGCGCTTCGTTTGTTATCACATTTGCCGCAGGCTGGGCCGTCAAGATCTCGATTATATCCATTCTGGTGGCTACGGTATTTTCTGTGCTCGTCGGCCTTGTTTTCGGCCTTTGGCCGGCGCATCAGGCGTCCCAACTCAACCCCATCGAGGCTTTGCGTTATGAGTAATCGGGAACCACAGGGCAGCAGGGAGATTTCATCATGACGGTCATTCTGGATCTGTTCGGCTGGGCGGGGACCACGGCTTTTGTGGCGGCGTATTATCTGGTTTCCTGCGGCAGATTGAAAGTGGACAGCGTCTTTTATCAGGTGTTGAATCTCGGCGGCGCTGTGGCCGTCGGATGCAGTGTTTTTCCAAAAAATGCCTGGCCTGCCTTTGGCCTGGAGATCGCCTGGGGCACCATCGCGCTAGTTTCGTTGATCCGCATTCTCAAGCGGCCGGAGGCGGCATGACCCGTCAGATCGGCACATGGGTCCGGTGGGGCCTGATCACGGTGGTAACGATATGCTTAAGCTCATGCGCCACGCGGCCTGTGATGATGCCGTCCAGGCCTTCAGGGCATGCCGCAGCGTGGCCGCAGGCGATAGGGCCGCGTCATGATATAACCCACATGATCATCCCGGGAGAAACGCTTTATCGTTTGAGCAAAATGTATGATGTGAGCGCGCAAGATATTCTTTCCAGGAATGGCCTTAAGGGGCCTGCGGGCCTGAAGATGGGCCGGACGATCACGATCCCGCATGCGGCGCCGCTTAAGGAGGTTATTCCGGTATTTCCTTCCCGAAAATGGAAATATATCATTGTGCATCACAGCGCCAGCGACAAGGATAATGCCATGTCGCTTTTTAACACGCATCTACGCCGCGGGTTCGACGGGACAGGGTACGATTTTATCATTGATAACGGCACCAAGGGGACCAGTGCCGGGCATGTGGATGCCACGCCGCGCTGGATCGCGCAGAAAGACGGGGCGCATTGCAAGGCCTCGGACATGAACACCAAGGCGATCGGCATCTGCCTGGTGGGGAATTTCAGCCAGGAACGGGTGCCGGAGAGCCAGTTGTCCGCCCTGGTACATTTGGTTAATTATCTCCGGCAATATTATAATATTCCTGAAAAGAACATCCTCGGCCACAGCCAGGTCCCCGGCGCCAGGACCGAATGCCCCGGCAAGCTTTTTCCCTGGAAAGAGTTTGAACGCAGGCTGAGGAATCCCTGACCTGCGGGATACGCGCCAGGTGGTTTATGATTTTGCTTGATATGTTTCGGGGAAGTGTGTTAGCTTTAAATAGGCCTTTGGGTTGGTTTTCTGTAATTCAACTGGGTTTTAGGCAATGAAGAAATTCTTTAAACCTTTCATCATGGCTTTTCTGGTCGTAGCGGTAGGTGCTTCGGCTGTTTTTTGCTGCTGTATAGAGAAGCTGGCCCAGGCGCAGACACATCAGAACGTGGTGGCGCGCGCCTGCTGTCATGGCGACAGGGCGGCGGATCACAAGAATGCCAAGCCTTGCCATTGCGCCCTCACCAAGTTTGGTATTGCCGAAGTCGAACAGGGCGCTTTCACGATGGCGGCGGGGATTTCACATGCCTTTCATGCTCCTGCCGTGGCCATGGTCGGCAGGTCTTTGTTCCAGGCAGCCGTATTAAGGGTCGCCTATGGAGGCGCGCCGCCAGGGCGTCTTTCGTCTGTTCCTCTTTATCTTCAGCAGCACTCTCTCCGTCTTTAATCCTCATTTTGAGCGGCGTTTTTTCTGTCTTCTTGTCATGACATCAAGGAGATGGGGTGTATTATCTTTTTAAGAAAAAATTCAATCAACGCGGTATGTTAACCTCAGGAGGCTTTATGAAGGCGATCGTTTTAATGTTAGGCGTGATCTTGGCGGCGGGTATGACGGTGTCAGGTTACGGACAAGCCATGGCCGCGGAAGCGTCTGTGAAAGCCGTGAATGTCGGTAACAAGACATGTCCGGTGTCAGGGCGGGAGATCGGGCCTGATTCAGGAATGGCTCCAGCGACATATACGTATAAGGGGAAGGTTTACAATCTCTGCTGCGGCGGGTGTATCAGCCTTTTTAAGGCGGATCCCGAAAAATACAGCCAGATCGCTGATCAGGCCGTGGCGCAGAGTAAAGAGGCCATGAAAGATATGCCCATGGGGCGCTGAGCGCAGCCTGCGCTTTGGAGAGGAGTTTTATGAAAACAAGATTATTATTCATGCTGTGTATCGTTTACGCCGGCGGAGCCCCTTCCCAGGGCTTCGCCGTGGAACCGGCGGGGCAGCATGCGGCCAAGGTGGTGTATGTTTGCCCCATGCATCCGCAGATCACCTCTGATCACAAGGGATCCTGTCCGATTTGCGGGATGGATCTTGTCTTAAAAGAAACAGCATCAGAGGCACAGGGTTCTCCTTCGGGTGTCCTCGTTAATACGGATAAACAGCAGTTGATCGGGGTCAGGCGGGGCGTGGTGCAGCGGCGTCAGCTCGCCCTTGAGATCGCGACGGCCGGCAAGATCGCGGATGATCCCGGTCTGTATTCGGGACAGGTCGAGTATCTTCAGGAAATCAAGACCGCATCAGTCAAGTGGCGCAATGGCAGCAGGACGCTGGTCTATGTGACGGTCTATGAATATGAATTGGGGTTGATCAAAAAAGGCCAGGAAGTGCGGATTGACGCCGTGGCTTTTCCTGGAGAGGTCTTTAAAGGGAATGTCGCAGGGCTGAGGCCCATTATTAACACCACAAGCCGCACCGCACGCGCCAAGGTTCAGGTGGAAGACAAGGAGGGGAAGCTTAAGCCGGGGATGTTTGTCAACGCGACGATCAGGGTCGACCTGGGAGAGCAGTTGGCAGTGCCTGAAGAAGCGGTCATGGATTCCGGAACGCGCAAGATCGTTTATGTTGTCAGGGACAACCGGTTTGCCGCGCGTGAGGTGACGCTGGGACCCAGGGCCGGGCAGTTTTATCAAGTCCTGTCGGGCCTCCATGAAGGGGAAGAAGTCGTGACGAGCGGGAATTTTTTGATTGATGCCGAGAGTAGATTAAAAAATGCTCTGTAATCAATCAAAGGTGTGATTGTGTGAGTATGAAGCTTGCGGCATGCCTGTCTGCTCAGACAGCACTCGCATCCGAGGCACACCGCAAGCTTTGAGCACGTATTTTTTTGATGAAGAGTGATTGCATCCTGTGTAATTGTGGCTCGTAAATATTTCTTGGAGTAATGGGTTATGATCGAAAAAATCATAGAGTTTTCAGCGAAGAATAAATACATTGTCATGATACTGACGGTGATGGCACTTGTCGGCGCCGTGTACAGCATGAAGAATATTCCTCTTGATGCTATCCCGGACCTTTCCGATACGCAGGTCATTGTGTATTCCCGCTGGGATCGTTCTGCGGACATTATCGAAGACCAGGTTACCTATCCTGTGGTGACGGCCATGCTGGGGGCTCCCGGCGTGAAGTCGATCCGCGGCTTTTCCGATTTTGGATACTCTTTCGTGTATATCATTTTCAAGGACGGCACCGATATTTACTGGGCACGCAGCCGGACGCTGGAGTATTTGAGCAAGATATTGCCTAAATTGCCCGAAGGCGTCAAGACGGAGATCGGACCGGATGCGACGTCTGTGGGATGGGTTTATCAGTATGCCTTGGTTGACAAGTCCGGCAAAAATGATCTTTCTCAACTGCGCTCTTTCCAGGACTGGTATCTGCGTTACTGGCTGCAGTCTGTCCCGGGTGTGGCGGAGGTGGCGTCGGTCGGCGGTTTTCAGAAGCAGTACCAGGTGAATGTGAAGCCCAATGCCCTGCTGGCATACAACATACCGCTCATGAAGGTGAGCGAGGCGATCCGTAATGGCAATAACGATGTGGGCGGGCGGCTGATCGAGCTGGCAGGTACTGAGTATATGGTGCGCGGGCGGGGCTATATCAAGTCGGCCAAAGATATCGAGGATATTGTCCTGGGTAACGATGCCAACGGCACGCCGATCTTTGTTAAAAATGTGGCGTCTGTGGCCCTGGGGCCGGAGATGCGGCGCGGCATTGCGGACCTGGACGGCGAAGGCGATACGGTGGGGGGCATCGTGCTCATGCGTTCGGGGGAGAACGCCTTAAATGTCATTGAGCGGGTCAAAGAAAAATTGAAGGAGGTCAGGGCATCCTTGCCGCCGGGGGTCGAGCTTGTGACCACCTATGATCGTTCGGATTTGATCCGCCGCGCCATTGACACGCTCAGGCATCAGCTCATGGAGGAAATGATCATTGTGGCGCTGGTGATTGTTTTCTTTTTGTGGCATTTCCCGTCGGCCAGTGTCCCTATTGTCACGATTCCTGTCGCCGTGCTGCTCAGTTTTATCCCGATGCTCATGATGAAGCTGACCTCCAACATCATGTCCCTGGCCGGTATTGCCATATCGATCGGGGTGCTTGTCGACGGCGCCATCATTGAGGTCGAGAATGCCTACAAAAAGCTTCAAGTGTGGGACGCGGGAGGGCGCCAGGGGGATTATCGCGAGGTGCTGTTGACGGCACTTAAAGAGGTTGGGCCGTCCGTGTTCTTTTCGCTGTTGGTGATAGCCGTGGCATTTTTGCCGGTATTCACGCTCCTGGACCAGGAGGGGCGGTTGTTCAAGCCGCTGGCGTTCAGCAAGAACTTTGCCATGGCGATCGCGGCGATTCTCGCGGTGACCCTTAATCCGGCGATGCGGATGTTTTTTACGCGCATTGATCCGATCTGTTTTCGACCCGTCTGGATCTCGAGTTTTTTCAACAGTATTCTTGTCGGGAAATATTACCCTGAAGAAAAACATCCCGTCAGCAGGGTGTTGTTCAGATGTTATGAACCGGTGTGCCGGTTTGTCCTTAAGTTCCCTAAAGCCACTTTGATCGCGGCAGCCTTGCTGGTGGTGTCGACGATCCCTGTTTTTATGCGCTTAGGGTCAGAATTCATGCCGCCGTTGAATGAAGGATCTATCCTTTATATGCCCACGACGCTGCCGGGCATTTCCGTGACCGAGGCGGCGAAACTCCTGCAGCAAATGGACAAGGTGATCAAGACGGTGCCGGAAGTCGAGCGCGTTTTCGGGAAGGCCGGTCGTGCGGAAACATCGACGGATCCGGCGCCTTTTTCCATGATGGAGACGACGGTCGTTCTCAAGCCCGAGAGTGCGTGGCGCCATGTGCCGCGCTGGTATTCCACGTTCCCCGGTTTCCTGCAGGCACCCTTCCGCCCGATCTGGCCGGACCGGATTTCCTGGGAGGATCTCATTGCCGAGCTGGACTTGAAGATGCAGTTCCCGGGGGTGTCCAACGCATGGACCATGCCGATCAAGGCCAGGATTGATATGCTTTCAACCGGGATCCGGACGCCGATCGGCATTAAAGTGTATGGCGCGGATCTGGCGCAGATCGAGAAGATCGGGATCGACGTGGAGGGTCTTGTCAAAAATATCAAGGGCGCACGGAGTGTTTACGCGGAACGTGTGACGGGCGGGTATTTCATCGATTTCGATATCAAGCGCCTGGAGATCGCGCGTTACGGGTTGTCCATCAAAGAGGTTCAAGATATCATTATGTCCGCCATTGGCGGCGAGCCGGTGACCACGACGATCGAGGGCCGGGAACGGTATACGGTGAATGTCCGGTACGCCCGTGATTTTCGCGACGATCTTCCGAAATTGCGCCGCGTGCTGGTGCCGACCGCTTCAGGCGCGCAGGTGTCGTTGGAACAGCTGGCCGATATCAAGCTCACCACCGGCCCCGGGATGATCCGTGATGAGAACGGCATGCTGGCGGGGTATGTGTATGTGGATATTGCCGGGCGCGATGTCGGGAGTTTTGTGGAAGAGGCACGGCGTGTTGTGGCCCGTGAGCTGAAGGTTCCAACCGGTTATTCCCTGCAGTGGAGCGGTCAGTTCGAGAACATGCTGCGCGTGCGCGAGCGGATGCGGGTGGTGTTGCCCCTGACGATCTTTCTTATTTTTATTTTGCTTTATATGAATACCCGTTCGCCGGTCAAGGCCGGGATCGTGATGCTGGCGGTGCCTTTTTCGCTGGTAGGTGCCGTGTGGTTCTTGTGGATGCTTGGATACAATATGTCTATCGCTGTGTGGGTCGGCATGATCGCGCTCATGGGGCTGGATGCCGAGACGGGTGTTTTTATGCTTCTTTTTCTGGATATGGCTTATGACGACGCGGTGCGTCAGGGGAAAATGCGGACCCGGGAAGACCTGACGGAAGCGATTGTCCACGGCGCGGTGAAGCGTGTCCGTCCGAAACTGATGACCGTGGCCGCCATGTTCATGGGCCTTGTCCCGATCATGTGGTCCATGGGCGCGGGTGCGGACGTGATGAAGCGCATCGCCGCCCCCATGATCGGCGGGATCTTCAGCAGTTTTATCCTGGAGCTTCTGGTGTATCCGGTGATCTATTTTATGTGGAAACAGCGGGGGGTGGGGCGTTGAGGAATCTTTATTTTAAATTAGTAGGTAGTACATTTGTTGTGTTTTCTATGTTTAGAATGGTATAGTTTGTTACTTAAAGAGATTTATTTTCTAACATTCTAAACGATTTGCTTCATATGCGTTTTCGACAGTCTATTATCACAATGATCTTGGGCGTCTTTTTATTACAAGGCGTATTCCTATCTTCGTATGCCCAAGGCATTACAGATCTTCCGGTGCCTGGACGCATGCTAGTGTAGTGTCCCATAAATAACTTGACTTATTCAGATTTTCATGTATGATGTATCTCATGAGCAAACACGCCAAGCCAATCTTGTTATCAGATGAAGAGCGAACAACAATTAACACATGGACACGTCAAAGAAGCCT